>NZ_KE159654.1:15426-188515 GCF_000403375.2 Paenibacillus barengoltzii G22 | reverse complement strand
TTTCATCGCTTTCTCGTATTTTTCTTCAATCTCTTGAAGTCGTTTGAGTTCTTGAAGGTGTTGGTCTGGCAGTGATGTATCCACATCTGTAATCTGATCTCGGTATGCTCGAATCCAGGTTCGAATGGTTTCTGGGTGCAGGTCATACGACCGGGCAAGCACCCCCACCTTAATCCCGGACAGAGCTTCTCTTACTACCTTTAAACGAAATTCATCTTTGGCTTTTCCCATAACTGAATCCTCTCCCTTATTTCCATTGTAAATCCTTGTAGGGGAGGACTCCAGTTTATTTAGGGGGCCTTAGGGAAAGTGCATTTCATGCAGGGCCAAATCCGGGGAAAGAGGAGCTTTTATCGGATGTAAACTGCACTTTTACATTTAAAACCCTAAATCGAGCCGAATAAGCGAATATGAACTGTACTTTTACATTTCACCTAAGAGAGTAGTTAGGTGTGCGACTTAACCCCTCTACCTCCGACTACTTGATGCCTTTCCCGCCAACGGGCGGAGCAGGATCGATTCCACGCCGGCGATCAAGGGCATGGCACGTTGAATCATCGCTCGCGTGGCTTCATCTTGCAGCGAGGCGTCATGGGCTGCCTTGCTGCTCCAGACTTCGGTAACCCACACGGCCTCGGGCTCCGTCTCCGAAACATTGACTACATACAGTTCACAGTCTGGTTCTGCCCCTGCACCCGCTGCGGCCTCCAGCAAGATCTCGACCAACGAATCGCGTGCTCCGGGTTGCGCTTTGAATTTGGCGTACATGCCGAACTTGTCCATGCACCATCCTCCTCGTATAGTATCTTTAAAAAGCTCTTTTAGGTTCATTTCCATCCCCCCGGGGGATGGAAAACAGCCTCCAAATTTCCAGCTTGTTCTTTGAAAATTCCATCAGGGACTGGACTTTCCGGTATGCCTCTGGACAATGGAACGTAGGGTCCATTCGGGGAAATCCTTCTGCCTCCAGTAGCATCGTCTACTCCTTAAGTCTGTTTCTCCGGTACGCGTCTGAGCTTCTTACCCGCTGGCTGTTCCCTTCGGCATCCCATGCCCGGTTTTAGCAGATCCGGGGCAGCTCATGGCCCGAAGTGTGTCCTCATACGCGAGGGTGATAGATCTGCGCGTGCGCCGGAGGCATCCCGGAGCGTCCATTCCCTGAATCCCTAGCGAAAGGAGGAATTTCACTTGAAGCTTTTTGTCGGTATTGACGTGAGCTCGCAAGAGCTCGAAGCGTGTTTCATGAACGCTGACGGTGACAAGCTTGAGACACTCACCGTCAAAAACAATTTGAATGGCGCCTCGCATTTGCGTGACCAAATCGTCGCTGCAGCGGACAAGTTGGCCGTCACCGAGATTCACATCGGCTTGGAAGCCACTTCCGTCTACAGCTGGCACCCTGCCATGTACCTGCATCAGGATCCAGCGCTTCGAGAGCGCAAGGCCAAGGTGTTCACCTTGAACCCCAAGCTCATCAGCAAGTTCAGAGAAGCCTATGCGGATATGGACAAGACCGACCGGCTCGACGCCTGGGTCATTGCGGATCGCCTGCGCTTCGGCCGCCTGACGACCACCATCGTCATGCAGGAGCAGTATGTCGCCCTTCAACGCCTCACGCGCATGCGTTTCCACTTGGTCCATAACTTGGCTCGCGAGAAGCAGTACTTCTTGCAGAACCTGTTCTACAAGTGCAATGCGTTTACAACCGAGGTCGACAGCTCCGTGTTTGGCCATGCGCTCATGGAGATGCTCTCCGAGAAGTTCAGCCTCGATGACATCGCCGAGATGGACGTGGCCGATCTGGCCGACTATCTGCGGGACAAGGGACGCAATCGTTTCCCCGATCCCGAGCGGGTCGCCCGCTGCATTCAGCAAGCTGCCCGCGCCTCCTATCGGCTGTCCAAGGTCGTGGAGGATTCGATTGACCTGGTGCTCGGCACCTCCATCGAATCCATCCGCAGCATCCAGAAGCAGCTCAAGGATCTCGACAAAGCGATCGAGCGGGTCCTCGACGGCATTCAAGGCGCTCAGTGCTTGCTGTCAGTGCCCGGCATCGGCAAAGTCTATGCAGCCGGTCTGCTCGGCGAACTCGGCGATATTGAACGGTTCAAGGATCAAGCCGCCGTCGCCAAGTACGCGGGTCTGACGTGGCGCAGGCACCAGTCCGGCGTCTTCGAGGCGGAGGACACCGCCCGCATCAAATCCGGCAACCGATTCCTGCGCTACTACCTCGTTGAAGCTGCCAACTCGGTTAGGATGCGCGATGAAGAATTCGGTGAATATTACCGGAAGAAGTATCACGAAGTGCCCAAGAATCAACACAAACGCGCCCTCGTCTTAACGGCAAGAAAACTCGTGCGTCTGGTCGATGTGCTGCTACGCAGCGGCCAACTCTACACGCCTCGAAGGAAGGTGAATAGCGCCAAGGATTAACGCCTCCTTTGCCTTAGTCCTTCACGAATTCCCAGTAAAAATCTGGTATCTGACATGGTTTTTGGCTGGGTTTGGTTTGATGCGCCCTTTTTTCGTGACTCCGCGCTCAACAGGCACGGGAAATTTCCAATTCGATTAAATCAACAGCTTGACATCATACCGCTGGACTTATCTGCAGTTAGAGAGATTATCTCCCAACTCTGCTCGATTTTGCGAATTTTGGATGGAAACCTCATCCTCACCTCCATGATATAATGAAACCAAATATCTGGGCGAAGGAGAGGATCGCATGCCAAAGGTGGTATTGGCCGGGGGAACAGGGTTTGTCGGGCAGGCGTTTGCGCGGCGGTTTCAGGAACGGGGAGCGGACGTTAAGATCATTTCCAGACAAGCTCCGCATATCTCCTGGGAGGACCCAAACGCTATTGTGGAGGCGTTGGAAGGGGCGGACCTGCTGCTTAATTTGGCTGGCCGGTCGGTGAATTGCCGCTATACGCCGGAGAACCGGCGCCAGATCTTGAATTCCCGGACGGAAACGACACGTCAGCTGGGGGAGTGCGTCCTGGCCTGCCATCGTCCGCCGGCATTATGGATGAACTCCAGTACGGCTACAATTTACCGGCATGCGGAAGATCGCCCGATGACGGAGCAGGGCGGGGAAATTGGCACCGGCTTTTCGGTCGACGTCGCGAAGGCGTGGGAGGAGGCTTTTTTTGCCTTTAATCTCCCGGCTACAAGGCAAATCGCCTTGCGGATCGCCATCGTGCTGGACGACGGCGGGGTGATGGCTCCCTTGCGGAACTTAGTGCGCTTTGGGCTGGGCGGAGCTCAAGGATCCGGCCGTCAGCAGTTTAGCTGGATCCATATGGAGGACCTGTTCCGAATCGTCCAGTTCCTGCAGGAGCACCCCGAGCTGGACGGCGTGTTTAACGCATCCGCTCCGAACCCGGTTACGAACCGGGAGCTGATGGCCAGCCTGCGCCGGACGATGGGCGTTCCGATCGGCTTGCCCGCTCCGCGCTGGCTATTGGAGCTGGGCGCACGCCTCATTCGCACGGAAACCGAGCTGGTGCTGAAGAGCCGCTGGGTGTTGCCGGAACGGCTGCAACGGGCGGGCTTCACCTTTCATTACGATACGTTGGATAAAGCCGTGGAGGAAATTGTAGGCCGGATGCGGTCAAGGTAGTCTGCAGGCCGCTGAAGCCGGTTTGCGATGCGGACAAGCAATGGTTTTCTCAACATCATGGGAATCAGAGAACTTTTTTACGGGGTTAACATTTAAGTGCATAAGTGTGGAGTGCCGAAATTTTTCACCCCTGGTGCCGCGATTCTTCTCCTTATGTTTTGAGAGCGCTAACATTACAATGGGTTTAATCAAAGCAAGGGGGGAATCAAACAAGATGAAAAAATGGATCTCATTATTGTGCAGCGCCGCCATGCTGATGGTATTGCTGGCAGGTTGCGGCGGAGGAAATGAAGCTTCCGGCAGCGGAGATAACGGTGGAGAGAAGGTCAGCATCTCCATCTGGCATAACTGGACAGGCCAAGACGCGAAAGCAGTGGCCATGCGGAAAATCATTGAGGACTTCCGGGCGGAGCATCCCGAGATTGAAGTCATCGACGAAGGGCTCCCGACAGACGGGTTGAAGACGCGTCTGCGGACGGTGGCCGCAGCAGACGAAATGCCGGATCTGTTCGTTATGTGGCCGGACGCCATGACGAAGGAGTTCGTGAAGGGCGATTTGCTGCAGCCCATCAATGATGAGCTGGATGCCAATCCGGATTGGAAGAACAACTTCATTCCGAATGCGCTGGACGGTTACACCGTGGACGGAAAAATCTACTCCGTACCGATGAACCTCGCACCAAGCTCGTTTATTTTCTACAATGATGCCCTGTTTAAGAAATATAACGTCAAAGTGCCGGAAACGTGGGAAGAGCTGGAGACCGCTATCCAAACGTTTAACGATAACGGCGTCATTCCAATCGCGCTGGGCAACAAAGCAAACTGGGTTGCACAGTCGACGTTCTTTAGCACCGTGGCAGACCGGATTACCGGTACCGACTGGTTCTTGAAGGCAGTTGATCAAGACGGCGCGAAGTTTACGGATCCTGAGTTTGTCGAAGCGCTGACTACATTCCAGAAGCTGGGTGAAATCAAGGCGTTCCAAGACGGCTTCAACAGTATCGATGAAACGCAAATGATGCAGCTGTACTTCCAAGGGAATGCCGCTATGGTCGTCAACGGCGGTTGGGCATTAGCAAACCTGGTGAACAATGCACCGGCGGAAGTGCTGGATAACACGCATATCACCATCGTTCCGACGATTCCAGGCGGCAAAGGCGCGCCAGACACCACTTCGGGCGTCGTGGGTACCGGCCTGGGAGTCAGCAAGAAGCTGACGGGAGCCCGGAAAGAAGCTGCTATGAAGCTGTTCTATGCACTGGCTGGTCCTGATGGACAGAAGGCTACCTTGGAGAGCAGCACCTTGGTCAGCTACAATATCGAGCTCGACAAGAGCAAAGCGCATCCGCTGTTTGTTGAACTGTACGATTTGATTCAACGCGTGAAGATTGTGCCGGTTTACGACTCCAAGCTGGGCTCGGCCACGGTTGAAGTGGTGAACAACGGGCTGCAGGAGCTGCTGATGGGCGGTAAGGCAGAGGATATTGCGCGCAAAATCCAGGATGCACAGGCTGCAGCGGTAGCCGCCAATTAAAGCGAACCCCTTCCCCTCAGGGGGAGGGGGATTATTTTTTTCCCTTAAAGGATGTGAGTAAGCATGAACGCATTGCGCAGCAAGAGCTTTATCATCACCGGGCTGCTGCCCGCGCTGGTGATCTACTCGCTGTTCGTCTTCGTGCCGGTGATCTGGTCGGCTTACTACGGCTTCTTCAACTGGTCGGGCATCGGCGAAGCGAAATACACCGGACTCAGCAATTATGCGGAAATCCTGCGGGACCCCATATTCTGGCGGGCGCTGAAAAATAACGTCGTGTTCGTGCTGGCCTCGGTGTTCGGACAAATTCCACTCGCTCTCGTGTTGGCCGTGCTGCTGCATAAGAGCAACCTGCTGCAGCGCTTCCTGCGCTCAGCGGTATTCCTCCCGATGGTGTTGTCCACGGTGGTCATCGGGATGATCTGGCAGTACATTTATCATCCGCAGATTGGGATTCTGAACTTCCTGCTGGATGCGTTAGGATTGTCCAGTTGGAAACTGGATTGGCTCTCGGATGGCAATATTGCGATCTATTCACTGCTGCCCCCGCTGATCTGGAGCTACGTTGGATTGTATCTCATCATCTTCATGTCGGCGCTCCAGAACATTCCGGGCGAGATTCACGATGCGGCCAAAATTGACGGCGTCTCCGGCGCCCGCAAGCTGCTGACCATCTCGCTGCCGATGATTAAGAACACGGTGCAGGTGGCGGTAATTTTATGTATTTCGGGCAGCTTGAAGTCCTTCGACCTGGTGTACATCATGACGAAGGGCGGACCGGCGCATGCGACGGAGTTGCTGGCGACGTATATGTATAACTCTACGTTCTCGACCTACCGGTACGGATTCGGGAGCGCAATTTCCACCAGCATTATGATCATTAGTCTGTTGTTGATCGGAACCAGCCAGTGGCTGACCAATCGCAAAAAAGACGCCGCTTAAGGAAAGGAGGAGCCCATGAACTTGAACATCAATACAACCACAACGTTGTCCGCAAAAAAAGCCGGGGTTGGCGGCGGCGGACGAATGTTACGGAAGACAGGCCGCACGTTGTTTTGGGGGCTGCTGACGATTTATGGCGTGATCACGTTGTACCCGTTCTTATGGCTGGTGATCAGTGCGTTTAAGACGAATGAGGATTTCTACGTCCGGCCCTTTGGATTGCCGCAGGTGTGGCACTTTGACAATTTCACGCGGGCTTGGGAAAGCTCGCGGCTGGGCACGGCATTTGGCAATTCGGTGCTCGTGGCAATCGGCTCGCTGGTGCTGACGTTGTTTATCGCCGCGCTGACTTCATTTATTCTCGCTCGCTTCCAGTTCCGCTGGAAAGGCGGGGTGCTGACCTTTTTCGTGATTGGGATGCTGATTCCGATTCATAGTACGTTAGTCCCGTTGTTTATTCTCATGAAGCAGATGTCGCTGCTCAACACGTATTGGGCGCTGATTTTGCCATATACCGCCTTTGCGTTGCCAACAGCAATATTCGTGTTGACGGCCTATTTAACAAGCGTGCCGCGCGATCTGGAGGAGGCAGCGTTTATCGATGGGACTGGATTGTGGGGGTTATTCTTCCGCATCATGCTGCCGATGTCGGTTCCGGCGTTGGCGACGGTGACGATTCTAAGCTTCCTGCATTCCTGGAACGACTTCTCCTTTGCGCTGGTGTTCATCAACAAGACGGCGCTCAAAACGTTGCCGCTGGCCATCGCCAACTTCGCTGACGGTTATCAGACGGATTATGGCTTGTCGCTCGCCGGTATGACGTTGTCGGTGATCCCTACGATCGTCCTCTATTTGCTGTTCCAAGAACAAATGATGAAGGGGATGACGGCCGGCGCGGTGAAAGGATAAGGGAGGAACATCCTACACCGGGGCAAAGGGGGAGCGCAAGATGTTGCATAAATGGTTGACTACGTCGCTTCAGCGCAAGCTGTCGGTGGTGGTTGCAGGGTCCATGATCGTGCCGATGCTGGCTTTGGGACTGTTCGCCTTTGTGATCTCTTCCAACATTACGGAGGAGAAAACGAAGCTGACCGGCAGTGACATGCTGAAGCAAATGGACGCCAATTTGCGCTTTATGTTGGAGGATATCGAGACATTATCGATTTTCTTAATTGGGGAACGGGATCTGCAGGCCTATCTGGCGGGCCCGGAGGACGACGAAGCGAAGCGGACGGAGCTGGTCGGGCGCATGACCAATTTGGCGGCCTCCAAGCCTTATATCGCGAATATCGTGATCTATCCCGAACGATTCGACGCGCGGCTGTCCACGGCCACCTGGTATGAAAATGAGCTTCCCGAGGAGGCGGCGAAGGCGATTGCCAGCGGGAGAAAAACGTGGTCCAGCGTGTACGAAATTCGCGACTACGCTGGGATGGAGCAGGTGATCACCTTGTTTCGCCCCATCCGCAGCATCTACGATTTTCGCCGCTTGGGTTGGCTGGCGATCAGCCTGGATGAACGGGAGTTAGCCCGTAATCTGGAATCACCGGAGTTTGGTCAAGGGATGGGCAAGGTGGAGCTGGTTGGGGGAGACGGGACGATTCTGTCCTCTGCCGACAGATCCAGGCTGGGCCGGCCGCTGGATGAGTATGTGCCCGGTCTGTTCGCCTTGCTGCCAAGGCGCATCCCGGAAGGAGAAGATATCGGGAGCGAACCGCTCTCTGCCAGTATGAACATCAGCGGCAGCGTAATCTTCGGCGAAGGGGACGGAAAGTCGACCGTGCTGTACCGTCATGAGCCGTTAACCGGCTGGATGCTGGTGGGCAGCGTTCCTTACGACCAATACCGGGCGGAGAACCGCTATATTCTCACGTTAACCGCCGAGGTCGTAGGCGTGTCGGTGCTCGTGTGCACGCTGCTCATCTGGTTTACCGTTCGCCGGATTACCCGGCCGCTGCGCGTGTTAACCCGTCATTTGTCGCGGATCGATCCGGAGCGGCCTTTGCCGCGTTTTCCGGCGACCTCGGATGATGAGATCGGGCGGTTGGGCCACAGCTACAACATGCTTGGCGCGCATATCGAACAATTGAAGCGGGAAGTCATCCGCGGCGAAGCCCGCAAGAAAGAGGCTGATTTACGGGCCTTACAGGCGCAGATCAATCCGCATTTTTTATACAATACGTTGTCATCGATCCATTGGATTGCCCTGATGTCAGGAGAGCGGCGGATCGCCGATATGGTTGAAGGGTTAAGCGACTTCTTGCGGATCAGTCTTAATCAAGGCAAAGATTACTGCCCGGTTGAGCAGGAGGTGGCCCATATCCGAAATTATGTGCGCGTCCAATCGATCCGCTTCCCCGATAAATTTACGGTCGAGTATTTCGTAGATGAGACGCTGAACGACAAGTGGATGCTGAAGCTGCTGCTGCAGCCTTTGGTGGAAAATGCCTTGATCCATGGGATCCAAAAACGCGAAGGAATCGGTACCATCACCATCTTCATCCAGCCGGAGGGAAGACGCATGCGCGTAACGGTCATGGACGACGGGCTTGGCATGAACGCCGAGCGCTTGGAGGAGGTACGCCAATCGTTGCTGCTGCCCGCCGCTCACGGGGAGGAGAACGGGCGGCCCGGGATATCAGGAACGGCCTTGGCGGAGACGGCGGCAATGACGGTTACGGATGCCCCAACCCCTGTTCCAGTTGCTTTAACCGGAACTGCAGCCTCGACCTCGGCAACTCGGGTAACTGCGTCATCAGCAGCGACCACACCTGCAGGATGGTCGGCCGGATACGGGCTGCGTAACGTCAACGAGCGGCTGCTCTTGCACTACGGACAGGAAGCGGGGCTCTCGATCGACAGCCGGGAAGGCGAGGGCACGCAGGTTTCATTTTCCATTCCGATCATGGAGGAATCGCCATGAATGTATTAATTGTAGATGACGAGGTGATTATCCGGACTGGGCTGGCCAGCGTCATCTCCTGGAGCGAGCTCGGACTCCATTTACTCCAGCCGGCTGCTTCTGCAGAGGAGGCGCTTGAGCGGCTGGAGGGGGAACGTCCGGATATTTTAATTACTGACATCCGGATGAATGGGTTAACCGGCCTAGAGCTGGCGGAAGAAGCAGTGAGACGGTTGCCTGGGCTGGAAGTGATCATTTTGTCCGGATATGGAGATTTTGCTTATGCCCAACAGGCGATTCGCCAAGGCGTTAGCGATTACCTGTTAAAAACGAGCAAACCGGAGGAAATCATCCGGACCGTGCTCAAAGCCAAGCAGCGGTTATTGGAGCGCCGGGCTGAGGATTCCCGCGCCCATCGGCAGGCACGGGAAGAACGGCAACGGCAGTTGTATAAATGGGTGATCGAGGGTGAGACGGGAGCGGCTCCCGGGGTTCCTGAGCCCTCAGATTCAAGTCAGCAGCTGAAGACCTTCGGGCATTCGGAGTACCGGCAAGTGCTGATTCTAACCGCCGGCGGCTGGGGGCAGGAGGAGGAGACCGGCTCGCTTCTGCGGTTTGCCGTCCAAAATATGCTGGAAGATCTGCTGCCAGGCGCGGCGGTGTTGATCCATCAAGGGCAGATCGTTTGTGTGACGGCGCCTGAGCAGAGTTTTCCGCTATCCAGTGAACAGCGGTTTAAGGGGATGCTGGAGCGGATCGAAAACTTGCTGAACTGCCAGCTGCGCTTGGCTGTCGGCGTACCTGTGGAAGAGCAGGATCAAGTGCATCATAGTTATGTGACTGCCCAGGCGGCTTTGGCTTATCATGATCTGCTGCCCGGCGCGAAGCTGCTGGATTACCAGGCGTTCGCGGACCGGAAAGGCGGGAAGACGGTCATCACGCAAGAAGAGGAGAATGAGCTTGGCTCGATCTTACTAGAGCAGGATCGGATGGCGTTGCGCGCGTGGACACATCGGCTGGCTGACGAGCTCACCGCAGATCCGGAATGCACGCCGGAATCGTATCAAGCCTGCCTGCAGTCCGCCGCCGTTGCCGCACACCGCTGGCTGGAGCGTACCCTCCGGGCGTTAGGGAAGGAAGGGGCCGCGCGCTTCACACCTTGGCAACAGCAGCACAACGGAGGTGCGAAGCTGAAGGATGAGCTGTTCCGCCATTTGCACGCCGTCATGAGCTTGTACCATGGTCATTTGGGCGAGGGGCAGGCTTCCCATGTGCAGCGGGCCAAAGCCTATATGGAGTCTTGCCCGGCGGAGGAGTTAAGCTTGCAGCAGGTTGCAGCTTATGTGCACCTGCATCCCGGCCATCTCAGCGAGCTGTTCAAAAAAGAAACCGGCAGCACTTTTAACGATTACGTTACGGCCTTGCGGATGCGCCGGGCCATGGAGCTGCTGGCGGTATCGCCAGCGAAGGTAAGTGAAATCGCCGGACTCACCGGATACGAGGACGTGAAATATTTCAGCCGGCTGTTTAAGAAGTATACCGGCAAGACGCCAAGCGAATTCCGCGAGGAAACGCCGGGCGGGACGATTCGGCAAGCTTAGCAGTACGGAAGGGATATTTTTTGATACACCATTTCATCAGGAAAAGAGGGACGATTTATGATCCTATCGGGACCATGGAAGCTGCAGCATTTTGAGGTTGGAGAGAAGCCGCCCCTGGAACTGGCCGCTCCCGGTCTGGACGACCGCTTCTGGGTGGAGACCCACGTCCCGAGCGACGTACACTCAACGCTGCTCGCCCGTGGTTTGATCGATTCCCCGTATTACGGGCACAACGATGCGAAATGCCGCTGGATCGAGCGGAAGGAGTGGTGGTACCGCACGACGTTTGAGCTGGAGGCCCTGCCGGGGGAAACGGAGCGAATCGAGCTTGTCTTTGAAGGACTGGACACGTATGCGTCTGTTTTTGTTAACGGACATGAGATCGGTTCAGCGTCCAACATGTTCCGCTGCTACACGTTTGATGTCACGCGGATCGTCCGTGAGGGGCGGAATACGATTGCCGTTCGTTTTGATCCGCTGTATTTGCATCATCGGGACAAAGAGCAGCTCGAATGGTCCTCGTATACGAAGGAGCGGCCATGGATTCGCAAGGCGGCGATGAATTTTGGCTGGGATTGGGGGCCGCGCATCGTCACGACTGGAATCTGGGGACCGGTTCGACTGGAGCGTCGCAGATTGGCGAAGCTGACAAGCGTATATGCCGCGACGATCTCTGCGACGGCAGAGGAGGCGGTGATTCAGATCAGCGCCGAAGTGGAGGCTTATCGCTCCGGGACGGCGGCGGTTGCTGCCCTCCGCTTGCTGGATGCGGAAGGCGAGGAGGTTGCGTCGGCCACACTTTCGATGCTGGATGCAGAGCAGCCCCTTATAGGTGGACAAGCCGCGTTAAGACAAGCTTTCCCGAATGCAATCCGCACCAAAGGGGCCGCATCGGCCGAACTACGCGTCACCAAGCCGCGGCGGTGGTGGACGCATGACTTGGGCGAGCCTTATTTGTACACGCTGGAAGTGACGCTGCTGGCCGGGGATGAAGAGGTTGACCGTTACGAGCAGCCCTTTGGTATACGGACGTTGGAATTATCGCTTGAGCAACCGGACGGCAGTCCGTCATTTGCCTTTATCCTTAATGGCATTAAGGTTTATGCCAAAGGAGCGAATTGGATTCCGGCAGATCATCTGATCGGATCGATTCCGGAGTCGACGTACCGCGGGTTAATTGAACTGGCGGTGGAAGGGCATATGAACATGCTGCGCGTATGGGCGGGCGGCATTTATGAGAAAGAGATTTTTTACGAGGAGTGCGACCGGCGCGGGGTGCTGGTATGGCAGGATTTCGCTTTTGCCAATGCGTTGTTCCCGGACTTCAACCATGACTTTATGGACAATGTGCGCCAGGAAATTATCGATAACGTCAAGCGGTTGCGGAATCGGGCTTCGCTGGCGCTCTGGTGCGGCAATAACGAAATCGATTGGCTGTATGACATGAAGTCGGCGGGCGGGGAGATTACCGGGGATTTTTATGGAGAATCGATTTATCATGAACTGATTCCCGGCTTGCTGGCTGAGTTGGATCCGTATCGACCGTATTGGCCTTCGTCGCCGTACGGGGCGCAGGATGGGTATGATGCCAATGATCCGAATCAGGGGGACCGTCATAACTGGCAGGTATGGCACGGGTCGGTGTATCCGCGTATGCAGGGCGAGAAGCCGCTATTGGATTACAGCATCCAAGGGGTCACTTTCAAAAATTTCAAACAAGACTTTGCCTTATTCAGCAGCGAGTTTGGCATGCACGCTTCCGCAAACCGGTATACGCTGGAGAAGAACATCCCAGAGGGACAGTTTACTTGGGGAAGCGCCGAGATGGCGTACCGGAATAAGGATACGAATCATCGTAAAGGGATTTTGCTCATGGAGGGCTATACCGGAATTCCGCGGGATATCGAGGAGTACATGAATTTCTCCATGTTAACGCAGGCCGAGGGGCTGAAATACGGGATCGAACATTATCGTCGGCATCGTCACCGGAACAGTGGTGCACTGGTGTGGCAGCTCAACGACAGCTGGCCGGGGACGAGCTGGTCGATGATTGATTACGAGCTGTTGCCGAAAGCTTCGTATTATTATGGGAAGACGTTTTTTCATCCGGTGCTCTTGTCGCTGGAGCATGAACCGGGCGAGCCGCTGCACGTGTGGGTCGTGAACGATACGCTGGAGCGGCTGGAGGGAACCATGATTGTAACGGTTCATCCTTTGGTTCAGCAAGGGGGTGCGGCCAAAACGGCGGAAGGTACGAGAGACGGGGGGATTCGTCAGTTTACGCTTCCGGCTGTGGTGCCGCCGCAAACCGCGGTGCGGCTTGGGCGCTTGGAAGAGGCCGAGGCGCTGGCGGGGTTGGCGCCGGAAGAGGTGCTGGTGGAGCTGAGCGCTGCGGGGTTCAGCGCGCCGGTGAACCGCTATTACCTGCGCGATCCGAAGGAGCTGCGCTTGCCAGCGGCTGAACTGGACGTGCAGGTGGACGAAGCGGAGCAGACCGTCACGGTCACCGCCTCCGGCGGGACGGCCGCCCGGCTGGTCAAGCTGGAGCTGCCGCTGGGCGGGGTCCGCTACAGCGACAACTACTTCGACCTGCTGCCGGGCGAGAGTCGGACGGTGCGCCTCCGGCACCCGGACGGCTTGTCATTGCCCTGGGCGGCGCTGCGGGTTGGCGCTCTGAACGCCGCCGTCTGGCTGGGCAAGCGCTAAGGCGGTCGGCGGGGCGAGCCGATGCGACAGCATCCAAAAACACCTCCACATTTGTGGAGGTGTTTTTGGCTATTCCTCGTGCTCGAAGAGGGTGATGCCCTCGATTTGGTTGATCGTTCTGCGCAGCTCCCGGGCTTGCTCTCGGCTGATGTCGCCGTTTTCGAACATCCGGTTGATTTCTGCGCGTTCGGCATCCATTACGATCAGCCGCAGTTCTTCCTTCTGCGCTTCCGTCTTCTCGTTGAAGGGACTTGCGGAACCTTTCAGACGTGCGATGGCACGCTTGTAATCCAGGATGACATATTGAACGATGTTGTCGGAATCGTCTCCCTTTTTCAACCCCTGTAAATATTCGAGTGCTGCTTGCAAGGCCTTCAGGTGAATGTCCCGCCCTACGGCCTTCAAGTTGTCATCTTTGTATTTCCGTCTTGCGCGGCGGAAATCCCGGACGGTCGTACCGACCAGGAAGAAGAAGCGGGAGCTTCCGCTTTGCGACAGCTTCTCTTCCCGGTGATCCAAAGCCTTCTCGAAGGTTTCATACATCTCTTTATCGATGCTGCCTTCCTGGACGGCTTGTTGGATGTAGTTGCGTTCTACCCTAAGTGCGGCCCGGTGCAGTTCGGTAATTTTTCCGAGCATCTCGGGTCGGTCAAGCCGCCGAGCGCCCCATTGATCCAACGCGGGCTTCAGCAGCCGGCTATACTCGTCCATAAGCTGGTAGGCTGCGACTTTGTTGTCGTCGTCCATGACCTCTTTGATCTTGTTCAGCGCCACGCGCAACACGCGGGTCCGAGCTTCGTTGTAATCGAGGAACGGGCTGTCTTCTTCGCCGGGTGCTCCCCCTTTGCTAAGCATCGGCAAAAAGATCGTGGCTGCGATCAACGTAAACAAGATCACGCCCGCGGCCAAGAACAGAATCAACGACCGTTCCGGGAACGGACCGCCGCTGGCTACGACATAAGGGATAGACAGGACCCCCGCCATCGTAACCGCGCCGCGAACCCCGGTCAAGGTCAGCATCAGGCTGGACTTCGCTGTAGGTTTATCCCCTTTGCCTTTCTTGTAATCATGAATGGCAAATAGATGCGACCAGATAAAGCGAATCCCCAAGATGCCAACCCCAACAATGAGCACGTACCCAATCGCCAGCACATTGTTAATATTCGGGTTAGCGACCGTATCCTGAATGGACGAAGGGATGTTGAGACCGAGCAGCAGGAAGACAACCCCGTTCAGGATGAACAGCAGGGTCGACCAAATATTTTCCGTTAACAATTGCTCCTCGGCCAGCATCGTTTCCGTCCGCTCCCGCATCAGCGAATGCACGATCCCGCCGACAACAACGGCAATAACGCCGGAAGCATGCAGGAATTCCTCCGTCACGATGAAGATCAGGAACGGTGTGAGAATTTGCAGCAGCGAGTGCAGCGTCGTATCCTTAATCCCTTGTTTGAGCAGGGAGAACCGGATCCAGGCCATCGCCAAGCTGAGCACGAAACCAAGCAAAGCCCCGACCACGAACATATAGGAGAAGTCAAACAACGCTTCTTTCAGGGAAAAATAACCTGTCACAACCGCCGCAACCGCGTAGTTAAAAGCGACCAGGCCGGAGGCATCATTGATCAACGATTCACCCCGGACCAGATTCAGCACCTTCTCCGGGATATGAATCCGCTTGGCAATCCCGTTGACCGCCACTGGATCGGTAGGGGAGAGGATCGCCGCCAGCGCAAACGCGGCAGCGAGCGGAATGTCAGGAATGACGGCATGAATGAGGTAACCGCCTCCCAACGTAGTTAATACGACGAGGATGATGGCATT
This sequence comes from Paenibacillus barengoltzii G22, assembly GCF_000403375.2. Taxonomy (NCBI): domain Bacteria; kingdom Bacillati; phylum Bacillota; class Bacilli; order Caryophanales; family Paenibacillaceae; genus Paenibacillus; species Paenibacillus barengoltzii. The sequence goes on along the minus strand of NZ_KE159654.1, from coordinate 173,390 downwards.
CCCCAGAATCGCTCCGCGCATATTCCATAACTGGTCACGGGGGAAGTACCTTCCGTCGTTATACAACAGAGGCGCTACGAAGAGCAGCAAGAACCATTCCGTTTCAAGTTCGAGCGAGAACTCATTGTAGGCTAATGCAATGAGGATCCCAAGGGCGATTTGAGTCAGTGCAGTTGGGATCATTGGGATGTAGTGGCTGATAATGTTGGATACCACTAGACAGATGAGCAGCAAGATAACCGTAATCAGCAAATCCATGCATGCAACGTCCTTCCGAATGTGTTTCGGGCACTAGGCCGATGGTTTAGGATGGTAATGATTATAGCATATCCTGCTTTTTTAAACCGAATTTAAATAGACAAACTTTTCTGCAAAAAAAAGCTCCTCCGTAGCCGATGCGGAAGAGCCATAGATCCGTTTCACTTAAGCAGAGCAAGGAATTACAGGTCATCGAACCCGTTGTCGTCGCCGACCTTGCCATAGTTGCGAGATTTCGCTTCGAAGAAGTCCGTTTTCGTCGCGTTCAGCGCTTCATCGGAGAACGGCTTGATCCACGGCATGCAGTTGATATCCACACCTTCATAGGCTTTGTCCAGCCCCATCAACGTCAGCCGTTTGTTCGCGATGTACTTAATGTAATCGGACAATTCGTTTAAGTCGATGCCAGGGACATTTTTTAAGGTATAGTGCGCCCAGTTCGTCTCTAGTTCGACCGCCTTGTCGATTGTGCGATAGGCGTAATCGATATTTTCCTTCGTGTTGAGTTCCGGATAATCGATCAGCAGTTGTTTGAACACTTCGGCGAAGAAGTAGCAGTGCTGGTTCTCATCCCGTTGGATGTACGAGATCATTTGGCTGGTGCCCATCATTTTCTGGTCCCGCGCCAGATTGTAGAAGAATGCGAACGTACTATAGAAGAAGATGCCCTCCAGAATAAGATCCGCTACCAGCGCTTCAAAAAACGATTGCGGCGTAGGTTCGTCACGGAAGTTCTGATAGATGTTCGCGATAAATTTGTTGCGGTCCAGCAGCACTGGATCGTGCTTCCAATACTCGAAAATTTCTTTCTGCTCCTGCTCCGACACGATCGAGGACAGCACGTAGGAGTAGGATTGGTTATGTACGACTTCCTGCTGCCCGATGATCGCCGAGATCGCCTCCAACGAGGAGTCGGTGAAGTAGCGTTTGACGTCGCCGACAAACATCGTCTGCATCGAGTCGAGCACCGCCAAGAGCGAGATGTTGATCTTGAAGGTACGTTGCTCTTCCGGATCGAGCAGGGCGAATTGCTGTGCGTCTTTGGCCATCGGGATCTCGTCAGCGATCCAGTGGTTGAGCAGGAGCACCTTGTACAGCTTGTACATATGCGGCATGCGGATGTCGTTCCAGTTCAGGATGCCTGAGCATTCGCCGCCGATGATGCGCGTAGATTTGTTGGGGGCTTCGGTATTAAAAATCGTTTGAAGTTGCATGGGATTTTCGCTCCTTAATTTTTGTTGAGTAAGTTGTACATGGGATGGGGGTGCGGGATCAGGCCGCCGGCGTTTCTCTAGAATCATTTCACCCTCTGGCCCATACCCGCATGTATATATGTTCAAAACGTGAGCGCATCCCCGCAGGGGATAGCGTCTCCAAGCACGCAGTTACGCTCAAAGCGCCTTTGCTGCTCCTTCGTCTTGCGCCAAAGGTAAGTGCATCCCGAAGGGACAACGCCTCCCAGCACGAAGTTCCGCCTAAAGCGCCCCGGATGCTTTCTCGTTATGCACTAAAAAGTAAGTGCATCCCCGAAGGGGACAACGACGGTTACGCACGGAGCAGCACCATGTCCGCCGCAGTCGCAGTCCCCGCCCCGCAGGAGCACTGCAGTAGAGCGGGCCCGAAGGGCGACAAGCGGCTCACTGCACATATGCCGCCCGGGTGCGCCGACAGCAGCAGTCCTGAGCAGCACGGTTTTCCAGGTCACTCGGGAGCGCCCAAAGTAAGACGTACCCGAAGGGGGAAAAGCGTTCCACGAGCCAACCTCAGCGAATCCCCGATAGGGGAGAGCGCGCAGGAGCGCCTCTTGCTCTCCCACGTTCTTCCCCTTTGCGGGAGACCAGAGGGCAGCAGGCCCTCGGGCGCCCTCCCTTACGGTAAGGGAGGGGTGGGGAGGGTTGAGTACCTCATGAGGCGCAGCTCTCACACTCCTCAATCGTCAACGCCCGGCTCCGCACATAATACGTCGACTTCAACCCGGCCTTCCAAGCATGCAGATGCAGGTCAAGGAAGTCAGTGGCCCGGATGTCCGGCCGCACGTACAGGTTGAAGCTTTGGCCTTGGTCGACGTGGCGCTGGCGCGCACCGGCCATTTCGATCGACCAATGCTGATCGATCAGGAACGCGGTCTTGTAGTACCAGATCGTTTTTTCGGACAGGTCCGGTGCCGGATTGGCGATTTTGTACGTCGTCTTCTCTTCATACGAGAGCAGCTCGTACAACGGATCGATGCTGGCGGTGGAGCCGGCGATAATCGAGGTTGAACCGTTAGGGGCGATGGCGAACATCCAGGCGTTGCGAACGCCGTTCTCACGCACTTCCTTCTGCAGCTCGCGCCATTGCTCGGTCGTCACGTATTTGCCTTCGCGGGAGCCGTCCACGTAACCGCGGGATACGAAGTATTGCCCGGTTTCCCAATCGGAGCCGGAAAATTTCGGATATTTGCCTTTTTCCTTAGCCAGCTCCATGCTGGATTGGATCAGGAGGTAGTTGATCTTTTCATACAGCGCGTCATTGTATTCCACGGCCTCCTGGGATTCCCAGCGGATGCCTTCGAGCGCGAGCAGATGGTGCAGGCCAAACGTGCCGAGCCCGATCGCCCGATACTGGCTGTTCGTATACTGCGCTTGCAGCACTTCAATATTGTTGATGTCGATAACGTTATCAAGCATCCGCGTCTGAATCGGTACTAACCGCTCCAGTACGCCGGCCGGTACTGCGCGGGCCAGGTGGATGGAGTTCAGGTTGCAGACGACGAAGTCGCCCGGGATTTTGGACACGACGATCCGTGTTTGTCCGTCCTTCGTCACCAGTTCCTCTTGCTCGACGACAGTTGGCGATTGATTTTGCATAATCTCCGTACACAGATTTGACGAGTAAATCATCCCATGCGCGCGGTTCGGGTTCGCCCGGTTTACCGTATCGCGGTAGAACATGTACGGTGTGCCGGTCTCAAGCTGCGATTTCATGATGCGCTTCATGATATCAATCGCTGGCATCGTGATGCGTGACAGAGTAGGGTGGGCCACGGCTTCGGCGTATTTTTCACGGAAGCTGCCTTTCCCAAGCTCCTCGTCATAGAAATCCTCCAGCCCCAACGCACGCCCGTTCTCATCCTTCCAGCCCATCGTCTTCTTCACTTCGTGCGGGCAGAACAGATGCCATTCCCCGCGGGCCTCCACCGCCTCCATAAACAGATCAGGCAAGCATACGCCGTGGAAGACGTCATGCGCGCGCATCCGCTCGTCACCGTTGTTCAGCTTCAAGTCGAGGAAGGCGAGAATATCTTTGTGAAAAACATCCAGATAAACCGCAATCGCACCTTTACGAGTTCCCAGCTGGTCGACGCTGACGGCGGTGTTGTTCAGCTGGCGAATCCAAGGGATTACGCCGGAGCTGGTGTTCTTGTGGCCGCGAATGTCCGAGCCGCGCGCGCGGACCTTGCCGAGGTAAACGCCGATGCCGCCGCCCATTTTGCTCAAGCGGGCAACGTCGGTATTGGAGTCGAAGATGCCCTCAAGGGAATCGTCAACGGTATCAATAAAGCAGCTGGAGAGCTGGCCGGCTACTTTTTTACCGGCATTGGACATCGTTGGGGTTGCCGCGGTCATATACAGGTTGCTCATCGCCCAATACGCTTCCTTCACCAGCTCCAGACGCTTCTCTTCCGGCTCTTTATGCATCAGGTACATGGCGATGACCATATAACGCTCCTGCGGAAGTTCCATTGTCCGTCCGTCGAAGTCGGTCGCCAGGTAACGCTCCGTTAACGTCAACAGACCGATGTAGTCGAACAGCAGATCGCAGGATGGGTCTATCGTGCGGCCCAGCTCTTCAATTTGCTCTTTCGTATAGCACTCCAGCAGCTCTTCGCGGTAAATACCGAGCTGGCATAGCTCGGTGATGAGGTGATAGAACGACCCGTAAGGTTGCTCTGGATAGGCTTTGTAGCGACGATGAACCGCTGCTTTCTTATACAGAGAGGTAAGCAGGGAGCGAGCCGCTGCATATTTCCAATCCGGCTCATCTTTGCTGACCAGCTCCAGCGCGGACATCGTGAACGCATTACTGATTTCTTCCCCGGTCACCACATCCCGGCGGAGCTTCGCATGGACGCCGCGCAGCAGGCGCTCTTTATTGACGTTATGTAATCCTTGCAAAATCCGGTCAGCATAGACGCCAAGGCGTGCGCTGTCAAACGCAAGCTGTCGGTTATTTGGTTTTGTCACTAGAGTAGGCATGAGATAAATCCTCACTTTCCATATATTAAGGTAGGATCAATACTGCAGATGGGGGGCGTTACCCCGAATCTTGAATATTCAAATTGCAGATATTTGCTGAAAAAGGGGCGCAATCAAGTTGCGCTCAGAAGGAATAAGATCAATCCGTTTAAAAAGTGAACCTAGGCTCCCACAACACGGCTTGTCCTTGCTGCAGGCTGGGTTGAATATCGATCAGCCGTTGATTGGAGCTGCCCCGGTAGAGCAGGGAAGGGTCGCGAAGCTCTTCCACGAACCTTCCGTCAACCAGCACCTCGCAGCGCCGCAGCAGTTCATATTCCGGGGAGCCGGGGTGTTCGATTAATTCTTCCAACGTATAACCGGTATAAATCCAGATGGATCGGGGCCCGGCTTCCGCCACTAGCCGATCAATAAAGCCGCACACTTCGGCGGCGGAGAAAAAAGGGTCACCGCCAAGGATCGTAAGCCCGCTGAGCAACGGATTATGTTTAATGTCATGAATGATTTCCGCTTCCCGCTCCAACGTGAACGGTTCCCCGTAATCGAAGCTCCAGGTTTTCGGACTGAAGCAGCCCTTGCAATAATGGCGGCATCCGCTGATGAAGATCGCTGCCCTCATGCCGGGTCCTTCATTAATGGACTCCGGATAATAGCCGCAAATGTTCATGCGTCGTGTTTCACCCGGTCACGAACCTCCGCTTGTTTGGCGGGGTTGAACCGTGTCTGATAATCGCCGGTCAGATAGCCGGTCACCCGGCGCAATCGGCGAATATGCACTTCGTTCTCATGGCTGCCGCAGGAAGGGCAGCTTGCCCCAATGATCCCTTCAAAGCCGCAGGCCGAGCAGCGGTCGATGGGATGATTAATGCTAAAATAGCTGACCTGCTGCTGCAGAGCGTATTGCACGATTTTGACGAATGCTTCCGGATTGTTGCGGGCATTGCCGTTGAGCTCGATATAAGAGATCGCTCCGGCGTTGCACAGCCCGTGGAATTTGGCTTCCAGCTCGATTTTTCGTGCCGCACTGATGTTGTAGTAGACCGGGATATGGAACGAATTCGTGTAATACTCGCGGTCCAAAATCCCGGGCAGCGAGCCGTAGACCGCGCGATCGCGTTTGGTGAACTTGCCGGACAGCCCTTCTGCCGGGGTCGCAAACAGCGTGATATTCAGATTGTGAATTTCACTTTGGCCGTCGCAATAGTCGCGCATGTATGCGATCAGGTCGTAAGCTTTCTGATACACGGCTTCATCCTCACCGTGGTGCCTCCCGTACATCGCCTTCATGCATTCGGCCAACCCGATGAACCCGATGGACAAGCTGCCGTGCTTCAGCAATTCGCCGACCTGATCGTCCGGTGCCAGTTGTTCACCGCCTTCCCAGACGCCTTCCCGCATCATGAAATCGGAAGCTTTGGCTTTCTGGGAAGCCTGAATCGAGAAGCGATGCAGCAATCCCTCAAGGGCGATATTCATATAGTGAGTCAGATCGCGGTAGAAGGCGCGCTCGTCGGGTTCTTGGCGGTGTCCCAACGCAATGCCATGCTTCAAGCCGAGCTTGACCAGGTTCAGCGTATTAAAGGAAAGATTGCCTTTGCCAGACAGGTGATTGCGTCCGAACCGATCCGCCAGCACCCGGGTGCGGCAGCCCATTGTCGCAAATTCCGTATCCGGATCCGTTGGATCGTAGTACATCAGATTCAGCGGAGCATCCAGGTTGGCGAAGTTGGGATAAAGCCGTTTGGCCGAGCATTCCGCCGCTTTCAGGAACAGGGAATAGTTAGGTTCTCCCGGATTCTGGTTGACGCCTTGTTTACATTTAAAAATCTGAATCGGGAAAATCGGCGTTTCCCCATGACCGAGCCCGCGTATCGTGGCCGTAAGCAGGGAGTCGATGACCAACTGTCCTTCCGGTGAGGTGCATGTGCCGTAATTGATGCTGGTGAACGGGATTTGCCCGCCGGCCCGGCTCGACATCGTGTTCAGATTATGGATCAGGCTTTCGGCTGCCTGGAACGTCTCACTTTTGGTTTCCTTGAGCGCATAGCTAAATGCCTTAGGATATTGCTTCTTCAGATCGCTGCGGCTCATGGTGATATCACCAAAATCAGCGTTCGCGTTGCCCTCCTCGAAATAATCCAGCCCTTTGCGGAAGTATTTGGCGAACGATTTGGCTACGTACGGAGCGAGATCAAAGTCCAGCTTATTGGCGGACACGCCGCCGTATTGGGAGTTTTGCTGGGATTGGAAAATGATCGCTACCAGCGCCATCGCCGTCATGATCGAAGTTGGCGGGCGTACGCTGCCGTTGCCGGTGTTGAAGCCTCTGCGCAGCAGCTTGTCAAACGGGATAAAGATACAGTTCGTTGTGCCAAGAGCATACTGATCCAAGTCGTGAACATACACGATATTATCCTGAATCGCCTGGACCAAGCGAGTTGGCAGTACGAAATGACTTGCATACCATTTGGAATACTCGCTGCCGAATTTGCTCATCTTGCCGGAGAAGCTCTCTCCGTTTAAATTGGCGTTCTCACGCAGCACCTCAAGATTGCGGCTCTGGACGATTTCCTCGCCCATTCGAATCACTTCATCCAGCAAGGTGTCCCGGCCGGTATACGTCTGGCTTACCCATGCCATAACACACTTCTCCTCCCTGTAAACCGAGCTTTAGTTCAAAAATAAAAGAGCATGTCCAACCAACGAGGTAGACATGCCCGAATGCACTGCAAAAAAGATGGACAGACCAAATCAAGGCCCAACATTTCGGCGGCAAGCGGACACCATCCCTGATCCTCGCAGGTTTTCCGTCGGTGTCTTTCAAACGGGCAGGTCTCCTGGCTTTCGGAACGTTGCTGACGCCTTCCCGCAGCTCATCAAACATTAAGCTGTAGTGGCATTTCGTCAGTCAACGGCTGGGTCTTCCAGACGATATAGGCGGAACGCCTGTCTTTAGTACCCAGCTACCGATTACAGTGGCGGGACCGCAGCGGACTTGCACCGCACTTCCCTTTTAAGCTCCGGCGGATCGTCCGCCGGATCACCCGTTCACACTATATTTTGTTGCGTTGATCTAAGGATAGCCCAAGATGTTGTGTTTGTAAATGGGATTTTCCCATTGAAAACTGACTGAAAACGATGTGAAAACCTCCGGTCCGCGCAATGATGCGGAGAGCGGGGGACGGATGAAAAATGTGAACATTTATAAATGGGACTGGAGGACTAGACGGCGTTTTACAGGGGATGTGAGTTTTGGGGATGGCCTGGAAATTTAGCAGACGGGTTCGGTTGATCTTCAGGAGCGGGGTTGGTTAGAATAGAGTTATCGGACGAAAAACAGCTTAGGGATCTAAAGGTTTCAAACCAATCCAATAACCAGGAAAGAAGGGAGCCGATTATGGCTATCGCCGAAGTTACCGTTATTCCGATCGGGACGGGGAGCACCAGCCTCAGCGCTTATGTAGCCGAGTTGCATCGGGTGTTGGAGAAGCAGAAGGGCATTACCTTTACCCTCACCTCCATGAGCACGATTATTGAAGGATCGTTAGACGACGTGTTTGCTGCGATTCGCGCGATCCATGAAGCACCGTTCCAGTCCGGTGCCGGCCGGGTGTCGACCTCGATCAAGATCGATGATCGCCGCGACAAAGCCAGCTCCTCAGAGCAGAAGCTGCGCTCGGTGCGCGAGAAATTATAATTTCTTGAAATTGGCGCTTGCATTATTTTTAAAACTCGGTATAATAAATTTTGTTCGCTAAAAACGAACCTGCTGGTGTAGCTCAGCTGGTAGAGCAACGCATTCGTAATGCGTGGGTCGGGGGTTCGAGTCCCTTCACCAGCATCTGATATGCAAGCGTAACGCGCCCTCCGAGGTTTTCGGGGGGCGCTTTTTTTTATCATTTCAAAGCCAACTGAACCGCCGATTTCTCCGCTTCGGTATAGGCATTCTGCAAAACTTCATCTTTATCTAAAATGTCGGTTCCTTGAACCCGAATGATTTCAAAATCCTCGATCCCCAGAAATTGAAACATCGATTTCAGGTACTTATAAGAGAATTCAACTTCGGTATACCAATCGTTGTTGGTATAAATCGCTCCGCTGCCCTGGATGACCACCATGCTGCGTCCGTCCTTAAGAAGACCTACGGATCCATTTTCGGTGTACTTGAAGGTTTCTTTGGCGATCATAATGTTATCCATATAGTCCTTTAATTTGAACGGCACGTTAAAGTTATGCAAAGGGTAGGCGATGATATACTTCCGCGCGCTTTTGAATTGTTGAAGGACCTTGTCCATCTTTCGGGTGACCTCGTGCTCTTCGCTCGTTAGTTCTTTACCGTTTCTTTGTTTTCTCCATGCGCTAAGTACCGTCTTGTCCACCATGGGGACAACGTCCTCGTATAAGTTGATTTGTTCGATGATCTCCTCGCCGGATTGATGCTCTCTATATTTTTTTAGAAAAAAGTCCAATACGTTCAGACTAAAAGATGCAGTCGAATTTGCCTCCGGGTGTGCGTTAATGACCAGTAATTTGCTCATTGTTGGTTCCTCCATTTTGTCTTTATTTTGTGTACATCTATAAGACAAGTGAAGGAATCCATTTGTGACAGCAAACAGGGAGGTTTCCATCAACCTCCCTGTCCCTCATCGAGATTACTCGTGCTCCATCATCGCTTCTCGTTTCGTTCGATGCACCGTGCCAAATTTATGGTGCGGCGGGGCATAAATGACATACACCTTCAGCGGCTCATTGCCGGTGTTGATGATGTTGTGCCACGTGCCCGCGGGGATGAAGACCGCGTCGTCTTCACGGATGTTTCGTACGAAGGTGAGATGGTCCGCCCGATCGCCCATTTGAGCAACGCCTCGCCCCTCTTCCACACGTACAAACTGGTCCGTATTCGGGTGGATCTCCAAGCCGATATCTTCCCCGACAGGGATGCACATTAGAGTGACCTGAAAATGCTTGCCCGTCCACAGCGCAGTCCGGAAGTTTTGATTATGCTCGGCGGCATCGCTGATATTGATGACAAACGGCTGCTGCCCGTAATCCTGAAGGGGCTGCCGATCCCAAGATCCCTCTTGCAAAGGTGACGAATCGTATTCAGGATAGATCGGGCTGGGCTCGATATAGTCAGGATAGCGGGCAGGTTGATAGGCCGGCGGATTGGAGTAACCGTAAGCGAAATAAGGCTGAGGATAGATGTAAGGATCATACGGGGCAGCGTACGACCAGCCGGGGTACGGTCCGGGAACATAACTCATGTCTGACATAACCTCCAAGTTTTTTTTCCATCATATGCCCATTTCTTGCTTCCGTGCTTGTATAAAATTGAGTCAATTCTACTAATGCATTCATCTAAGAATCTTCTTTCTCTCTAACATAGAATAGAACATACCTTAGCAAAGGGGAGAGATGGTATGGCAAAAACGCTTTTGGATTACAACTCGACGGTTGTAACTCCGGTGACCAATGGTGTCAACATTCCGATTCCGGTTGTCGGGGGCGTACAAATTGCAGCGGTTTCGGTTTTCCTGAATCCAGCTGATCCTGCGTCCTTGACCAACCGCGTTGAATTGAAAGCAACGATTGGTGTTGAAGCGCTGGCGGATACGCCGAATATTTTGGTGCGCATTTGGAGAGCCGGCACGGAAATCTTCTATGGACTGGTAGAAATTGAGGACGCCTTCAACGATTGGGGGCTCATCAATGTGCATATGGTTGAACATGCCCCGCTTGGAGTCCAAAACTATCAGCTGATCGTAGAAAATCAGGATAATAACAGCTCCGCCAGAGTTGTAGGACCGGTCGTATTCTCAGCGATGGCGATCGGCGGATAATCCTCTTCTTTCATGAAAGATCCCCTCGCGGTGCGACCGGAGGGGATTTTCTTGATTGTGAACATTATTGGCGAGTATTGATGTTATCGGTTTTTAGGTTCCCTTCGTTTTGAATTGTTGTTTTCACAACCAAGTCCATTCTCAGACGGGGAAAATATTCCGACCGCCAATGGGCGAGCTGTTCCCTCGGGATTTTGTTCCGGAAATATTGGCCTACGCCCAAGATGTCCGCTTCATGCTGTTGCATGGACTTTATCATTTTTCTGAAACGTTCAGTCAACTGGGACTCGAGCTCATCCTTGATTGTATCGAGAGAAGGATGCCCGCGGGTTTCCAGGATCGACACCTTCAGATGGATCTGGCTGCGAATGTACGGTGCTCCGTTTTTCAGTGTAACGTGATGCTTCATGGAGTTGCCTAGGATAATCACGCTGGCGTGGTTCATGACCTCAATTCGGCCATGTGCGCTTCGCTCATTAAACGCATTGAACAGCATGGTTTCATCCGCCGAAATCTGCCCGACCATCCGGCCGTGCTGGATGATGGCAGTGCCGGCGTTTTCGATGATGGTGCTTGTTCCTGATCGAATGAGCGGAATCCCGATGTCCCGGGTGTAAGAATGGATGCTGCGAAAGATTTCCCAGATTCGCGAGACCGCGACGGTTGGGTTTAGACCGGCATTTTTCTCGAAGAAGTTGTATAACACGGTTTGATCGGTTTCTTTCTCTTTATGTAAATGATCGAAGAATTTGCCTATATCCTCATCGCAAATGGCAACCAATGCTTTGGCTGAAATTTCACGGGAACGGATGAAGCTGGAGACGCTGTCGGCTAACCCTTCCTCGGCATATTTTCGTTCAAAGACAATGACTTTTAAATGCAGCAAATCCACGCGGGATTCCATGTTTGAGCTAATCTCATCAACGATCTCGGTAATCGTCTGACCCGTTCGTGTCACGAGCATAGATTTAGTCCCATCTTGGCCCGATTCGGGAATCATAAGAAATACTTTGTACATGGAATCTACCCGGGAGATCCCCATGACGATAGGCAAGGAACGGTGGTTGATGTCTCGATTATCCCAACATCCGCCTAGAATGAAGAGGCAGCAGATGGCCAGTACCATTTTTAGTAGAAGCAGACGGGTCTTCATACGGCAGTCGCAGCCTTCCGTCGGGAAATCCATCCCAGAATATAGATCGAAAACGGAATGACGAGGTAATTATAGGTATGCAGCCAGGCATTCACATCAAAAAGGAAATCAACTTCCTGCAAATCTCGAATTTTGATGCCGGAGATGAAGATCAGCAGGTAGAGCGCGATGACGATGTAAGGCGTCCGGACGGTTTTCGGCAGACAACGCTTCAAGATCTCAGTATTGACCCAAACCGTCAAGGATACAAACAACATGAAGAACGTGACGGTGCAGAGCAAGAAGAACATCGTGATGCGGTCAAACATCAGCCAAGTAATATCAATGGTATCCACTGCGGTGATGAAGGGGAAATAGAACTTGGCCGCCGTATCCTCCCCAAAGGTTAACACCGGAATGTACACCGCAATCAAATAGAACGGAATAAGGGTAATGCTCCACCACAAGATTTTTTTACGGTTATACCGTATGCTGGGCTGGATGAATCCGAGATACATAAACCCGCAGGCAAATGTAGACTCCAGGTACTTGGGGTTGGTAAGGAACGAAAAATCGTTGCTCCATAAGGGGAAGACGTAATGCCAATCGACATTCTGAAACGCCATGCATAATACAAAGAGAATCAGAGGGAAAAAGATCACCCCCATAAGGACGCCGGTACGAAAAAGGGCATGGATGTCCAAGGAAGAGATGAAGGCCGAAATGATCGCGATGAGCAGCATGGTTGCCCATAACGGGGTGTAGGACAGAAACACGAGGGAGATCGTTTCCGCATACGCCCGAATCGTCACGGAGGCTAGCATAGACAAGTAAACGAATAGGGGCAACAGGAAGATCGCGGTAAGGAGCTTCCCATACTGGAGATAGATATCCATCAGGTTCTGGCCTTCAAAGCGGCTTAATCCCTTGGTATAGATGTAGATCAAAAACCAATGCAGAAGAAAGCCCAATAGGATCGAGATCCAGTGGGCTTCCTTCGTGCAGTCTATGATGGTCGTAGGGAAGATAAAGAAAACGATCCCGAGGTGAATCAGGATATGGACGATGATAACTTGAATACTTCTATCCACTCGAATCATCCTTTTGTTTAAAGAAGTGTAAGTAAGGAATGCCGTAGGTGGTCGCACTGGCAAAATAAGCGCAGAGGATAACCAAGCCGGACATAATCCCAAGAATGCCAAATAGGGCAGCCAAGATTAACGTGAGATATTTGTACAGACGCAGGGGCAACGAGTTCTGAAATCCTACCACGGTCGAGTTGGCAATACTGGTTGCCGCCAAGATAATGATCAGCAGGCTGCTGACCAATCTGGCTTGAACGACGGCTTGTCCTAAAATAATCCCTCCAACGACCGTAAGTGTAGGGCCGATGCTCTTGGGCAGTCGGACACTGGCAACGATGATAAGCTCCAGCACAATTAACAGCAGCATGGTCTCTACGAATGCCGGGTACGGTACACCGGATCGGCTCTCAGCAATCGTAAGCGCCAGTTCAATCCGCAGTACCTCCGGGTTCACGGAGACGAGCGCAACATAGAGTGCAGGGATAATGAGGTCGATGAGGATGCCAGCCAAGCGTAGCCCCCGAATGATATACATGAACATAGCCGAGTAATTCCGGTCATTCTCCATCATGAAGATATCGCTGACTAAAGCCGGTAAAATCAATGCAAGCGGTAACCGATCGATAAAAAGAAGAAGACGGCCTTGCCGGAGCGCATGGGCAGCCTCAATCGGCATCTCGGTTGTGTAGAATTTCGGCAAGGCGCTCCACGGATGGAAGCCAAGTGATTTGGAGAGACGTTGCACATTATAGATATCTTGGTGCTTGTTCGCCTCAAGGCGCTCCTTCACTTCTCGGAGCAGATCCGGCCTCACTTGACCTTCCAAGTACATCAGGGTTATTTTTCGAGACGTGTTCTTTCCGGTAAGGTACATCTTCGTACATAACTTCTCCGTGTTTAATTCCTTCTTCATGAGTCCTACATTGGTAAGGAGGTCATCGCTGAAGGCGCTGGCCGCACCTTGCAGTACGTTCTCATTGAGCGGCTGTTCGATCCCGCGGTGCAAGGTAACGGGAACTGGCAAGATCTGCAGGTACACTTGGGGATCTGGACAGCAGACAATCAAGTTGCCGCTCGTCAAAGCGGAATACAAGGTATCTTCGTTAGGTTCCGAGAGGACTTGGCCAAGATGGGCTAATACCGACAAGAAGGCAATTGGATCTTGGCTCCCGTCCCAATCCGCCTCCCGGATGGAGATCTGCAGATTCGCCCAAGTTCTCGGCAGATCGATCAATGACTTGAATCCCATGACGCGAACTGGTCGTCCAGCCCATATATGCTCTTCGATAAAAAAATCGCCATCCTGCTCAAAACGGCTGCGAATGCGGTCCACAAGTTCCATTGCCAATCCTCTTTCTCTTTAAATCGTCTCAATGGAAGTGTTTGCTGGAAAGGATGGGAATATGTACGTTGATAGAAAAACACCGCCAAGGAAATGACGGTGTGCTCCATGCTGAATACCCGGAAGCTGTAGCTTCCGGGTCGTCCGTCTCCCAAACGGATGGCTAACGGTGTTCAATCAAGTCGATGGTACCCAACACAATATGGGCCAAACCAAAGCCAAGCGCACCGGTAGCGGCAAGCTTATACTTGCTTCCAAGCAGTGTTGCGGCCGAAGCGGATACTACAGCTCCAAGAACGGTAGGAATCAAACCTTCGCGCATTTCATACACCCCTTTGGATTGTTTGGAAAGACAGCCTTATTCTAAGCAAAACAGGCACCGGCTATGCGCGCCAATGCCTGCTTCGTATTGTTATCCAAGCCTTCATATACACGTGAAGACCGGCCTTATTGTCCCTGCTCCGACTACAACAAACTGCCTGTTTCTAAAACAACAAATGCCCTACCTCTCATTTGTCCTTGCGGCTCCGATGACCGCGCCAGTGTGAATCAGAAAAACGTCCAAATTCTTACATTGATTGGGTCATTCAAATAAGGAATTTCATACCGAACGGTATAAGGAGAGTTATAATCTTCTGAGGAACTGCAACGTGGTTATAACAACTAATTTATTATTATACTTGAATCAATAAAAAAAAGCAATACATATATTTAGAGGGCTTTTTAAAGTGATGATTTTGTGAAACCCGGGGAAAACCGAAAAACGTGAGATATTTGTCACACTAGAGGAGGGGAGGCACCATGTATAATGAGGTCATCTAAGATTTATATAATCAAAAAATAAGGGAGTTAGCCATGAAACGCGGAGATATCCTGTTGATCGGAGCCATCGTCGTGATTGCTTTGGCCTTCTTGGTTCCGAGATGGTTTGGCGATTCAAGTGAAAACAATCACAATGATGAGAATCGGGTTGCGAGAATCACAGTGGATGGGAAGCTGTATAAGACGGTGCAGTTGACCGGAGAAGAACAGACGGTGGACATTAAAACGGAGTATGGCTACAACATTTTGAAGGTACATGACTACGGGATTGAAATGATCGACGCTGACTGCCCGGATAAAGTGTGCCTAACCTTCGGATTTATTGACCGGAACGGCGGGACGATTGTTTGCTTGCCACATAAGTTGATGGTTGAAGTGGTAGCTACAGAAGGGGGCGACGAAGTTGATGCAATCCTTTAATGAGTCATCAAGCCTGATGTTAAAAAGAACGGTGATCGTCGCGATATTCGCGGCAGTGGCGGTCGTTCTCAGCTTGGTAGAGTCTCTGATTCCCGTGAACATGAGCGTGCCCGGGGCGAAGCTTGGGCTGGCGAATATTATGGTGCTGACTTGCCTTTATTTTCTCAGGGCCCGGGACGCCTTCATGATGGTGCTGTTAAAGACGCTGCTCACGGCGTTTATTTTCGGGACCTTTTCCAGCTTTCTGTTCAGTATTATGGGGGCGTTGTTCAGCTTTGCGGCGATGTGGTTTCTGCTGCTGGTTGGGCGCAGACGGCTAAGCGTTATCGGGATTAGCATCGTTGGGGGGATTGCCCATAATATCGGGCAATTGACCGCCGCTGCTCTGTATTTTAGTACGACGAAAATTTTCTACTATTTACCGATGTTGCTCATCATGGGAGTTCTGACCGGGATCGCCGTTGGGATTGCTGTGAGATATTTGATTCCGTCGTTGTCGAAGCTGTCTTTGTTTGAAGGTTTTTTAGCGGAAACGGCATAAGCCGGAGGGGCTTCACATGACGTACACCTTAAGGGGAGAGAGAAATGGGAGAAACCGGATTCGCATATGAGCTGACGGAGGTTTCCTTCGCCTATCACCCGGAGCATCCTGTGCTTCATGATGTTACGCTTAGCATCCCTTCGGGCAGCTGGGTGTCGTTGGTGGGGCCGAATGGCTGCGGCAAATCCACGCTGGCAAAGCTGTTGGGCGGTTTGTTAATGGCTAACCGCGGCGCGATATATGTGCAGGGAACGAAGCTGGATCGGGATACGTTGACTTCGCTGCGTCCACGCATCGGAATGGTGTTTCAAAACCCGGACAACCAATTTATCGGCGCCACGGTCGAAGAGGACATTGCCTTTGGCTTAGAGGGGCGTAATCTACCGCGAGAAGTTATGGTAGGGCGCGTAAAGGAATATGCGGATAAACTGCACATCGGCCATCTGCTGTCCAAGCATCCCTCGGAGTTGTCGGGAGGACAAAAACAGCGGGTGGCCGTCGCTTCCATCTTGGCGATGGAGCCGGACATCGTCATCTTTGATGAGGCCTCCTCGATGTTGGACGAGAAGGCCCGGGGCGAGCTGCTTGCCATCCTGCGGGACATGAAGCAGAGCGGACGTTACACGATGGTCTCGATTACGCATGACGCCGACGAGATTATGGCTTCGGATCGGGCGATCGTGCTGGGGGACGGAACGGTCGCTGCTGACCTGGAGCCAGGCGAGCTGTTTGGGGATGAAGCCCTGCTGGTAAATTGCCGGCTGATCGCTCCTTATCGGATTCGGCTGCAACAGGAGCTGAGGCGGCGAGGCGTGACGCTTCCTGCGGGCTTTGAACCAGTTGGTGAAGAGGAGGCGAATCTTTAATGGCGATACAGTTCGAGCAAGTCAGCTTCGCTTATGATGAGCGCAGCCTATGGCGGCACCATGCGTTGCAGGAGGTCGACCTCTACCTGGCGGACGGCGTATTTGCCGGGATTGCCGGGGCTTCCGGCTCGGGCAAATCGACGTTGATGCAGCATTTGAACGGCATTTTGAAGCCGACGGGCGGGAAGGTGCACGTTCTGGATGTAACGATGGAAGCTGGCGGCAAGGCACCGCCGCTGCGCGAGCTGCGGAGGCGGGTGGGGCTCGTCTTCCAGTTCCCAGAGCAGCAGTTGTTCGAAGACACGGTGGAGAAGGACCTTTGCTTTGGTCCGCTGAATTTTGGCTGCTCCTTAGACGAAGCTAAGGCGCGAGCCCGCCGCGCGCTGGCCCTGGTCGGGCTGGACGACACCTTCCTCAGCCGCAATCCGCTTCGCTTGAGCGGGGGGCAGATGCGCAAAGTAGCGATTGCCTCAGTGCTGGCGATGGAGCCGGACGTGATCGCGCTGGATGAGCCGACAGCGACGCTAGATCCGCAGAGCCGTGTTGAATTGGCAGAAATGCTCGCGCGGCTGCACCGTGAACAGGGGAAGACGGTGATTGTGGTGACGCACCGGATGGAGGAAATCCTTCCGTACGCAGAGCAATGGATCGTGATGAAAGACGGTCGGAAATCGTTCCAAGGCAGTGCGGCAGAGTTGGTCCGAGAGGCCCCACGGCTGGAATCCGAAGGACTGGCAATCCCCGCGTGTATCCGTTATTGGAATCAAGCGGCAGCCCTGTTCGGTCTGACGGGGGAGCCGCCGTGTTTGACGGCGGAGGCATTGGCCGAGCGGTTGGCTCGGTTGTTGAGCGATGAGTCTGGAGCGGATCGGTCAGAGGAGCAGCCTGAGCTTGTCGGGCGATCGGAAGAACGGGGGGCGTCAGCGGGTGCGTTGGTGGAAGGCCATGTGTTGGAGGAGCTTCCCGTACCGGCCTCGTTGTCCGTGGATCAGCCCGTTCCGGCCGGGCGGCTCAAGCCGATCCTTTCCGGCGTTTCAGGGGAAGGAGGCAACGGACATGCGAAATAAGCTACTGTTCGGACGCAGTATTGATACCGGCTCTTGGGTGCATGCAGTGGATCCCCGGGCCAAGTTGACCGGGATGATGTTGTACTTGATCGCGATCGTAGCCGTTGGCTCTTGGCCTGCTTTGGCGGTGGCCGCGGTGTTCTCGGTGGGCTATATGCTGTCGACCAAGATCCCGCTGAAATATTATTTGAAGGCGGCCAAACCGCTGTGGGTGCTGATGGTGTTCATCTTCATCGTTCAGTGCTTCACGGTAGAGTCGGGGGAAGCGCTTTGGTCGATCGGCTCCTGGACCCTGTACAGCGGCGGTGTCAGCAGCGGATTCATCGCGGCCTCCCGGATGGGGCTGCTAGTATCATTCACGGCGATCCTGACGTTTACGACAACGCCAGGGGTGTTGAATCAAGGATTGAGCGGGGTGCTGAAGCCGCTCAAACGCCTTGGCCTCTCGCCTGAGCGATTGACGCTGATGATGAGCATTGCGCTGCGCTTTATCCCCACGATTTTGGAGGAAACGCACAAGATTCTTAAAGCGCAGGCGTCGCGCGGTGCGGACCTGAAGGAGCTGCCATGGAAGGAGAAGGGGCGCATGCTGGTCTCGCTTCTTGTGCCGGTGACCGTCAGCGCCTTCCGCCGGGCGGAAGAGCTTGTATTGTCCATGGAGTCCCGGGGCTACACGTTAGGCGCACCGCGTTCGGAATACCACTTGTTGGTCTGGAGAAGTCGGGACACTTGGTTTGTCTTGTCCTATGTGGTTCTGGCTGCAGCGGTTGTGGTCTATCGGTTGATTTGAACTACCAATGCAAGACTGTCCGTGAGTCATTCATGTAGATAGAGTTGGATGGGATAGGTTGATAGGTTGGACATCAAAATCTTGTGAGGGGGAAACGGCTGTGGCACGTTTTTTTAATGGAAAAGAAGTGGAGCTGCTGGCGCCTACGGGGACGTTCGAGATTTTCAAACAAGTCATTGTTGAGAATTGTGATGCGGTGTATTTCGGAGGGCCTAACCTGAATATGCGCCTGATGCGCAAAGGATTTAATTTTAGCCTGGAGGAAATTACGGAAGCTGTCCAGATTGCGCATGGACTTGGCAAAAAAGCCTACGTCACCGTCAACAATTTGCTGAATGAAGGCGAGTTGGAGGAGGCGCGGGCCTATTTGCGTTTCCTGGAATCGGCGGGACCGGATGCGATCATTGTCCAGGATTTTGCGGTGCTGAAGCTGATCCGGGAGATGAACTTGAAGTTAAACGTGCACTCCTCCGTCATGATGAACGTGCACAACGTGGAGATGGTCCGCGCTTTACAGGAGCTTGGGGTGACTCGCGTCGTCACTTCGCGGGAAATGGACCTTATGACAACTCGCTATCTTCAACAAGCGACCGGTATGGAGCTGGAGTACTTTGTGCATGGGGATATGTGCTCGGTGCATGGGGCGAACTGTTACTTCAGTTCGGCGGTATTCGGGATGAGCAGTAACCGGGGCAAATGCCTGAAGCCGTGCCGCTGGGATTATCGTGTAAAAAAAGACGGCAACGTCTATCCGGCGGAATACCCGTTGGCGGTTAAAGACATGTTCATGTACGAGCATATCCCAGAGCTGATTCATGGCGGGATCACTTCCTTCAAAATCGAAGGCCGCATGCGGGATGCCGCCTTCGTGGTGATGCTGGTGAAGGCGTATGGCGACGCGATTGACCGTTATATTAACGATCCGGTAGGCTTTGAACGCAACCGGGATACCAAGCTGCTTTATGATCATCGCAAGCGGGATTTTTCAACAGCCTATGCGTTTGGCCGACCGGGATTGTCCAACATCAACCGGCGTTACGAAGGAACAGGGAAGTTCTATAGCACAGGTAAAGTGTTCAGTACGCCAACGGAGGAACGGGAGCTCAGCGACAAACGGGTTGCTGTGATTCGCGAGACACTGGCGGAGGTGGGAGAAGAGAAGGGAACGGTGCAGGAGAATCACGCGGCTCCTGGCGTCTCCGTGCACGTGAATAACGTGGCTCAGGCCAAGGCTGCGCTGGAAGCGGGAGCTGACCATCTTTATCTCTCCGGCGACGTTTTTGAGCCGGATCGTCCGTTTACGAAGCAGGATGTGAAGGAACTGGCGGCAGTCAAAGGGAATGCGAAGCTTTATCTGAGCCTGCCGCGGATGATGACGGAACTGCATTTTGAAATGTATGACGGATTGTTGTCGGGCGAACGGTTGCCGATTGACGGCGTGATGGTGACAAATCTGGGCGCAATTCGGAAATTTGCCGATAAAGGGTACCCGCTGGTCGGGGATTTCAATCTGAACGTCTACAATCAGCTCGCGGCTGAGTTTTACCGGGAGCAGGGCGTCAGCCGGCTTACGGCCTCGATGGAGCTGCCGCTGAAGGAGCTGGCCGCGCTGCTGGCGCATGCCCCAGGCCCGCTGGAGGCCATCGTTCACGGCACACCGGCGATCATGTACATGGAGCATGACTTATACGAAAACGCCGAAGTGTTCCAAGCCATTGGCGAGGAAGACAATCACTTCGTGGATAACAGCATTCTCGTGCTAAAAACCGATAAAGGCGAAAATCCGGTTTACCGGGATGTGCATGGCCGCAACCATCTGATGTTGGCGAAAGAACTCTGTTTGTTGCCCGCGGTGAAGGAGTTGCTTGCGGCGGGACTCTCTGTCTTCCGCATCGAAGGGGCAACCTACCGCCCAGAACAGCTGGCCGAAATCGTGCGCACCTATAAGGCGGCGCTGGCGGATCCTGCAGCGGCCGGGTCGTTGTTTGCCGCGATGAAGCCGGTTTATGCCGGCTATACGCTGGGCGCGTTGCAGTTTGACGGCGGCAGAGCGAGCGGGGCAGCGGGTGCCGGAGCGGAGGCAGCCTCGACTCCCGAAGGCTCTGTCAAGGAAGAGGGCGTGGAAGTACGGGCTGAAGTGGCTGCAGGTGTGAAGTAGGAGTGGGAGCAAGAGCAGGAGTGCAAGCCTAGTTGGGGGAAAGGAAGCGAAAGAACATGTCAAATTACATCGGACCGGACGAAGTGATCAAGAAACGGCAGCAATATTTTTATCCTTGCACCATCCATTTCTATCGAAATCCGCCGCAGTTGGTGAAAGGGGAGATGCAGTATCTGTACGGTCATGACGGGAAGCGGTATACGGACTTTTTTGCCGGCGTCTCCGTTGTGGCCAGCGGGCACTGCAATCCAGAGATTGCGGAACGGACGGCCGAGCAGCTGCGGATGCTGCAACACACGTCCACGATCTATTTGACGCAGCCGAATGTGGATTTGGCGGAGCGGCTGGCGGACGTGCTGCCGGGGAATCTGCGCCGCACCTTCTTCGTGAACAGCGGCTCGGAGGCGAATGAAGGCGCCTTGCTGCTGGCTCGCATGCATACGGGGCGGCGGGGCTTCCTGGCGCTGGAGCAAGGGCTCCACGGCCGGACGTATTTGACGATGAGTGTGACCGGGCTGGCGATGTGGCGGACGGATCCACAGCTGGCGCATGACACGGATGTCACGTTTATCCCCCGGCCGTATGAGCGCGGGCTCAGCGCCGATGAGGCGGCACGCCGTTCCATCGCCGCGCTGGAGGCTGCGCTGGCGGAGAAGGGCGGCGAGATCGCGGCAATGATCGCCGAGCCGATCCAGGGGAACGCCGGCATCGTCGCGCCGGCGGACTGGTATTTCGCTGAAGCGAAGCGGCTGCTGGAGCAGCACGGCGTGCTGCTCATCGCCGATGAGATTCAGACCGGCTTCGGCCGAACGGGCCGTATGTTTGCCATGGACCGTTACGGCGTCACGCCGGACATCCTGACGATGGCCAAGGCGCTGGGCAGCGGCATTCCGGTGGCGGGCTTCGCCACCACGGACGAGATCGCTGCCAGCCTGAACCGGCCATCCGCCTCCACGTTCGGCGGCAACCCGGTCTCGTCCGTGACCGCGCTCGCGGTCCTGGACTACATCGAGGCGCATCGCCTGCCGGAGCGGGCCGAGCGCCTCGGTGAGCTGCTGCGCGGCGGCCTCCTGCGCCTCGCCGCGCGGTTCCCACAGCACGTCTCCGACGTGCGCGGCGCAGGGCTGATGCTCGGCGCAGAGCTGTGCGCCGAGGAGCCCGCCCGCGGCGCGAAGCTCACCGACGACGTGCTGGAAGCGATGCTGGACCGCGGCTATATCATCGGCAAGAACGGCGTGAACCGCAACGTTCTGGCCTTCCAACCGCCGCTGGTCATCGACGAGGCCGACGTGCGCGGCATGCTGGACGCGCTGGAGGCTTCGCTGGCGGAGCTGGTGTAACCCAGCTCCGCCAGCAGATGCGTTAGGCGGCAGTAGTGGGTGTGCCGCCTAAACGACAGGGGCGCCGCTTGCATAGCATGCCGCTGCCTAAGCGTCAGACGCGCCGCGCAGCCACAGGCGCCCCCAGCGCCGGCAGGCACCTCAGCGCTTGCAGGCACCTCAGCGCCTGCCGGCACTTCCGGCGTCGGCCAGGGGTCCCAGCGCTCGCCAGCGTCCCAGCTTTGCTGCGTGAGGGGCCCAACGGGCACTCGCGCACGCAAAGGCCGCCCATGGTGACGCCGGCCCCTGGTCAATAACGGTAAAATTGACCGTTATTTTTCGGCGTACCGGCGATTTACGTGAAATAGCGGTAAATGATACCGCTAATTTTACGATTGGCGGCCGTTTTGGCGGAATATGCGGAAAATAAGAGTACTTTTTACCGTTATTTTGCTGGAAACAGGCCGATGGGCCGAAAATAAAGGTACTTTTTAACGTTAATGAGACGGTCAGCCATGGGAGGGACGTCTGCTGAGTGAGAGACGTCTGTCGAGTGAGATACGTCTGCCGAGAGCGGGGAGACGTGGCCTGACCGCCTGTCGCGCCGTCAGAAACGTGCGCTGGGAGTAGCACCCTGTCCGGCGAGGCTTGTGGTCCTCTAGCTGCACATGCTGTCCCACTGCGTCGGGGCATGCCTGACGGACTGGACTCGCTAGCATGAAGGAGCACTTATATTAACAGTGCACGTTACGCTACGTGTTTTTAAGATGAGGAGAGTGACTATCGATGGAAATAGCCCGCAAAATCGGCACCAAAATTCGGTTGTACAGCGAATTGGTGATGTTTTCGCACACGTTGTTTTCGCTGCCCTTTGCGATCATCTCGATGATTTGGGCGGCAGAGGGATTCCCTTCATGGCACGTGATGCTGTGGGGACTGATCGCCTTGATCGGCGCCCGAAACGGGGCGAACGCCTTTAACCGCGTCGTCGACCGCGTTTTTGACGCGCAAAATCCACGCACCGCGCATCGTCACCTGCCGCAAAAGCTACTCGACGCCAAGGAGGTGCTGGTGTTCGTTGTGGTGAACTATGCGATCTTTATTTTTGCTGCAGGCATGTTAAATCCTTTGTGCTTGATCTTGTCGCCGGTGGCCATTTTCCTGATCTCTTCCTATTCTTATACCAAACGGTTTACGTACTTGAGCCATCTGTACCTGGGCTTTACGATTGCTTCGGCCCCCATCGGCGCCTGGTTTGCGGTTACCGGCCAATTTGCCTTTACGCCGTTTGTCCTCGGCACTGTAGTGATGCTGTGGATTGCCGGCTTCGATATTATCTACGGCTCCCAGGATATTGAATTTGACCGCAATCACGGACTCTGGTCGATCCCTAGCGCGTTTGGGCTCAAGAACGGTCTGCGGATCGCAGCCGGCCTGCATGCGATTATGGTGCTGCTGCTGATTGCTTTAATCCCGATTCGCCACCTGAGCTGGCTTTATATTACGGGGATTATCATCGCGATCCTGCTGCTAATGACGGAGCACAAAATCATTAAGCCGTCGAACTGGAAACGGATGAATGTGGCCTCGTACAATTTGAACCAGGTCATCAGCATGGTGATTCTGTTCTTTACGCTAGGGGATTACTTCCTCCTGTGAAATGGTCGCTGAATACAGAGCAACAGACGCTTTAATACACAAAAAAGCACGAACCATAAGGGATAAGCTTCCTTGAGGTTCGTGCTTATTTTTATTTCTCCCGCCCGCTGAAATACTCCAGCAGCGCTTGCAGATCCCGGTGCGCCGGGTAATGGCTGAGCCGGTGAATAATATCCTGCGCTTCAGCAAGATATTGGCGGCTGAGCGCTTCGGTTTGCTCCAGCGCGCCGCTGGCTTGAATCGCCGCGACGACGGCGTCCACTTCTTCGGCAGGGCTGTCTGCCGAGATAGCCCGGATCGTCGGGGCAAGGGTTTCGTCCTGCAACGCGAACAGGACGGGCAAGGTCACTTGGCCGCTGCGCAGGTCGCTGCCAGCCGGCTTGCCTAGCTTCTCCGCCGATTGGGTGAAATCGAGCACGTCGTCACGGATTTGGAACGACATGCCCAGCTTTTCACCAAAGCGATACAGCAGCTCGGCCGTTCCCGTATCCGCTCCGGCGGCCTTAGCGCCGATTTGCAGGCAAGTGGCCATCAGTTGTGCGGTTTTATTTTTCGATTTCTCCAAGTAGTTGTCGATCGTCACGTCATAGTCGAATAAGTGAGCAAGCTGCTGATATTCTCCGAGACATAGCTTGGTTGTGGCTAGAGAGGAGAGGTCGTACACGAATTTCTCTTGTTCCGCCGAATAGACGGAGATCAGCTCGATGACCCTCGCTGACATATAATTGCCTACATGCAGTGCACTGCTCACGCCCAGCTTGATATGCATCGCTTTCTGGCCGCGCCGCATGGGGGAATCATCGATAATATCGTCATGAATCAGCGAAGCGGCGTGGATGAATTCTGCGGCAGCGGCGAGCCTCCAGACCTTCTTCTCATCGGGATCAGGGCCGAAGCGGCTGCCGACGATCACCATCAGGGGGCGAATCCGTTTGCCGCCGGAACGAATCAATTCGACGATAGCTTTGGCCAATTGGGAGGAACGAGGGACGTCGCGATCATATTTGACCATGTTCTCAATTTCCCGATCGACAGTTTTTAAGGGGATGTTCAGTGTTTCCTCAAGCTTCATGTCGCTTCCCTCCTAAACTTGGGCTGGCAGTCATGGACATTCGGTGCCGAGTATTTTGCAGGGCATCCGAAATCTCACAGGCATTCTCCGTCCACGGCCGTCTACATCGCCTGGCTGGCGGTGCTGCGGTTGTTGTCCAGCTGCAGGAACCGTTCCCAGGCTTTGAGCAAGCGCTCGTCTTCCGGATGACCTTGGGCGCGTTTGATTTGGAGTTGTTTGATGATCGGAGCGAGATGCCCAAGCAGATTGAATTCCTCCCACTTCAGGCAAAGCTCGACGTAAAAGCTGTATAGGTAGTCGCCATCCAACACTTTGCGGGTTAACGTCTCGCCGGGGGCGAGGGAGCTGCATTCACTATGGCGTTGAAGGGCAAGCTTGATTGCGATGTAAATGGATAACAGACGGCATTGGCGTACCTGCGGCATATCGTATTGCTCCAGCAAGGTAGCCAGGGGGGCCGCTTCAGGATAGGGTAAATCTACAATAATGCCGGTTTCGGGCGATAATTCGCCCTGCAATAAGCGATAAGCGTCTTCGATAAGCTTCGGATTCATAAGGACACACACTCCTTAAAGAGGTAGTTCAAAAAAGTCATCAGTTGATTACGAACCAACAATAGGCAGCGTATCCGGTGCTGAATCCTGACTTTTTTGAACCTTCGCCTAAATGCAGGCAGGCTTGCAGGGGATCCTCACACCGATGTCGGCAAAAGGATAAAAATGAGAGTAATGTACGCTTGAGGGCGCACATTACTCCAGTTCAAAGTTGCATAAAGAGCTGCGATTATTCCGTGTATAGGTACCATCTTCGTACGAACGGGATTCGTTTCCATTGTTTCTTGAGCCAAGGAAGTACATAGTAATCCAGGCCAAATGTGCTGCCCGATCCGCCGATCAATGCGACGCCTGCGGTCATGTACCACAGCATTTCCGTCGAGGCCATGCTGGAAGACCAGATCATGACGCCGAGAGCGACGGTGGCTGCCGAAGCGACAGCGGTGAACAGGCCAACGATGATCATGATGCCAAGGGCGATTTCCGCAAACACCATAAAGAACTGGAACACAGTTGCTAGAGCGGTATATCCGCCATCCGAGGTGTAGAAGAAGACATCCATAAACCAGCTGACGATGCTCTTGATAAATCCAGGTACCGGCAAAGCCGTAACCGCGGTCGAGGCGCTTTCTACGGCTGAAGCTGCCGCTTGAGCATCGACGGTCTTTGTCACTTCACTAGCTGCTTCACTGGCTGCTGACACAACGTCAGCTTTCGGAAAAGCAGGGATAAGGAAGATGTTCGAAGGGTCTTTCCAAACCTTCGGAAGCTTATCGAGACCTTCTTCCAGCCACTTGTAGCCTACGAAAATCCGCAGCGGCAGGAGCCAGAAGTTCGGCGAACGCTTCGCAAAGTGACCGCCAACGAAGCTTCTGCGATTGTTCACGTGGAAGAATTCATGCATCATATAAGTCCATACTTTCGCAAAACCAGCCACGGTGAACAGGTAATACATATTGATTAAGTGCTTGCAGAACATGGCCATGAAGCCGCTCATCATGAACATTTTGTTTGGCAATCCGACATTCGCTACGCCGTAGCGGCTGCCGATGCAGACCATTGTTCCGTGGAAGCCCGGTTTATAGGACTTCTTCGGTTTGCCGTGAACGTCCGCATAAATGTTATGAGCGATGAGTGGACCCGCTTGTTCGGCGTTCTCAACCATTTGCGGTACCGGACGGGTTTCGCCTTCCGGGATGAAGAAGATGTTGTCGCCAACAATATAAACGTTCTCGTGATCGACGCTTTGCAGCTTGTCGTTAGTGACGATCCGCTTGCGGCCTTCTTGCTTCACATCGAGCTTGCCGACGAGCTCAGAGCC
Organism: Paenibacillus barengoltzii G22; assembly: GCF_000403375.2. Lineage (NCBI taxonomy): Bacteria > Bacillati > Bacillota > Bacilli > Caryophanales > Paenibacillaceae > Paenibacillus > Paenibacillus barengoltzii. Next base: position 146,906 of record NZ_KE159654.1, on the reverse strand, counting down.
TTCAACCCCGGCAGTCCACACGATCGTATCCGCTTCGAGCTCTTTCCCTTCGCCAAGCTGTACGCTGGTTGGGGTAACGCCGGTGATTTTGGCGCTTGTAATGATCTCTACGTTCATTTTGTGCAGACGTTTCGTCGCTTTTTCGATCAATTTATCCGGCAGGATCGGCAGGATTTTCGGAGCCATATCGGCTACGACCAGGCGAACCTCGCTCGGATCGATATAGAACTCTTTGCACAGTTCATCGCGGAATTCAGCCAATTCGCCAACCAGTTCCACGCCGGTAAAGCCGGCGCCGACAACGACAAAGGACAGCATTTTACGGCGTTTTGCCGGATTGCTTACCTTCGCCGCTTCGCTGAACTTGCGACGTACTTGCTCTTTCAGACGCACAGCGTCTTCATAAGACCACAGGGTCAAGGCGTGCTCCTCAGCCCCCGGGATCCCAAAGAAGGTTGGTTTACAGCCGGTACCGATGACGAGGTAATCGTATTTATACGTCGCCCGCCCGGATCGAAGCTCATTGGCGTTAAAATCAATGGCATCGATGGAATCGAGCACGACATCCACTTTTTGCCCGGCAAAAATCTTCTTCAATTCAATCTTGACAGAATCCTCTGGCGCCCGGTTTGCTGCAACCTCGTGCAGCTCCGTCAGCAGCGTATGATAGGGATTCCGGTCAATCAGTTGGATCTCCACATCTTTGTCTTTTTTGAACAGTTTGGCCAGATGCTTGGAAGTGACTACACCGCCATAACCGCCGCCCAAAACTACAATTTTCTTCAAGAGATTCACCTTCTCATTTTAGGGTGGGGTGGGAATATGGGTTTATTTCGCTTGCTCAAGTGCTTGGCTCACGAGCTCGAAATGCGGTTGCAGCGTAATCGTTGCCCCAGCGATCGCGTCCGTTTTGCCCTCATCGTTAAATGTCACGGCAGCTGGATCTTGTTTTTCGATCAGGTAAGCTTCCGCTTTCGCTACTTCTTCATGCCATTCGGCTTGAGCACCGCCGGCTTTCATTCCATATTTGCCGTCAATCGAGTATTGCTTCTTGTCTTCGCCTTTGTCGTTCACACCGCTGAAGTTCACTTTGACGATCTTGCCGGCAGCGACGACAACGTCAACGGTATCTTTCCAACCAGAATGCTCGTCGAAGGAAGCTCCTTCTGCATGATAAGTGCCGTCTTTGTAAGGACCAACCTCAACTGGACCGGCATTCAGCGCTTGATCAGCCAAGTTAAAAAATTCACTTACATGGACGGACACACCTGCGATGGCATCCGTTTTGCCGTCATCTCCCAAAGTGATCGCTTTAGGATCTTGCTTTTCGATCAGGTATTGCTCAACCTTCTCGGCTTGTTCGTGCCATTCGGAGGAAGCGCCGCCGGCTTTCATGCCGTACTTGCCTTCTTTGGAATAGGTCACTTTGTCGACGGGAGCTTTTTCGCTCAGCGCATTCCATTTGGCTTCTGTGATTTTGCCTCCGGATACCGTCAGGGTTACGTAGGATTGCCATCCGGAATTTGCATCCACTTCACCTTGGGCGAAGTATACGCCGTCTTGGTATTTCCCTTGCTCTGCAGCTGCGTTATTTGCTCCTGCATTGGTTTCGTTTGCAGCAGAAGTGTTGTTTGCAGGTTGCGCAGAGTTTGTGCTGTTCGCCTCATTGTCCGATCCACAGCCGGCCAATAGACCTAACAACAGTGCACTGCTCAGGATAATTGAAGCTTTTTTCATGATTGAGACCTCCAGTGAATGAAAATATATATATTAAAATGTGAAGACATTTTAATAACGAATATCAGGTGGGGGACCCTTGAAAAAGGCTGATCTGATAAGGGGTTCGGGAGTCCCGAAACCTTTGTTCGAAGGCATTTTAGCATATAAAAATAGGGCTTAATGTGAAATTTATCACATGGAGTGTGATCTAAAACAACTGCTCCAAACGGCGAAACCAGCACTACGTAAGGGAATACCGCGTTCAAAGAATTGCCCAATTTTTAAAATATATATTTTTAAAAGATGAGATGGCCTAGGAGGAACGAATTTCCCGTACCGAAAAGAGGGCATATAAACAAAAAGTTCCAAACGTTTTATGAAAATCGGCATGACTTCTACCGATATAAATAGAAGCGGGCATGCCCGGAAATACGCGAGACGGAAGGAAGGCATCCTCCTTGACGGTTTACAGGACATTTATTTCGCGCTTACTGCTTAACTACACAGCGGGACTCTTGCTTGCGGTCACCGCGGTCGCGAGCCTGATTGCGGCTGCACCGCTGGATATATCCCCTTCGGACTATGCCTGGCTGATCCGGATTCTGATCTTGTCGCTGTGCTGTATGCTGGGGCTGGAATGGCTGGTGTTCAGCCGGCAAATCAAGCCGATCCGCAGCGTGTTCATGGAGGAAGTGGGGAGCTATCAAACGCTTCAAAATGTGTATATCCGTACCCATCGTTTGCCATCGCTTGCCGTCAAGCGGATTCTAGGACCTCATTTGTTTGGCTTGGTTGTTCCGGCTGTGGCCTTATCGCTTGGGTTAATCCGGGCTGGTCACCTGTCAATTCCGCCTTACTATGTGTTGCTGGCTGCCTTGAGCGGCATTCTGGTCAGCAGCATGCATGCATTGGTCGAATATTATTTAACTTCCTATGCGATTCGTCCTGTCCTGCAGGAGTTAATTTCCTGGAGCCGCAGAATGTTTGGCAAAGATTTATCGCTGAACGGCAGGGTTATCGTCCCGGTATCTCGAAAATTAATATGGAGCTTTTTCTTGATGTGTATGGCTCCTTTGCTGCTATACAGCTTATCCATGCAGTTCCGGTTGGAGGACCTTGACCATGGAGCCTATGCCTACTGGCAGTGGGCCGGCTATGTCTTGGCCGTGAGTATTCTATTCGCAATGATTGGCTCCCGGCTGTTGGCCCGTGAGATCATGCTGCCGATTCAGCATTTGTACGAGCGGATGGCCGAGGTAAAAACCGGCAGCATTCGTACAGCGGCCAGCGATATGTTTTCGGATGAATTTTCCCGTCTGATCACGGGATTTAATCATATGCTGCGCGGGCTGCAAACTCAGGCGGCTCGAAATAGCCAACTGGTAGACAGCTACTTCGCGACGCTGGCAGCGGCGCTGGACGCCCGCGATCCGTATACAGCGGGACACTCTCTTCGAGTAGCCGAATACGCCGTCAAAATCGGGGAGTTGGCCGAGTTGCCTGAAGATCGCATTGATGAGCTGCGCAAGTCAGCGTTGCTCCATGATATCGGGAAAATCGGCATTCGCGATGCGATTCTGCTGAAGGATGGCCGATTAACCGACGAGGAATGGGAGCAGGTCAAGCAGCACCCCGTGCTTGGGGAAGCGATCTTAAAGCAGGTCGAGCCTGCGGATGCGATGGCTCCTTATTTGCCAGGGGTTCGGTCGCATCATGAGCGTTATGATGGAAAAGGTTATCCGGACGGGTTAGCCGGGGAGGAGATCCCGCTATTCGGGCGGATTATCGCCGTAGCCGACGCCTTTGACGCCATGACCTCAGATCGGCCTTATCGAAAAGGCTTAGCGAGAGATAAAGCGATCGAGATTCTGGAGCAGGGTCGCGGTACCCAATGGGATCCTTACTTCGCCGGACTGTTGGTGCAGCATTTTCGCAGCGATATCCCAAAAAAAGAGTCCAGCTGATCTTGAAGAGAAGCGGGTTCTACGAGCAGGAGTGGGGATATGGGGATCGGTATTAGCTTTATACTAAATTTAAGTATGTTAATCACCGTCGCTTATTTAACCAACATCCTATATAAATATGGTTTGCGAAAAATGCCGCCGCCCAGCTTGTACGTCTTGTCCGTTCTAATGATGATTTTCTCGGGCTGGCTATGTATCAAGTTTGGCTTCCGGCTTCACGATGACGTCAGATTCGATCTTCGGGCAGTGCCGCTAATTATAGCGGCATTTGTTTATTCCCAGCCGTTAACGATGATCATCATCGGCTTCGGGATTGGCCTGGCCCGTCTGACGTTCGGTTTGAGCGAAGCAGCGATGGCCGGCTTTATTAACTTAACGGTCTTGGGATTTTTGTGCGCCGGACTAAATATCTGGATTCGGCGGACCAATTACAGCATTACCTTTAAGGGGATTGTAACCATTATTGTTGTGAATGTGGTCAACTCTCTGAACCTTGCCATCATCGGAGTCGTGCCCCGTAAGCATTATTTGCTGGATATCATGCCGATTGGACTTTCGTTAAGTATTGTACTTAGTATTGGCTTTGCTCTGATCCTTCGTGATTTTCAGTTGGGGGCAAAACAAAACCTGGAGCTGAAATACGCAAACGAGCTGCTCCGCAAGCAGGCCGATGAGCTGCAAAAGGCCAAGATTGGGCTGGAAGATCGGGCGAAGCAGTTATCTGAAGCATCCAGCCACAAATCGGAGTTCTTGGCGACCATGTCGCATGAGTTGCGCACGCCGCTCAATAGTATTATTAACCTGGCGGAAATGATCGCCGAATCCGACGAAGCCAGCGAGGAAATTTCGGAATATGGCCGGATCATTCACAGGTCAGGGGAAGAATTGCTTCAGATTATTAATGATATTTTGGATTTGTCCAAGGTGGAGGCAGGTCGGCTGGAGATTACAGACGAAGAAGTGGTATTGGAAGAAATCCCAGTATGGATTCAGCTGCAGTTCGAGCAAATTGCCGCTCAGAAGAATATTGCCTTTACGATCCAACTGGAGCAAGGTTTGCCCGATTCCATCATCTCTGATCCACAGCGGATCGCACAAATCCTGCGGAATTTATTGTCCAATGCGTTTAAGTTTACACATGAGGGACATGTGGAATTAGACATCCGCCGTGCTCCGGCGAAGGGAATGCACGAAGGGGAATGGCTGGTGTTTACCGTCTCGGATACCGGCATCGGCGTGGCTGAGGAGAAGCAGCAGGCGGTATTCGAGGCGTTTCAGCAAGCCGACGGCTCAATAAGTCGGCGATATGGAGGGACGGGTCTGGGCTTATCGATTAGCAGCAACCTGGCCCGCCTGCTGGGGGGGCACCTCCGTATGGAAAGCCAAGAAGGGCGAGGCAGCACCTTTTCCTTCTATTTGCCTTTAAAAATCGCTCGATCCCATTTCGGCGAAGTTCATGTACAGTCCGAGTTGCCGTGACGAAGGGGTTATCGGTAAAATGGGGAGAAGAAAGGATGGGATGATGAAGATGAAACAAGTAATTTCTACGACCGCTGCGCCAGGTGCCATTGGTCCATATTCGCAGGGGATTCAATTGGGAGATATGATCTTTACTTCCGGCCAATTGGGATTGGTGCCGGAAACCGGCCAGCTTGCTGAAGGCGTGGAAGCACAGGCTGCACAAGCGCTGCGGAACGTTCAGGCAGTATTGGCTGCAGCCGGCAGCGGATTGGACAAGGTCATCAAGACGACCGTATTTTTGAAGGACATGAACGATTTTGCCAAGGTGAACGAAGTTTATGGTTCGTTCTTCGCAGAGCCGTATCCCGCGCGCAGTGCCGTCGAAGTGGCGCGTCTGCCTAAGGACGGCCTGGTAGAAATCGAAGTTATTGCGGTGAAGTAAAATAAACCCCGTGGACAGGCTTGGATGAAGCCAGTCCAACCAAGCTGCCGGAGGCGATGCCTTACGGCGGCTTTTTTTGTCAGGGAGGGGAAGGTAACTCTATCGGCTGCGCTCCTTTCGTGATTATCCCGTTGCCTCAGGGTGAGGTAGAAGATCTCTTGAATCAGAATGAAAGGGATATGCCGCACCTCTTGGTGGATGTTTTTGTGGGAGAGAGGGTCCCTATGTTGGAAGCCTTCTTCTGACGATTATCCCGTTGCTTCAGGGGGAGGTAGAAGATCTCTCGAATCTGAATGAAAGGGATAGCCGCACCTATTGATGGATGTTTGTGGGAGAGGGTCCTGTGTGGAAGCCATCCTCTGACGATTATCCCGTTGCTTTAGACAGGGAGTGGAGAATATTGAAGGGCTTCTAATCTGAACGAAAGGGATAATCGTGCAAAAGGAGGCGTGAAAGGGCCCCACAAGGGCAGCGGGGCTTTAGTCCCGCTCATGAGAGCGCAGAAAGACGATCCAAAGTGCGTACGCTATCAAAGCTAGCGATCCGGCGCTGGAGGCAATGGCGACAATTTGGTGCAGCTGAGGACCAGCTGCTAGGGCGCCATACCCCCACGCGAAGGTGAGCGGGACGATGGCGTCCCGCCAACGGAAGCCAACAAAGCAGGCGCTGAGGATCCCTACTGCAAGCAGCAGGAGGGTAAGCCCAAGATGGGATGGAGCCGAGACAGACGTTGCCGATATCGTAGCAGCAGATATAGAGGAATGGGGCAGCAGGGCGTCCACGCTAGCAAGCGCTGTAACACAGATCCATCCAAAATATAAGCTGAACGGCAGGCGTACGAACCAAATTTCTGCGGCTGACGGGCGAAGGATATTCCGGGTGCTGTGGTACATCGAGGCGGCCACGAATACCAACAGAAATAACACCAGGGTCGATATCAGGGGTTGCCGCTCCCCTAAGGTGATCCACACGATCGAGAGGGTGCAGGTAAGCAGGAAGCGCACGGGCATGGGCGTCACTGAGAAGGGCTCGCGGTTAGGCCGCAGTAACGGGTAGAGGACCCAGCCAGACATCAGGACATAAATGATCAGCCAGATCGTAAAAGTATAGCCCGCCGGCGTAAGGAGCGCATGTAATCCGTGGGGAAACCGCTGGGGCCGGCGTAAGCCAAATGGAAGCGCTGCTGCCGCCAGGTTTGCCGCCATTAACGCCGCAAACGAGGCGAGATTTAACCAATGACCGGACCGACCGCGCAACATGGGAATGCACCTCCTTGATCTTTTTTTGGGTACTAGAAATATTCCCCATTTTTTCTCAAATGATAAGGGAGGGGATCGCGAGGCAGCAGGAGAGGGAGGAAGGCGGTTTTATATGCCGCCGTTTTCGTATAAGATGTTAGTAATGAATTTGGCTAGAATTAGTAACCGACGGGAGATCACCATGAATCAACGTCTTTATGGAATATGGCTGGGCGATGTAATGTTTTGCTTCTCCGGCGAAGTATCGGAGTCGAAGGTGGATGCTTGGACCGCCGTGCTCCGGCGTAAGGAGCTGGAGCCGGGGGTCCGGCCGTTTCAGCATGCCGTGCTTCGGTTGGCAGAGGTCAGGTATCCGGTCTCTTCCGTACGGAGGTCATATAAGAACGGAGAGCGGCGCAGTCTGATCGGCCGATCCCTGGAAGGATTGGCTTTGTCTGTGCCGGAGGCCTGGCGTTTGCTGCTGCATTGGGACGAATCCGTATGGGAGGAGCAGGGAATCAAGCCGGGCGCGGAAATGAGCTATTGGAGCAAGGCGGCCAAGTTTGCCTTGGAGCTGCTGCTGCGCGGCCGAATCGCGCCATCCATCCGTCCGGTGGCAACCACCGGACGCCGCCGCGGATCGCAGGGACAAATGCGGGCAGCATGGGGGCCGCTCCTGACCGCGCCGGAGGACGAGGTGCGGTTCCGGCGTTTGGCCGGAGCGATGCCGCCGATCTGCCTTGCTGCTGTGCAGACTGGGGCCGGAGCGTCCTCTGAAGACGAGGGGACGCTGGAGGATCGGCAGATGGCGGTGCTGCATTCGTTTTTAACGGCAATGATTGATCACGAAGCGCGCGGGGCGGTCCAAGATTTGGGACGTAAGCTGAATGCCAGCCGGGCGGATTATCACCGGGGGTCGTCGCCGCTGGCAGAGCTGTGGTGGAACGGGTTGTTAACCGGTGCACAACCGCCGGATATTCAAGGCAGTGTGACGGAGCTGGAACAGCTGAGCGCAGACATCGCCGCTGCTGGAGGCGGTCGCCCCCGGGCGGTAGAATCCGAGACCAGCGGTCCGGAACCGGGAAGCTTGCGCCTCTGCCTGCGGTTGGAGCCGTATCAGGATGCTCATGGCGAATCCGCTACAGGTGAAGTGGTGACTGCATTTTGGCGGCTCACTTTCTGGGCTGAGGGAGCAGAGCATCCAAGCGTGCTCTTACCAGCCGGGCTCATCTGGAGTTATCCCGGGCCTGACATGGAAATTCACGGAATTCTGTACCGGAATGTCCAGGAGAACTTCTTGCTGCGACTGAGCAAAGCCGCTGCGGTATCTCGGGAAGTCGCCGCTGCGTTGGAGCATCCTCGCCCGCAGGATCTGCTTATGGACCCCAAAGACCTGATCACGTTCTTAAGCAAATCGGTGCCGGCACTGCGCAAGCTAGGCGTGAACGTGCAGATGCCAACCCGCTGGACCCGAGAGGGACGGCGTTCCGCCAGTATTCGGATCCGAACCCGAGGGTTTGCGAGCGGGATGCTGGAGGGCAGCGGCGAGGAGAGACCTAAGCTGGGAGTGGATCAGCTGGTCGCTTTTGAAGCGGAGGCACTGCTTGGAGGGCGTGAGCTTACCCGGGAAGAATTGATGGAGCTGGCTTCGGCGAAGCTGCCGCTCGTATTTTTTCGCGGCGAATGGATTGAAGTGGATACGAAGGAGATCCGGCAGGTGCTGAAGTTCATGAAGCGACATGAAACCGGCACCTTGACCTTCCGCGAGTTGATGCACCTCGCTTCCGGCGATCAGGAAGTCCAATTGGAGGGCGTGAACATCGCTGGCATTGAAACCGCCGGGATGCTGTCGATCCTGATGGCAGGCGGAGCTGTTCGGCAACTTCATCCGCGTCCGGTGCCATCCGGGTTAAACGGAACGCTGCGCCCCTATCAGGAACGGGGATACCAGTGGCTGGCTACGATGCGCGAGCTGGGGTTTGGCGCCTTGCTGGCCGACGATATGGGTTTAGGAAAAACGGTGCAGGTGATCTCGGTGTTGTTGGACGGTGCTCAGCAGGCAGGGACCAAATGTCTGATTATCTGTCCGACCTCCTTGTTAGGCAACTGGCAACGTGAATTTTCGCGGTTTGCTCCGGGGCTCAAGCTGTACGTCCATCACGGGAGTGACCGTTATCACGGAGAGCGGTTCCTCCAGGAGTACCGGACCTGCGATGTGGTTTTAACGACGTATCAGCTGGCCGGCCGTGATGCGAAGGAGCTGCGTTCGGCGGAATGGACGACGGTGGTGCTGGATGAAGCCCAGTACATCAAAAATTACGGCACCAAGCAAGCGCAAAGCGTGATGAAACTCAGCGCGCCGCACCGCATCGCCATGACGGGGACTCCCGTTGAGAATAGGCTCAGCGAATTGTGGTCGATTTTTCAATTCCTGAACCCGGGATACTTGGGGACGCATGCTTCGTTTCGGGCGCGTTACTCCGGGGCTGGGGGAGAACAGCAAGCAGCCGAGCTGCAGAAGCTGCGGAAGTTGGTTGCGCCGTTTCTGCTGCGCCGGCTCAAGAGCGATCCGGACATCCGCAAGGACTTGCCGGAGAAGATCGAGCTGAAATCGTACTGCTCCTTAACCGTTGAACAGGCGCGCTTATATCAATCGGTGACGACGGAACTGCTTCATCAGATCGGCGCCCAGAGCGGGATCGCCCGCAAGGGATTGGTGTTATCCTCGTTGACCCGGTTGAAGCAAATTTGTGATCACCCGGAGTTGGTTGCAGGAAGCCGGGCGACAGAGTCGGCGGCTTTTGGCCGCTCAGGCAAAATGGAACGGCTCGGCGAGCTGCTCGACATGATCATGGACAATGGCGAAGCGGCGCTGATTTTTACGCAATACGTTCGCATGGGTGAATTGCTGCAGGAGCGTTTGACGGAGCGGTATGGCGTGCGGCCGTTTTTTCTGCACGGCGGGGTGCCGAAGGCTGAGCGAGATCAGATGGTCCGGGCATTTCAGGAGGGAGAAGGCTCGCCGATCTTCGTGTTATCGCTGAAAGCTGGCGGCGTCGGCCTTAACCTGACCCGGGCGAATCATGTGGTCCACTATGACCGGTGGTGGAATCCGGCGGTGGAGAACCAGGCAACGGACCGGGTATTCCGAATTGGGCAGCAAAAGAACGTCGAGGTACATAAGCTGATCTGCCAAGGAACGCTGGAGGAGCGAATCGACGAATTAATCGAACGAAAAAAAACGCTGTCTGAACAGGTCGTTGGCTCAGGTGAGCAATGGCTGACGGAAATGAGCGACGAGGAGCTGCGCAACCTGATCGTGCTGCAGGAAAGCGGACTGTCTCCAGAGGGCGCGTTTGGTTGAGCGGTAAAGATAGAGTGCCTAGACAACAAGCTTGCTGAGAGGAGGAACATGCATGACCAGGCCCAAGACGAACGCCCAGGAACCTGACCAGCCGCTTGTCCGCTATGAAGCAGGCGGGCTGCAGGTTGAGATGGGACGGGATCATGTGGTACAGATCCCGCTGGCCCCAGGCGCAGCGCAGGATAAGCAGGCGCTGCTGCGCAAGCTCGCGGAACGGCCGCGCCTGGTGGCGGCGTTGGCCGAAGATGGAGCCGGCAGCATAGCGAAGCTGCTGCCGGCCGAGCGCGCGCCGTGGCCGTTTGGCATGGGCTCGGCGGCACCCGGGGCCGCGAATGCGGGCGATGCCGCAGACGGCGGCGCTGCTGCGGGCACCGGCGATGCGGCAGGCGGTGCCACGGGTGCAGGCACCCGCGCGAACGCACCTGCCCGCGGCGCAGGGACCGCCCCTGGCCCTGGTGCGGGCCAGGGGGCTGCGGCGCCAGGTGCACCTGGCGGCGTGCACTGCGCGTGCGGCGACCCGGGCTGCGCCCGGTTGGCGCCCGCGCTAGCCGCGGCCCGTGCGGCCTGGGCCGCCGATGCCGAGCTGCGGCTGCGCCAGCTCGGCTGGACGCGCGAGGCGCTGCTCGCCGCCGTCTGGGCGGCCTGGGCCGCCGAGGCGCCGCTGGCGGACGCCGAAGCGGCGCTGCGCCGTGCCGCCGGGCCGCACGACAGCGTCCGGCGCGAGGCCGCCGGCCCGGGCGGTCCGCCGCTGGCCGAGCGGCTGGCGGAAGCAGCCGAGCAAGGCCGGCTGCACGAGCCCGGGCCGGAGTTCCACGACGTCGACGTGGAACTCGGCCCTGTGGGCCCGCCGGCGGCAGGCGCCGAGGCGCCGCAGGCGGGCCCGGACCCCGCGCCATGGGCAGCGCTGCTGCCCGGCGTGCGGGGGGCGGCGACGGGGCTGGCGCTCGTCGCCGAGCGGGTCATGCAGCGGGCGGAGGCACTCGCCGCCCCGCTGCGCCGCAAGCCGGACTGACCGCTGGGCATAGTCAGTCCGGCCGTGCGCCGGCCTCCCGGTGCCGGCGCCTAGAAGTCGCGCTGTAGCATGCGCACCCTTCTTGGCTGCGTCCTCGCCACACCCACCCCGAAATATTCGCTGCGGCCAGCAGTGAAGCGCAAAGGGGCATTTGAGGTCCCTAAATTGGAGCTGGATGGCCGCGGAGAACCCGAAGAGGCCGCTTCCTGAGTCGCAGGACGGTTTCATGGGGCTGCAAAATCTGGTATGATTATGAATATTTCGCGGGGAGGAATCATGTCATGAAAATTTTACAACGCTTGAAAGACGGTGCGGGCAAGGTTACCGATCGCGCGCAAAATGTCGTGGAGATTAGTAAACTAAACACTCAGATTTCAAATATCGAACGTGAGCTTGGTTTATATTTTCATAAAATGGGCGAAGTGTTCTATGAAGCTTATCGGAAGAAGGATATGGCTGCAGCGGAGAAAGAGATGCTCGAACTGGCCAAAACCTGCGATCTGCTGACGGAGGAACGCGACGAGATTCGGATGAAAATCGCCGAGCTCAAGAATGAGCGCTTATGCGGCGCCTGCGGTCGGAACGTGGCGGAGGACGCCTTGTTCTGCCAATACTGCGGCCATAAGCTGGCCGTGGCGAAGCGAGCCGTTCCGACCGAGCTGCTGAAGCCGGTGCAGGAGCCGGTGGAGTCCTCAGCAGCCAACGAGGCCGCCGCGAGTGTCGAGCCGCCTGTGATGAAGCGAGTTGAGGTGGACGAGATGGATACGCTGGAGCTTGCTGCGTCCCTCGTTCGGGAGAAAGCGGAGCAGCGGGAGCCGGAGCCCGCAGCAGCGGTGAAGCCGATCGATCCTGAGGAAGAGGAGCGTCTCCAGCGCGAGCTGGAGCGGGAACGTAGACGTCAGGAGGAACTGGATCGCCGCATTCGCAGCTGGAAGCAGGACGCTGTCGCTCCACAACCGGAGAATTTGGATGAACCTGAAGTGATCATCGGCGGAGTGGCTACGGTGAAATGCCAAATCTGTTCGTCGACGCTGGTCAAAGGGACAAAATGGTGCCCGCATTGCGGCTCTGAACAAATCTAGCGTCGTACTGCGGGAACGGCTGGTTGCTTCAAAAAGTTCATCAGGTTGTCAAAAAGTATACTGCCGCAGCCGCACGCTGATTCGTAAGTATAGTTAAGAGCATGCGGTCTACGCCGGTACGGCGGCCCAGGGGCTGGGTTAGGGAATCCCAGCAGCTCCGCAGCTGTCGTGCCGTTTTTCTTATCGCGGGCGCTCGGCTTCAAGTGGATGCGACTGCCTGCTGCAGGAGATGCTATACCGCATAGAACAGGATACAGGAGCGTGCAGCGCATGGAATGCATTGTACATTTTGACGTCGTACATAAGGATGAAGTGAAGCACCTGCGCGGATTGCTTTTTCTCGATCAAGGAAAGACGCCAACCGAAGCGGACTATCTGCAAATGTTCGATGAGATGGGATATAAGCTGCGTTTAGAAGATTGGGAGCATCTGGTGTTTAAGCCGACGGAAGCCGGTGCTGATTACAGCGAGATCCGGGTACGCCGCCTTGACACAGGGGAGAAGACGTACAAAGAAGACGGCGAGTTAAAAACGTTGCTCACCCATCTATTGCCGCAGGAGCCGAAGCCGCTTTAAACCAGCTCTGGTGCGGTTAGACGGCACTGCTTCGCGCAGGGCTTTGCAAAGTTTTCACAGAACCCTAAAAGATTCCTCTTTCTCTACCCGGGCGGAATGCGTTATACTTCTAGCATTGTGTGTTATATATGAATCCATGAATTTTCCGTATAAGTGCAGGAATGGGCCTGCGCGTCTCTACCTGATCACCGGAAATGATCGGACTACGGAAAGTACCGCCTCGCATGCGCCCAGGAATCAAGGGGATCAGCTTTAGGCTTCTAGCCGTCCTGATCGCTTAGTATTGCTGTTCGGGCTTATTCGGTGCTTTCTAAATTTAAAGTCCATTTCCGTTGAGAAATGGGCTTTTTTGCGTTTAGTTCATGTGATGAATGATTGAAGGAGAGGGGAAACAGGAGTGAAACTGCTAAAAGACAAAGTGATGGCAGAAGGGATTGTTCTGAGCAACCAGGTGCTGAAGGTCGACTCGTTTCTTAACCACCAAATGGATCCGGTGCTGATGAAGGAAATAGGGGCCGAGTTCGCCCGGCGCTTTGGCGAAGAAGGGATTACGAAGGTGCTGACGATTGAATCCTCGGGGATTGCCCCGGCGATTATGACCGCGTCGGAGCTGAATGTGCCGATGATCTTTGCCCGCAAGCATCAATCCTTGACGCTGAAGGACAACATTTTTGTGGAAAAAGTCTACTCGTTTACCAAGCGGGAAACCAACGAGATCACGGTGTCGAAAAAGTTTCTGCATGCAGCCGATCGGGTGTTGATCGTGGACGACTTTTTGGCGAACGGTGAGGCAGCCTTTGGATTGACCCGCATTGTAGAGAAATCCGGGGCTTCGGTCGCCGGCATCGGGATCGTCATCGAGAAGTCGTTTCAGCCGGGAGGACGGTTGCTTACGGAAGCGGGGTACCGCGTTGAATCGCTCGTTCGGGTGGCCTCGTTGGAAGACGGTGCGGTGACGTTCGTGGAAGAAACACCGAATTATTCATGAGATGAACTATTAAATCGGGGAGGAACCAGATTTTTATGAAACGGGAACGTATTTTTCAGAAACACCGTCATCCGCTTAAAACCTTTTCATTAGGACTGCAGCACGTACTGGCGATGTATGCCGGGGCTGTCATCGTCCCGTTGATCGTTGGGGGAGCGCTTGATTTTACTAATCAGCAGCTGACTTACCTGATCGCCATCGACCTGTTGGCCTGCGGTGTCGCCACGTTGCTTCAAGTCTGGGGCAACCGCCTGTTTGGCATCGGGCTTCCGGTCATGCTGGGCTGCGCATTTCAAGCGGTGTCGCCGATGATTACCATCGGGCTGACCGACGGCGCTGGGGTCTCCGCGATTTACGGCGCTATTATTGCCTCCGGGCTGTTTGTTTTCCTGTTTGCCGGTTTGTTTGGCAAGCTGATTGCGTTGTTTCCGCCGGTGGTTACCGGCTCCGTGGTCACGATTATCGGCGTTACGCTGATCCCGGTGGCGATTACGGATCTTGGCGGCGGCAGTCCAGGGGACAATCCCGACTTTGGGAGCCCGCTGAATCTTGCGCTGGGCTTTGGGGTATTGCTGTTCGTGATTTTGATGAACCGCTTTGCCAAGGGCTTTCTGCGTTCCATCTCCGTGTTGCTGGCGCTGATTGCGGGGACGTTGGTGGCAGCGCTTGCCGGTAAAGTGGATTTGACGCCGCTGAAGGAAGCGAGCTGGTTTCATGCGGTACAACCGTTTTATTTTGGTGCACCTACGTTTCACGCTTCCGCGATTTTGACGATGATTCTGGTCGCGATCGTGAGCGTTGCCGAGTCGACCGGCGTCTTTATGGCGCTTGGCAAAATCGTGGATAAAGAGATTACGGATAAGGATTTGACGCGGGGGTATCGGGCGGAAGGACTGGCGATCATGCTCGGCGGGATTTTCAACTCGTTTCCGTACACAACATATTCTCAAAATGTCGGGCTTGTCCAAATGAGCCGGGTGAAAACCCGGGATGTCATCGTAGTAGCCGGCGTGTTGCTGATCTTGATCGGCTTCGTACCGAAGATCGCTGCGTTAACGCAGCTCGTGCCGACGTCGGTGCTCGGCGGAGCGATGATCGCGTTGTTTGGTCTCGTGTTGTCCTCCGGCGTTCGGATGCTGGGCGACCAAGTGGATTTGAACCGGCATGAAAATTTGCTGATCATCGCTTGTTCCGTCGGCATGGGGCTGGGTGTGACCGTGATGCCGGAGCTGTTCGACCAACTGCCAGCTAAGCTGCAGATTCTGGTGGACAATGGTATCGTTGCCGGCAGCTTTACGGCGATTGTGCTGAACTTGCTGTTTAACGGCTGGAAGGGCCAACGCAAGGCAGCTGAGCTGAATGGGGCTGCTGAACCAAGCGAAACCGCCAAAGCTACCGCATAAAATGTGCCTCGGTCTCGCGGGTGAATTACATCCGTTGCAGCTGTTTTTCTGCGAGTTCGCCGATCCAAGGCAGCTTCAGCCATTTGCCCTGGAGCGCAGCCAGCATCATGACCACCCAAAGCGTAACGCCCAGCAGAGTCAAGAGCAGATTGACGACCACGCCGATGACCGGTAGAAAGCCGGACAAGGCATGAGCTAGCATCAACCCGCCAAACAGCATAACCGACTGCAGGGCGTGGAACAGCACGTATCGGCTGCGCTTCTCAAGCACGAGAAACGCAACTCCACCCACAAACGCAAGCAAGTAGCACAGGAAGCCGGCGACATTTTCGTAAAGGCCGGTGGATGATTTAAAAGGGGACATCAGGACGACACCTACTTTCAGGAGAGGATTGTCTTATCCTAAATGTATGACGAGCCCCCTTATGAAAGAACCAGCTCGGCCTGCTTGGGCGCGAACCACTGCTCTAAAATATCGTCTGCAATCACCTCCGCGGCTTCCGGCCGACGGAGGTTTTCTATTTTTTGGCGAAGCTTGGTCAGCCGGTGTGGATCTTGGAATAGCGCATCGATTTCCTCGGTCAGCTCTGCAGGGGTTCGGGTGATGCAGGCCACACCTTTTTGGGCCAGATAACGTGCATTATTGAGCTCTTGCCCTGGGACAGGGCGATAGACGAACACCGGCAGTCGGCAAGCCAGCGCCTCGGACAAGGTGATCCCTCCCGGCTTGGTTACGATGCAGTCGCATTGTTGCATCAAGGCAGCTACTTGCTCAACATATTCCAAGAGGTGCACGTCTGGATGGGGAGGGAGCTGCTCATGCAGTGCACGGTACAGCTCATGGTTTCTGCCGCAAACGGCGATCACACGGTAATGTTCCAGTGCCATAAACCGCTCTATTACTTCGCGTACCCCCTGCATGGAACCGTAAGCCCCTGCCATCAGCAGGATGGTGGTTTTGTTGTTGGTGTGATTTTTCACGAAAAGCTCTTGAAGTGGACCAGTGAGGCATTCTTGTCTGTCCGGATGCTGCAGATGAAACTCCGGCTTAACCGGGATGCCGCTTACTCGGATGCGTTCCTCGGGGATTCCCCGGCTGACCATTTCTGCCTTCAAGTCCTCGGTGGCGACGTAATAGCGGTCGACTCCGGAGTGGATCCACCGTCCGTGCAGGTCAAAGTCGGTGATGATATTTGCCATCGGCAGGGATTGGCCGGTCCGCTTCAGCAGTCTAGGCATGGCAAGCTGGGGGAAGGTGTGGATGATCAGATTCGGCTGGGTTTGTTGCAGGGTTTGCTGCAGCTTGTTCATGCCAAACGAATTGATGACCTCGAGCAGCGGCGCTTCTTGCGGCATCTGTTTGGTGGCGTTATAGACCCAACCGTAGAGGCCGGGGATGGTTTTGAAGCTCTGCATATATACGAACTTCGTCAGTCCGTTAATCAGCGGATGCGCTTCGGCCATCAGATCAAGCAGTGTGATGTCGGTTACGCCTCGGCTTCGCAAGCTGGCTTCCACCGCTTTGGAGGCTTGGTAATGTCCATCCCCGTAGCTGGCATATAAAATCAGAATTTTTGGAGACTGGGAAGTCATGGCGGTATCCCTCCTCTTCAAGTCCAGGCAATGACTCTCAACTGCTTGTAGTTTGCCCCTGCACCCGTTTATAAATAGTATTAGGTGAAGCGGATAAAAAATGTACGTTTGGAAGAAAGCTGAAACCTTCTTCTGAATATGTTACAATAAGGCAATAGGAGGTCTTTCCATTACAACTAAATAGCCGGCATAGCTTCATGAATCTGAACCCGCACTTTTCGGCATCGCAAAATCGGAGCATTTACCTTAAGCGTTCTGGGAGGGAATCAGTATGGCAACAAAAGGTCATGATGAAGTGAAAGAAAGTTTACGGGAAATGACCCGAATCTTCAGACCGAAAGATCCGAAGAAGTTCGTGAAAGAATATGTACGCAAGTATCGGATTATGGGCGGCTATGAAGAGGAATTGACCCACCTGGTTGAGCATGAGCTCGGGAAATTGGACTCGTCTGTTTCCTGAAGACCATTTGAATCGAAGCATATTCGCCGTTCCGGCGCCTTGGGCGTTCGGGACGGTTTTTTTCTGCTGTTCCCACATATATTAAACTGACGGGAACATCACGAAATCAATCGTCGTGCGGCAGCGGAAGGAGAACAAGATGTGAAGGTACGCATAAAAACCAAAGAGGAAATCAAGCGGATCCGTGAGGCGGGACGGATATTGGCCGAGTGCCACCGCGAAATCGCCAAAATGATCGGACCGGGAATTACCACCTTGGAGATCGACGCCTTCGTGGAGTCGTTTCTGGCGAAGCGGGGAGCTAAGGCGGAGCAGAAGGGATACCACGGCTTTCCGTTTGCGACGTGTGCGTCGATTAATGACGTGGTTTGCCACGGGTTCCCAAGCGATCAGAAGCTGGCGCTCGGAGACATCGTCACGATCGACATTGTCGTAGGTAAAAACGGTTGGATGGCCGATTCCGGCTGGTCTTACCGGATCGGACAGGTGAGCGCTGAGGCAGAGAAGCTGCTGACGACCACCGAGCAGGCGCTGATGGCCGGCATCGCGCAGGCCGTCCCCGGGAACAAGATCGGGGACATCGGGTATGCGGTGCAGCGCGTGGCGCAGGCCGCGAACATCGGCATCGTGAAGCCGCTGATCGGCCACGGCATCGGCCAGTCGATGCACGAAGCGCCGGACGTGCCGAACTTCGGCCGGCCGCGCACGGGAGTGACGCTGCGACCGGGGATGGTGATCACGATCGAGCCGATCTTCACCGGCGGAGAAACCGGCGCGGTGTTGTGGGAGGACGACGGCTGGACGATTCGTACCGCGGACGGCAGCCTTGGGGCGCATTACGAACACACGCTGGCGATCACGGAGGATGGACCGTTGGTATTGACCAACGGGGAATAATGTGGACGAAGAGAGAGAGCGGGAGCTCTCTTTTTCTTTTGTTCTAACGGAACGTAGAGCCGTTATTTGGCCAGTTAGCCGGTGCCCTGATTTCTAACGGAACCAGGAGACCTTATTTGGAGCGGGGACGGGGGATTGCAGCCAAAAACGAGGAATAAGGTCATTTGGTTCCGTTACAGCGGGAAATAGCCGGGAAATGTGTAAATAAGGTCGCTACGTTCCGTTAGAGTTACATGTTCCGCACCAGGCCACGCGCATCGCGCCAAACCACATCTTCCGCACCAAGTCACACGCATCGCACCAAACCACTCGTTTCTCACCATTTCAACACGTTTAGCGCCACAGCCCGCACCATCACGTTCCCCAACAGCCACTTTTTTCTACTACTCGCAGCACGACCACGTAAGTCCCTGCAGCATAACCTCAAACTCCCAGACTCCCCCTGCACGCACTCGAACAGCGCCGCGCCTTCACGCCTGACCTGAGGCAATGTTTAAATTTCTTCTGCTGAAATGAAATAAAGTTTGAAGAAATGTCAAAAATGAAGCAGAGTAGGGAATCGTCACAATTCACCGAGTTTTGTTCAAAATTGGCAGCCTTTTCACTTGATGTCGAACTGGAGAAAACGTTCACAAAACCTTTTGTGACGCGGGTTTTCGGATTTTTGAACAATTTGTGAACTGCCCCTGAATCATTGACAAACGAGGGGTTCAATCATATATTTAATAGGTGATTGTTGTAATTGACAGGAATGTAGTTTCCGTGATAGACAGGTAGATTTTTGAGCTGCGCAGGCTGGAAATCTCTGTGATGCTGCGGAAGAAAACGTAAGAAGTGGGGTAGATCAATGATGAAACCTTGGAAGGCTGTTAAGCGGCTAGTACCTTTGTTTGCCATGCTAGCGTTGCTCTTGTCCGCATGCGGCCGTGAAGACCTGTCCGTGCTCAGACCGCAGGGTCCAGTAGCTGAAGGGCAGCTCGGATTAATTAAACTGTCGATTACGATCATGATTGTAGTCATGCTGATCGTATTCGGGATCGCGGCTTACGTGTGGATCAAGTATCGCCGTAAACCGGGGCAAAACGACATTCCCAAGCAAGTTGAAGGCAACCATAAGCTGGAGATCATCTGGACTGCCATTCCGTTGGTTCTGGTTCTGATTCTGGCGGTTGCAACGGTGCAGAAAGTTTTTGCCTTTGGCGAAGATTATTCGAAGGATGCCAATGCGGTGAAGGTTAAAGTCACTTCGCATTTGTTCTGGTGGGAGTTCACCTATCCGGATTACGGCATTACGACTGCCCAGGATATGATTATCCCTACGGGGAAGAAGATTGCGCTTGAGTTGAAGACAGCTGACGTGCTGCACTCCTTCTGGGTGCCTTCGCTCGGCGGCAAAACGGATACCAATACGGACGGAACGATTAACAAAGCTTGGCTAGAAGCCACGAACGAAGGGGTTTACCTCGGGAAGTGCGCCGAGCTGTGCGGGAAATCCCATGCTTTCATGGAGTTTAAAGTCAAGGCGGTTAGCCCAGAGTCGTTTGACCGTTGGGTTGAAGCGATGAAGGCGCCGGTACAAACAATTCAGGATCCAGCCGTTGCGGAAGTATTTAAGACGCAATGCTTGAGCTGCCACGCGATCGGTGATCAAGGCGGGCCACTGGGACCGAACTTGACGGGGATCGGCAGCAGAGAGACGGTTGCGAGCATTTTACATAATGCAGAAGCGTCCGGCAAACCGATCGACGGCAAACCGGTTAAGGATAATTTGGTGGAATGGCTGACGGATCCGCAAAAGGTAAAACCAGGTAACAAAATGCCAAATCCGAAGGAAGATCTCGGATTAACGGATGCTGAAATCGAAGCCATCGCCGACTACTTGGCTAACAGCAAATTATCTTATTAATCTTGCGTGCCTCTATGGACGGCATGGATGGATAGGAATTAATAGAGGGGGTACAAACCTTGGCTCATGCTCACACTGTCAAGCGGCACAAGGGGTTAATGGACTGGTTGACGACGGTCGATCACAAGAAAATCGCCATTTTGTATTTAGTGGCGGGCGGTTTGTTCTTTGGAATCGGCGGCATCGAAGCATTGCTGATCCGCGTGCAGCTGGCAAAACCGATGAATGATTTTGTATCGGCACAGCAATTTAACGAATTGATTACGATGCACGGCACAACGATGATTTTCCTTGGCGTTATGCCGGTGATCTTCGCCCTGATGAACGCGGTTATCCCGCTGCAAATCGGGGCTCGGGACGTCGCGTTCCCTTTCTTGAACGCTCTCGGATTTTGGACCTTCCTGTTTGGTGGACTGCTGCTGAACCTGAGCTGGTTGATGGGCGGTGCACCGGATGCAGGCTGGACCTCGTATACGCCGTTGTCGAGTACGACGTACAGCTTGACACACGGGGTTGACTTCTACACGATCGGCTTGCAGATCGCTGGTCTGGGGACACTGATCGGCGGTATCAACTTCCTGGCGACGATCATTACGATGCGCGCGCCGGGGATGTCCTTTATGCGGATGCCGATGTTTACTTGGACCACATTTGTAACGTCTGCCATGATCTTATTCGCTTTCCCGGCGATCACGGTAGGTCTGGTTCTGTTGACGTTTGACCGGATTCTCGGCGCAAACTTCTTTAATGTAGAAAGCGGCGGTAACCCGGTATTGTGGCAACATATTTTCTGGATTTTCGGACACCCTGAAGTTTACATTTTGATCTTGCCAGCGTTTGGGGTCATCTCCGAAGTTGTAAGTACGTTCTCGCGTAAGCGGTTGTTTGGTTATAGCTCGATGGTATTCGCTACGATCCTGATCGCCTTCCTGGGCTTCATGGTTTGGGCGCACCATATGTTTACGACAGGGATGGGGCCGGTGGCCAATGCGCTGTTCTCCATCGCTACGATGCTGATTGCCGTTCCGACGGGGATCAAAATCTTCAACTGGTTGTTTACGATGTGGGGCGGTCAAATCCGCTTTACGACGGCTAACCTGTTCGCTTCCGGTTTTATCCCAACGTTCGTTATGGGTGGGGTTACCGGGGTAATGCTGGCTTCGGCGCCGGCAGACTATCAATACCATGATACTTACTTTGTCGTAGCGCACTTCCACTATGTTATCGTAGGTGGTCTGGTTCTGGGCTTGTTCGCCGGACTGCATTACTGGTGGCCGAAGATGTTTGGCCGCGTCTTGAATGAGAAGCTTGGCAAATGGGAGTTCTGGACGTTTATTATTGGCTTCCATATGACGTTCTTCGTACAGCATTTCCTTGGCTTGCTAGGGATGCAACGCCGCGTCTTTACGTATTTGCCGAACCAAGGCTTTGACCTGTTGAACTTGATCAGTACGATCGGTGCGTTCTTGATGGGCGTTGGGGTTATCTTGTTCCTGGTGAATATTGCAATTACGGCAAGACAACCGAAGGGCGTTCCAGGTGATGTCTGGGAAGATGGACGTACGCTGGAATGGTCGATTGCTTCTCCGCCAGAGGAATATAACTTCAAGCAAATTCCGCTGGTTCGCGGGATTGACGCTTTCTGGAAAGAGAAGATGGCTGGCAACAAAGAAATGACGCCGGCAGAGCCGGTTGGTCCGATTCATATGCCTTCGCCGACGATTCTTCCATTTATTATGTCGGTAGGTTTGTTTATTGCTGGTCTGGGCTTTATGTTCGCGAACGATGATTTTGGTAACGGTGCGATGAACTTCCTGTTCAACAACTACATTGTAGTTGGCCTCGGCTTGGCGATTACGTTCTTGTCGATGCTGCTCCGTTCCTTGTTTGACGATCACGGCTGGCACATCGAACCTGATGAACTGAATGGGAAGGAGGTCAAAGCATGAGTGCACCAAACACATCGCATGTAGCAGGTACGCTGCCGCACGAACCAGAGAAGGCAACGCTGGAGGGCCGTAATAAAATTTTGGGCTTCTGGTTATTCCTTGGGGGCGAGGCCGTCCTGTTTGGTACCTTGTTTGCAACCTTCCTGACCTTGCGGAATCAAATCGCCGATGGCCCGTCCGCAAGTGAGCTGTTTAATTTGGGGATGACGGCCGCTGCAACCTTTATCCTCTTGGTCAGCAGTTTGACGAGTGTGTTCGCCATTCAAGCGATGCACCGCGGAGACAAAGGGAAGCTGGCAGGCTGGTTGGCTGTAACTGTTCTGCTTGGCCTGGCCTTCCTTGTGCTGGAGATATATGAATTTGCTGAGTATGTCCTGCATGAAGACTACGGCATGACCACAAGTGCGTTCAGTTCGGCGTTCTATACGCTGGTAGGCTTCCACGGCGCGCACGTGTTGTTCGGGATTTTGTGGATTTCCTTGCTCATTGGGCAACTCTTCAAAAAAGGTCTGACCGTCGTCACGGCACCGAAGATTTACGTGTCGGCTATTTACTGGCACTTCATCGACGTTGTCTGGGTGTTCATTTTCACGGTTGTCTACCTGCTCGGAAAGGTGGTCTAACGGATGGTCAATCAGGAATCAAACGCTTCACCGACGGTAAAGCACCGTCAGCGGCATGAAGGTCCGGAGAAACACATTGTCGCGTTTATTTTCTCCATCGTTCTGACCTTGATCGCTTTTGCAGCGGTTGCAGCCGGCGGAGTGAATACCGCGTTCACCGTCATTTTGTTGCTGTTGATGGCGGTACTGCAGGTGCTGGTTCAATTGGGTTACTGGATGCACATGAAGGATAAGGGCCATTTGATCCCGATCATCTTCATGGCTGGTGGATTTTTCGTTGCATTTACCGCGATTATTGCCGCTTTATATTGGATGTGGTGGTAAGAGAAGAAGAGGAGGCTCTCTCCAGATGGCGGGCCCCCTCTTTTGCGGGTTCAACTGCATAGTTAAGATAGGTATAGCACAAAAACGGTACCTTCCCGCTTGGGATGCTGTCACCGTTTTTGTCGTATTTACCCCCTTGTTCACAATTTGGACAGAACTAAGCGCGCTGCGGAAGGAGGGTTTGCCGTGCTGGGGTTAGAATATTTTAATTTCACAGCGGTCTGGAGTCCGGTTTTCTTGGCTTTCATGCTGCTGGTGACAGCCGGATATTTTGTGTTGATTGGGCCGGGCGCTGAGAAATGGGCTGAAGGTGATGTCCACGTTCCCGTGGGACGGAAAGTGTTGTTTGTCACCGGGATGCTGTTGCTTTATTTAGCACAAGGCGGTCCGGTGGAACTGCTCGGCCATATGATGTTCAGCTTCCATATGCTCAGCATGGCGATGTCCTATCTGTTGGCGCCGCCGCTGTTAATGCTGGGGCTACCCCCTTGGGTTTGGCGCCGTGTGACAGCGTTTCTGGCTTCAAGCCCGCTCAGAGCATTGAAGTTTTTGGCTCGCCCGGTGGTGGCAGCTGTCGTGTTTAACGGGTTGTTTTCGTTTTATCATCTGCCGGTCGTGCATGACTATGTGATGCTTCATTTTGGCGTGCATCGACTGTACTATGTCATTTTGTTTATCGCCGCAGTTCTCATGTGGTGGACGCTGGTCAATCCGTTGCCTGAGCGGGCAGGGGTTCAGGGCCTTAAGAAAATGGGCTTTATCTTCCTTAACATGGTGCTGCTCACGCCAGCCTGCGGCTTGATTATTTTTGCGGACGAGCCGCTGTACGCGACTTACAGCGATCCGGCTGTCTGGGCGCGGGCGATGGGATATTGCGTGGCTGGAGACCCGGCGCAGCTGCTTCGTCAGTTCGGCGGACCGCAATTTTTTGGCTACTTGCAGCCGAACATCGATCAGCAGGTTGGGGGAATCCTGATGAAATTCATTCAGGAGTTCATCTTTGCGTCGATGCTGGCGTACGTGTTTTATCATTGGTACAAGCAGGAGAACCGCGAGAATGACCAGGAAGAAGCGGAAGGTGCTGCTTTGTCTAACTCTACGCTGAATCCACCTCCGCCTCAGACCGGATCTTAAGTCAACGGGATGGGAGGCCGGCCGGCGATTTTGGGTTGGAAGGCTATCTCACAAAACGTTTAGGAGGATGCAAATTGGATCTGTTCACGTTATTTCCGACGCTTAGCACATCATTTATCGTCATTAGTGCCGTGCTGGTAGCGATCGGGTGGGGGCTTATTATTAAAGGGAAACGGGAAGCTCACAAGAAGACGATGATTGCGGCGGCTGTGGCTGCGCTTCTGTTCTTCCTGATCTATATGTCGCGAACTGTATTTATCGGCAATACGTCGTGGGGCGGACCGGATAGCCTCAAAGGCTATTATCAGACGTTCCTCACCTTCCATATCGTTCTAGCGACCGTTGCAGCCGTATTTGGCATCACCACATTGGTGCTTGGCTTTAAGGAGAAGTACGCCAAACACCGCAAATGGGGACGGGTCACTTCGGTCATCTGGTTTTGCACGGCGATTACGGGGGTTGTCGTTTATGTGCTGCTGTATTTGCTGTATCCAGGCGGCCATACGAAGCCGGTATGGGAAGTTATCTTGGGCATGTAAATATTCGTAAGTATAATCTGGATCATCCACGGCCAATGGCCGATTCGTAAAGAATCGCGCTGTTGGCTTTTTTTTGTGGATGGAATGAGCATTGACATGGAGATGAGCACAGATTATACTGTGTATAAAGATATAAACAGTAAGCACAGTGACCATCACATCTTGTAGATGTCGAAGGATGAAGATGGGAATGAAAGAGGTTGATGAACGATGGATAGTTGGAAAGGCGCTTGGGTGATCTTCAAAAGAGATCTGCAAAGCGATCGGATGTATCTCATTTGGAATGTCATCTTTATGCTGTACATTGCGCTGATGCTCGGCATCTTTATTGGAACACAAGAGCATGTCCAGTACGTGATGAATCCAATGAGCGACTTCCTGATGTTGATCATGGTACCTTTCACAGGGTTCTTTTTTACCCGGCGGTCATTTAACTATATTCGGGAAAATTCGTATACCCAAATGCTGCGATATTATCGCGTGTTGCCAATTTCGGTGAACACGGTGCTGAGAAGCAGGCTGATTCAATTGGGAGCGGCGATGCTGCTCAACGGGATTCTGTTCTACGGCGGATTTTATCTGGTCACGTATCTGATGAATAGTATGGTGTGGGATTTTGGAGCCTTTCTTGTGTTTTGCTTCACCTGGACGGGATACAGCTTACTGATTAACGGATTGTTTATTTATTGCGAGCTTCTGATGAGCGGCAAAGTATATTTAGGGTTAACCTTCCTGCTCATGCTGTTACTGGCGGGAGCCGCTTTTGTCATGAATTGGCTTGACGTCAACCTGCTGGCGTTCATCTTGGAAAACTCCCGGCGTTACACAATACTCTCACCAATGATGTGGTGCTCCTTAGCTGTCGGCGGTCTCGGGTTCACTTACCTGTTATCGCTGACGCGGCGAAGACTAATGAAGCGGGATTTGACTTAAGGATGGCAGAGAAATACGGGAGTAAGGCGGAGGTGAGCAAGAAAGGTGTGGATTCCCATTCAAATCAACGAAAATAGTGCAGCACCGCTGTATCATCAAATTGAGTCGCAGCTTCGCTCCCTAATCGTCAGCGGCCAGATCGCAGAAGGTACGTTGTTACCTTCGATTCGGGAATTCGCCGGCGCCTTAAACTGCAGCGTCATTACCGTCCGCCGGGTCTATCAAGATTTGGAGGCGGAGGGACTGCTTCGGACGCGGCAGGGAACAGGAACGTTTGTGGCCAAGGTCGGCGCGGACGAACGGGATGAATACCGCACCGCTGTAGTGAAGGAAGCGTTGGAGAAGGCGGTAGATACCGGAAAATCGATGCAATACGGGGCGGAAGAGTTGAAGCAGCTATTTTTGCAGGTTATGCAACAGAAATATAACTCAAATCCAGACAAGGAGGGGACGGATGAATGACACAACCGATGGCGATTGAGCTGATTGGAGCGCTGAAACGGGGACGCCGTAAAACGATCGGGCCGTTACATTTGCAAGTGCCAAAGGGGTATATCGTGGCTCTCGTAGGGCCTAACGGCTCTGGAAAAAGCACGATGATGCAATTAATTCAGCAAATGCTGCAGCCAGATGCGGGGGAAATTCGTTGGTTCGGCCAGTCGTGCTCCGGTGAGTTGCCGCTGGAGCTGCGCCAACACATCGGATATGTCTCGGAAGCGCCCGAACCGGAAGAAAATTATATGACCGCCGAGCGCGCAGCGGAGTTCCGATCGCAATGGTATCCAACTTGGGATCAGCAGCTCTTTGAGGATCTCATGAACCGGTTTGACGTCCCGAGAAATGAACGGTTAAACCGGATGTCCAAGGGGGAGCGGCGGAAATACGAGATCGCGGCAGCATTGGCTGCCCGGCCGAAGCTGTTATTGCTCGACGAGCCCTCCTCAGGGCTGGATCCCTTCGCATGGAAGGGCATGATCGACGAGCTCCGGGACTTTATGGAGGGCGAGGACATGACGATCTTGATCGCGACCCATATCGTGGAGGAAGTGAAGCGGCTGGCTGACTACATTGCTTTGATTCACCAGGGGAAGATACTCGGAATGGCCGAGAAGGATCAGTTATTTAGCAGCTGGAAGGAGATTTGGATCCGCAGCAGCGATTGCTCGCCGGGCGGCCTGCCCGAGGGAACGATTCTTCGCGTAGATGGACCGCAGGTAAGGAAGCTGATCGTTCAAGAGCAGTACGAAGGAGAACTGCAGCAGAGTCTAGCCGCCAAAGGCCTGCAGGTGATGCAAACCCGCAGCCTC
This sequence comes from Paenibacillus barengoltzii G22, assembly GCF_000403375.2. NCBI lineage: Bacteria > Bacillati > Bacillota > Bacilli > Caryophanales > Paenibacillaceae > Paenibacillus > Paenibacillus barengoltzii. Next base: position 119,992 of record NZ_KE159654.1, on the reverse strand, counting down.
GAGTTAGATGAAATTTTGCAGTTGTGGATTCAAGGGCATTCACCGGCGAAGCTGGTAACCCCATCCACGGCGACATTGGTTTAATCGCATCAATTATTTTGTAGCGAAGAAGGAGAGGGAATATGGCGAAACCATTGGTACTGGACAATGTCATGAAGCAGTTTGGCGAGAAAACGGCGGTCAACAACATTTCGCTTCAGGTGGAGGAAGGCGAGATTTACGGTTTGCTGGGCGCCAACGGTGCCGGGAAGACAACAACGATGCGGATGGTGCTGGGGTTGATCTATCCGGACGGCGGACAGATTCTGTACAACGGTAAGCCTTACAGCCGGGAGCTGCAATCGCAAATGGGATATTTGCCGGAGGAACGCGGGTTGTATCCAAAGGTGAAGGTCAGCGACCAAATCATCTACCTGGCCCGCTTGCGCGGCATGTCTGCAGCAGAGGCTGACAAGAGCCTGAAATACTGGCTCGAGCGATTTGAAGTGCCGGAATACTACGATAAGAAAATTGAGGAGCTGTCCAAAGGCAATCAGCAAAAAATGGGCTTTATCGCCGCGGTTGTTCATAAACCTAAAATTGTTATTATGGACGAAGCGTTTAGCGGCTTGGACCCGGTTAACGTCGAGCTGCTGAAAGCGACGGTGAAGGAGCTGCGCGATCAAGGCACCAGTATTCTGTTCTCCACTCACCGGATGGAGCATGTGGAGGAGCTGTGCCGGAACATCACGATTTTGCACCGTTCAAATACCGTGCTGCAGGGCAATCTGCAAGAGATCAAAAAACGTTATCCTCGCGAAGAAGTGCTCCTGCATACTGCCGGAGAAGTAGCAGGGCTCGAGCGGATCGCAGGCGTGGAGAAGGTGGAGCGGAAAGAACGCGGTTATCTGGTACGGATCTCGCAGGTATCGGCAGCACAAGAGATTTTGCGTAGAGCGATGGAGGTCAGCGAAGTAGAGCATTTCGAGATTAAGGAGCCTACGCTGAATCAGATCTTTATTAAAGAGGTAGGTGAATCCAATGAATAAAATGGGGACGGTCGTTGGCTTTACGTTCATGAATAAAGTTCGTACAAAATCATTTATCATTACGACGCTCGTGTTGGCGCTGTTGGTGACGATCGGGCTGCATGTGCCTTATTTTATCGATAAATTTACCGGCGGGGATGATCAGCCAACGAAGATTGGCCTTGTGTACGAAGGGCAACCGGAGTTGGCGAAGTCGCTGGAAGCCTATACAGAGAAGCAGCAGGCAGCAGGCTACACGTTGATTCCTTACGAGCAAGCGGACAAAGCCAAGCTGCAAGCGGCAATTGAAGCCGGGGAGATCGATGGGTATCTGCAGTTTGCTGAAGGAGACGGCGGTGTCTTCCCAGCAGTAACCTACACCTCGAAGAAAGACAGCTTGGGCATGGGGCTGCAAAATGCGCTGCAAGCGGCACTGCAGAACGTCAAGGCGGAGTATATCACGAAAGGCATGCTGACAGAGGAACAAATCGCTGCGTTAAGCACGCCGGTCCAAATCGATGCGGTGAAGGCTTCACCGGATTCTGGTGCGGGCGAAAGCGGCAATCCGACGGAAGCGATGGGGGCAATTAATTACGTTATCGTATACGTGCTGATCATTCTGTTCTTCATGACCATTATGATGACGGGGAATATGATCTCGGCGGAAGTCACCGCAGAGAAAAGCTCGCGCATTATGGAGATTCTTATCACCAGCGTATCGCCGCTCGCGCAAATGTTCGGGAAGATTATTGGGATGTTTTTTATCGGTCTGCTGCAAATTGCTGTTTTTGCCGCAGTGATTGCAATTAATATCTCGCTGCCGTATAACCAGCCGGTGTTGGCGGATTTCAATCTGCATCTGTCCGATATCCGCGTGGAAGTATTAGTGCTTGGCCTAGTATTCTATATCTTGGGTTACTTCTTGTATGCTACGCTGTTTGCCGCGATCGGCTCGCTGGTCAGCCGGACCGAGGAGCTGGGGCAAGCGGTGATGCCGATTACGATGCTGTCGCTGGCGGCATTCTATATCGGGATCTTCAGCTTGGGCACGCCTAACTCGCTGCTCATGAAGGTCAGCTCCTTCATCCCGTTCGTTTCACCGGTATCGATGATCGTGCGGATTGGCATCGGAGAGCCGCCAATTTGGGAAATTGCGGCTTCGCTGGTCGTCCTGGCTATTGCGATCTTCGTGTTCGGCTGGCTGTCGGCGAAGATTTACCGCACCGGCGTCTTGCTGTACGGTAAGCGCCCAACCTTCAAAGAGCTGCGCAAAGCGATGAAGGCCTATAAGATCTAGTTCATAAGTGCAATAAGCCTTGGTAGACTTACGTTCGTCTATCAAGGCTTTTCTTTTAAGCAAAGTTATGTGGTGCAAGGCACATCAGATGCTGAACCGTCATTATTTGGGGAAAATCGCTTTACAGATTGGTGAAGACTTCACAGCCTGATTGTCAGTGTTAGATAGAAAACCAATGCATAGAACTAACGGGATACCTGAGAAGAGGCTTTCTGCGATCAGCGGAGCGCCTCTTTTTTTTCTTGGTCACGTCAAGTTCACACGGCAGACACATCACTGCTTTATACTTGGTTTTGCAAGGAGAAATGGAGGTGCCGACCGAGTTCATAGAAGGGGAATGAATAGGCTAGAATAGGAGCAAGGTGATGTCGGGATGAAACGAAGTATATTGCTGGTGGAAGACGACGCACTGATGCGTGAGTTTATCACCGATTATTTTAAAAAAGAACAATGGGAAGTCCACGAAGCCGAGAACGGCCGCATCGCGCTGGACATTTTCGAGCAGACCTCTGTTGATCTGGTCGTGCTGGACATCATGATGCCTGAAATGGACGGTTGGTCCGTCTGCCGGCGAATTCGCGGCAAATCGGATGTGCCGATCATCATTATGACGGCTCGAACCGAGGACGACGATCAGCTGCTCGGATTCGAGCTGGGCGCCGACGAATATGTGACAAAGCCGCTGAGCCCCCGGGTGCTCGTCGCCCGCGCCACGGCTTTGATGAAACGAAAGGAAGGCACGGTTGGCCGGGCCAGCGAGGTGCAAGTGTTCGGCGACTTGTCGATCAATCGCGAAGCGCATGTCGTGGCCGTCAAAGGGACGCCGGTGAATTTAACGCCCAAGGAGTATGAGCTGCTGATCTTTCTGGTCAAGCATGCTGGCAAGGTGTTAACCCGGGAGGCCATTTTGGATGCGGTCTGGGGATACGATTATTTGGGCGACTCACGTACCGTGGATACCCATATCAAAAAATTAAGAGCCAAGCTGGGAGACGAAGGTCGGTACATCGTTACCGTAATCCGGTCAGGCTATAAATTCGATGTGAACATATGAGAAGGCATAGCGTTGTTTTTAAGTTGTTCATTGTCACTTCGGTGCTGGTGTTACTGGCCTTCTCGGTCGTCATGGTGGCTGAAGGCATGTTCTTCGAGCGCTTCTATCGGGAGACCAAAATCAACCGGTTGGTCGAGAGCATGCGGAGCTTTGCCAAGCAGTTCAGCGAGCATCCCAACGATGACCAGCAAGTATCCCGGCTGTTAGGCGAATACATGAACCGGCATGACGCCAGTATCGCTATATTAAGTCGAGAATTTGTGCAGCTTCACTATGAACCTTATTATATCGATTTGCAGACGTTAAGCGGGAAGAAGATCAAGGTCGTCATTCCGACGGAAGGGACAACCTGGGAAGAGATTCCGAAATTTGCGGTTGGCGATCAGCTGACGGTCGACGGGATGTTTATGGATCAGTTGGATACGATTATGAATCCCGTGGAGATTCATTTGTCGGCAGAAGCGAGTCGTGAGCCTGATCTCGGGCTGGTGCGGGTGGAAGGCAAGGTAGAGGATCTGTTGCTGCCGGAGCCCAATTCTCGCTCATATAATCCGTTTTATCAGGATTCGTTGATCGATGATGCGGTTCAAGCTTGGAGAGAGCAAATTTACAGAAATAATTCCTCCGAAACGGAGCTGCTTCAAGAGGGACTCGTTCGATTCGAATGGCGGGATCCGTGGAGCGGTGTCGAGTACGCTGTACTGCTTCAGCCGCTCGCCAACGAAGAGCAGAGGGGTCCGCATTACATGATCGCATTAAGCTCATTGCAGCCGGTTGGAGAAGCCGTGGACATTCTTCAAAATTATGTGATTGTGCTGGCTCCGCTGATCCTTGTGCTGGTCGTTCTGCTGTCCCTGATCTTTTCGCGGCTGGTGTCCCGTCCGTTGCTTGCCTTAAATCGCACGGCTGCCCGCCTGGCGGAGTTGGATTTCTCTGTAGTGCCGGAAGCTCGGTCCAAGGACGAGTTCGGCGAGCTGTCCCGCAATCTGGCCCGGCTGTCGCGCAATTTGGACGAAGCGTTGAAGGAGCTGACCTTGGCTAATCGTCAATTGCAGCAGGATGTAGAGGAGAAGCGGAAAGCGGAGGAGCTGCGCAAAGAGCTCGTCGCCAACATATCTCACGAGCTGAAGACACCTCTAGGCATCGTTAAGGGGTTTGCGGAAGGGCTGCAGGACGGAGTGGCAGACGACAAAAAAGAGCGTTATTTGGCATTGATCGTCAGCGAAACCGATCGAATGAACGCCTTGATTATGGATATGCTGGAACTGTCCAAATTTGAGGTGAAGAAGATCCAACTGCAACCGCGCAGCTTCTCCTTGTCCCGCCTCGTCAAGCGGGTAGCCGAGTCCTTTGATCAGCAGCTGGAAGCCAAGGGGCTTCAAATCAAGTTGACACTTAGTTATGAGAAAAGCGGACTGCATTCATCCCATGTGGAGGAGATGACGGTTTGGGCCGATCCGAGACGGATTGAGCAGGTAGTCCTGAACTTACTAAGCAACGCCGTTCGCCACGCCCGGGAGGAAAGCATCATCTGCATTGAACTGCATCGGGAAGTGAATGGAAAGATCACGACGACGATCGAAAATGTAGGCCCCACGATTCCTGAGGCGGATCTGGCCCGGATTTGGGACCAATTTTACCGGGCAGAACGTTCGAGGGACCGCAAATCCGGCGGGACCGGGCTGGGGCTGGCGATCGTGAAGCATATTTTGGAGCTGCATGGCAGTGAATACGGAGCTCGGAATACGGAGCAAGGTGTAGCGTTCTATTTTACCTTAGCAAATCAAGATCACATAAACGGAGGAGAAACTCATGATGAAAAATAAAACACTGGTACTTTTGATGGCAGCTCTGACGGCGGTATTGATGCTGAGCGCATGCGGGAATAAATCATTAAGTGGAGCGCTGCAAGAGCCAACAACAAACGACAATTCTGCCAATACGTCTGATGATAACGCCAGCACGGAGAATGCTGCCAACGGCGACATTCTGATCGTCATCGATCAAACCCCGAAACCGCTGGCTGAAGGGGGAAGCTTTGACTTCACGGTCAAAAAAGCACCGGAAGGCTACATGCTGAAGGAGATCCATTGGACATCCGAGAAAAACAACATCGTAAATACGTTGGAGGAAGCCATTAAGCATGGTCAAGAAGGCGGAAACGGATTCTATATCAGCGGTAACGGACAGTTTATGGGCTTCATTTATCCTGACGAAATGAAAGACGAAACTGGCAAGGTCACCTTTGTTTTCGCGAATGATCAAGGTAAGGAAGTGACCTGGGAGAAAGAAATTACGTTAAAATAAAAAGAAGACCCAAGCCATCATTGGAATGAATGGAGGCTTGGGTCTTCTTTTTGGAAAAGCACAACGGTGTACCGTTCGGCTTAAGCCTTGACAGCTCCTTGCGTAATCCCGCTAATGATCCATTTCTGAAGGAACAGATAAACGATAACCATCGGCAACAGCGCCAGTAAATAGGAGGCGAAGGCCAGATTATAGTCCGTGCTGAATTGGCCTTGGAACACGTATTGCACGAGCGGCAGTGTATATTGAGTTGGATCAGCCAGCAAAATGAGCGGCAACAGGAAGTCGTTCCACGTTGACAGGCAGGACAGAATCGCAACCGTAGCACTGATTGGCGCCAGCAGCGGGAAGATGATCCGCCAGAAGGTCCCCCAGGTAGACGTCCCGTCGACTGTCGCTGCTTCCTCCAGCTCAATAGGTATGGAGCGGATGTAACCGACATACACGAAGACGTTAAACGGCAGACCATAAACGATGTACAGGATGATCAGACCGGGAATGTTATTCATGCTTAAGTCAGTTGTTACTTTAACGACAGGCAGCATAATAATTTGAAACGGAATGAACATCGCACTGATAAAGTAAAGGTACAGCCCTTTGAAGAACTTGCGGTTCATGTTCCGGGCGATCGCATAAGAAACCAGCGAGTTGGTCAATAGAATAAAAACAACCGATACGGCAGTAATGACAAAGCTATTGCCGAGGGCTTGAAAGAATTTGGTGGCTTCGATAGCCCGTTTAAAATTGCTGAAATGGAGGCCTGTCGGCAATGAGAATATCGACGCCGCCATTTCCTCCGGATTTTTCAAAGCGATGCTCACGGTCATATATAGCGGGAACAAAATGAAAAGGGAGCCAAGCGCAATGAGTATCGTTGCGAGCCAATTGGTTTTCTTAGTCATAGTTGATCCAACTCCCGTCTTTGTAGAACTTTAATTTGGAACAGAGAAATGGCGACGATCACGATAAAGTAGATGACCGCATTTGCTGATTGATAAGCGAATTCACCGCCAGTAAAGCCACCTTGGTAAATCAATAACGCGATCGATCGGGTGGCTGTACCCGGTCCGCCTCCGGTTAATGCAACGATTTGGTCAAATACCATTAATCCGCCCTTCATGGCCAGGACCATGTTGATGGTGAAGAACGAGGCCAGCATTGGAAAAGTGATCTTCCAGAACTCTTTCCATTTGGAGGCACCATCGAGACTCGAAGCTTCGTACAGGTCGGCAGGAATTGTCTGCAAGCCGGCCAAGTAAAGAATCGTATTATAGGCTATGGCCTGCCAAACTCCGACGATGACGACACCAACCCAGGCCCAGTCAGGTTTTCCAAGAAGGTTAATCGAGAGAAAATCGCTGCCTAACTTCTCGCCCAAGATCGGGAAGGCGTTGGAGAACAGGTAGTTAAAAATATAACCGATGATCAACACACCAAGGACGTTGGGCAGAAAATAAAAGGCGCGAAAAAAGTTTTTAGCCTTAATTTTCGCATTAAGTCCCAGTGCAATTAACAAGCTGAGTACGTTAATCAGGATCGTGGCTGTAATCGCATATTTGAACGTAAAGATATATGAATCCAGGACATTCGAATCCTTAAATACATTAATAAAATTCTTCAGACCGATGAAATCATAACTTTTGCTGAAGCCGTCCCAGTTTGTAAAAGCATAGAAAATGCCTTGAAGCGCTGGATAGGTGTGAAAAGCAAAAAATAACACGAGAGCGGGTAAAGTCATCCAATAAAAGGCCGTACGGCGTTTCGTCATGTTTATTCCTCCTTAAGAAATGCTTGAATCCTTAGTTACTAGTAAACGTTTACGTACCCTTGAAAAAAAGAACGTGAGCGAGCACTTAGATCATTGACCATCAGGCTATCGCTTACGTTTTTGGATTATGGATATCCCGCTTGTCATGGGAGCTAATCGCCCGTACCGTCTGTCTTTCGACGATGGAATGGGCTACGATGCAGCTGCTTTCGGCTTTCCCCGTTTTGATCATGTGAATCAGTTTCTGAGAGGCTAGATTGCCCATATCGTACAATGGTTGTCGTACGGTAGTCAAAGGGGGAACCGACATCTGGGCCAGCTTCAGATCATCGTATCCGATAATGGACAACTCATCAGGCACCTTAATTCCATACTTGGCAGCTACAGAGATTGCAGCAATTGCCATCTCGTCGCTCGCCGCAAAGATGGCGGTGATATCAGGGGCCCGGCTTAAGAGTTCTTCCATAGCTTTATAGCTTACGTCGAATAAGAAATCTCCATAGGCGATATAAGATTCGTTAATCGGTATGCCGTGGTTCTCAAGGGCTTTCTTGTAACCTTCAATTCTTGGAATCCCGGCGATCGTATCGTGCTTAGTACCGCTCAGCAAAGCGATTTTGCGATGGCCGAATCGAATCAAATACTCTACGGCATCATAAGCGGCCTGAAAATCGTTGACCTTGATATACGGTACATGATCATAGCCGGATTCCGTCGAGACCAGGACATAAGGAATTCGCATTTGCTGAAGTGTCTGATAGTATTCTTCTTTCAGGACTTCGCTGGAAAAGATCAAACCATCAACCTGCTTCTCACGCAATACCTGTAAGTATTTGAGAGTCCGCTTTCCGTCTGAATCGGTGTTGCATACCATAACGCTGTATCCGTTATCTTGAGCGAAGTCCTCCACACCGTGGAGAATCTCGGAAGAGAACAGGCTGGATACGGTCGGAAACATCACGCCGATCGTTTGTGTTCTTTTATTGATCAGTCCACGGGCGATGGCGTTAGGCTGATATCCGATTTCCTCGATGGCTCGGTATACTTTGGCTTTCGTTTGCTCCGAATAGCCTTGCAAATTATTGAGTACACGGGATACGGTAGCTATGGATACATTGGCCTTTTTGGCAACATCTTTGATGGTAGGGTTCATGATATTACCCGCCTCATTCGTTTCAATATGGTTCTACTCTGATAGTAGACAACGTAAACGCTTACTCGATTTTAGAACTTGTGCTCCTATTTGTCAACGATATTTTTAGGGGAGAGGGGGAATTGTCTTGTAGGATCGAAGGCGAAAAAAATGCTTGATCAAAATTATTGACAAACCTATCACACAGGGATATATTTAGGTAAGCGTTTACGTTTCCGAGCGTTTGATTTGAAATGAGCGCAAATGGAAGAACTAATGGCTTTCATTGTCTCAGTTCGTAAACGTTTACCTTGCAGAGATGAAACCAACGCAAAGAGGTGAAGTCCGGAACTAGGTGAAGTCAACGAAGGATTCATGGTTACTCACGAGAAGGGGCTTAAGTAGTGGCTGAATGGGTACATATTGAGTAAAAAGTAAACGTTTACGTATCCTGATAACCTCTATTTTCTGTCCTACGCCAACAGTGAAAATTTTACGATCAGGGGGATAAAACATGATGAAAAAAATCATAGCACCCGTATTAGCAGGGTTGTTAGCTGCTTCGATGCTTAGCGCTTGCGGTAATGGTGGAGGAAATAACGCAGGAACGGCGTCCAACAACGGATCAACCGCCACTTCCGGCAAGCAGGTTGAAATCGAATTTTTCCAAAATAAAACCGAAGCGAAGGACACCTTCGATAAGCTGATTGCGAAGTTTAACGAAGCGAACCCTAATATCAAGGTGACTCAGGTAAACCCGCCAGACGCGGAAACTGTCCTGAAGACAAGAGCGGCAAAGGATGATATTCCGGATGTTATTGGTATGGGGGCAACGGATACTTACAAGTCGTTGGCTGCCGGAGGGGTGTTCAAAGACTTCACAGGTGATGCAATTCTCTCCTCGATTCAACCAGCTTATATTCAAATGATGAACGATTTGACCGGATCGGATGTAGTGAACGGCATCCCATTCTCGGCGAACGCCAGCGGCGTGATTTATAACAAAGCGATCTTTGCCGAAGCCGGCGTAGAAGTACCAAAAACCTGGGATGAGTTTATTGCTGCAGCAGAGAAGTTCAAATCTCAAGGGATCACTCCTTTTTATCTGACCTATAAAGATTCTTGGACCGTGTTGGTTCCGTTCAATGCACTGGAGCCAAGTATCGTTGGTACGGATATCTTCAAACAACGTCAAGAAGGTACGGTGAAGTTCGCCGACGCGTTCAAAGAAGTGGCTGAGAAACAGCTGAAGCTTCTGGACTACGGGCAAAAAGACATTTTTGGCAAAGGTTACAACGATGGAAATACAGGGTTTGCTAAAGGCGAGTCCGCGATGTACTTGCAAGGAGTATGGGCGATTCCGGAAATTCAGAAGGCGAACCCTTCCATCGAGCTGGGCGTGTTCCCGCTGCCGGCAACGAATGATCCAACGCAGAATAAAGTCATTTCCGGCGTAGATACGCTGTTGACGGTTGCCAAAAATACCAAGCATCCGGAAGAAGCTATGAAGTTTATCCAATTCTTAATGGAACCGGAAAATGTACAACAATATATCGATGAACAAAAAGCGTTCCCAGCTATCACCGGCGTATCGCAAAGTGATCCGATTGTGGACGGCTTTAAAGAAGCCTTTGCAGCCGGTCAAATTTCTGATTTTGCGGACCACTATATTCCAAGTGCTATGAAGCTTGACGCTTTGATTCAAGAGTTCCTGCTGAAGAAGGATGTCAATGCATACCTGAAAAACCTGGATACAGAATGGGACAAAGTTGCCAATCGGAAATAAGCTGAATATGTAGTTGTGTTGAGGGGCGGAGATGATTCTCCGCCCTTTTTGGTGTTACGCTCGACTTGCGAGGTTGACGAGGGGGTGACTTTCAATTATTATATATACCCGTGGGGGTATCCACTCGAACGAGATGTCAGGCACGATGAATGATGGAAAGGAGTGCAGGACATGGCTGAGGAACATCTCTATTCAGAAGAAGTCAAACGGAGATTGAAACGAATCGAAGGTCAGGTGCGCGGAGTGCTTCGCATGATGGAGGAAGGGAAGCCCTGCAAGGAAGTGGTAGGTCAGCTTTCTGCAGTGCGGAGTGCTACGGATAAGGCTTTGGCCCAGATCGTTGCGGATAACTTGCAGCAGTGTATCTTGGAGGAGCAGGCTCAAGGGGGCGACACCGCCCATTTGGTGAAGGAAGCGGTAGAGCTGCTGGTCAAGAGCCGGTAATTTGAAAAGGAGACGATAACGATGGCGTTTCAGCCAGAGAAGGAAATAACCCCGGACGAGCTGGCCGCGCGGTTGAAGCAGGGTGAGCAGGTCCATGTGCTGGATGTGCGTGAGCCATTGGAGTGGGCTGAAGGCCACATTCCAGGGGCTAAGCATATTCCGTTGGGACAGCTGCCAGAGCGGTTAGCGGAGCTGGATCCGGAGGAAGAGGTAATCGTCGTCTGCCGCAGCGGCGGGCGGAGCAGTCTGGCCTATGAGCTGCTTAGTGAGAGAGGCTACCGTGTGGTCAACATGACCGGCGGAATGCTGGCTTGGCAGGATGAAGTGGAGTGAGTGACATGCTGATCACGGCAGGAGGATTATTGCTTGCCGCCTGGATAAGCGGATATGGACTTCGGTTGGTATGGCCTGTCCCGGGCCTAAAGTTCGTAGGGGAGAAGGGCTTACGCAGGTTCGACCTGCCGCCGCAGACGAAGATGCTGGATGTCCGGGACGCGTCTTATTATGAAGAATGCCATCTGGATGGAGCGATTAACATTTCGTTAGGTCGATTGCCGTTTCTATGGCATAAGGAGTTATCGCCATCTTGTCCTGTTCTGATCATTGCAAACCGTCGATCTGCGGTGTTAAAAGCAGCACGAATTTTACGCAGACGAGGCTTCAAGCAGCTCTACGCCTTGCGCGGAGAAGCTTGCCGGGAAGGATCTTCGCGGAAGCCTTGCTTAGAGAAGGGCCCCGCCTGTTGATGCAGGCGGGTTTTTGGTGTACAGTGAAGCGATCATGGTTCTCACGCGCTCGAGTGTGAGGTTGAAACTTTCAGACTAATATGAACGTTTATTGTACAGCAAGTATATTAGAGAGCAGGGGAGAGACAAGCATCATGCCAACGCCTACATTACCCAGCCGCGCGAGCCGGACAAGCCGGACAGGCCGCGCGTCGGCCAAGCGGGGAACGGGGGCTAAGAAGCGTACGTCCGCTAAGAAACGGCGGAAGCGTGGTTTTTTCTATCTGATGTCCCGGCTGATCATCGCGATGATGCTGATCGGGACGGTGGCCTTATTCTGGTTGTTCTTTACCCCGTCAGGGAACAATATGCGCTATTTAATGGCCGATACGCTGATTACGACGCAGCATCGCCATTGGGCCAAATATATCATCGGACAAGCCGAGCTGGACAAACGGGTCGCCGCTTACCAGGCGCAATTCGAGCAGATGGGAACGGAGAAGGACACCCATACGATTGATTTGCCCGACCCGGAGGATCAAGAAGACACACAAGCGGAGAAGCCGCTCATTGAAATTGAAGAGGTCTCCGGCAAAAGCTATCACGGGTACGTGCTTACTGTAAACGACCCGACCAAAATCCGTTTGGGGGTTCCAGCGAAACGGGGCAAAGGGGAGAAGGTCTCCAGCATGGTCGCGCGGACCGGTGCCATTGCCGGCGTGAACGGCGGCGGCTTTGCCGACCCGAACTGGAAAGGCAACGGCTTCAAGCCGATTGGGGTGGTCATTTCCCAAGGGAAGCTGTATTACAACGGCATTAGTTCAGGGGCATCGACGCAGATCGTGGGCCTGGACAAGAAGGGCAAGATGATCGCCGGTAAATATACGCTGGAGGAATTGAACAAGCTGGGGATTCAGGAAGCGGTGACGTTTCAGCCGCGAATTATCGTAAACGGCAAAGGACAGATTCGCAGTCAAAAAGAAGGCTGGGGCATCGCACCGCGGACGGCCATGGGGCAACGCGAAGATGGCGCGATCCTGTTCGTTGTCATCGACGGGCGTCAGCCGGGCTACAGCATCGGCGCCAGCCTGTACGATGTTCAGCAGATTATGCTGGAACGCGGCGCCGTGATCGCCGCCAATTTGGACGGCGGGTCGTCTACCGTATTGGTGAAGGAAGGCGGGGAGATCGTGAACAAGCCTTCGTCCGAATACGGAGAGCGGTATTTGCCAACCGCGTTTCTCGTCTTTGAGGATCCGTCCAAGGTGAATATCCCGAACATTTGGGAAGGCTTGCGTCCACAGGACATTGATCCGGGGAAGAAGTGAGGCAGCAGAAGCAGAGGCCGAGCAGAGGGGAGTATCCCTTTGCCCGGCCTCTTTGTTATGAAGTAAATCCGTTAGTCCTTGCTCCAAGTAAAGCGCTGACGATATTTTCGCGGGGACATGCCTTCGGTCTTGCTGAAGCAAGCGGTGAAATAAGCGGCCTGATTAAAGCCCACTTGTTCAGCGATCCGTTCGATGGTCAGATCCGTTTGCAGAAGCAGCAGCTTAGCCTGCTGGATGCGCAGCCGTTGCAAGTAGACGGCAGGCGAACAGCCGAACACCTTCTGCATACAGCGGGCGATATAGACCGGATGGAAATTGATACTCTCCCCAAGCTTTTGCGCGGAGAAGGGTTCGTTATAATGCTCGCGCAAATAGGAGGCTGCCTTCTCGGCGCAGGCTGACTGCGGAGAGAGTCCGGCATTGGATGAGGAGGCCGACAGTTCGACGATTACATCTTGAAATAGAGCCTGTTGGCGCAACCGGACGCTGTCCAAATGGAGATCTCGATTCAAATCCGTCAGTTCCTTCAGCAGCGCGATCATTTTCTGCGGCTGGGCCAGCTTCGCGTATTGGGGAAGAGGGACGGTATACGATGTCGCCGTGAACGGAGGCAGTGAAATTGAACCAGGGGTGCCCTGATCCGTCAGGCTGCATCCGCAATGCTGGTAATCTTCCTCCTCAACGACGCGCCATTCGCCCAAGAGTTGAAAATGCAGCCAATGGTGCAGCGTATCCTCCCGGCAGCCTTCCAGCGCATAGTGGTAACAGTCCGGGCGGAGGATGAGCGAGTGTCCGGCGGGCACTTCGTAATCACGGCCTTCTTCGCTGATATATAAACATCCGTACTCGACGACCAGCAGGTCGAAGGCGCCGATATTTTGCCGGCTGGGATGCTTGCCGCCGACCGGGATCACCGCTGAGCCGCTGACGATGTAGTGGGGAAGTGGCGGCGCGGTAAATTCAATGATGGGAGGCAAAGGATACCCACTCCTCTTAGGTTGGAATATTGAAAAATCGAGTTGATTCAATGATACATCAAAACGAAATTACGATCTATAATGTGTTTCATGCTAACACGATGACAGGGAATCCGCGGGATTCTCCGAACTTCAGGAGGTTGTAATAATGAAAAGTAACAAGGGCGGCGAGAAGAATAAATTCTCTCTCTGGCTGCTCGCATGGCCTATATTTATCGAGTTGTTTCTGCAAATCTTGCTGGGAACCGTCGATACGCTGATGGTCAGCCGTATTTCCGACAATGCGGTGGCGGTCGTGGGCTTCTCCAACCAGTTGTTTAATGCGCTGACAACGCTGTTTGCTACCGTCGCTAGCGGGGCGGGGATTGTAATCGCCCAGAAGATCGGTTCAGGCCGCGAAGAGGATGCTCGGACCGTTGCGATCATCGCCTTCAAAGTGACGGCGGGAATTGGTCTTTTTCTCAGTATTTTGCTGATCGCGGTTCCTGGTCCCATCGCTACGATATTGCAGCTTCCGAATGAACTGCTGCCGCTGGCAAAAATCTACATCTCCATTGTTGGCGGAGGGATGATCCTAACCGCGATGATTTCCCTGCTTGGTACTGCGATCCGCAACACTGGAAATACGAAAGGCCCGATGTACACGGCGGTAGGCATGAACGTTTTGCATATCCTGATGAACTATTGCTTTATCTTTGGAGCGTTTGGATTTCCGCAATGGGGGCTGACTGGCGTGGCAATTTCAACGGTAATCAGCCGCTTCGTTGCTACGATTGTGTTGTTGTTCATTTTCCTCGGTACGTTTCAGCGTCGAATCGGATTTAAGGACATGTCTGTCTACGATGGCAAGCTGTTTAAGGAGGTGCTGGTCATCGGCTGGCCGCTGGGGGTCAATTCGGCGAGCTGGGTGTTCTCGCAGCTGGCGATTTTCTCCTTCCTGGCGATGCTTGGCGCAACCGAGTTGGCCGCCAGAACCTATATGAATACGCTGGAGTCGTTCTGCTTTATGCTGGGCTTCTCGCTGGCGATGGCGGCGCAGATCCAGATCGCTCACCTGTACGGTGCAGGCAAAACCAAAGAAGCTTACCGTGCCGTATACCGCGTGCTGGCCTTTGGGCTGCCGCTCGTGATCGTCAACGCATTTATCCTTGTGCTGTTTGGTCCGAAGCTGTTGGGGCTGTTTACGCAGGATCCCGAGATTTTAACCCTCTGCGCCGCTTTGCTCTGGCTTAATCTGTTGCTGCAGCCGGGCAAAATGATCAACATGGCTCTCGGCAACTCGTTAAATGCAGTAGGGGATACGCGGTACACGATGATCATTTCCTTGATCTTTATGTCGGTTGTCGCAACCGGCTGCTCGTATTTGTTTGGCGTTTCGATTGGCTGGGGCATTATCGCCATTTACGCTTGCATGATCAGCGATGAATATATTCGCGGCGTCTTTTCGTTCTTCCGTTGGAGAGGGCGTAAGTACCTGCGCAGAAAAGAGCAGGAGCTGCTGCAAGAACGGGGATGGGCCCAGGAAGACCAAGGACAGGGGCAAGGGAATCAGACGATGGATGGCGTTGCTCCTTCGGCATTATAGAATGTGCAAATAAAAAAAAGAGTCGCAGGACGGCCCGGAAGGGCGCCTGCGGCTCTTTCTGTTTTTGTGTGAACTCCTACTCTTTCTCTCGGTCAGGCAGCTGCTTGACGTAGCTGTCGCTGAGGCGGAGCAGTTCAAGCGCACGGTTATATTCGCTTTCCGTTGTTAACGCTTGGGTCACGCCATCCTTAGGGAGCGGATACTTCGTACCGTCATCATACCATACCCCAGGGATAAACAGCGCCTGGTCATTGATGAACGATCCGGAAGGCAGATAGTAACGCTGCGGTAACAGGTTGTAAGATGTTTGGTTCAGCAGATCCTCACCAAAGTGAATATGGTTATCGAGATTGATCCCAAACAGATTGGCTACCGTCGGCAGGATATCGACTTGACCGCCTACATTGTCCATGACCTCAGGCAATTCGGTACCCGGCACATGAAGGAGCATAGGGATATTGATCATATCAATGTAGCTGTAATCCCGTCCGTAAATTTCTTTCATCAGTTCAAGTCCATGTTTATCCAGCGAATACATCGGCAAGCCGAGATGGTCCCCATAAATGACAACCACACTGTTGTCCCAGATGCCTCTTTGCTTCAAATCCTCAATAAATTGGCCGAGGGCGTAATCCGCATAGCTTTGCGCCCGCAAATAATCGCCAACCATATTGTCTTGGTAACGCTCAGGCAGCTGAATTTTATCCTTGTCATGCGGTGTTGTAAACGGATGGTGCGCCGTCATCGAGATCACTTGAGTGTAGAACGGCTGTCCCGTTTGCTGCATGCGATCCAACTCTTCAATGGTCTTCTTGTAGAGCACTTCATCCGAAGGTCCAAAGAAGACGGTATCTTCGGTACCAAACCATTTCTGGTCATAATAGCGGTTGAAGCCAATCGCTTTGTACAATTCCCCGCGGTTCCAGAAATCAACGACATTCGTATGGAACGTTGCCGTATCATACCCTTGATCACGCATCAGCTTCGGCAAGCTTGGCAGATCTTTGTCCGGGTAGTTTTGCGTTGCGGCCTCATTGTACGGGATGTAGAACGAGGTGTTCACCACAAACTCGGCATCTGAGGTATTTCCTTGTCCGACCATTTGATAGAAATGGCTGAAATAGGTGTTTTCCTTAACCAGTTTATTCATATTTGGCGTAACTTCCTGACCATCGATCTTCAGGCCAATCAGGAAGTTCTGGAACGATTCCATCTGAATGATGATTAGATTCTTGCCTTTGGCCGCACCAAAATATTTCGGTTCAGCCGGAGGGGTAATGCCTTTCAAGTTATTGATTTTCGCCTGGGAGATCTCGTTCTTGTCAACCAGCTCTTCCTTCTTGGCGCTGGAGAAAATCGTGTACGTTTCATAGTTCAGGATGCCCATTTGCTCAGCCTG
Source organism: Paenibacillus barengoltzii G22 (assembly GCF_000403375.2). Taxonomy (NCBI): domain Bacteria; kingdom Bacillati; phylum Bacillota; class Bacilli; order Caryophanales; family Paenibacillaceae; genus Paenibacillus; species Paenibacillus barengoltzii. The sequence continues at coordinate 103,183 of NZ_KE159654.1, read as the reverse complement.
CTTGATCTCATTCATGCTGGCCCGGTTCGGCCATACATTAAAGATACACAGCAGCAGGGAGAAAGCGAAAATCCCGGTAATGACGCCGGTGCTGGCTTTTCTTAGATTAAATAAAGCTTTCAACTTCTCTGCGCGTTTCTTCCGGAACAACCAGAAGCCGATCACCACGATATCCACAAAGATCAGCAGATAATAAGGGGCGAGCAGCGAGAACACGCTGTTCTTCACCGCGGTAACCTGATTCACCTGCTGCAGGGCCGTGTAGTTCACGATAACCCCATAATATTTATGGTACATAACAGCGGCGAAGAATACGGCTGTAACGATGAGATTGACGGTTAAATAAAGGCCGATCTTACGTTTGGAGGAGAACCATTCAATCAAGCAGAACAAAATCCAGATAAACGGGATTTCCTTCAACAATGGCCCCCAAGCGGGTACTACATCAAAGATAGCCGTCCAGACAAGATAAATCTTGAAGATCATGATGACAGAGAAGAAGACAAACGGCTTGATGCTGGCGAGCCGGATGCGATTGAACTGTGACACTTCGTTTCCTTCCTTTCCGTAAAAACTCCTTAGTTAGAATTAATGCCGAGTTTACAATTTTAACACCTCATATATAATACATGAAATAGCCGCAAGAATAAAATTAATCAATTCACTCAATTAGCAAGATATTCCACTTAAAGTGAGACGCAACGCGTCGAAAGCCGTATTATTGACGGATAACGCCCCTTTTTGGTAAATTAAAGGTAATCTTTCTTTTCGGAAATGTAGCTTCGTGATCGAAAGATGACTTTAGAACCACCCGATTTAATGAAAGTTCTAAAAGTCAGGTTTGGAGCACCGAGAAGGTTGAATGAAGCTAGGGACTGAGTAGCAGAGCGTAGCTGGAAGCTACGTGAGCAACGGAAGGCCCGGGTGAAATCAAGATTCGATGTCGAGTAAACTTCGATGAGTTAGCTTCGTGATCGAAAGATGACTTTTAGAACAACCCAATTTTAATGAAAGTTCTAAAAGTCAGGTTTGGAGCACCGAGAAGGTTGAATGAAGCCAGGGACTGAGTAGCGGAGCGTAGCTGGAAGCTACGTGAGCAACGAAAGGCCCGGGTGAATTCAAGATTCGATGTCGAGTAAACTTCGATGAGTTAGCTTCGTGATCGAAAGATGACTTTTAGAACAACCTCTAAAGAGGAGAGATATTGATGTCGGTGAAGGTTCTTAACTAGTAATTTCATAGAGACGGTTACACAGGGTACAGAACGTGCCGCTTGAGCTATAAGCGTGCATGTATTTTTCCGTACGCTGGTTTCGGTCTATGAAGTAGTTAAGAACACACACGAGAGCATCTTGCAGCTCATCCGAGTAGCTGCCGTTATCTGTATAACGATGAAGCCGTGCTGTTTTCAGCACGGCTTTTTTGATTATTTAGATCGGCAGCGAGCGGGAGGAGTATAGGCAAAGGATGGCATACGTGCGTCCTTTGCCTTTTTTATTTCCGAAAAGAAGGAAGATTAACCCCATTTGAAGGAGGCTTCCCTTGGAAAGATTTTCACTAAGCACATTGGAATATGAAAGCATCAAACAGGAATTGCTGAGATATGCAGTATCTTATGCTGGTCGAAAACGCATCGAAGAGCTCGCACCGATGATGGAGAAGCGGGCTGTCGAGCGGGCGATTGCGGAAACGGCGGAGGCGCTTGCCCTGTATGGAAAAGGAGCCAGTGTCCCGCTGCCTTCGCTGGAAGGGATTGAGCAGGTCGTCTCTTTACTGGGCACAGGCTATCTGTTCACAGAGCAGGATTTGACGGCGGTGCAGATGTTCCTGCACAGCTGCGGGCAGCTTAAGAAATATATGGCGGCCAAAGGCGAGCTGGCCTGGAGAATCGGCGTCTATGCGGCGGATTTGCAGGACTTGCCTGCTCTGCAGCAGGAGATTCTCCGCTGCATCCGGCACGGAGTAATTATGGATGACGCCAGCCGGGAGCTGGAGAAGGTACGCAAAAAAATCAGCATCGTCAAAGAGCGGATCCAGAAGCGGATTCAGGCCGTCATGGCTCGGCATGCTTCGATTTTGCAGGAGAACATCGTCAGCGTGCGCGGCGGCAGATATGTGATTCCGGTGAAAAAAGACTACTACAGGCAAGTTAACGGCCGGATGCTGGACCAATCGACCAGCGGGCAGACCGCGTTCATCGAACCGCAGGAGGTTGCTGCCTTGCAAGGCGAGCTGGAGCTGCTTCAAGGCGAAGAGGCGCGGGAGGAAGCGAAAATCCTCGGATACCTTGCCGGATTGGTCGAACGGGAAGCGGCTGATCTGATCCGGAATATCGAGATTACAGGGTTGTATGATTTTATTTTTGCCAAGGCGAAATACGCAGCGGCGATTGGCGGGATCGAGGTGCAGCTCAGCGAGACCGGAGAGACGGTGATTCGCGGGGCCAAGCATCCGAAGCTTCTGCAATTGATGGTTCCCCTGGATATGGCAATCGGAAGAGAGTACCGGACGCTGATTATCACCGGCCCCAATACCGGCGGGAAGACGGTCGTTCTGAAGACGTTTGGCCTGCTGACGTTGATGGTGCAGTCGGGGCTGCTGGTACCGGTATCACCGGGCAGCCGCTTTGCGGTGTACCAGAGCATTCGCGCTGTCATCGGGGACGGTCAGAATCTGGAGCAGTCGCTCAGCACGTTCTCCGCTCAGATTGGCGCACTGGTGCAAATTCTGAAGGAGGCGGGGCCTGCAACCCTGGTGCTGGTCGATGAGCTGGCGGCGGGGACCGATCCCGGCGAAGGAATCGCCTTGTCGATCGCGATTCTGGAAGAGTTCGCCCGGAAAGGGGCGACGGTTATGGTCACGACCCATTTCAACGAACTCAAGACGTTCGCCTCTCGGGCGGAGGGGTTTGAGAACGCACGGATGGAATTCGACGCCGAGACGTTGCGTCCGCTGTACCGGCTGACCATCGGGCAATCCGGCCGCAGCTATGCGATCGAAATCGCCCGCAAGCTCGGGATGTCCGGCGGGATCATCGAACGCTCGCAGCATATCATCAGCCGCCAGCAATCCACCGATGGCTCTGGCAGCGGCGGTCTGCGCTGGGATGAGATCGTTCCGGCGAAGCCGGCAGCGGAAGCGAGAGATGGGCGAGGCAAGGCGTCTTCTGTGCCCGGGAGCTCGCGAGAAACGGGACAGCGGGAGAAGGAGGCGGGAGTGACGGCACAACCGGAAGCCTTGCGAGCAGGCTTGAACGGTCAAAGAACGGAGGACGGAGGGGGCGCAGGTCAACCCGCTGACGCCGGGGCGTTAACCGGAGAAGCAGCCCTTTCGCTTCCCCGCAAGTTTGAGGTGGGTGACGCCGTTCTCGTCACCTCCATCGGGAAGATTGGCATCGTCGTGGAACCGCCGGATTTGCGCGGTATGGCGTTAGTTCAGGTCCAGAAGCAGAAAATCAAGGTGAACCATAAACGCTTAAAGCCATATCTCAAGAACGAGTCTCTGTATCCGGAGGATTACGACTTGGACATCGTCTTCGATTCGAAGGAAAACCGGAAAAAGCGCAAGCTGATGAGCAAACGGCACGTGGAAGGTTTAATGATCATTAAGAAACCGGGGGAGGATGTACTTTGAACGGGAATTAGCCGGCGTCGGCGCCGGGTATAGGTGAATAAGCGCGAGCTTAGATGGCCGTTTCGTTTGGCCCTAGGCTCGCGCTTTCGTTTACTTGTGGCGGTTTTTTTTCTGCTCATTTCCGGAAATTCGGCGTTTCGAGCGAGAAAAACTGCATTTTTGCAGGAATCGTAACCTGGCGCAGTCAGTGTAAGCTTCGGTTATCCGCCTTTAAGCGGGAACTGGCAGCTGTTGAACCAGCGTCGCCACGAATTGCTCAAGAAACGCTTGGTCTTCTGCGTCAAACCGACCTTTCCGCGGACTATCGATGTCCAGAACGCCGATCAGCCGGTCCTCCTTCACGATGGGCACGACGATTTCGCTGTTGGATGCTGCATCACAGGCAATATGGCCCGGGAAAGCGTGGACATCCTCCACCCGCAGCGTTTCGCGGCGTTCTGCACTGGTGCCGCAGACTCCTTTGCCAAGCGGGATCCGAATGCAGGCCGGTAGGCCCTGAAACGGTCCGAGCACGAGCTCGTTGCCGTCGTATAAGTAAAAGCCCACCCAGTTGATATCATCCAGGTAATGGTTCAACAGGGCAGCCGCATTAGCTAAATTGGCTACCTGGTTCGTTTCTCCGCTGATGAGAGCTTGAAGCTGCGACAAGACAGCTTGCTGCTGCTCTTTGCGGGTACCGCTATATTCATTGGCATGAAACATGCATCATTCCTCCTTAAAACTGACGGCGTGATCAGGTTGCCGGCAGCGATAGGTCTATTATAAAGGAGTTTTTTGTCGAGTGATAGCACCCAGATGGTAAGGGAGCGTTAAAATCTTACAAAGTCCGACACTGAGTGCTATTTTTTATCAAATTTGCAAAATATGTTTTTTGGCATCATGCGATAAAATAGGGACAAGATTAATGAAAAGGTGATTTTTATGGTACCTCAATCTCTCCGAAGCGCAAGCCGTACCAATAATAAAATCAGCAACGACTTGAAGGCAACCATCGAGCATTTGCGTATGGAGTTGATGAATGCCGCTACCCAAGATGACTTCAGCAGCGGCACCATTCTGGAATTAAGCCAGCGTCTGGATCAGTATATTGTGATGGCCCAAAGTCAAATGCTAGGCAAATAAGCGGTCGCCTCAGGCATTTCTGCGCCAAGAGCCTTCTCGATGAAGGCATGGACCACTTCGGTATACCGCTTCGGATTGATGCCGTATGCATTGGCATGAACCGCGCCTTCCACGAGCAGCAGTTCTTTAGGTTCAGGCTTCACTTGATACATCTCCCGGCTCATATAAGTGGGAACGTAGTTGTCCTCCGTCCCGTGGATAAACAACACCGGCAGCGTGCTGTTCTCAACGGCTTTAATCGGGCTGACCTGATGCAGCCGGAAGCCGGCTTTGCGATGCAGCAGCTTATCGACCAGCGGCAAGAGCGGTTTGGCTGGAAGCTTGTTCAGCTTGGTGATCTGATGTCGAATGAGCTCCGTCAAATCCGAGTAAGGGCAGTCCGCGATCACAAATCTCACGTTTGGATGGGCGATGGTAAGATACTCCAGCACCGTTCCACCCCCCAACGATTGGCCATGCAGGCCGATCACACTCTTTTCCCCGTAATTCTCCAAAATCCAGTTGACCCAGGCTTGGACATCGTATTTTTCCTGATATCCATAGGTCGTGTAATCCCCCTCGCTGCCGCCATGTCGACGTTGATCGACCAGCAGAATGTTAAACCCTGCCTTCCGGAACACGTCAATGTATTGCGTGGAAGCGAGCAAGGAAACCGTATAGCCGTGGACGATGATCATCCAGCGTTGTCTTCCCGGAAACAGTTCCAAAACATACCCGTTAAGCTTCAGCCCATCTCGGGATCGGACTTGAACTTGTCGTTTCGGCAGCCGTTCGAATTGGTCGCGCGTAAATACCCCGGTTCGTTCCAAATACTCGTAGATGCTCTCGTTCGTCTGCAGTCGCATCTGGGTGATTTGGCGCACCGCAAACCGCGGCAGACCAGTTACGAATGCCAAAACAATCAGCATGAAAAACAAAATAACGATCGTAAATACCATGTTGCTGGTTCCTCCTTGCGAGCCTATCCATGAAGCTCTCTTACGCTTTTATAGTATCACCGAAAAGTTGGAAGGAAAATCGCCGCAGGGAAAATTTCTCCTGTCCCTTTGACGTGCCCATTCCGATATGATTAGCTAGTAAAGGATGCAGCGATCAATGACCACAAGTGAAAGGGAGGAGGGCGAACGTGTACAAATGCGGCGGAGACATACCTGTGCTGGAAAGCGAACGGCTGCGGCTGCGGCGGATGGAGCGAAGCGATGCCGAGGTAATGTTTCGGTATTGGAGCGATCCGGAAGTCACTAAGTATATGAATGTTCCACCGTTTGCTTCGGTGGAGGATGCTTGGGAAATGATTAACCTGCTGAACGGTTTATCCGAGAGCGAGGATGCGCTCCGTTTCGGTATCGAGCTGAAGGAAGAACAGAAGCTGATCGGCAGCTGCGGCTATAATGTTTGGGAGCTGGCCGGGGCTTATCGCGGGGAAATCGGCTATGACCTAGGCCGCGAATATTGGGGGCACGGGTATATGTCGGAGGCGCTGCGAATGTTGCTTGCGTACGGCTATGAGACGATGGGACTGAACCGGATTGAAGCGCTGGTCGATCCGCGCAACGGCGCTTCCCGTAAGTTGCTGAAAGGATTTGGGTTTGTGGAAGAGGGGTTGCTTCGGGAATATCAGAAGACGGAGAGAGGTTTTGTGGATTTGTTGATGTATTCATTGCTGAAAAAAGAGTATTACTCGGGAGGAACAACATAAACGATGAGGAAGTCTGAGCAGAAATATAGCGGCGATCTGCTGCACCACTTGGATCCGCTAAGCAAGCTGGTTGCGTTAGCTTGTATTGCTACGCTTGCTATGCATTGGGACGAGCTGGAGCGGCAGGTGATCTTGTTGCTTGTATTGGCAGCGGGGGCCAAGCTGGGGGCAGGAATCGGCTGGGGGCGGTTATTGCGGCGTATCGCCTGGATTTTGGGCTTTGGCCTGCCGTTATTTGTGGTTACTGCGCTGGCGGTGCAGCTTCAAGAGGGAGGTGCTGGAGGCGGAGGAATCCTGCCGATTTCAGGCCATGCGCTGGAGGACGCTGCCGCCGTGACGTTGCGGCTGGTGAATTTATTTTTGTCCTCGCTGGCGTATATTGAATCCACGAATCCCAAAGATTTTGTTGTGATGATGTCGACTCGATTAAAGCTGCCTTACCGGTTCGTGTTTGGCGTATCGCTGGCAATGACGTTCTTGCCGTTGCTTGCGGAGGAAGGAAGACAGGCGGCCGCCGCCCGTAAACTTCGGTTGGGTCGCAAACCGCGGGGGATTGCCGAACGGCTAGCGCAGTGGCGGGGCCAGTTGGTCACGGTGTTCACCGGGGCGATCCGCCGTGTGGAACAAACCGCAGGAGCGATGGATGTGAAGGGATTTGGTGCGTATCGGGAGCGTACGTTTTTGCGAGATGTACCGCTGAAGGCGGCGGGGGTATGGACGATGCTGGCAAGCTTGGTGCTGACGGCGGGCCTGTGGATGCTGTAACAGAATTTGACTCGTTGGAGGGCGGTTTTTACAGACATGCAGGCCCTGAGGGTAAGGGCAGTTCCGGCTTTAATTTGAAAAAAGGACTTGACGCGAGTTGATTGTTAACCTAGATTATTAATTGTGGTTAACAATTGTCGCGCTGAATAGGGGGATTGCCTGGGGAGCGCGCAAATATGTATGAAATTTCGAATACAATTTGTCCGAAAGTTGTGAAACAGTCGAAATGTATATGATTTTTCGAATACATTGGGCTGTAATGCGGGGATAAGCCTGTAATGTACTCGATTTTTCATATAGAATTTGGCGAATTGTCTGGGGAGCACTCAAATATGTATGAAATTTCGAATACAATTTGCCCCAAGGTTGTAAAACGCAGAAATGTAGTGTGATTTTTTCGAATGGATGAGAGGATGGTTCAAATGAAAGAGAGAAATTCCGGCAAAGTGTTTCAGCGCTTTACGACGCTTGATATTGTGCTTATGGCGATGCTGGCCGCGGCGAATGCGGTCATGACGGTGTTTCTGTCGCCGGTGAACCAAGCGCTGAATGGGCTGGGGGGACCGATCCTCACCTCAACGATTACCGGTTTGTATATGATTTATGGCTTGCTGGCGTATTATATTATCCGCAAACCGGGGACAGCTCTGATCACTTATGGGATCGGTGCGGTTGTCCAAGCGTTTATGGGAACGGCCTATGGCATTTTATCTTGTTTTGTGGCCGCGGCTTGTTATTTGGTGATTGTGGAAGCCGCTTTTGCCCTTGTTCGTTATAAAAATTGGAGCTTGCCAATGCTGCTGATTACCGGCGGGGCGATGGTGCCGTTGTGGTTCTTTTTTGCGGTGCAAATGTATGGTTACACGAAGTGGGGCATGGATGTCCTGCTGATCGCCCTCGTCGTTCGGGTACTCAGCGGCATGATCCTATGCGGGCTGTTGGTCAAGCTGCTCGGCGATGCGCTGGCGAGCAGCGGGCTGCTGCGCCGCTTCGCGGTCGACGGCCGGGCGGAGGCGTAACATGCCGCAACCGGCATTGGAGCTGGCGAACGTCAGCTATGCTTTTGAGCCAGGCGGCGCCCCGGCGCTGCGCGACGTGACGCTCACCGTGGAACGCGGGGAGTGGGTGGCCATCGTCGGCGCGAGCGGCAGCGGCAAATCGGCCCTGGCGCAGCTGATCAGCGGTTATCTCCCCCGTGCCGGGGGAGGAAGCCGGTCGGGCCGAGTGTGCGTGTACGGCGTCGATCCCGCAGAAGCGGCGATCGGCGAGGTGGCTCGGCGCGTCGGGGTCGTGTTCCAGGACCCCGACGCGCAGCTCGTGCAGGGCCGGGTCGAAGACGAAGTCGCCTTCGGCCCGGAGAACCTGCGCGTGCCCGCCGCTGAGCTGGAACGGCGGGTCGCGGACGCGCTGGCGGCGGTGGCGTTGACGCCGCGCCGCCTGGAGGCCGTGCACGCGCTGTCCGGCGGCGGCCGACAGCGCACGGCGATCGCGGCGGTGCTGGCGCTGGAGCCGCCGCTGCTCGTGCTCGACGAGGCGGCGGCCAGCCTCGACGCCGCCTCGCGCCGGCGGCTGCTGGCGTTGCTGCGCCGCCTGCACGACGAAGGCCGGACCATCGTCACGATGTCCGGCCGGATGGACGAGCTCGCGCTGGCTGCGCCGCGGCTCGTCGTGTTGGACGCCGGAACCGTCGCATTGGACGGTCCGGCGGAGCGCATCCGCCGCGGCGCGAGCGCGCGGCTGGAAGCGCTGGGCCTGCTGCCGGCCGGCAAGGCGTCGGCGGCGGCAGCAGGCCCGGGCCCAAGCGGCGGCGGCCCGGAGGGGCACGCCGCCGCAAGCGAGGGCGGGGCCCCGCAGGGCGGCCCCGCCTCGGGCGCGCGGCGCGCGGCCGCCGCCCTCGTGAGATCGCCGGCGGAGCTCGCCTTGTCGCCGGCCCCAGCCCGGGCTGCCTCGGCGGAGCCCGCTCCGGCCCCAGCCGCGCCAACGGCCGCCGCCAAGCGCGGCGCCGCGCCCGCTCCCGCGACTGCCGCGCCGCGCCGCACGCCCCTGCTCGAGGTGCGCGGGCTCAGCTACGCCTTCGCCCGCGAGGCCGAGCCGGTGCTGCGAGATATCCGCCTCACGCTGTACCCCGGTGAATGGCGGCTGCTGTGCGGGGACAACGGCTCCGGCAAAACGACGTTGTCCCGCCTGCTGATGGGCCTTCTGCGCCCGCCCAAAGGGACGGTGTTCTGGCAGGGCCAGGATACCGCTCGCCGGACGCTATACGATCTGGCGTCCGAGATCGGTTATGTGTTCCAGCAGCCGGAACAGCAATTTGTCGCTTCGACGGTGCTGGACGAGCTGCTGTACAGCCCGCGCGCCGAACTGGGACTGCGGCCGCGGGACCCGGTCCCGGAGGAAGTGCGGCAGCGCGCGGAACGGATGCTGGAGGCGATCGGCTTAAGCGGCAAAATGAACGAATCGCCCTATTACTTAAGCGGCGGGGAGAAGCGGCTCCTAAGTGCCGCCTCGGTCATGATCTGCCCCAAGAAGCTGTATATCCTTGATGAGCCTACGGCGGGCATCGATTACATCGGCGTCCGCTTGTTGACGGCGTTATGCCGTGAGGCGCTGGATCAAGGGGCCGCGCTGATCATGATCACCCATGAGCCGGAGTTGTTTGAAGGCCAGCCCATCCAGCGTTGGCGAATCGCGGAAGGGCAGATTCACTAAACGAATTAATATACTTCCATTGCGGATGACAAACCAGAAGAAGAAGGTTCTGGTTTGGTCATCCGCTTTCTTTTTTCAGAGGGTTCAACTATAATGAGAGTTTATGGAATCCTTGCCCGGTATGGAAAGAAAGGAAGTTTTATTTCATCATGAAACCAATGCAATTGAAACGGAATTATATTTTGACGGGCTTGCTGCTGTCTACGTTTTTAGCGGCGATCGAAGGCACCGTCATCGGTCCGGCCGGACCGCGGATCGTGGGGGATCTGGGCGGCGCGCGGCTGCTGAGCTGGGTGTTTACCGCCTATTTGCTGACCATGTCCGTCACAACGCCAATCTTTGGCAAAATCAGTGACTTGTACGGCCGCAAGCTGGTGTTTGTGATCAGTTCCCTGCTGTTCTTGGCGGGTTCGGTCCTGTCCGGTACGGCGCACAGCATGGGTCAGCTGATCGGGTTCCGCGCCCTGCAGGGCATCGGAGCTGGCGGCCTGCTGCCGGTGACATTTACGATTATCGGCGACATTTATTCAATTGAGGAACGCTCCAAAATTCAGGGATGGATCAGCTCGGTGTGGGGCATCTCTTCTTTGATTGGACCGTTGCTGGGCGGATATGTCGTGGATTCGTTGAATTGGCGCTGGGCATTCTATTTTAATGTACTGTTTGGCCTATTGTCGCTCTATTTCATCATCGTCTATTTACATGAACAGATCGAGAAACGGAAGGTGAAGGTGGACTATCTGGGGGCCGTCACCTTTACGATTGGGGTCTCCGCTTTGCTGATTGGGCTGGCGACGGGCGGGCAGCAGTTGGCTTGGGCCTCGCCTTGGCTGATCGGGATGTTTGCCGTGGCCGCCGGTTTCCTGGTGCTCTTCTTCATCGTCGAGCAACGGGCCGAGGAGCCGCTGGTGCCGCTGAAGCTGTTCCGAATCCGGGATATCGCCTTCTCCAATATCACCAGTTTGTTGGCGAGTGCCCTGCTCATCGGATTAACCTCGTACTTGCCGCTCTGGATTCAAGGGGTGAAAGGGCAAAATGCGACGACCTCCGGGCTGGTACTCGCCCCAATGTCCATCGGCTGGATGTTGGGCTCCGTGCTGGGCGGCCGTTGGATCATCACCCGCGGCTGCCGTCAAACTTCGCTGATCGGGATGGTGATTATCGCCCTCGGGGCGGTAGGATTAGCTACGATCCATGACAGCACGCCAATTTGGCCGCTGTTGATTTATAATGCGCTGTATGGGGTCGGATTTGGCTTTTCGTTTACCGTATTTACGATTATCTCCCAATCCTCCGTGGGCTATAGCTTGCGCGGGGCTTCGACAGCGCTGAACTCCTTCGTCAAATCGATAGGGCAGACGATCGGAGTCACTGCCTTTGGGACTTTGATAAATCTGCAGATTGTCGCCCGGACGAAGAACGGCACGGCATCAGGGATTCCAATCTCCCAGGATGATATCGACCAGCTGCTGTCCCCGGAAAAAGTTCATTTGCTCTCTCCCGATCTGTGGACTGAACTGAAGGAAGTGCTGGCGCAAAGCCTGGATACGCTGTTTATCGTCATGGCTGTGCTTGCGATCGTGGGCATCTTATTCGCTTTCGGGCTGCGCAACCAAGCACCGGAGCAAGAGGAGGACGTTGAGGCGGGGGAACCCTCCATCGATCTCGATAGAGCTTAAATTTATGTGGTTGCTGCGGGCGGTCTCTGAAATGGGGACGGCCCGTTTGGCTTTCCAGCGACCTTTGAGTGGACCTCGTTTGGCTGTATCTTTTACATGAAACGGTATAAAAAAGCCTGCCTCTCCGCACCTTAAGAGGAAAGGGGAGGTGTAACTATGAACAAGGTCATGAATGTGGACCAACACACGCTCGTCAACGCTTGGCAGAAGCAGCTGCCGGAATATTTGAACCCGGGAGACTCCGTGCAGGTGCAAGCTGATGAGGCGGACCCCCAGGGGCTGCGGATTCATATTAATGCGGCGGGACATCAGCTTTATTCCTTCGATTTTCAATGCTCTTATATGGACCCGCGCGAGGTTCGTGTCGAGCTGGTAGATGTGGAGCGGGATGGGCAGACGATTGCCGAGAACAGCGAGGAAATTCAGGAGTTAACCGGAGACTATGTCCGTCATATTCATGAATGCGCGCAAGCCTTAGCGCCGCTGACGAACCCTTAACAACGAGAAAGCGAGGACTTAGGCTTATGTCACGAAGCAAATCGGGAATCGATAAAAATTTGACGAATGTCGTAGAGGATCTGGACCAAACGCCGGTCAACGCCCATCATGCCCAACAGATGCAACAAAAGGTGAATGACCGACGGCACACCAATATGGAAAACCGCGATCACAACAAGGATATGGACCCGACCCATTAAGGGTTGGAGCAACCATAAAAAATCACCTTATCGGGCCCATAGCTCCTAAGAATAAGGTGATTTCATCACTGTATTTTTATGTAAGGAAATTCTCAGGGATATGCCGAAGCAGGCTGTGTCCAGGTTCATCATGCCGATGAGCCATGGATACAGCCTATTTGTTATCTTACTTCCGCAGCAACGGGGCAAGCTTCTCAGCTTCACGGCCCATTTTCTTCAGCAATTCAATCATGACCTTCTTCTCCTCATCGGTCAGCCCGCTCAGCGCGTGGTCAATCCGCTCCGCATACTCCGGATACAGTTGGTCCATCAGCTCTTTGCCCCTAGGCGTCAGATTAGCATGAATTACGCGCCGATCGCGTGGGCAAGGCGTGCGGTGCAGCAAGCCGGCTGCTTCCAGCTTATCGATGACATACGTTACGTTTCCGCTTTGCAGCAGCAGCTTCGCGCCAATTTGTTGAATCGGTTGAGAGCCTTTGTAATACAGGACCTCCAGAACGGCAAAGGCCGTCGGATTAAATCCTTGGATTTTGCTCCCCATAACTGCATGTTCGTTGACACTCTTAAATGATTTGGCAAAAACCCGGTACAAATGCAGTGACAAATCCGTTCCGCGTTGTTCGGTGGTCATCATGTGCATCCCGCCCTTATTTTATATTTGTGAATCTTTGAACTTGATCGAGTACTTGTAATCTTAAACCACCTGAGATTTAAAAAAAATATAATTTATCACAATTTGCGTCTTTTTGTATGGAAATAAATGTAACTCGCTCTGCCTTCAGACCGCAAAAATTTCATTCTGCGGCGCAGGGACGGAATCGGCCCCGAGACGGATGGAAACCCCTTTCCGATTCATTAAGATAACTTCATAAAATCAAAGCGGAGTAGGGGATGACGAAGATGCGAAGATTCGGGAAAGGTTTAGCCGGCCGGGAGGGCTCCGGTATTTTGCAAAACCGTGCATATTTGGCGCTGTTATCGGCGCAGTTGGTATCCAATATCGGCGACTGGTTGTATTTGCTCGCCTTGCTGACGATGGTTGGCTTGAAATGGCATGCCACGCCTTGGGAAATCACAATGGTCTCGCTTTGTATGGTGCTGCCGGTCTTGTTGGGCGGCCCGTTGGCGGGGATGCTGGCAGATCGTTTTGAACGCAAAAAGTTGATGGTTATCTCCGACCTCGTTCGGTTTGGAGTACTGCTCGGCTTTGTGTTCGTCACCGCGATTTGGCAAGTGTACGTCCTGTTAATCGCCAAGGGATTTTTGGACGTCATCTTCTCCCCGGCGAAGAACGGAAAAATTAAGGAGATCGTGCCGCATGAGCAACTGGAGCAGGCGGTTTCCTACAGTGCAATCATTGAGCAAGGCACTAAAATCATTGGCCCGGCTTTGGGCGGAATGCTGACGGCGGCATTTAGCGTAACCGTATGTTTTGTGGTAGACGCAGGAACTTTTCTTATTTCGGCGCTCTTGCTTACCAAGGTGCCTGGAAAATTGCGGAGCGCGGCGTCGACACCGGCGGAAGGGGAAGCCGGGCAAGCGACAGCGTCCCGGAAACTGAAGCGGGGATTTTGGACCGAAATGGCGGCTGGCATCAAAATTATCGGCGGCATTCCGTTGCTTGCCGTTGCCACGTTGACTTTGTGCGCGTGTTTGCTTGTTCTGCAAATCGCTGATTCGCAAGCTGTGGTCTTGTTCCGGGAGATCCCCGGGGTGCCCGACGATTTGCTGGGGTGGTGCATCACGTTTAGCGGGGTTGGGACCTTAACTGCAGCGTGGCTCACGAGGCATCTTAAACTTACGCCGCTGTATAAAATGGGGATCGGCGGAGCCATGCTGGGGTTGGTGTTCGCGGCAGCGGGCTTTATCGTAAGCCAGGTCACGTTTACCGAAGGAGTGATGGCGTTGATGCTGGCACTGTTCGCCTTCGCCGGGTTAGGCGCGGGGATGACGTTTATCCCGTTTCAGGTCACGTTGCAGCAGCGGACCCCGGAAGCGGTGACCGGACGCGTATTCGGTACGGTATCGAGCTTGACCTCGACCGCAACGCTGATTGGACCGCTGTTTGGCGGCTCACTGGTGACCGCCTTTGGGCCGGAGCCCGCCTTCATTTTATCGGGCAGCCTCATGGCCGTTATGGGCTTCCTGCTCTTGTCGATTGCTCCGGCCATTATGAAGCGGGATCGTGCCGCAGCTGTACCAGCGGTTTCGGGGGCGGAGGCTGTAGAGGCTGTGGAGGCGTAACGGAAGCAGCTTGATTTTCCTGGTTTCCGGTGCGACATGTACAAAAAGCCATCATGTCTTATAATGAAAGAAATGACTGGAGATTCGAGGAGATTCTTATTGGAACAAACACAAGCATGGTTGGAAGTGAATATTCATGAGGCGGGGTATGAGTCCGGAAAGGCCGCCATCAAGCAAATTTCACTCGAAGTGAAGCCCGGTGTTCTTACCGGGCTTATTGGGCCTAACGGAGCGGGGAAGAGCACCACGCTGAAGGCGATCCTTGGCCTGCTGCCGTTTGCAGACGCAGAGGTGACCTTTCATGGCGGGGCGAACCATTATGCTTATATTCCGGAGCAGCCGGTATTTTACGATACGCTGACGTTATGGGAGCATTTAGGGCTGGCTGCTGCCGTATATGGAATGGACGAGTCCACGTTTGAGCGGGAAGCTGCAGCGTTGCTGGAGAAGTTCCGCATGACTGACGCGCGCGACTTGTTGCCGGGAGGTTTCTCCAAAGGCATGCGGCAGAAAATGATGCTGATGATCGGGTTTCTTGGCCGTCCGGATGTATATATTGTGGACGAGCCGTTTATTGGGTTGGATCCGCGGGCGACCAAAGATTTTCTTGGCTTGCTGGAAGAAGAGCGCCGCCGCGGTGCCGGCGTGTTGATGTCCACGCACGTGTTGGATACAGCGGAACGGATTTGTGATGATTTTATTCTTGTTGCCGACGGACAGGTCAAAGCGGGCGGCTCGCTGGACGATATCCGTGCGGCTGCGGGGATGCCGGGGGCTTCCTTGTTTGATTGCTTCGATGCTTTAACTGTCAATGATTGATGAGAGCGGTGTCAATAAAAAAGAGGGAGCCCGGAAAACAGAGAGAGGGGGGCGCGGGTTGAGCAGCAAAACATCGATGACAACAATGACGCCTGCGGCATCCGCAGCATCAATGGTATCCATGACGGTGAGGCGCTTGTTCCTTCGGCGCTGGCGTGACCGGTTGCGGGAGAAGCTGGGCGTCTTGAAGTTTACGTTTGATTTGACGATCCTGTTATATCTTGGCATTCCCGGGTTGCTGTTAGGCGGTCGAGCGTATTACGGATTATGGCGGGAGGAGCTGCCGGCTTGGCTGGCCGGGCTGCCATACCCGATGATTCCGGTCCTGCTGCTGCTAGTTCTGTATAGCAGCGGCGGGATATCCTTCTATATCGAAGCGGCAGATGTTCTATTCTTGCGTCAGCGGCCCCATTGGATCAAGAGATTAATGCTTAGCGGACTGGCCGCATCAGCCGTGGTTCAAGCCGTGGTGCTGGCCCTTGCCATCGCTGTGCTAAGTCCACTGCTGGTTCGCGTTTATGGGATGAGTTGGGCAATGATTGGCGGCGTCTATGTCGTCGCGTGGGCCGCAAAAATCGTGCAGATGCTCATCCAGCAGTTACTTGGCGTATTAACCGCAGGCTGGCGCCTGCTGGTGCTGCGTTCGCTGGCCTATTCGGCTCTGGCGGCGGGCTTTGGGGCTTGGGCCGCTTGGGCCGCAACGTCGGCGGAAGCCGGGCGGCCAGCCGGGCTGGCGATTGGCATCGCCTTGCCGGTGCTGGCGCTGCTTGCCGGCGCGCTCGGCTGGTACCGCTTCCGCCTGCGGGGCCGCTTTGATGCCGAGGTGCGCGAGGAGGAGCGGCAGCGTACGAGGCTGACCGCACTGCTCCTCGCTCCGGCGGTTGAGCGGCCCAAACCTCCGCGGCCCGGAGGCTCCAAGCCTTGGTTATTCCGCCGCCTGCGCCGACTAACGCGCTCACGCCAGCCGGAGGCTCGCATCGCCGAGGCGCTGGTCAAGGCGTTCTTTCGCGGCAGCGAGTGGAAGCTGTACGCCCAAATGACGTTGGCTGGATTAGCCGCCATCGTCTTGCCGCCATATCCCGCAGTGAATCTGATTGTGTATGCGGCATTGCTTGTGCTATTGGTCTACTGGCTGAATGGCCACCGGAAATCCTTCTTTGAGCGCGAGCTGATGTCGATTCTCCCGCTGGAGGAGTCGTTGGAATACCGCAGCGGGGCACCGGCCATGCAGCTGCTGTTGCTGCCCGCGGTCATCGTTTGGACAGCGGCGCTGGGCGCCAAGTTGTATCCCCCGGGGTTGGGCTTGCTGGCAGGAGCAATCCTTGGCGTGCTGCTCGCCCGATGGCTTGGCAGTTTTTCGCGTGGAATGGGCTTATCCTCCAGACGATGGAAATCGTAGGCGAGGGCGGCCCTCTATGAAATCATAAGATATAACGTAAAGCGCTTTACTAGATTATCGTAAAAACAGCTCGGGATCGTAAATCTGATACCGGGTTGTTTTATTTTTTGTTGTCCATGCTCGTCCCAATAACCACCGTTTCGACTTGATACCTCAGACATTCCCGATATATCGCAACCTTTGTCGAGATCGACCCAAGCCTAAAAAAATGATTGCGCTTACTTCAAATTTATAGTAAAAAGTTAATTAAGCGCTTTACTAAAATTCATTGCATCATTCGGTTAAAAATGAAAGCGTTGTATTTTTAAGCGATTAAAGAAAAGTGGGAGGGCAAAATGCGGACGATCCGGCTTACAATGGCACAAGCGTTGTTAAGGTTTCTGGACAATCAATACGTATCCGTCGACGGCGTTGAGACGAAGTTCGTAGCTGGAGTCATGGGTATCTTCGGCCATGGCAATGTAACGGGCATCGGCGAGGCGCTGGAGCGAAGCCCAGGCAAGCTAGTTTATGTGCAAGGCAAGAACGAGCAAGGTATGGCTCATGCAGCGATCGCGTTTGCGAAGCAATCGCGGCGCCGGAGCATCTACGCGTGTACGACCTCGATCGGTCCTGGCGCGTTGAACATGGTGACCGCAGCTGGGACGGCAACGGTCAACCGTATCCCGCTGCTGCTGTTGCCCGGCGACAATTTCGCCTCACGGCAGCCTGACCCGGTGTTGCAGCAACTGGAAGCCGGCTACGACTATACGATCGCAGCCACAGATTGCTTCAAACCGGTAAGCAAATATTGGGACCGCATCGTTCGTCCGGAGCAGCTGATGACCGCGGCGCTGAACGCGATGCGCGTGCTGACGGACCCGGCGGAGACGGGGACGGTGACGCTTGCGCTTCCGCAGGATGTGCAGGCGGAGGCTTATGATTATCCGGAGGCGTTTTTTAACAAGCGGGTGTATGTCATTGAACGGCATCGTCCATCTGAGGAGACCCTCCGCCGGGCAGCGGAAGCCATCTCCGCCAAGCGTCGTCCCATCATCGTTGCTGGCGGCGGTGTGCGTTATTCCGGGGCAGAGGCCGAGCTGGCAGCATTCGCTGAGCGCTTTGGCATTCCGGTGGCGGAGACGCAAGCAGGTAAAGGCGCCTTGCCTTGGAACCATCCGCTGAACGTCGGCGGCGTTGGGGTCACCGGCGGCCTTGCGGCGAACCGGCTCGCGCATCAGGCTGATCTTGTTATCGGCGTCGGCACGCGGTATTCCGACTTTACGACCGCATCCAAATCGGCGTACCGGGAAGACGCGCTGTTTGTGAATGTGAACGTCAGCCGCCTGGACGGCGTCAAGCTGGATGGTATCCCGCTTGCGGGAGATGCGAAGGCAACGTTGCCGGCGCTGGCGGACATGTTGGCGGCAGCGGGGTATGCGTCGGGTTACGGTGAGACAGAGATCAAAACGCTCAAGGCCGAGTGGGATCGGGAGGTCGACCGGTTGTATGGGCTGGAACGCGAAGATGGGCTGGCGCAGACACGCGCGCTTGGGGTGATCAACGAAGTGATCGGCAACGACGCGATTATCGTATGCGCATCGGGCAGTCTGCCTGGTGACCTGCAGCGGTTGTGGCGGACGTCCCGGCCGGGTACCTACCATATGGAATACGGCTTCTCCTGTATGGGTTATGAAGTGAACGGAGCCTTTGGGGTGTCGCTGGCAGCACCGCAGCAGGAGGTTTACGCCCTGGTAGGGGACGGCGGCTATTTAATGCTTCATTCCGAGCTGATCACCAGCCTGCAGGAAGGCCGGAAAATGACGGTGCTGCTGTTTAATAACCACGGCTTCCAATGCATTCATAACCTGCAGCGCGAGCACGGAAGCGATGGCTTCGGCAATGAATTCCGTTATCGGGAGGCTGGCACAGGCCGCTATACGGGCGATGTGCTTCCGATTGACTTCGCTGCACACGCCCGCAGTCTTGGCGCGGCTTCGTACAAAGCTTCGAACGCGGAGGAACTGCGCGAGGCGCTTCGCTTGGCCCAGGCAGAGACGCGGACGACGCTGATCGAGATCGCGGTGCTGCCTGGCACCAATACGGAGGGCTATGAGTCCTGGTGGAACGTAGGCGTCCCTGCGGTCTCAACCGGCGAACGGGTTGTGAAGGCCCACGAAGCCATGAACGAGCGGATTCGGCAGGCAAGAGCTTATTAATTGAAACCGGCAATGGGGAGGGATGAGGATGGGTGGTTTTTCTTTTCGCTTAGGGGCGCATCCCATTAATTGGGTGGGGGAAGACGTCAAGGAGCATGGAGCGGACACCACGTACGAACAAATCTTGAATGATATCCAAGCGCTGGGTCTGACGGGAACAGAGATGGGGAGAAAATATCCAACCGAGATCGGCCTGTTGAAGCAGGAGTTGTCCAAACGCGGCATCCAGCTGGTCTCGCAATGGAAGTCGGTGCTCTTCTCCGACCCGGTTTATCGGGAGCAGGAACTGGAGGCATACCGGAAGCATGCCAAGTTTCTGAAAGAGATGGGAGCCGAGGTAATAAGCACGTGTGAAGTTGGCGGTTCCCTGCACTTTGATCCACGCCGCACACCCAACGAACGACAGGTAATTCCTTTGGATGATGCGGGGTGGAGCAGTTTGGTTGAGGGGCTGAATGCCGCTGGCCAGATCGCCCGCGAGTACGGGCTGAAGCTGACCTACCATCACCATGGCGGCACGGTTATCGAAGGGCCTGAAGAGATCGACAAGCTGATGGAACTGACCGATCCGGAATTGGTATGGCTGCTGTTTGATACCGGGCACGCGCTGTATGGCGGGGCGGACCCGCTGAACGTGCTTCGCAAACATTATGATCGCATCGCTTACGTGCATTTGAAAGACGTGCGCGACGACAGATTACGCAAGCTGAAGATGGACGGCTCTGACTTCATCACCTGTATTCGGGAAGGCGTATTTACGGTTCCGGGCGACGGTTGCATCGATTTTGGGCCGATCATGGCTGAACTGGTCAGCCGCGGTTACGACGGTTGGGCCATGCTTGAGGGCGAGCAGGATCCTGCAGAGCATCCGCCGCGCGAATATACAGCGAAGGCACTTGCCTATCTGCACTCGCTCATTCCGACTGAAGGAGGGAAGCCTTCATGACAACGTTGGTTTCGCTGTTCCCGGAGAACCGGAGGTTTGACCTTACGGCGCTTGGACGGCTATGTATTGACCTGAATGCGAACGAAATTAACCGTCCGATGGAGGAGACGGTGACATTCACCAAGTATGTTGGAGGTTCGCCCGCGAATATCGCCATCGGCATGAGCCGGCTTGGCCGACGTGTCGCCTTCATCGGTAAATTGGCTGATGATCAGATGGGGCGATTTATTCGAACGTACCTGCGGGAGAACGGCATCGACGACAGCGGCGTCTCGACGGATGACACCGGCGCTGTCACCGGGCTGGCTTTTACGGAAATCAAGAGCCCTACAGATTGCAGCATCCTGATGTATCGGGATAATGTGGCCGATCTGAAGCTGGGGCCGCTGGAGGTGAATGAATCGCTGATTGCGGAGAGCAGAGCGCTCTTGATCTCGGGTACAGCACTGGCCGCAAGTCCGTCTCGGGAGGCGGTATTCGTCGCTCTGGAATATGCACGGGCTTACGGGACTCCGGTCGCTTTTGATATCGACTATCGGCCTTATACCTGGAAATCGCCGGAGGAGACGGCGGTATACTGCCACCTTGTCGCCGAGAAGAGCGACATTATCCTTGGGACGCGTGAGGAATTCGATAGCATGGAGCGATTCGAGCAGAATGCCGACCGTAGTGACCGCTACACCGCTGCCAAGTGGTTCGAGCGCGGGGCGAAGCTCGTCGTCATCAAGCATGGCAAGGAAGGGTCGATCGCCTATACCCAAGATGGCCTGGAGCATCGCGCTCCGTCGTACCCGGCGAAGGTCATCAAGACGTTTGGGGCCGGCGATGCCTATGCTTCCGGCTTCCTCCACGGACTGATGTCTGGCTGGGACGTTGCTCGGAGCATGGCTTTTGGCGGGGCGGCAGCAAGTATTGTTATCTCGAGTCACAGCTGTTCGGACGCGATGCCCACTGCCAAAGCGGTGGAGGACTATATTCAGCGCTGCGAGCGCGGGGAAATTACAGCCGGTTAACTTGAGAGGCAAGTGGGCCGGCCTATAGAAACGGGGAGAACATGCGCTATGAACTCAACGACGCTAAACAACTGGATCGGCGGACAATGGGTTAAGTCCGCATCCGAACTAACGGAGGATGTCTACAACCCGGCAACAGGCGAAGTATTGGCGAAGGTGCCGTTGTCTACGCAGGCTGAGGTGGATCAGGCGGTTTCGGCTGCGGCCGAAGCTTTTACCGCATGGAGCCGGACACCGGTTCCGCGCCGTGCACGGGTGTTGTTTAAGTACCAGCAGCTGCTTGTGGAGCATTGGGATGAATTAGCCCGCCTGATTACGCAAGAGAACGGCAAAAGCTTTAACGAGGCGCATGGTGAGGTGTTGCGCGGGATCGAATGTGTCGAGTTCGCCGCAGGCGCACCTTCGCTGATGATGGGGAAGCAGCTGCCGGATATTGCCTCGAACCTGGAATCCGGCATGTACCGCTACCCGCTCGGAGTTGTCGGTGGCATCACGCCGTTTAATTTTCCGATGATGGTGCCTTGCTGGATGTTCCCGCTGGCGATTGCGTGCGGCAATACGTTTGTGCTCAAGCCGTCCGAGCGGACGCCGCTGCTGGCGAACCGGCTGGCTGAACTGTTCCATGAGGCTGGCCTGCCGCCTGGCGTGCTGAACGTCGTACACGGTGCGCATGATGTTGTAAACGGCTTGCTGCAGCATCCCTGCGTCAAGGCGATCTCGTTTGTTGGCTCACAACCGGTGGCGGAATACGTGTACAAGACCGGTGCAGCTCACGGCAAACGCGTTCAGGCCTTGGCCGGAGCCAAAAACTACACGATCGTCATGCCGGACGCGGATTTGGACCTGGCCGTCAAGGAGATCATCAGCGCGGCGTTTGGCTCTGCGGGCGAGCGCTGCATGGCGTGTGCCGTTGTCGTTGCCGTTGGCGATGTCGCGGACGAACTTGTCGCCAGACTGTCTGCTGCAGCGGATCGGATCAAGATCGGCAACGGCCTTGACGAAGGTGTGCTCCTTGGTCCGGTCATTCGGCAGTCCCACAAGGAACGGACGATTGGCTACATCGAAAGCGGCATTACCGAAGGAGCTGTGCTCGTCCGGGATGGCCGTGAAGATGCGGCGGCGAGCGGCGAAGGCTTTTTCCTCGGACCCACGATCTTTGATCAGGTGAATGGCGAGATGGCGATTGGCCGAGATGAGATTTTTGCGCCGGTCTTGTCGGTCATGCGGGCGAAGACATTGGAGGAAGCAATCGAACTCGCCAACCGCTCGGAGTTCGCGAACGGTGCTTGTCTGTTCACAAGCAGCGGCGCCAACGTGCGGACCTTCCGCGAGACCATTGACGCCGGGATGCTGGGCATTAATTTGGGCGTGCCTGCCCCGATGGCGTTCTTCCCGTTCTCCGGTTACAAGAAGTCGTTCTACGGCGACTTGCATGCGAACGGCACAGACGGGGTCGAATTTTATACGCGCAAAAAAATGGTGACCGCTCGCTGGTTGTAACCAAGCTGAAGCTAAGTGGGAGGAACGACATGGATAAATTAAGAATCGGCGTCATCGGCGCCGGGAGAATCGGCAAAATTCACGCGGACAATCTCAAACGACTGCCGCAGGCAGAGGTCATTGCGATCAGCGACTTGTATGCGGACGCCGAATTGGAGAAATGGGCAAGGGAAAGAGAGATTCCGCTCGTCACAACAAGCAGCGACGCCATTATTCATCATCCCGACATCGACGCGGTATTCATCTGCTCGTCCACCGACAGCCATGTTCCACTCATCAAGAGCGCTGCGAGAAACGGTAAGCATATTTTTTGTGAAAAGCCAATCAGCATGGATATCCGTCAGACGGAGGAGGCGCTGGAGGAAGTGCGCCGTGCCGGCGTGAAGCTGCAGGTCGGCTTCAACCGCCGCTTCGATCACAATTTTCGCCGCGTCCGCGAGCATGTCGAGTCAGGGGCCATCGGTGACGTACATCTCATTAAAATTACGTCCCGAGATCCGAGCCCGCCTCCGGAAGCCTACATCGCAGTGTCCGGCGGCATTTTCATGGACATGATGATCCATGACTTCGACATGGCGCGCTATTTGTCCGGCAGCGAGGTGGTGGAGGTGTCCGCGCACGGCGGGGTGTTAATTGATCCCGCATTTGCGGAATACGACGATGTTGATACGGCGATCGTGACGTTGCGCTTCGCCAATGGGGCGCTGGGCGTGATCGACTGCAGCCGTCAAGCGGCGTACGGTTACGATCAACGTGCAGAAGCGTTTGGATCGCTGGGTGCAGCATTTGCTGACAACGACTACGCCAATACGGTGGTGTTGAGCACATCGTCAGGCGTACAGAGCGATAAGCCGTTGTACTTCTTCCTCGAGCGGTACAACGAGGCGTACATTTTGGAGACGCAGCAATTTATTGACTGCGTGTTAAGCGGCACACCGGTTCCAGTTGACGGTGAGGACGGGTTGCAGGCGGAACGGATCGCTCGGGCGGCGAAGCTGTCGCTTCAGGAGCGCCGGATCGTCAAGCTGTCGGAGCTGGATCTTGCTGGATCGGTCCATGCTGAACGCGAAGGGAGATGAGAGGATGTCAAATCTAATCGTTCGTCCTGAGAAGGGAGGGCCGGGCCAGCATCCGCTGCTATCGGTGACGCCGGAATCCGCCGGTTGGAGCTATGTCGGGTTTGAGGTGTACCGGCTGAAGCCTGGGGAGACCATTGAACGGAGTACAGAGGATCGGGAATACTGCTTGGTGATTATAGAAGGGAAAGCCCATGTATCAACGGCGGAGACAAGGTGGGAGTCGGTTGGCGAGCGGTTGAGCGTATTTGAGCGGATTCCCCCGTATGCGGTCTATGTGCCGGGCGGCAACCGATACGAAGTTGAAGCGGTAACCGAGTTGGAGCTGGGGGTCTGCCATGCTCCGGATCGGAAGAGCGGTCATCCGGCCCGTTTGATTGGGCCAGAGGATATGGACAGCGAAGTCCGGGGAGAAGGGGCAACGCAGCGGTATATTCATCACATTTTGCCGGAACAGCAGCCTGCGGATAGCTTGCTCGTTGTTGAGGTGTTTACGCCTGCGGGACATTGGTCCAGCTATCCCCCGCACAAGCATGACCAGGATGCCTTGCCGGATGAAGCGCTGCTGGAGGAGACGTATTATTATCGGGTGAACCCGCCACAGGGTTTTGCCGTTCAACGTGTGTACACGGATGACCGGTCGCTTGATTCAACGATGGCGATAAGAAATGGCGAGACGGTGCTCGTGCCAAAGGGCTATCATCCGGTGTCTGCACCTCCCGGTTACGATGTCTATTACCTCAACGTCATGGCTGGTCCCGTCCGAACCTGGAGGATCCGCAACGATCCGGAACACGCATGGACGCTTAAATCGGCAGGAATGCGCCAGACTCAACCCGATTGAACATTTGCAAAGGCAAATGAATCGTCGGATAATAGCTCCATAGAGAGCGGTAACGCTCGGACTACTATCCGATAATAAATGAGGTTGTTTATGAAAGGGACTACGATTTACGACGTTGCCAAAGAAGCGGGCGTGTCGATTGCGACGGTCTCCAACGTGATTAACGGCAAAGGCAACGTGGGCAAGAAGAAGCGGGAAGAAATCTTTAAGGTAATGGAGCGACTTCAATACAAGCCCAGCGTCATCGCATCCGCTTTGATGGGGAAGAAGACGTATACCCTGGGGCTGCTGATCCCGGATGTGTCGAACCCGTTCTTCTCCGAAATCGCCCGGGCTGTGGAAGATATGGCTCATGAGGAAGGGTACAGCGTCATTGTATGCAGCACCGATAATAACGACGAACGCATCGAGAAATACATCAAGCTGCTGGAGCAAAAAAGCGTGGACGGCCTGCTGATCGGCACCGGCGTTGAGAACGCCAACATTATTGCGCAACTGTCCGAAAATTCCGTTCCGATCGTAATGATCGCGCGGGAGGCGTCGGATATCAATGTGCATCGTGTGCTGACGGACGACTTTAAGGGCGGTTCGCTGGCGGCGGGGCATCTTCTGCAACTTGGCCATGAGCATGTTGCTATCTTGTCGGAGAGCACGAAGTTCAGCAGCAGTAAGGAGCGTGTGAGAGGGTTCCGATTTGCGTTGTTCGAGGCCGGAAAGACGCTGGACGACGAGCGGATCGTTGCCTGCCAATCCACGATCATGGACGGCAAGCGAGCAGCGACGACGCTGCTTACGGGGCCTAATCCGCCGACAGCGATCTTCTGCTGCAACGATATGCTGGCGATCGGTGCGCTGCAGGCAGCTAGGGAATGCGGTGTCCGCGTCCCGGAGCAGCTGTCGATCATCGGCTTCGACAACACGATTTTGTCAACGGTCACGAATCCGACGCTGACCACGATCGCCCAGCCGACGGACGAAATGGCGAAACTGGCCTTTGGCTTGCTTCTCTCTTCGCCGGACGAAGGGAGCGAGGACATCAAGCAACGCATCGTGATGGAACCCAAGCTGATCGAACGGGAATCTACGGGACCTGTGCAACACGAAGCTGCCGGCTGTTAAGGCCGGCTCGCAGCATCGTGCCGCAGGTATGCCGCTACTTTGCAACCGTATCGCAGTTCTTACCTACCAACCCTACCAACGCTTTAGTCATCCTTGTCCTAAAACTCCACATAACAAACGCATATAACCTATCCATCGTAATCATCACTCACCGTTGCATCTATCCAGATACCAGCACTACCTCCAAACACAGCTCTTACCGCCAAAAATCAGGACTCATCTTCGCAAGAAATTGAATAAAAAAACTCTTCAGATATGGGACCGATATACAACTGCAACTTCAGGTTTCCAACTTTTTTCATCCGAAACAATATTAAGCGCTTACAAAATGGAGAGGCGGAAATCTCGTGTCCATGGGTGATAGGCGCCATGGGAAGCCGCTGATTCTTGCGGGGGGTGAGGCCGAGGCACTTGGAGTGCCAAATGACAGCCAGAAGGGCAGAACAGGATGCCAAATCATTAATGGAGGGGTTAATCGTGAAAAAGTCCGGAATGTTAGGGACGCTTCTTTTAACGATAGCTGTCATTTTCGCAGGATGCGACGGGAATAATGCGGCGGCGCCCGATGCAGCGAAGTCCAACAATTCATCGAAGGGCGAACAGTCGAAGCCCGTGGCAGGCGGAGTCAACACGGACAGCAAGGAAGCTCCCGAGCTCGCGAAACTCGTGGCAGAGGGCAAGCTGCCGAAGCTGGAGGAGAGACTCCCGAAGGCTGAAGACATCATGGTCGAGCCGGTCGTGGAGGAACTTGGTCAATACGGTGGAGACTGGACGATGGCCTGGACGGGGCCGGGCGATAAATGGGCTGTCGGGCAGCCAACAGAGGAGGCGTTGTTCCGCTTCAATGCGGACGGCACCGGGGTGGAGCCTAACGTAGCGAAGAGCTACGAAGTGAACGAGGATTCTACGGTGTTTACGATCCATCTGCGGGAAGGCATGAAATGGTCGGATGGCGTGCCATTTACAGCCGATGATGTGTTGTTTTATTGGGAGCACATGCTGACCAAAGAAACGTTTGGCAAAAAGATCTATGACGCCTATTACTCGGTTGATCCCGTCACAGGCGAAAGAGCGCTCGCAGAAGTGAAGAAGGTCGACGACTACACCTTCACGGTGACGCACAAGTATCCAAATGTACAGTTCCTTGAGCGGGTCGCGATTGATAATAAGTGGTTTTTTGCACCGGCGCACTTCCACAAGACGATCCTTCCAGAGTTTGTTGGCGAGGCGAAAACAGCCGAAATCGCCAGGGAGTGGGGCTATGAGGATGTGAAGGCGTTCCTCGTCGACACCGGCTACTATTACTGGCTGCATCCGCAAATTCCAACGCTGCGCCCTTGGGTTGCCGCCACGGATCCAAACAGCGACCAGTTCGTGATGGAGCGTAACCCCTATTATTGGAAAACTGACGCCGAAGGTCGTCAACTGCCTTACTTGGATCGCATTGTCGTGACCAAGATTCAGGATCCGAGCCAGATTTTGCTTGGTACGCTGGCTGGCAACTACAATCTGGCAACCTTCGGGGCTAAAGACTTTACGATTCTGAAGGAAAACGAGAAGAAGGGCGATTTCCGCGTATTGCAATGGACCCAACCCAGCTGGACGAGTGCGGGGATTCAGCTCAATCAGACGACGAAAGATCCGAAGCTGCGCGAGCTGTTCCGGGATATTCGTTTCCGCGAGGCGCTGTCGATCGGGGTGGATCGCAACGAGATCACCGAAATCGTGACGAACGGCATCGCCGACCCGGTGCAAGCGTCCGTTCCTGAAGGAGTGTTCGGATACCAAGAGGGCTGGGCGCAGAAGTGGGCGGAGTATGATCCCGAGCGCGCGAACCAGTTGCTGGATGAAATCGGCCTAAAACGCGGCAAGGACGGCTTCCGCACGTTCCCGGACGGCTCGGATCTGACCTTAACGGACATCGAATCCAGTACAAACGCCGACTCCTTCTTGGAACTTTTGAAGAAGTATTTTGAGGATATGGGACTCAAGTTCAATGTGAAGGTTGTCGAATCCGGTGCATATAACGATCTGAAATATGCCAACGAGGTCCCGATAAACACGGAAGCGATTTCTGTCGTGAACATCTCGTTCCGCCCAGATACGCTTGTGCCGCTGCGTGTGATCACACCGTGGTTTGGTCATTACGGTCTGTATACGGAGTCCGGCGGCAAAGAGGGCTTTAAGCCGGAAGGGGATGTCGCCAAAATTTTGGATCTTTGGGCACAGCTCAAGGCTAGCAATTCCAAGGATGACATCAATCGCATTGCGAATGAAATCTACAAGGTTCATATGGATAATCAGTGGGTCATCGGTTACGCCGGACCAACGCCAGCGCTGGTTGTCGCCAGCAACAAGATGCGTAATGTTCCGGAGAAAGCGGTATGGGCCGACGAATTTCGTTCCTTAGGACACGGGCATCCGGCGCAGTTTTTCCTGAAGCAGTAACTCGGTAGGGAGTCGGCGGCGGGGAATGAAGGACTCCCCGTGCCGTTCTTCCATCCTGAAGGCACGCGTTAATCGCATTGGAGGGGACTGATGACAGATGCTTCAATATATACTCAAGCGGATTGTATTGGCCATTCCGGTCGTGATCCTGATTTCGTTCATCGTCTTCTATATTATTCAGCTTCCTCCCGGAGACTACGTGTCTACTTATGCGGCGCAAATGGCAGCCGCGGGCGACAACATGACGGCGGAGGAAATGGAGGAGATGAGGGAAAATCTGGGGCTTAGCGGACCCGTATACGAGCAGTATGCGGTCTGGATCAAAAAAATCGTGCTGCACGGTGATTTTGGCTTTTCCTTTAGCTACAACAAACCGGTGTTAGACGTGATTAAGCAGTATATGGGGCTGACGTTGGTGGTCTCGTTTGTTACGTTGTTTTTTCACTATATCGTTGCGATTCCGATTGGCATTTATACCGCGGTTAAACAGTATTCCGCCGGGGACTATTTCTTCTCAGGTCTCAGTTTTATCGGCATGGCGACTCCCAACTTCCTGCTGGCTATCATTCTGATGTTCTTCTCGTACAAATGGTTTGGGGACCCGCTGCTTGGACTGTTCTCGCCCGAGTACGTCAATGCGCCGTGGTCGATGGACAAAGTGGTGGATTTGATGAAGCATTTGATCATCCCTGTGATCGTCATCGGGATTGCGCATACCGCGGATTTGATCCGCGTCATGAGAGGCCAGATGCTCGATGAGCTGAACAAGCCGAGCATCGTCACCGCCCGCGCCAAGGGCGTATCCAATCTGAAAATCCTGTTCAAATACCCGACGCGCTCTGCCTTGAACCCAATCGTAAGCACGCTGGGCTGGTCATTGTCCTCGATTTTTACCGGTTCGACCATTACCGCGATCGTACTGAACCTGCCGATCCAGGGACCGGTCATGTACAAAGCGCTGCTGAGCCAAGATATGTACCTGGCCGGGACATGGCTGTTGTTTATGGCGCTGCTCACCGTGTTGGGGACGTTGATCTCGGATATTTTGCTGGCTTGGCTTGATCCGAAAATCCGTACAGAGTTCAGAGGTAATTGACTATGAACCCATCGACGATATTTAAGAAAAAAACTCCGACAAACAACAAAGTATCGAGGCCGGCGAAGCGGAAAAACAACATTGATCTGAACTACAGCTCGCAATGGAAGCTGATGTATCTGCGGTTTAAGAAGCACAAGCTGGCCCGGATCAGCCTGGTCATTCTCGGAGTTCTGTATCTTGTTGCCTTGCTCGCTCAATTTATTGCACCTTACAGTCTGCAAAGCTATGACAGTAAATACGTCAATGCGCCGCCGACATTGCTGCGTTTCGTTGACGCCGAGGGTAAGTTCCATCTTCGCCCGTTTGTCTATGAATTAAAGTCTGATCGGGACCCGGAGACGATGCGCAAAATCTTCGTGAACAACGAGGAGAAGACCTATCCGCTGCAGCTGTTCGTCAAAGGGGAAGAATACAAGTTCCTCGGCCTGTTCCGTACCGACATTCACTTGCTCGGAGTGGAGCAGCCGGGCCGAATCTTCCTGCTAGGCACGGATGGGATGGGGAGGGATTTATTTTCCCGTATCGTCCTGGGCAGTCAAATCTCGCTGTCGATCCCGCTGGTCGGGGTGGGGATCAGCTTCGTGATCGGCCTCATCCTGGGCGGCATCTCCGGTTACTTCGGCGGCTGGATTGATTCGCTAATCCAACGGATCATCGAGATTATCCGCTCATTCCCGACGCTTCCGCTGTGGATGGCGTTATCGGCGGCGATTCCGCCGCGCATTCCGGTGGTGACGATGTATTTTTACATCGTAATTATCTTTGCGTTGATCGGCTGGACCGATCTGGCACGCGTTGTCCGGGGCAAGTTCATCTCGCTGAAAAATGAAGATTACGTCATCGCCGCCAAAATTGCCGGAGTCAGCGACGCCAAAATCATTATCAAGCATTTGCTGCCCGGATTTATCAGCTATCTCGTTGTGGCGACGACGCTGGCGATTCCCGGCATGATTCTCTCCGAGACGGCCATGAGCTTCCTTGGGCTGGGTATCCGCTCTCCGGCGACTAGCTGGGGCGTATTGCTGCAGGAAGCCCAGCAGATTGAGAACGTCGCTTTGTATCCGTGGAAGTTGTTCCCGCTGGGGATCGTGATTCTTACCGTGCTGACTTACAACTTCCTAGGTGACGGGATGCGGGATGCCGCCGATCCGTACAAGAAATGATCTGACGATACTATGAAGCGAGCGAGGTGACCGTATGACGACACAAACCTTAGTCGAGCAGCCGCTGCTCTCGGTACGAAACTTGAAGATCCGCATCCAGATGGACAACGGCGTCATGCATGCTGTTGACGGGGTTGATTTTGATATCTATAAAGGGAAGACCTTAGGGCTCGTAGGTGAGTCCGGCTGCGGAAAAAGTCTTACCAGCCGCTCGCTCATCAACCTGAATCCGAAGGAATGCGAGACGACGGGCTCGATTGTCTACCGTCCAACCGACACCAAGGAAGGGAAGGAGGTTGACATCCTCTCCCTTGAACCCAATGGCAAGGCTATCCGCTCCATTCGCGGCCGCCGCATCTCCATGATCTTTCAAGAGCCGATGACGGCCTTCTCTCCGATGTATACGATCGGTAATCAGATTGTGGAAGCGATTCGGATACACCGGACGAAGGATAAGAAGGAAGCCAAAAAAATCGCGCTCGAAATGCTATCCAAGGTCGGTATTTCGGACGAGGAGAAGCGGTTCGATCAATATCCGCACGAGTTTTCGGGAGGCATGCGGCAGCGCGCGATGATCTCGATGGCGCTGTCGTGCAACCCCGAGCTCTTGATCGCCGACGAGCCAACGACAGCGCTGGATGTGACGATTCAGGCGCAGGTGCTTGAACTGATGCGGGCGCTTCAGCAGGAATTTGGCATGTCGATCTTGCTCGTCACGCACGACCTTGGCATCATCGCTCAAATGTGTGACGAGGTCGCGGTGATGTACCTTGGCAAGATCGTCGAGCAGGCGCCGGTGAAGGAATTGTTCCGCAATCCCAAGCATCCGTACACCAAAGGCTTAATGCGATCGATGCCGCGGCTTGGGGGCGGCAAGGAGAAGCGCCTCGAGTCCATCGAAGGCTCGGTGCCGATGGCGATCGACATGCCGCCGATGTGCGGCTTCTATGAACGCTGCAAGGACCGCATCGAAGGGGTCTGTAATGCGGCCGCCGTGCCGATGACATCGATCTCTGAAGGGCATTCGGTCAGATGCTTCCTGTATTCGGAACCGCAAGGAGGCGAAACGCCATGACCAACGCGCTGCTTGACGTCGTCGGGTTAAACAAAGAATTTCAGGTTAAGCCGAAGTCAGCGAGGATCTTTGCGAAGCCAACAAAGGTCCAGGTCCTGAATGACATCTCGTTTGAGATGTACGAAGGGGAGACGCTAAGTATCGTTGGGGAATCAGGCTGCGGCAAAACGACGCTAGGTCGTTGTCTGGTCCGAGGGATTCCCGCTACCTCTGGGCAAGTCATTTACCGTACTGAGGAGGATGAACGCGTTGACTTCTTGAAGTTAAAGGGGAAGGAAGCCAAGCGGCTGCGCAGAGATATCCAGATGATTTTTCAGGATCCGTATTCTTCCCTTAGCCCGCGCATGAGCGTGTTCGATATTATTTCGGAGCCGCTCGTTGCGAACTTCAAGCTGAGTCGAGATGAAGTTGAGGAGAGAGTGAAGGATATCGCGGAAAAAGCCGGCCTCAACCCCAGTTACCTGCGCCGCTACCCGCACGCGTTCTCCGGCGGCCAACGGCAGCGGATCGCGATCGCTCGTGCACTGATCATGAAGCCGCGGCTCATTGTCTGCGATGAGGCGGTGTCCGCGCTGGACGTGTCCATCCAAGCGCAGATCATTAATCTGCTTAAGGATCTGCAGGAACAGTTCAAGATTACGTACTTATTTATCTCGCACGACTTATCCATTGTGCAGAACATATCAGATCGTGTGGCCGTCATGCACTTGGGACGTATTGTGGAGTTGGCGCCAACCAAGGAGCTGTTCGAGGCTCCCAAGCATCCATATACGGAAGCCTTGATGTCGGCCGTGCCGCAGCCTGATCCGGAAGCGAACCATAGCCGGATCATTTTGGAAGGAGAGGTGCCGAATCCAGCTCATCCGCCAAGCGGCTGCCATTTCCATCCGCGTTGTGCCTACCGTACCGAGAAGTGTATGCAGCAATCGCCGGAACTGCGAGAGATTAACAACGGCCATTTTGTGGCCTGCCACTATGCAGAACAATTAAACTTAAGAGGTGTAACGATATGATTGTTGAACATGCCCCAGCAAATCCGAATCCGAGAAAGCTGATTATTTTCCTGGATTGCGGGGATACGATTATTGACGAAAGCTCGGAGACTCGAGACGAGGAGGGCATCGTACTGGACGGCCGGGTCATTCCCGACGCGGACGTGATGGTCAAGACATTGGCGGAGCGGGGATTCCGGCTGGCTATCGTCGCCGACGGCGCCGCGCAGTCCTTCAAAAACCTGCTGACCCGAAACGGGATCTATGAATGCTTCGAGACGCTGATCTATTCCGAGAACATCCGGGCCACGAAACCCAGCCCAAGGATGTTCAAGGCCGCGATGGGCGCCATGGAGTTGGAGGAAGCCGACATCCCCCGAATCATTATGGTCGGCAACAACCTCAGCCGCGACGTGAAAGGAGCGAACGCACTCGGCATTACGAGCGTGTTCCTCAGCTGGACGCCGCGTTATCCGAAGACGCCGGCAGACGATTCGGAGATTCCGCGTTACACGATTGAGACTCCGCTGGAGCTGATCGAGCTGGCAGAAAAATTGGATAGACAACTGTCCTCGTGATGAAAAAAGCGGGACGCAGCGGAGCTATTCCGCTGCGTCCCGTTTTTGGTTTTAACGATCGGTTTAGTGGCCCGCACTCAACGCAGCGTTGCGGCCGGCCGTATATCCGGTTGAGAAAGCTGCCGTAATGTTATATCCGCCGGTATAGCCGTGAACGTCCAAAATTTCTCCGCAGAAATAAAGTCCTGGCATCAGCTTCGATTGCATCGTTCTAGGATCGATTTCTTTTATATTCACACCGCCGCCCGTTACGAAGGCTTCTTCAATCGATAACGTTCCGTAGACCCGAATCGGGAAACGTTTAACCAACTGGGCAAATTGCAGCCACTTTTGCTTTGGAATATTCGCGTAAGTCAGGAGAGGGTCTAATTCGGCTTTTTGCAGCAGGATCGGGATGATTTTCTCTGGCAAATACGCTTTTAATACATTTTTAATTGATTTTTTGGGATCTTGTTCAGCAAGCTTCAGCGTTTCGTTGTAGACTTCATTCTTCGTTTTATCAGGAGTAAAGTCAATGGAAACTTCAATATTGCCAGTGCCAAACTGCTTTAGCGCTTTGACGACGAACTGGCTGCACCGTAAAGCAATTGGTCCTGATATCCCGAAGTGTGTAAACAGCATATCGCCATAGTGCTCGATCAGCTTCTTGCCCTTAGGGTTCCATACGGAAAGGGAGACGTTTCTTAAGGACAGCCCTTGCAGCTCCTTGCTTTGGATAAAAGGTTCATTCGAAGTAAGCGGAACTTCGGTCGGGAACAGTTCAGTAATCGTGTGACCGGCTTTTTCGGCCCAAGCATATCCGTCACCGGTCGACCCGGTATGCGGGACGGATTTGCCTCCTACAGCGATAATCACCGCATGGCTCTCCAGCACTTCTCCGGTTTTTAGCTTGACGCCCACAGTTTGACCATTGTCGTAGAGCACTTCTGCGACGGGGCTGTTGACCCGGATTTGTACGCCTTGCGAGCGCACTTGGTTGATCAGCGCATCGACCACGGTTTTGGCTTTATCAGAGACAGGGAACATTCGCCCGTTATCTTCCTCTTTGAGCTTGATTCCAAGTCCTTCAAAGAAAGCGATGATCTCTTTATTGCCGAACGTGCTTAAAGCACTGTAGAGGAAACGGCCGTTACCGGGAATAAACTGGATGAGCTCATCCAGCTCCTTGTTATTGGTGACATTACATCTTCCGCCGCCGGAGATGCCTAATTTCCGTCCTAACTTGTCTCCCTTGTCCACTAAAAGAACCTTTGCACCCTGCTCACTTGCCGCGATGGCGGCCATCAGACCGGAGGGGCCGCCGCCGATGACGATGACATCTGCTTTTTTCATGTAGATATCCTCTCTATTTGTACTATTCTTACTATTTAATAAATCATGAATTATTGTAAAACTTTGTCGGCTATGATTTAATCGAAACTAGAGTCGTATTCTTGTATTCTTCCGCCAGAGGAGGGAGAACGTGGATGTTGTTAAAGAGATCCTGCTTCAAGTCCTGATCGCCAGTTTGCCTGCATTTCTATTTCCGTTGACGTTTGAGAAAACGAATTGCTGCTGGCCTCATAACAACCGTAGCACTGAGGGACATTCATACGCCGTTGGCTTAATGTATACCTGCTTGTCCAGCATGCTGCTTTGCGATATCTTTGCCTCACGGTTATGGGAAGTTATCCCATTAAATTTCGGGATATTGCCCCTTTTTGCTCTCATGCTGTATGGTCGGTTCCGGGACGGGGTTGCTTTAGCTCTGCTGCAGATCATACTTCATCCTCTGTTTGCAGTAAATTACACCCTTATCGGGTTTATCATGGAGACGGGAATTCTCCTGTATCCATTTGTTCTACTCACTTCCCGTTATTTCAAAAGAACCGGTCGCCAGGGCAAAGTGGCCATCCTCTCTCTTTACTTTATGGGCGGAGAGACGATGATTGGCATGTCTCCATTTTTGACCGGAAGTCTATCATTTAATTCAGACCTTAACGCTTTAACGAATGGATTCATTAATGTGTTGGTCACGATGGTAGTTGGCAGCTTGTTCGTTTACATGATCGAAAGCACCATGGAGAAGGAGAAGCTGCGCGGCCAAGTGATGGAGCTGTCGCGCGAATATTTCCGTGAAGCGGAGAAGCTTCAACAAATGATGGACGCTGCTCCATTAGGTATCGTTCTGTTG
The DNA here is from genome assembly GCF_000403375.2 of Paenibacillus barengoltzii G22. NCBI lineage: Bacteria > Bacillati > Bacillota > Bacilli > Caryophanales > Paenibacillaceae > Paenibacillus > Paenibacillus barengoltzii. The sequence goes on along the minus strand of NZ_KE159654.1, from coordinate 68,192 downwards.
GATCAACAAGGTTATATTATATCGATAAATGAAACGTTTCTCCAACTCTATCGGACGTACCAAAAAGAGCCGAACGAATCGCGACGCGAGGATCTGCTGCTGCGCCGGTTGAGCGATGTGCTCAGCGGCGTGCCGATTGAGTCCATCGCCTCCCGAGTCGAGCAGTCGCTCGAAGGGCAAACGAAAGTGACCGACTTGATCAAAGCGGATAATCATATTTATTTTACCAGTACGTCTCCGATTCAAAAAAGCAAATCCAACGAAGTGATCGGTGCGGTAGCTATCGTTCAGGATATCACCGAACTGGAAACGCTGCGGATGGAGCTGAACCATGTGGAGCGGCTGAGTCTGGTGGGTCAGATGGCTGCCGGGATCACGCACGAAATCCGCAATCCGATGGCGGTGGTGCGGGGCTTTCTGCAGCTCATGCGGGAGAAGAGCCCGCCAACGCTTGATCATTATTACCGGATCGTGATGGAGGAGCTCGATCGGGCCAATGGCATCATCAATGACTTTCTTTCCCTGGCGCAGAATCGTCCGGTTGAAAGCGAGAAATGCCATCTCCACGATATCATTAAGGAACTGACGCCGTTGCTTTGGGCAGATGCGAACCTCCGCGGTCAAACGATTGAGGTCAAGCTGGATGATTCCATGCCGGAATTGTTGCTGAATGCCAAAGAGATCAAGCAGCTGATCTTAAATCTGTCGCGTAATGCGATGGAGGCGATGACCGAAAAAGGGCAGCTCACTATAGAGACCCGCGTTACTAATCAGGGGGGCCTCCTGATGGTCAGCGACACAGGGCCTGGGATTCCTTCCGGGCAGCGAGAGAAGCTGTTTGAGCCATTTTTTACGACGAAAGCGAAGGGAACAGGGCTGGGGCTGGCGTTATGCCTTAGCATCGTCGAACGCCACGGCGGCAAAATTACTGTCGATTCAACAGAAGGCCAAGGCACAACCTTTACCGTTCTTTTTCCGCTCGCCTAAGCTAAGGTTGGGCCTATTGACGTCGATAGGCGGAGTTGCTTTCCTTCCCTATGAATGTATAATTAAATTAATCTGGCTAAGAGCGAGGCGAGTGCGAGAGCTCAAAATAGAGCCATATGATTATGCATAAGGAGTGATGGGTAATGTCGATGTCATTTGATCAATATATGAGAGACATGGTACAACCGATGAGAGACGAATTAACCGTGCTGGGGATTCAAGAACTGCGTACGCCGGAGGAAGTCGAAGAACAGTTGCCTAACGCGAAAGGCACTGCGCTGGTCGTTGTCAATTCCGTTTGCGGATGCGCAGCGGGACAATGCCGCCCGGGCGTAGCAAAGGCGTTGCAGCATGATGTGACACCGGACCACTTGTTTACCGTGTTTGCCGGTCAAGATAAAGAAGCTACGGCGAAAGCACGCGAATATTTCGCACCGTATCCGCCGTCTTCGCCTTCGATCGCTTTGATGAAGGACGGCGAGCTCGTCCATTTCATCGAACGTCACCAAATTGAAGACCGTTCGGCTGAAGAAATCGCCGCTGATCTGACCAGCGCGTTCGACCGCTTCTGCCGATAAGCTGTAGCGGCCGTTAATCAGTCGCTTTCGCCCCGCCATCCAGCTTGTCTGGATGGTTTGGGGCGTTTTTCGATTTAGGGCATACTACTGACATGAAATGTTATATCTTGGATGTGGAGGGATTTAAGATGAGTTTGCAGCAGGAAATCATTAAACGGCTTGGGGTTAAACCTGTCATTGATGTGGATGAAGAAATTCGCCGTCGGGTTGACTTTTTGAAGGAGCAGGTCAAAGCGGCACGCACGACCGGTTTATTAATCGCGATCAGCGGCGGGATTGATAGTGCAGTAACCACCGGCTTGTGTAAACGGGCAACGGACGAGCTGACGCAGGAGACCGGCCAACCATACATGACACTGGGCGTATTCCAGCCTTACGGGAAGCAGGAGGACATCGAGCACAGCTACGAGGTGGCCAAGGCGTTTGGCCTTGAACATACCGTGGAGACGAATATTGAGGAAGCCGTAGATGAAATCGCCCTCGAAGTCGAGCACAGCCTGAAAAATATCGGGCAATCCCGTCACCTCAGCCCGCAAGGCAAAGGTAACGTGAAAGCACGGACCCGGATGGTCATGCAATATGCGCTGGCTTTTGAGCTGAACCTGCTCGTTGTGGGTACCGACCATGCGTCAGAAGCAATTACCGGCTTTTACACCAAATGGGGGGATGGAGCCGTTGACGTGACGCCGCTCAGCTCGCTGAACAAACGTCAAGTCCGTCAGCTTGCCGTCCGCCTCGGCGTACCGCAAAGCGTAATCGACAAGGCGCCAACCGCTGGTCTGTGGGAAGGACAAACGGACGAGAAGGAGCTCGGAATCAGCTACGAAGATAACAGCGATTATCTGGAAGGCAAGCAGATCGATCCAGCCGTCCAAGAGCGCCTAGAGGCCTTCTACCGTAAGACCGAGCACAAACGCAGCCCAATCCCAGGCATTTAATTCAACATAGGCGCAGGAGTGTCGTTGTGTGATAGGCATGGACTCAAACGGCACGCCATCGCCAATTAAATTTATCGCCACCCTCAACGCGTAACGCGGGCCCGGGCGCTAATGCCCGGAGCCCGCGTTTTTTTCAGGATAAGTGTACGGAGCTAGTATTCCGGCCGCTCTCTTTCAATGATTATCCCGTTGCCTCAGGCGGTGAGTGAAACAAGGTAGCAGATCTGCACGGCAGTAGTTATTACTAGCAAGGGAAATTGGTAGCAATAAGAAATTGCGAGAAAATCAATGGGTTGAGATCGTTTCAACAGGGGTACTCTGGCCTCTTCTCTCTTCGCCACCCTCTTTTGATGATTATCCCGTTGAGTCAGTTAGTGGAGTGGAAGAAAGAGAAGGGATGGGAGTAGGCGCGCCAGTACTTCAATTAGTATCATTAGTAACTCACTCGTATACAATAAGCATCGAGCAAGTATTTTAAGAATCAGTAAGAACAAGCATCGAATAAACATCGAATAAATATCGAACAAGTACTGGCAAGCACTAGTAAGTATCTAATAAGTATCTAATAAGTATCTAATAAGTATCTAATAAGTATCTAATAAGTATCTAATAAGTATCCCATTAGCTAAGTATCCCATTAGCTAAGTATCCCATTAGCCCCCTTACGATCATAATCACATAACTGTCTACGAGCATTACAGCACCAGATTAGCACCTAGCCAGCTCTCATTAGTCTCTCATTGTCCCCTCATTATGACCCCACTCGTATCTCGATAGCAAAGTAATTTTAAGCCGCTGCTGCAAAGTACGGCTTCTGATGATGTGCGTTCTGATGGCGTTCGATTAACTGGCGGTAAGGAATCGCTGGAATAGACAAGCACATCTGCAGCAAGCTCTGACGGATTGCTTCCTCGGAAAAGGACATGCGAAGGTAACGACGGACGGTGTACTCATTCAAATAGGCTTGCAAGTGAGTTAGCCCCAAGGCAACATACGTGCGCTTCAGCGAATTCCACGCCGCTCTAACTTCTTTGCGCAAAGGCAAATACAGTCGAAATGCCAAAGGGAATGACTGAACGGTGGAGGTCGGGACATCGACATGCTTATGGATGAACGCGGCGACATCGTGCTTATTGGCTCGTTGTCCGTCTCCTCTTTTATGTGAAATCAATTGGATCTTTACTCGCTCCGGCTCGCCAGACTCCTTGACCGTGCATCCGGCGACAACCGGGGTCGCATAAGGCTGAGCCGCCGGATGATAGCGTAACGAATCATACGCATATTGATCGCAGTTGACCTTCACGTCTCCAGAGAGCAGTTCCCGGGCATCGCATTCGCCGAGGGTATGACGGATTTTGTGCAGCATGAGCCAGGCGGTCTTGTAGGTCACTTCAATGACCTGACTCAACCGCAGCGCTGAGATGCCATCGGGAAGCAGGAATAACTCGAGGGCACGAAACCACTTTACCAGGGGCAGATGGGTTCTTTCAAAAATCGTACCAACCAAAGGCGACGCTTGATAGCTGCATCGTCCACACTCGAACAAAGGAAGTCGCCGGGAGGACAGGCGGGTGCACTCCGTATAAGCACAACGCGGGCAAACGAAGCCATTTGGCCACTTCATCGCGATGATGGCCTCTATGCAATCACCCTCGCTTTGAAAGCGGCTGCTAACAGTTTGAAACAGCTCCGTATTCATACCAAGCTCCATGTCCGATCCCTCCAACTCAAATTCCGCATCCCAATAATGCGTACAGATGTTCTCTTTTTCATTATAACAAACATATGTTCTGTTAACAAGAAAAAAATCCCAAAAAATTATTCCTATATAAAAATGTTCTCCCAGAGGAGCTTATATCACTTTTCGTCCCATGTAACTCCTAATTCTGAGCAAAACGGATAGCCTTGTGCAGAGAAGCGGTAGAAAGCCCTTCTTTACACGATTCTTCCGTTCTGAGTTAAAGGGATATTCACGTAAAGTGGGCGTAACGAGAGGATCCCTACCTTGATCTTGTTATTCTGAACCAAAGGGATAATCATACAAAAAAGCAGCAGGAAGGACTCCAACCTAGCCCCTGCATTTCTGAGTCAAAGGGATAATAGTGTAAAGAGGTGTAGCAAGAGGAGCTCCTCTTTAAAGATTTAGTCACGAAAGGTCGCAAGGTCCGCGAGGTCCACAATGGGACGCTGACTTTTTTGCAAATTGAGTGGGGTTGGGCTTAGGTCTAGCAGTGATCCTGGTCTTGAGACTGTGGCGGAATCGAAATAGAGGGGTATAATGGCAGGGAAACCCAGTGAGATTCCTAGGGATGCGATGTTCACGAGATTTTGCATGAGTTGTAAAATGTGCCTAACTTGAATCTCTTTGCGACTTTGTTCGTATATATAACATGATTCTAGTCTTACATATTTATGGGATGGAACAATGTTGGGAGATTTGAGGAGGAGTTTCTATGAAAAACGTGTTTACGATTTTTACAGCTCCGGTGGAAACGTTCAGGCGGGTGCGGGAGAGTAAGACCGCTTGGCTCTTTGCGCTTGCGGCAATGATCATTGTTTCCGTTGTCGTAATCTACATGCAGATGCCGGTGATCGAGAAGGAATTTCTACGGCAGATCCAAAGTCAATCAGTGGATGCCTCGATGCAATCGACGATGATGGCAACAGCGAAGACGTCTGCTTACGTAATGGGTGTGGTGATGCCGGTTATTACGTTTTTTGTGACGGGCTTGTTGTTGTTGCTGCTGAATTTAGTCGTTCGCGGTGAAGGCAAGTACATGCAGTTCGTTTCCATCGCTGCTTATGCCGCATTGCCAGGGTTGTTAGGCAGCTTGATCACGGGAATTATGATCATGACGATGGACGTGCAGTCTGTTACGGATGTTTCGCTGAGCTTGGGAGCTCTTGTCTCTGATAAGTCCAGTGCAATGTACCAGTTCTTATCCTTGATGAATCCATTTTCAATTTGGGGCCTCGTACTGTATATCATCGGCTCTTCCGTCATGATGAAACGGCCTTACAAATCGGTGGCTGTTTGGATTATTGCAGCATGGCTCGTGTTATCGCTGGGATCGCTGTTGCTGGTTTAAGTCCGGAATTATACATAACAGGATAGGTGATGGACTTGTTGAAGAAGAAGTGGTTTTGGGGCGCTGTCGTCGGATTGGCGGTCATCGCGTTGGTCATTGCCAATATGATCGGGTTGAATCGGGCCGCTGAAGTGAAGGTCGCCACCGTAGAGATGGGCAAAATCGTCGAGCAAATCTATACGAACGGCAAGCTGGAACCGGGACAGACGACCTCCGTGTACGCTCCGGGAAGCGGGGTGATCGAAGAGGTAAAGGTGAAATCGGGCGATACGGTTAAGAAAGGGCAGGTTCTCCTTACGCTGAGCATGGAGCAGGTACGGGAACAGCTGGAGAAGGAACGGATTAATCTGCAATTGACTGAAGCGGAACGACTGGCGGCCAAAAAACAGCATTTTGAGAGCTTTAAGCAAGCGCGTCTCGAAAACCCGGACCTCGAACCGGAGGAGTTGGACCTTACCACCTATGATTTGCGCATTCGTTCCAGTGAGCTGACGATTCAATCCCTGGAGAAGCAGCTTGCTAACCAGAAGGTGCTGGCCCCAGCCGACGGCGTTGTTACCAGCCTGACGGTAAACGCAGGTCAAATGCTGGCCGAAGGCAGCGAGATCGCGACAATTGCCGATGTGAGCAAGCTTAAAGTAAGTGCATACCTGAATGAGCTGGATGCAGGCAAAGCGGAGCAAGGGATGAAGGCTGTGGTTACGGGGGAGGCTTTTTCGAATAGTTATGAAGGCAGTATCTCGTATTTGGCGCCTACCGCCGGTTTGGCCGATCCAACCTCCAAGGATACGTCGGTGGAAATGGAGGTCAGCCTGAACCAAGTATCATCAGAACTTCGTCCGGGGTATAACGTCACGGTAGAGATGGAGATTCCCGATAAGGAACGGCTTCTTGTGCCAATTGATGCGGTTCAATATGACGGTGAGCAGGCCTACGTATTTAAGGTTCAGGACAGTGTTGCTGTTAAGGTGCCAGTGACAACCGGGAAAGAGGGCGAGGCTCAAATCGAACTGGTCTCCGGGGTGGCCGCAGGCGATTTGGTTGTAGTGGAAGGCGGCGACAAGCTGCAGGATGGCGCTAAGGTGAAGGTGAAATGATTACGCTCAAAGGCATCACCAAAGTATACAAAAACGGCCCCCTTGAAGTACAAGCTTTGACCCCCATTGACCTGCACATCGAGAAAGGTGAGTTCGTGGCGATCATGGGCTCATCCGGCTCCGGTAAATCAACGCTGATGAACATTATCGGATGTCTGGACGTCCCGACCTCCGGCAGCTATGAGTTGGACGGAGCAGCGGTAGAGTCGCTGAATGAGGAGGAATTGGCACGCGTACGGAACCGGAAAATCGGGTTCGTGTTCCAAAGCTTTAATTTGCTGGGCAGGCAAACCGTGCTGCAAAACGTCACGCTGCCGATGATGTACGCCGGCATCCCCCGGGAGGAGCGTAACGAACGGGCCCTTGAGTTGCTTCGCAGGGTGGGACTGGCTGAACGGGTTAAGCATCGTCCAAACGAGCTTTCCGGCGGTCAGAAGCAACGGGTGGCGATTGCTCGGGCGTTGACCATGAATGCACCGATCCTGTTGGCCGACGAGCCTACCGGGAACCTAGATACGAAATCATCCTATGAAATCATGGATCTGTTCAAAGAAATTCACGCCGAAGGGACGACGATCGTGCTCGTTACCCACGAACCGGACATTGCCGAGCATGCCGAACGGATCATCACATTTGGGGATGGACGGATCCTAAGCGACAAGCGTAAAGGGAGTGTTGGCGGATGAGCATTTGGGAGAGCATCCTTGTTGCCCTGGACAATCTCCGAATGAACAAGCTGCGTTCCTTCCTGACGATGATCGGCATCGTTTTTGGCGTCGCTGCAGTGGTCACGGTAGTGTCTATTGGTCAGGCTGGACAAAGCTCGATTATGTCGGAGATGTCGAACTATGAGGATGGGTATTTTCTGATCTATCCGAACTATAGCAACGGGGAGCCCGAAGACAATGTCTATTTCCGGCAGCGTGAAATGGCAGAAATTCGTAAGCTCCCGGGGGTCCGTTATGTTTCGTCGTCGTCTTCCTACGGAATGAGCGGTAAGCTTAAGAAGGAAGAACTGCAATTTAGTATCACGGGCACGACTTCGGATTCACCTAAAATGCAAAAGATCGATTTGGTGGCGGGCAGATTTTTTAATTCCCAAGAGGAGCGAGCGCGTCAAAAAATTCTTGTAGTTGAGGCCAAGTATGCCAATAAAGCATTTGGTTCTCCACAAGGTGCCATCGGTCGGAAAATCCAACTATCTGGAGGGATGTTCCGAATTGTTGGCGTGTACAAGGTGCAGGAGAGTCTCATGAGCGGTTTTGGCGGAGAGCGTTACTCTGCTTACGCACCAATTACGACGATGCTGGACGTGGAAGGGTCAAGTGATCGTTTAAGTATGCTGGAGATTCTGCCCACATCGCCGGAAAGAATGGATGAAACGGTGGAGTCGGTCAAGGCTTGGCTGGCAGATCGGAAAAACGTGAGCAAAGATGCTTATGTCTCGGAATCGGCAAGGGATGCGGAGCAAATGATCAAAAGCACGTTCTCTATCCTGCAAACGATCATCGGTTCGATCGCCGGTATCTCCCTGCTAGTCGGGGGGATCGGTGTCATGAACATCATGTTAGTCTCGGTTACAGAACGGACCCGGGAAATCGGGATCCGCAAAGCGATTGGCGCCACGCCAGGGACGATCATGCTTCAATTTATGATTGAAGCGGTAATTCTCTCGTTTATCGGGGGGACGATTGGCGCCCTCTTCGGGCTATTGGCGGCCTGGGTGTTCGCTTTAATCTCGGGGTGGCCGTTCGTCATTTCGATTTGGGCCATTTTGCTGGCGTTTGGATTTTCGGCAGCGGTGGGTATTTTCTTCGGCTTGTACCCGGCAAACAAAGCCTCCAAGCTGCACCCTATCGAATCGCTGCGTTACGAATAATAAAACAACCCGGTTCTCCATTGGGTGGAGCCCGGGTTGTTTCTTTTTTGCTGCGGGTTACTATTCGATATAATCGATGCTTTTTTGAATGATGTTGATTTGATTCATAACTGCCTCCAGACCGGTCTATGGTTCAAGTATAGCGGACCGAAAAATTGGCTTCTTGATCATTCTTGCGGTTGGGAAGATAACGCAGCTTCAGTATAGCATGGAGGAAGGGAGGGCTGTGTTGCTTGTTTTCTGGGTGGACGGTGATTGGTCATTCCCGATGGGAAGACTCGCGCCTCCTCCCGTTCCCTGCTACAATGGGGGAAGCGGCCGTTATGGGCTTGGCTCAGGACAGGGCGCAATGATAGAAGTAAGGTTCGAAGTTTACGTTTTGTAGGAAGAAGGGCTGCCTGTTGATTTTCGGAATCGGACATGACATCGTCGAAATCCAGCGCATAGAGCGCTTGCTCAACAAGACGATCGGCGAACGGCTGCGCCGGCGGATTTTAACTGCGGCGGAGCTTGCGCTGCCTGGGCAAGCTGCCCGACCGGCGGAGTTTTTGGCGGGGCGGTTTGCAGCAAAGGAAGCCGTCAGCAAGGCGTTTGGCTGTGGTATCGGTCAGGTGCTAAGCTTTACTGATATAGAGATTTTGCCCAATGCGCAAGGGAAACCGTGTGTGACGCTGACGCCGGGGGCCTGGGTGCGGCTCGGGCTGTCTGGAGTTGGTCAACCGGAGGGCAGCGGGTATACCATACATCTTAGTATTACGCATGAGCGGCAGCTGGCTTCGGCCTTTGCTGTGGTGGAACGCGTGCAATAGAAGGAGAGCAGGATGCGGGGAAATAGAGAAACACGGGTATTTTTCAGTACAGAACTGCTTAGTTGGTACGAGCGGTCGAAGCGGGACCTGCCTTGGCGCAGGCATCGTGATCCGTATTATATTTGGGTGTCGGAAATTATGCTGCAGCAGACGCGGGTAGATACGGTGATCCCGTATTTTCAGCGGTTTATTGAGCGTTTCCCGACGATTCGGGATTTAGCCGAGGCGCCGGAGGAAGAGGTGCTGAAATGCTGGGAAGGGCTTGGTTATTATTCGCGAGCCCGCAATCTGCAGGCGGCGGCCAAGCAGGTGATGGAACGGCACGGCGGGATCGTGCCGGATACCAAGGCGGAGGTCTCCGCCTTAAAGGGGGTTGGCCCGTATACGACCGGGGCGATCTTGAGCATTGCTTTTAACCGCCCGGAACCGGCGGTGGACGGCAACGTCATGCGGGTGCTGTCACGCTACTTCCTGATCGAGGAAGACGTCGCGAAGGCCGGGACACGCACCCTCATGGAGGAGCTGGCCGCGGAGCTGATCCCGGAAGGGCGGGCCTCCGATTTTAATCAGGCTCTGATGGAGCTGGGCGCGCTCGTCTGTACGCCCAAGTCACCGCAATGCCTGATCTGCCCGGTCATGGCTCGCTGCGCCGGCCGGCTCGAAGGCGCAGAGGAGCGCCTGCCGGTCAAGAGCAAGGCGAAGCCGCCGCGGCCGGAGTATCGACTCGCCGCCCTCGTCGAGGGCAGCGGGGCGCTGGCCGGTCGCGTGCTCGTGCGCCGGCGGCCGGACACGGGGCTGCTCGCACGTATGTGGGAGCTGCCCCACATCCCCGCCGACGCCGTGCCGGGCGAAGGCGCCGGCCTCCCCGACGGCCCGGCGATGGACCGGCTGGCGGCGGCGCTGGCCGCCGCCGGGGTGCCCGCCCGGCCGGGCGGGGCGTTGCTGAACGCGGAGCACACGTTCAGCCATATCCATTGGAATCTCCGCGTGTTTCGTTTTGACGCGGAGATTCCAATGGAGGCAGCCGGCCGCGGGGCAGGGCTCGCGGCCGTGGCCGAGACCGCCGCGGCGTATGACGCGGCGGGCGGCGCCGGCTCGGCGGCCCAGCCGCAGGCCTTGGACGCCGGGGCCGCCGCCGATGACACCGCAGCCGAGTACCGGTGGATCACTCGGGAAGACATGGACAACCTGGCGTTCCCGAACGTGTTCCTGCGGATTCTGAACGGGTACTTTGGCGCTTAATACGCTGAAGCGCACTGCGAGGAGAAGCAGACTAGGAGGAAGCGAAGAAGCAAAGGAATAAAAGGAAGAAAGGGAAGCGACGAAGTAAAGGAAGTAGGCAAGCAACAGCACTCAATCAAGGATCAGTGCAGTAACAGCACACGAGCGGGAATCAGAGGGGCAGCAGCCATACGTTCAGTGGAGATTGGTTTAGTCCTGAATCAGAGGGATAATGCACATTTACGTTAGAAAAATAGCGGTAAATCATACCGCTATTTTTGCGTGGATTCCCCATTTAGCACCCATTAGCGGTAAAAAGGGACGTTAATTTCGGTATTTTCGCCTGTTGTGGCAGTAACCGGGCTAAATAAGGGCATAAATTACTGTTAATTACGGTGCATCTGCTCTGCATGAGGGGAATAACGGTACTTTTTACCGTTATTCCTGTTGGCGTCTTACGCGCTGGGGACTTGCTATTTGTGGGGGAGACCAGCACCAGCATATTAGGGTAGAGCTTGTTTGCCCAAGTATGTTGATTTGGAAGACTAGTGTGTAAGGATGGAATGTTCATGTGGAGCGCTAATGGGACTGGTCAGCACGGTGTAACCAGGGGGAGGGACTAACTAGTTTGTATGAAAAGTGTGCGGTGAGGCACTAGGGCTTATTTGCACGACGGATGCGGTATGAGGGGGCTTCAGAATAGCCTTATTAAGGTCACTCCCGCTTGATGAGGCGCTAATTGAACTCAATATGGCCATAACTACCGCAATCAGCCGCTCCCCGCCACAGACCGCCGCACCCCGCGAACATCAAAAAAGGAAGGCGCATCTCATGCGTCTTCCTTTTTTTGCAATTACATCATGCGGTTCTCCACAGATTTCATATGGTTCTGGGTGTCGGGTTCGCGGTGCTCCTCGTCCGAGACTTTGCCGAGGTCGGGGGTGGCTCCGCCGCCGGTGACGCTGTGGGCGAAGTTCGTGAATTGCTGCTTATGCACGTCCTCCGCGTGTTTAGCGGCGAGAAGCTCCTCTGGGTCATTCGTCAGTTTACGCTTTTGCTCTGCCATAGATGTATCCTCCTTCGTTTGTCGTGAACGCAGCGTTATTTTTTCGCAGCCTCATACCGACGGTTCACTTCGTCCCAGTTGATAACGTTCCAGAACGCCGCGATGTAATCCGGTCGTTTGTTTTGATATTTCAAATAATACGCGTGCTCCCATACGTCCAGGCCAAGAATCGGCGTTAAGCCTTCGAAGAGCGGGCTGTCTTGGTTGGGCGTACTAGTGACGGCAAGCTTGCCATCCTTGCCAACGACCAGCCATGCCCAGCCGCTGCCGAAACGGGTGGTCGCCGCCTTGGTGAAGTCCTCTTTGAATTTATCGAAGCCGCCGAGATCGCTGTCAATCGCGGCAGCGACTGCACCGGTTGGCGCACCGCCGCCGCCCGGGCCGATGACCTTCCAGAACAAGCTGTGGTTGGCATGACCGCCGCCGTTGTTGCGTACCGCCGTGCGGATGCTTTCGGGAACGGAATCCAGGTTGGAGATCAGCTCCTCCACGCTTTTGCTCTGCAGTTCCGGCGCGCTTTCCAACGCGGCGTTCAAGTTGGTGACATACGTGTTATGGTGCCGATCATGGTGGATGATCATCGTTTGTTCATCGATATAAGGTTCCAGTGCATTTGCCGGATAAGGCAAAGCAGGCAATTCATGTGCCATGGTTGTTCTTACCTCCCGTTAATAATTCAATCCCGCTTTGTCATCCGAGTGTTAAGCGAAGGCATCGCCTCCTCGCCGTTAACACCCGCATAACAATCCTATTATTGGCAGCACATAAAAATATATGCATAAATTCGAGTCGGGACAGGGGTGTTTGTAAAAGTTCATAATTGTAACCGCTTAATTTAAAGCGCTTTCAGAAGAAAATTGATGTATTCTGGAGATATCTATGGTTTAATGGACAAGAAAGCTGTTTTTTTCTCGTTTTTGTCTGGAATCAAATATTCGGTTGATGTAAATCAGGGGGGTTATGTTTTACATCGGCCTATCTTGCGTGAAGAAAAGGGAGATCTTAGCATGCTTATTCGTTCCTTTCAGTTGAGTGATGTAAATCAAGTGATGGAGCTATTGCAGTTGGCCTTATCGGAGGATTGCTACGAAGACACCAAGTGCGCGTTTGCCAGACAACTTTCTTGGGATTCTGAGCTGATTATGGTTGCAGAAGTCGAGGAAGAGATCAAAGGGGTATTGATCGGGACGATCGATCAGAACACGGGGTGTATCTACCGCATGGCCGTACATCCTGATTACCGCCGGCGCGGCGTTGGACGCAGCCTTGTAACCGCAATGGAACAACGGTTCCAGCAGCGGAATGTCCGTCGGATTATGGTCGCAGGAGATGAACATAATAAAGCGATCATGCCGCTCTACGAGGCGATGGGCTATGGGGCAGGCAAGTTTTTGGAAGCCTTCCAGAAGCTTGGCATCGCAGCCCGGACGCTGACGGGATCCAATTGATGAAACTTCCCATGACAGAAATGGGAAATGTTCAAGCATATCTTCCATCCGTTGCAAATGGGTGAAGGATATGCTTTTCTATTTATATAGTTTGTTTCATTTTGAAGAGGTGCCAATGGAACCGATGATGGATTCGGAACACAAGGCAGCGTTAGCCCCTGAACGCTCTGCTAATGAACCGCAAGCGGACGCTCCGCAATCGCGGTGGGCCGCAGAACTGTGGGAGATGCTAAAGACGATCGTGATCGCCTTTGTCATTATGCTGCTGTTAAACGTATTTGTTTTTAACTTATCCATGGTGAAGGGACAATCGATGCAGCCTACCCTGGAAGAGCAGGAGCGGCTGTTCGTGGATAAATTGGTGTATCGGTTTCAACATCCGAAGCGCGGCGAGGTCGTCGTGCTGAAGGATCCGAGTGTGGATGCGGACCAGAAGCCGTTTCTGGTGAAGCGAATCGTGGCGGTTCCGGGGGATACCGTTGAGGTGCAAGACGGCCGACTGCTCCTTAACGGGCAGCCGCTGGACGAGCCGTACACCGACTCGGTTATCGAGGACGGCGACATGCCGGAGCTGAAACTGGAGGACGGACAATATTTCGTGATGGGGGATAACCGTCACGCGGGACGAAGCAAAGACAGCCGTTATTTTGGCAGCGTGAAAGAGAAGTGGATCGTTGGCCGCGCTGAGTTCGTTTTTTGGCCGATTCCCAAGATCCGTAGTTTATAGCCGTTAGTTTGGGAGGATGAACAGTGAAGGAAGTGACGATTTATACGGACGGAGCTTGCTCCGGAAATCCCGGTCCTGGGGGATGGGGCGCGGTGCTGATGTTTAACGGGCATCGGAAGGACCTGTCCGGCGGCGAAAAAATGACCACCAACAACCGCATGGAAATCCAGGCGGTCATTTCGGCGCTGAGTCAATTAAAGGAGCCTTGTCATGTGAAGGTCTACAGCGACTCCGCTTATGTGGTGAACTGCTTTCAGCAGAACTGGATTCGCGGCTGGCTAAAGAACGGTTGGAAGAACAGCAAGAACCAGCCTGTCGAGAACCGCGATCTTTGGGAGGAACTGTGGCGGCTCATGGGCATTCACAAGGTGGAGTACATCAAAGTTAAGGGACACAGCGACAACGAGCTGAACAATTATTGCGACCAGTTAGCAAGGGAAGCGATTAAACGTTTATCTTCTTAAAAATACAACAGACAGCCTTTACGGCAACATGAACAGGAAGGAGGGAGACATATGTCTATGGCGGAAACCGGCGCAACGCGTTTACCGGAAGGAGGCAACCGCTGGGCGCAGCTGAAGCGGGAGATACAGGAGGCCTCAACGGAGCTGGGGATCGACGATATCGGCTTTGCCAGCGCGGATCCGTTCTTGTCGCTGAAGGCGATTTTGCAGGACCGGCGGGATAAAGGCTATGAATCTGGCTTTGAGGAGCCGGATCTGGACAAGCGGGTGTATCCGGAATTATCGCTTACGGAGCCGGCTTCATTAATATCCATCGCGGTCGCCTATCCGTCGAAGATGGAGAATCCCCCGAAGTCATCGCCCGGCGAGCGGCGAGGCATCCTAGCCCGCTCCGCATGGGGGCGGGACTACCATCAGGTGCTTCGCGAGGCGATGGCGAAGCTGGAAGCCTTCATCCGCGAGCGCGTCCCCGAAGCGCGGATCGAGAGCATGGTCGACACCGGCGCCCTGGTGGACCGGGCGGTGGCGGATCGTGCAGGGATCGGCTTTAAGGGGAAAAACTGCGCGATCATCTCCCCCAAGTGGGGCTCGTGGATTTACCTCGGCGAGCTGATCACCAATATTCCGTTTCCTCCCGACACCCCGGTCGAGGAGGATTGCGGTGAGTGCACCAAATGCATCGACGCGTGCCCGACGGGAGCGTTAGTGGGTCCCGGGGAGTTGAACGCACAGCGGTGCATTTCTTTTTTGACGCAAAAGAAAGGCTTTCTGGACGAGGAATTTATGGTGAAGATGGGCAACCGCCTTTATGGTTGTGATACTTGCCAGATTGTCTGCCCGAAAAATAAAGGCAAGTTCTGGAATCATCGGCCGGAGTTGGCCCCTGATCCCGAAACGGTTAAGCCGCTGTTACTCCCCTTGCTGGACTTAAGTAACCGTGAGTTTAAAGAACGTTTTGGTGACAGCGCTGCAGCTTGGCGGGGCAAAAAACCGATCCAACGCAACGCGGTCATCGCGCTGGGCAACTTCAAAGATTCGGCGTCCGTGCCGAAATTAATAGATATACTGCTTCATGACCCGCGGCCAGAGCTAAGAGGAACTGCAGCTTGGGCGCTGAGCCGAATCGGCGGCAAGGAGGCCGAGGAAGCGATCGACCGGGCGCTTGACGCCGAGCAGGAGGAAGAAGTGCGGGTTCGGCTTCAGACAGCCAAGCAGAAGCTGCAGGCTTCCAACGGGGACTGATATCCAGCAAGGGGGATAACATAAAATATGCGTTTCATCAGTATCGAGGATATCGAACCGGGGCAATATTTAGGTAAAACGGTGTATTCCGCCAACGGCACCGTGTTATTGTCGGCAGGGGTTCAGCTTACGGTTTTTATGATTAACACGCTTAAGCGGATCGGTGTGACCATGCTATACATTAAAGATCCGGACTTCGATGATATCGAAATCGAAGATGTGCTCAGCGAGGCGACCAAGCAGGCGATGTTCCGGGAAATGTCCGAGACGCTGCAGGCGATTCGTTCCGGCAAGGATTGGAGCACACGCAAAATCAACGCCAGCGTGGATTTCCTGTTAACCGACGTGTTGAATAACAAAGAGGTTCTGTTACAGCTCACCGACATTCGGACAGCGGACAATGCCGCTTATATCCATGCGGTGAACGTCAGCTTGATCGCCTCGATGATTGGACTGAACTTGGGGCTCGGGTACTCCCAGCTCAAGGATTTGGCGATTGGCGCGCTGCTGCACGATATCGGCAAATCCGTGCCGTTGCCGGAAGGCGCCAACGCCAAGGACCCGAAGCACCATCACACCTGGAGAGGCTATGAACTGCTTCGCCACAAACGCGAATTTAATCTGTTGATTGCCCATACGGCACTGCAACATCATGAACGGCCGGACGGCAAAGGAATCCCGCGGGGGATATCCGGGGATGAAATTCATCTGTTTCCACGCATCGTCGCTGTTGCGAACATGTACGATAATTTGGTCAGCGGTGCAAGCAAGGACGGGCGGGTCTTGCTGCCGCATGAGGCTTGCGAGCATTTGATGGCCTGCTCGGAACAGGAGTTGGATCACGAGGTGCTGGTGGAGTTTATGCGCATTATCTCCGTGTACCCGAACGGGACTTCGGTTCGTCTTGGGACGAAGGAGACCGGCGTGGTGGTCCGACAGCACCGGGGATTACCAGGCCGACCGGTGATTCGGATCGTACGCGGAACCGGCGATGAGCTGGACGTGAGTGAGATTGACCTCGCCACAGAGACAACGTTGTTTATTGAGGCAGTTTTGGCGTGAATCCTTGAATCACGTGAGGCTGGATGCTATGATATTTGGAGTGTGCAAGCCTTACAAGCTAAGGTAACACGATTATTATTCAGGGGTGGCTGAAACATGGATATCGTTATTCCAATTATTACTTTAATCGTCGGTCTGGTTGGCGGTTTTGTGATCGGGGTCTTTTATCTCCGCAGACAGTTAACGAAAATGCAAAACGACCCGCAAATGCTGCAAAAAATGGCGAAGCAAATGGGGTATAACCTGAACAGCAAGCAAATGCAGCGCGCGCAGCAGATGATGAAGAATCAAGGTGGCCCATTGCCGGGGGCGGGACGGCCGACGAAGAAGAGAAAATAAAGTAACGTTTCGCCATACTCTATGAAAGGAGGGGCGCTGAAGATGTCCGGATTGAAAGATTACGTTAATACACAGGTAGGCGATCATCGGGAGCAAATCGAATATCATGTTCGGGAAATCCTGAAGCTGATCGGGGAAGACGTGGAACGCGAAGGGCTGATCGAAACACCGGCCCGGGTGACGCGGATGTATGAAGAGATTTTTGCCGGGTATGAAGTCGATCCTCGGGATGTGCTGGGAGTTACCTTCGAAGAAAACCATGAAGAGCTTGTCATTGTAAAGGACATCGTCTATTACAGTCAATGCGAGCATCATATGGCGCCTTTCTTCGGCAAAGCCCATATCGGATATATTCCAAGCGGTCGAATCGCCGGGCTCAGCAAGCTGGCCCGTTTGGTAGAAGCAGTAACCCGACGCCTGCAGGTGCAGGAGCGGATTACTTCGCAAATTGCCGACATCATGGAAGAAGTGCTGCAGCCCAAAGGCGTCATGGTTGTCGTGGAGGGCGAGCATCTGTGCATGTGCTCCCGCGGCGTCAAGAAGCCCGGCAGCAAAACCGTGACCTCGGCCGTACGCGGAAGCTTCCGTAAGGATGCGGCTTCCCGGGCGGAGTTCCTTTCGCTCATAAAGGAATAGTCTTTATTAAAGACCTTTGGTTTCGAGGATAAGCCTCGGGAACCAGAGGTCTTTTAGCGCCAAATGGCAGCCGATTAAAACGGCTGCCATTTTAGTTTTTTCGCGGCTTCGTAGCGTTTGGTAACGGCGGGCCAATAGACGACGTTCCACCAATCTTTGATGTAGTTGGCGCGTGCGTTTTGATGCTTCAGGTAATAGGCATGCTCCCAAACGTCCAGCGGAAGCAGTGGAATGACGTCCCATTGCGACAGGTTCTGATGCTTCTCTGCTGTGAGAATTTCCAGCCGGTGAGCGCGCGGGCTCCACACCAGGATGGCCCAGCCGCCGCCTTCGACTTTGGCTGCGGCTTCAGAGAACTGCTTGTGGAACGCGTCGTAGCTGCCAAAATCGCGTTTGATCTGCTCCAGCAGCTCGCCTTGCGGTTTGCCGCCGCCCTTCGGATTCATAATGTCCCAGAAAATCGTATGCAGATAATGCCCCGCGCCGTTAAAGGCAAGCTCCCGCTCCCAATGCTTCACTAAATCAAAATTGCCGGATTTCCGTGCGTCCTGCAGCTTAAGCTCCGCTTTGTTCAAATCGTCCACATACGTTTTATGATGCTTGTCGTGATGAATGCGCATCGTTTGTTCATCTATATAGGGTTCCAGCGCATTGTAAGGATAAGGCAGCGGGGGGAGGGTATGTCCGCCAATCGGGACAGAACGTTCCGGTACGCGCGCCGTGGTCGTTTCCGTGTTGTCATCAGCGCTTGGTTCTTGGCGAAGGCTGAGTTCATCCTGTTCCTGTTCTTCCTGTTTATGTTCTTGCTCAGCTTCCACTTCAAGGCTGGCTTCGGAGATGTCGGCTGTTTCTATGCCATCTGGCTCTTCGGGCGGGTTTGCCACCTCAGAGGTTTCGAATCTGTTCAACTCATCGGTGATGGCAGGGGATGCATCGTCCGTCAGTTCCGGATGCTCAGACGTGGGGGGGGCCGCCAGCTCCTGAGCCTCTTCTTCACGATAGAATGGCTGCGCTCCAGCCGCGTGATAAGGATCGGGATACGGTGGCGCTGCGGCCATGCTGCCGGCGATTTCTCCCGGCCGATTTAGCCGCTCAAGCACCTCAAGGAAATACGCTGATTCCCGGATGATGTGCAGCAGCACCACGGGCGCCAACGGCACCGATTTCACGGCTGCGCTGTGCTTCAACATGTATTCTAGGTGCCGGATAAATTCCTGCGACTGCTGACATGAGGCCCGCAGAAGCCGTTCCGTCTGGCGGATGACCTCATGACTCGTAGCGGCATGGGGCGTGGCCAAGGCGTATTGCAGCAGCTTGTCAGCGGCGGCCTCCGTCCTTTCAAAAATCGGCTTCCATTCCTCCAGCAGCTTCACGTAATCGGCTTCCAGGCTGGGAACGATCGCCTGAATCACTTCCGTATGCTCGGCTTCTTGCTGCTTCCAGAAACGGATTTCCTCTAATATGCGTACAGGCAAAAAAGGCCCGTATACGAACAACATTCGGCCTACCTCCTCGGGGATAAGAAATACATTACTACTAACTTATTGGTGAGGAGGGTTGGATTATGCTATTCGGATACGGACCCGGTTTGAATATTCGTTTTTTGCGATGCGAGCTTGATCTGGCCCAGGAACAGCGACACCTTGCGCAGATACTCCTTAGGATGCTCGCGAAAAATCAACTCATGATGCGCACCGTCTACAATCCATACGCCGGAAGTGGGGTTCGTTTGGTTCTCCGCGAGTTTCTCGGCGATCGGGTAAGGCGCTTTCTCATCCTCTGTACCGTGGATAAACAGGATCGGAAAAGGATAATCCTCCGATTTGACCTGGCTATATGGAATTTGCCGCAGGCTGGTACCGTTGAGCACTGGAAGCAGCATGCCGATAATCTCCAGCGACGGATGGCGCGGCAGATCGATATGCTGGCGGATGTTGTGGTACATCGTATCCGGCTCCAACAGGAACGTACTGTCGAGGATCATGCCGTCGATATCCGGGTTTTTGAGACCAGCTTGCAGCGCGGTACCGGCTCCCATGGAGAAACCCCAGACGATGATCTCTTGGCTTCCCAATTGTTTGGCCACCTGAATCGCTCCGAGCAGCTGTTGGGCTTCCTTTTTGCCGCCGGTGGCGACCTCCTTGCTGTTTTGTGCGGCAAAGCCGTAATCAAACATCAGGACATTAAAATTCAGACGATGGGCAAAATTGGCCAGATCATACATCGGAATCCAATACTCTTCTCGGTTGGCCCCGTACCCATGGCTGAATACGATCGTTCTGTCGGAATGTTCCGCTGGAATATACCATCCTTGCATCATTCGGCTCCCGTCAGCCGCAGGGAAGGTGATGTTCTGGTAATCCAAGTTAATAGACAGCTTCGGATTGGAATAAAGCGGCGCTACTTTGGGGTTAGAGAGCACCCAGGCGATATAGCCGTGCAGCGAGATGAAGCAGAAGAAGAAGAAGAACAGCACGGATAGTAAGAGGGCAATAATAATGTTTTTGATGCTAATTCGCCGAGCAGTCGCCGTGGGAACATCGCCGGAAACGTACGCCGAAGGAGGCAAGGGAAGATCATTTCGACCGGTGTGGCTCATACGCTTCCCCTCCCATTACTAGATGATATGATTAAATTTTGGACTGTTTACCATATTAGAAAACGCTTTTAATGTTGGGGAATCGAAGAAAATGTCGAAATAACACGATTCTCCTGAATTTAATCGTAAGTCGATCCCCAGTGAATGTCAATGGAAGGTGTTTCATTGACGGAAATTCGCTTCTTTCATATAATTTATGTAACCGAGTTTCATATGGTGAAACCTAAGGAGGATGCCGGATGGAAGACCGGAAGCTGACAGTGCGCGCAGTCGAGCGGGCGTTGGATATACTGGGATGCTTCACCAAAGCAAGCGATTTGGGGCTGACGGAGATCGCTGCCGAAATTGGCCTCCATAAAAGCACGGTCCATCGCTTGTTGACCACATTGGAGGATCGGGGTTATGTAATCCGCGATCCTGCTACGGAGAAGTATCGACTCGGCTTGAAGATTTGGGAGCTGTCGACCCATATGTCCCACAGCGACGATCCCGCGGTGCTGCTGCTGCCGCAGATGGAGCGGCTGCGCGACCGCCTTGGCGAGACGGTCAGCCTCTATTTACGTGACGGCATCGAGCGGATACGGATTCAGGCGGTGCAGAGCAACCAGGCCATCCGCCGGGTGGCGCCGGTCGGGGCGCGGCTGCCGCTGTATGTGGGCGCGTCCAGCAAGGTGCTTGTCGCCTACTCGGGCGACGAAGTGCTCCAGGCGGTGCTGGACAGCCCGGACTGGCCGCCGACGATCGATAAGGCGGCCTATGTGGCGCAGCTGGAGGATATCCGCAAGATCGGATATGCCACCAGCTACGAGGAGCGGGAGCCCGGGGCGTCGGCGGTGTCCGCGCCGATTTTTGACCGGACAGGGAAGCTTGCCGCCGCCCTGTCCGTGTCGGGGCCGGTCAGCCGCTTGACGCTGCAGCGGCTGGAGGAGTACGGGCCGATCCTGGTGGAGGCGGCCCGGGAGATGGGCATGCTGATGTAGGCGCGCCTGGCGGCAGCCGCGGATCAGCATGCAGTGCACGGCAAAAACGCCTGCGCAGGGAGGGACCCTTGCGCAGGCGTTTTTATTATGGCCTTATTGGTGAGCTCACTAGACGCCGTGGCAGTCAGCAAGCATCACGTGCCTTATTTGATTCCCAGAACCCAAGCGGCGATATCGTCGATGATCTCCTTGGAGACGTTGGACGGCTGGGCGTATTCGGCGCCGATCGAAAGGCCATCCACCTTAGCCAGCAGGTGGTTGACCTGCGGGTAAGACTTAAACGTGACGTCGTTGCGGTTTTGCAGGGCGGTTTTCCAGCCTTCAAATTGCTTCATCGTCACTTGCCAATCGTTCTCGCCTTGCAGGATCAGCATCGGAACGGATTGCTGTTTGGCGAGCTCGGTCGGCACGTAATTCTTCTGCTCGAACCACCAGTAAGCCGGTTGGGCCGGGAATTGCTCCGGCATATGATCTACCGTATACTGCGGGTCGTTAACCATCGCAGCGATGGACGTATACACCGCAGCTTGCTGCTCATACGGTGCTGAGTCCAACCCCAGCTGCTTGACGCGGCTGACGAGCCCGGCTTGCTGCTCCGCCAACAGATCGGCGAACTTGCCGCTTGGCCCGGACAGCAGAATCGTCCCGGCGATGTCGCCGCTGGTATCGCCTGCGATGATCAGCGGCATCGCATAACCGCCTTGGCTGTGGCCCGCAACGAAGATGCGCGAGGCATCGATTTCCGGTGTCTGTTTCAATAACGCCACCGCTTTCAGGGCATCGTCAACCGTCTCTTTTTTCAGCGTAAACTTTGGATCGGCGGCGACTTTGAAGGTATGCTCATAGGTCACTTTGTCGTACCGCAGGACGGCGATGCCTTGCGCAGCCAGGCCCACCGCCAGGTCACGGAATGGCTTGCCGCCGCCAATCGTCTCATCCCGGTCGTTAGTTCCGGAGCCGTGCACCAGCACGACAGCTGGGAACGGACCTTTGCCCGCAGGCAGCGTTAGGGTGCCCGGTAAGGCCATGGCGCCTTCCCCAACGGTGACTTCCCGCTCGGTATAAGCGGAGGGGTCTTCGTAGGCCGGCTTCTGGTAGGCCGATTCGGCTGCAGCGGCGATATACATATCGTCGATTTCACCAGCGGCATTCAGCCGCAGCGTTAAGTTCACAGGAACGGCACTTGTCTGAAAGACGTACGTCACGTTGCGGTGGACGGAATTGATCGATACGTTCTTGGTTGGTGTGCCAACCGCTTTACCGAACAGGGTTTCATAATTGGCCCAGAGCTGATTCAGCAGGGGAGCCGGAAGGTAAGCCGAAGCAGAGGCGCTTACATATTTCGCCGCTTCGGTACCGTTCCCGGCAAGCAACGCGTTCAGGAACAAGTCGGCGGTGTCCGTCACTCCCGCATCGGCGGTTTCATTTTTCCCAAACACCCCGGTCAGCCATTTGGCATCCACCAGCGCTCGGCCTTGTGTGATGCGTACAGGCGCTTCCAAAACAACACGTTTGCCATCCACCAACGCTTCTGACGAACCAAGGGTCAGCTCCAGCTTATGGCCGTCCTTGGTGATGATGATGCTGTGGCTGCTAGGCACCCAATCCACTTGC
Organism: Paenibacillus barengoltzii G22; assembly: GCF_000403375.2. NCBI lineage: Bacteria > Bacillati > Bacillota > Bacilli > Caryophanales > Paenibacillaceae > Paenibacillus > Paenibacillus barengoltzii. Next base: position 45,417 of record NZ_KE159654.1, on the reverse strand, counting down.
GCGCCAAACCCCTCGGCTGCCTCCCGTACAGGGATGAGTGCGGTGGCGCTTTGCTGAGAAGCCATTGCGGATACCGGCGGAAGTGCCAGACTTAAGGTGAGTGCAGCAGCGGTGGCATGCTTGAACAGTTGGGATCGCTTCGTCATTTCAAATTCCTCCTTAATGATTCAAATAAGTACCATTTATTTCGCCTATTTCGCCAGCCAGGCAGACCAGAAGATAACGACCAGAATGCCCAGCAGGGTAAGCCACGATATCGGATTTGCGAAGTTCATCGTCCAGCCGATTCCCGTTCTTTTCTCCACAAATAGAGTGGGGTCCTGCGGATTAAAATAAATGGCGCCCAGCTTCCAGTAACGGTCATCCTGAACCGGAGCGGTACCTCCATGGCCGAGGATACGCCCGCGCCCAATCCGGCTGCCGCCTTGACCCGTCGTAAAGCTCAGTACTATAGCAAACAACACAATCAATACAGGGACAGCCAGGCTCACCAGCATGATGACGCCGTTATCCATGGGACGAATCATGTTGACTTGAATGAACGAAAACATCAGGATCAACGCCAAGGACGAGGCTACCGTAAAGACGGACCATCTCCGGCGGAACGCGGCATTTTGACGGAGCGAGCGCTCTGGATCGGAGGCTTGGAGCTGTTGCTTGCTGTGATGGATCGACCAATTCACAAACCAGAACAGTAACGTTAAGATGACCTGCATCACGTTAGGAAACAGTACGACGCGGTAGGATTTGGCTGCACTGCTGACCACTTGACCCGAAAAATCAAACTTCATCGCCACCGTATCAGGGATAGACGCATATTGGCTTAGAGTCAGAGCTGCGCTTACGACAATGATGACAGCGTGGATCAGGAACCACTTGCCCGATAACGTCAGCCTTTGGCGGCGAAACCCGGTGTCCACCGCAATCACGGCAGGAGAGGACGGAGCAGCGGGCAGGGACGGGCGGAGTTTCTTCATCCGGAAGTAAAACGTTAGATAAAGTCCCGTGGAGATTACAAGGACAGCCCCGAGATAAATGGCAAACAGGACGCCCTGCTCATTGCCATCCATGTTCCACAGGCTGACGAAGCAGGCAATCAGCAGGAGCGAGTAGATAGTTGCGCTGATGGAGGCGTACAGCCTGCGCAGCCGCCGCACCGGTTCGCTCCAGTATTGCTCCTCGCTCACGGATACGCCAAAGCTGACCGTCTCCCGAGTCAAATAAGGCATCAAGGCTAAGAACACCAGCAAGGGCAAAAATATCAACAATAAGAGAAACGTAGATAGCAGGTGCATATCGTTCTACTCCTTTCGAGAAATCTCTTGATGGATTTCCTCTACGATCCGAAGCAATTCTTCCTTCTCCATCCCGCGGCAGATCGCTTCGGCCACGATGGGACGCAGCTCGCGCCGCTGCTTCTCGCGGAATTCCGGCGTAATCGGCGGCATGGCCACCGGATCGACGACAACGCCCTTTTGGCGGTGGACTTGGATATAACCTTCCTGCTTCAGAATCGTGTAGGCTTTGTTGACCGTGTGCAGGTTAACGCCGATATCGGAAGCCAAGCTGCGTACGGACGGCAACGGTTCGCCCAGTTGAAGCCGTCCGCTGGCAATTCCTTCGATAATTTGATTGACCAGTTGTGTGTAAATCGGGACGTCCGATTGTAAATCCAACTGAATGATCACGGACAGGCATCTCCTTTTTGTTCTAACTGTTATACATTAAATATAACAGATAGTTTATATGATGTAAAGTAGGAGGAGTACATGAATTGACGGGGATATGAAATCATGATTAGATTATCCTTACCATGAATGGGGGAGTTAGAGGTGGCGGATTATTTACTTACTCAATTAACGAACTTCTCTCCTGAAGCTCTCGATCCGATCCGCGAGTTGGAGCAGATTTGCCGTGAGACAGATGGAACTGATCTTCGCATTGGCTTAGACAATTTGACAGCAGATAGCAGCGACCGCGTCTATCTTTATCAGACCGAGGGGCGCTTGATCGGATACTTCAGCTGGTATTCCGTAGATGGGATCGAGGCGAACATCAGCGCGATGGTGCATCCTAAGCGGCGTCGCCAAGGAGTATTTCGAGCTTTGCTGGAGGCGGCGGCAAAGGATATGCGCGAGCAGGGGATTCAATCCTGTCGATTTAAAGTTCCGGCGGATTCGGATGCCGGTCAACATACCATGGAGCATCTTAGCGCCAAGTTCGACAAATCGCAGTACGCAATGGAGTTTCAAGCATTACATCGTGAGGAGCTCAGAAATCCGAACCTCGTGATCCGCCCGGAAACGCTGGAGGATTTCGGTTTTATGGTACGCTGCTCCACTCAAGCCTTTGGCGATTCGGAGGAGTGGACGCTTCGCTATTTCGGGAATACCCGGGAGCCTAATCGGCATGCGTACATTGGCTTTGACGGGGCGGAGCGGGTCGGTATGATCCGGGTGAAGCTTCTGGGGAGCGATACGGCGGTGATCCATGATTTTTGCGTGTCGCCGGACATCCAAGGGCGCGGGTATGGACGGGACATACTGATGCAAACCGTGCGACTGCTGCTTTCGGAAGGACGAACGCGGATTCGCTTAAGCGTCATTACGGAAAATCGCAATGCGCTGGAGCTCTACCGCAGAACAGGCTTTGGGATCGTGTCGAAATCGGATTACTACATTTGCAATCTAGAGGCATGGCGATAAGAAAAAAAAGAGTTCCCTTCACGGCAACTGAAGGGAACTCTTTTTCATGTTGATTTACGCGTTTGCTGCGATCATCTGACGCAACACGGTTTGCAGGATACCGCCGTTGTGATAGTAATCCACATCGACCATGCTGTCGAGGCGGGCAATCACGTTGAACTGGAACGTGCTGCCGTCCTGACGGGTTGCCGTTACCGTTAATTCTTGGCCCGGCTTCACGTCATTGCTCAGGCCTTCGATATCAAACGTTTCGGTGCCGTCGATGCCAAGCGTTTTCCAGCTTAAACCTTCCTTAAATTGCAGCGGCAGAACGCCCATGCCCACCAGGTTGCTGCGATGGATGCGTTCGAAGCTCTCTGCGATAACCGCTTTAACGCCCAACAGGTACGTGCCTTTCGCTGCCCAGTCACGGGAGCTTCCGGTACCGTATTCTTTGCCGGCAATCACGACGAGGTTTTTGCCTTCGGCTTGATATTTCATCGAAGCGTCGTAGATCGACATCACTTCGTCTGTTGGCAGGTATTTCGTTACGCCGCCTTCTGTCCCCGGTGCCACTTGGTTGCGGATGCGGATGTTCGCGAACGTACCGCGCATCATCACCTCATGGTTACCGCGGCGGGACCCGTAGGAGTTGAAGTCCTTGCGTTCAACGCCATGCTCGGTCAAATATTTGCCGGCCGGGCTGCTTGGTGAAATGTTACCTGCTGGTGAGATATGGTCAGTCGTTACCGAATCGCCGAGCAGAGCCAACACGCGTGCGCCGCGAATGTCCGCGATGTCGGACAAGCCTTCGCCAATCTTCTCGAAGAACGGTGGATTTTGGATATACGTCGATTTCTCATCCCATTCGTACAGCTCGCCTTGTGGAACCGGGATGGAATTCCAACGTTCATTCTGCGTGAAGACATTCTCGTATTTGCTGCGGAACATTTCCGGACTCATCGATTGACCGATCGCTTCCTTAATTTCTTGGGAAGTAGGCCAGATGTCCTTCAGGTAAACCGGTTGATTGTCGCGGTCGTAGCCGATCGGATCGTTCTGCAGGTCGATATTTACCGTACCTGCGAGCGCATAAGCAACGACCAACGGCGGAGAAGCCAGGTAGTTCGCCTTCACTTGCGCATGGACGCGGCCTTCAAAGTTCCGGTTCCCCGAGAGCACGGCCGCAACGGTCAGATCGTTATCGGCGATCGCCGCGCTGACTTCGTCCGGCAACGGACCGGAGTTCCCGATACAGGTTGCGCATCCGTAACCGGCAACGTGGAAGCCCAGCGCTTCGAGCGGCTCGATTAAGCCGGCTTTTTGCAGATACTCCGTTACCACGAGGGAGCCCGGCGTCAAGCTGCTCTTCACATAACCCGGCTTGGTCAGACCGCGTTCAACGGCTTTCTTCGCCAGCAGGCCGGCGCCGACCATAACGCTTGGATTGGAGGTATTCGTACAGCTCGTAATCGCCGCGATCACGACAGCACCGGTCTTCAGTTCGCTCGTCGAACCGTCCGGATGCTTCACCGGTACGCTCTGTTCGATCTTCTCTTCAGTCAGGCCGTAACCGCCTTTCTCAACCGGCGTGCGGATGATCGAGTTGAAGCTCTCTTTCATGGCGGTCAGCTCGATGCGGTCCTGCGGACGCTTCGGTCCAGCCAAGCTTGGGACAACGGAGCCAAGATCCAGCTCGATCAGATCGGTAAATACCGGATCCGGGGTATCGTCCGTGCGGAACATGCCTTGGGCTTTGTAATAAGCTTCAACCAGCGCAATTTGCTCTTCGGAGCGGCCGGTGCTGCGCAGATAAGCGAGCGTTTCCTTGTCTACCGGGAAGTAACCAATCGTTGCACCGTATTCCGGGGCCATGTTTGCCACGGTTGCGCGATCGGCAAGGCTGATGTTGGTCAGGCCTGGACCGTAGAATTCTACGAATTTGCCGACAACGCCTTTCTTCCGCAGCATTTGCGTAACGGTCAGTGCCAAGTCGGTTGCCGTAGCGCCCTCAGCCAGACTTCCCGTGAGTTTAAACCCGATAACCTCTGGAGCGACAAAATAGAGCGGTTGCCCCAGCATACCCGCTTCGGCCTCGATCCCGCCAACGCCCCAGCCAACGACGCCAAGACCGTTGATCATCGTCGTATGGGAGTCGGTACCTACGAGGGAATCTGGATAAACAAACGTTTCGCCGTTTACGTTCTTCGTAGCGGCTACAGATGCCAGATACTCCAGGTTAACCTGGTGAACGATCCCGGTAGCCGGAGGTACGGCGCGGAAGTTATTGAAAGCGGTTTGCGCCCAGCGCAGGAAGCGATAACGTTCTTCATTGCGCTCGAACTCTACCTTCATGTTGTACTCGAGCGCATCTGGAGAACCAAATGCGTCGACCATGACCGAGTGGTCGATGACGAGGTCAACCGGCACAAGCGGGTTGATCTGTTTTGGATCTCCGCCGGCTTTCTTCACGGTGTCGCGCATCGCAGCGAGGTCAACGACAACCGGTACACCGGTGAAATCTTGCAACACAATACGAGCGGGGATAAAAGGAATCTCTTTATTCTCATCGCGGCCCTCGCTCCAACCGGCGATTTGCTTCACGTGTTCTTGGGTGATCGCTCTTCCGTCATATTGGCGGACAGCGGCTTCAAGCAATACTTTAATGGAGAACGGAAGTCTGGAAATCTTGCCCAGACCTTGCTGTTCAAGAGCCTGCAGGTCATAGTAACGGTAGCTCTTGCCGCCGACCTCCAACGTGCGGGCAGCGGAGAAAAAATCGTTCGCTGACATGAATGAACCTCCTTGATTCGTAGTTTCACTAGATGAAACATTATTTCAAAAATTCCTGACTTAAGTATACCTTTCCTGCCGTGGGGAGTAAAGTACTTTTTGTACCTGATTCTGGCTCGTTTGGGCTTTAGCGGTGCGGTTGAATAGGCTTTCAAGCCTAGCGCGGCGAGGTGCAGAACATACTCCCTCCCAGGCATTCATATAATGGCTAATAGTGAAAAGGAGGCGTGGACGTATGGCGGAGGAATGGAAGAAGACGTTATCGGTTTATGTAAACGAACAGAACCAGGACGAAGTGGACTATCGCACGCCTAGCGGGGGCACGGTCGTAACCGATGTGGATTATCTCATGCGGCGGGGAGAGCGGAAGCGCAGACTGGAGAGCTGGTATCGTCTGCGGGGCGCCTCGCCGCTGCGCTGCGAGACCCGAGCCAAGCTGGTGCGTGAGATCGAGAAGCGTGAGGGCGAGATTGAGGTCGATCTGCAGTTGTCCCGCAAAATCTACTATGAAAAAGGCGGAGCCCGCCATCAGGAGGAGCGAATCGAAAAGCAGCGCCTCACCTTGGCGCGCGACGGTTCCGGCTGGATCGTGAGCAAGGTGGAACAGCCGGTGCCTGAGCGGCATCCGGTGATGGTGCTCCCTGATCATAATGAAGCAGAAGCGGCGGGGCGGAAGGGAGCTGTGCCGCGGCCTTTTTTGAACTATGAGGTTCTCGGGGGAGGAGGCTCACGCAGCATCGCATACCGTCGTGAGGAAGCCGTGTTATACGCGGATCGGTGGTGGGACAGCTTTAATCCTGAATTCGCCGCGTTTGAGGTGGATTGCACGAACTATATCTCCCAGTGCCTCTTTGCAGGCGGAGCCCCAATAAACTATACTGGAAAAAGAGAATCGGGCTGGTGGTACAAAGGTTATGTCGGTGGACGGGAGCTGTGGAGCTACAGCTGGTCAGTGGCCAATGCGTTAGCGCGCTATCTCGGCCAGAGCCGAACCGGACTTCGCGCCGAACAGCTCGAGCGTCCGGAGCAACTCCAGCTGGGCGATGTAATCGCCTATGACTGGGACGGCAACGGCATGTTTCAACACAATACGATCGTGACCGCGTTCGACGCTGGCGGCATGCCGCTGGTTAACGCCCATACGACACCAAGCAAGCACCGTTATTGGGATTACCGGGATTCCTATGCCTGGACCGAAAAGACAGTGTATCGTTTTTATCATATCGCGGACCGCTTCTAGAGATGAATTCAGTGAAGGTTCATTGAATTACCTAATATGAAGGAAAGAGGTTGCTCATGGGACAGGACAGAATAACCGTAGGCCTTATCTACGGGGGTAAATCAGGAGAGCATGAGGTTTCGCTGCAGACGGCCTTCGCCGTATCTAAGGCGTTTAATTTTGACAAGTACGAGTTGCTTCCTTTTTATATTGATAAGCAGGGCAAATGGAAGGTAGGCGAGAAGCTGCACGCGCCGTTTGCTGCACTGGAAGAGCTGAAGCTGGAAGAGAGCAAAGGCGATACGGCTGCTGCGATGGGGCTGTTGTTCAGCAAGCTTTCGACGGGCCAATCGGAAATTGACGTCGTGTTCCCGCTGCTGCACGGCACCAACGGTGAAGACGGCACGATTCAAGGGCTGTTCGAAATGGCAGATCTGCCTTACGTTGGAGCGGGCGTGCTGGCTTCCGCGGCCGGGATGGATAAGGTCATCATGAAGAAGTTGTTCGCCGAAGCCGGACTTGAGCAATGTGCGTACTGCTATTTCACTGCATCTGAATGGGAGCGTTCAAGCCATACGCTGATCCAGAGCATCGAGGAGAAGCTGGGTTATCCGTGCTTTGTCAAACCAGCCAATCTTGGCTCCAGCGTAGGGATCTCCAAAGCGCGCAACCGTGAAGAGCTGCTGTCCTCCGTGGCGCTGGCCTTCCGTTATGATCTGAAAGTGATCGTCGAGGAGTTTGTCGATGCTCGCGAAGTGGAGGTTGGGGTGCTTGGCAACGATGAGCCGCTGGCCTCTGTACCCGGAGAAATCGTCTCCTCCAGCGAATATTACGATTATCAAGCCAAATATTTGGATGGAAAATCGCAAATGCTGATTCCTGCGCCGATCGATACCGAGTTGGCTGATCGCATCCGGGAACTGGCGGTTAAGGCGTTTAAAGCGATTGCCGGCAGCGGGCTGTGCCGGGCTGATTTTTTTGTGCGGAAGTCAGATCACAAAATTTGGATTAACGAAGTGAACACCATGCCGGGCTTCACGCCGTTTAGCATGTATCCGCTCCTGTGGCGCGAAACCGGAGTAGCTTATGAGGTGTTGCTGGATCGCTTGATCGAGCTGGCGCTGGAGCGCTACGAAGCCCGGCAGGCGCTGGAATTCGAAAGCGGCATTTAGTCTGCGGCGGCGATAGCCGCCCGGACAGCCGGCTGAGAAAGGAAGAGATAACAGTGGGATTTCAAACGGAATTTAACTCAGTTTGTAAATTCAAGAAAGAGCAGGAGCTGTACGAGCTGTTAGAATACGGCAAGGGTAAAATGCTCAAAGAAGGGCTGCGCGTGTTCCCGACAGGTCAGAAAGTCATCGCGTATTCGCCGGATAACAAGGCGGTGGCGATCGTGAAGATCACCGCTTGTGTTGCTGAGATTAACTTCAATGGAGAGGAAGTTACTTCGGTTGAGCTGGAGTTGATCCGTCCGCTGACGGAGGAGGAGTCTGCCGTGCAGACCGCTCTGGCGCACGAAATGTTCTTCGGAGATCCGGACCGGAAATGATCGTGCGCTTCGGTTATGTGGCGATGTCCACCGTAATCGCCAACGCGTCGCCTTCCAAGACGATGACGTTAAAGACGTTTAACGGAATTGCGGATCGTGAGGCAGCGATCCGTAGACTGGAGACGATTGCGGAGGAGAACCTGCATAACACACTGCGCCTGCTTCGGCATAACGTCGGCAACGATATTCAGGTGTACCGCTTCTCTTCGAAGCTGATTCCTCTGGCGACGCATGAGTCGCTGTCTGACTGGAATCCTTACGAAGCGCTGCGCGAGCCATTTGCCGCCGTGGGGAAATATGTCAAGGAGCACGGCCTTCGGGTGTCTTTTCACCCGGACCATTTTACGGTACTGAGTACACCGCGGCCTGAGGTGCTGAAATCCTCGATCCGCGATCTGTATCATCATGTTGCGATGTTTGATGCGATGGGCCTGGATGCCCGGGCGAAGAACAATATCCATGTTGGCGGCGCCTACGGGGACAAGCTGTCTGCAGGAGCCCGGTTCCGCGAGAATGTCACGGGACTTCCGGAACGCATCAAGCAGCGGTTGACGTTCGAAAACGATGACAAGACGTTTAACGCTCGCGAGACGCTGGAGCTGTGCGAAGCGCTGGGGGTTCCGATGGTGCTGGATATTCACCACCATTGGGTGAACAATGAAGGCGAAAGCCCGGCGGAGCTGTGGCCGCGAATTCTGGCGACATGGCAAACGCCGTATGCGCAGGCCGATTCGCCGGCTGACGATCCGCTGCCGCCGAAGATCCATGCGTCCAGTCCGAAGAGCGCCAGCGATCCGCGTGGGCACGCCGATCACGTCATCGTTCTGCCGCTGCTTGAGTTTCTGCGCAGCATCGCTCCGATCACCGATCGGGTGGACGTGATGCTGGAGGCGAAGCTTAAGGACGGGGCGCTATTTGCGTTAATGGAGGATTTGGCGCGATACCGGGAGGAAGGCGTGGAGATTTTGGATGGAGCAAGCGTGCGCATCCAGCCGTAATTTTCGTGGACAAGCCGCCCGCTGAACGCTGGTTCTCTTGAAAAATGAAGGGAAATACGGTAAGTTGTACAAAATGAAGGTGTATTTAATATAGAGGAGGATTTTCATGGGTGATTTGTTAGCGGGGAAAAATGTGATCGTGATGGGGGTTGCTAACGAGCGCAGTATCGCATGGGCAATTGCGCAAAGCTTGGCAGAGCAAGGTGCCCGTCTGGCATTTACATATGAAAGTGAACGCGTAGAGGGCCGGGTCCGCAAACTGGCCGAAACGATTCCAGGTTCGTTGATCCTGCCGTGCAATGTGACGGTAGATGAGGAGATCGACCGACTGGCCGACACACTGAAATCTGAATTTGGCGTTCTGCATGGTCTGGTGCACAGTATTGCGTTTGCCAAAGGTGAAGATCTGGCGGGTGAGTTTATGGACACGTCCCGTGAAGGTTTTGCATTGGCTAACGACATCAGCGTCTATTCCCTGGTGGCCGTATCGAAGCGCTTGTCGCCGCTCATGACGGAAGGCGGAAGCATTATGACGATGACGTATATGGGATCGGAGCGCGTAATGCGCAACTATAACGTAATGGGCGTGGCAAAAGCCGGACTGGAAGCATCGGTACGTTACTTGGCTAACGACCTTGGGCCGAAGAACATCCGCGTTAATGCGATTTCGGCTGGACCGATCCGTACATTGGCTGCGAAGGGGATCAGCGATTTCAACTCCATCCTCAAGCAAGTTGAGGAGAAAGCCCCGTTGCGCAAAACGACGGACACCGCTGAAGTTGGCGACACGGCGATGTTCCTGATCAGCCATCTGTCCCGCGGAATTACCGGAGAGGTCATTTTTGTAGACGGCGGGTATAATATTGTAGGTGCATAACGTAAAGACCGCTTGCGGTTAGTCAGCAAAAAGTTCGTTTCCGGCGGGGTACATTCCCTGCGATTGGACACGGACTTTTTGCATATAAAGTAAAGCGGCTTTCGTTTGATTTCCATGGCGGGCAGGCGAAAGGACGCAACTTTGCATATTTCAAGACGTATAGTTTTTAGGGAGTAAATTATCAGTATAAGATGAAAGTAGAGTGAATCGATTGGAATCGAATCCGAAAGTTCCATATGTGGTAGGCAGCAAGAGTCCGACGGCCGTAGCGATCAACTGCGCTGCGAAAGCGGGAGAATGGATTAAGAGCCGGCTGGGGGACTACCGTGATCTGAGTACGAAGCAATCGCCGCAGGATTTGGTAACGGATGTGGATAAGGGTGCGGAAGCGATGATTCGCAAGCTGATCTTGACGCATTTTCCAGATCATGAGATCCTTGGCGAAGAAGGTGTAGCCCCAGGAGCGGCGGCATCTGCTGCAGCGCTGAAGCAGGGGAGCGAGTCGGAGTATTTGTGGATCGTCGACCCGGTGGACGGAACGACCAATTTCGTGCACGGATTTCCGTTTTTCTGCGTATCGATAGCGCTGGCATATAAAGGGGATGTCATAATCGGCGTGATATATGACCCAATTCGCGACGAGATGTTTGTGGCAGAGAAAGGCAAAGGCGCCTACATCCACGGGCAGAAGTCGAAGGTGTCCAACGATGCAACATTGTCCGGCAGCGTGATTGCGGTAGGGTTTAACCCGGACCGGGATTTTGCTTTGCCGGTAAATATGCGCGGTCTGAACGCGTTGTCTGGACAAGTGCGCAGCCTGCGCGCTGCCGGTTCAGCTGCATTGCATTTGGCGTATGTTGCTGCGGGACGGCTTAGCGGTTATTATGAGGTTGGATTGAACGCTTGGGACGTTGCGGCGGGTGCACTAATCGTAAAGGAATCCGGAGGTATAGTGACGGATACCGCGGGCAACCCTTATCACATCGGCGTACGTCATTTGGTTGCCAGCAATGGCAAAATTCATGACGAACTGCTTGGAGTTATCCGGGCTGCCGACGCGACGGGCCTGTAATGGTTATTGATTTAGATTTGGCGACAGCAAATGCTTAATCCATATTTACCGGAAGGAGTGTCCAGGATGAGCGATAGCAAGGATTTGGAACGCGAGCTCAGCGAGATGCTGACGGAAGGGGAATACGGCAATGAGAAAGAACGCCGTGAGGAGGAACGCAGAAGATTGTCACCGAAGTACGAAATCCGAATTCAGACCACGTTGGATCCGATTGTGGAGGAGACGCTGAATTACCGGAAGATGGCCAAGGAAGTCGATGGCCGTTATGATGAGTATTTAAAAAGGACCGGGCGCGCGGAGAATAAACCGGAATAGCACAGAGTGTGCAGCATTCGCCGGTGTATGATGCATCAACGAGACCTGAGGCCAACAGCGAAAAACCTCAGGTTTTTCGCGTTATTATACTTAATTCTTATCCAAGGAGTTGAAAAGCTTGAAGCATCATCGTATGAACAAGGTTTCCGCTGTTGCGGGAGCTCTCGCCCTCATTCTTATCTTGGTCAGCGGCATTGCCGCAAAACCGGCCCAAGCTGCGCAAGCTGATGACTACCTGATCGTTGCGCTGGGCGATTCCATTACAGCCGGGTACGAGCCGGGCATGACTGAGCAGAGCGTCCCTTACGGCTTCGTGGAACGCCTGAAAGAACAGGGGCTGTTCCATGCACGGACGTCTGCCGTGAATTACGGTATTCTGGGTCTGACCAGCGAAGGTTTGAAAAATTACGTGACCGCAATCCAGAAAGGAGTACCGGTGGCTGGCGCAGACATTCAAGCGAACTTGCCGGATCCACGCATTGCTTCCTTTGCATCGGGAATCGCTCAAGCGAAGGCTGATCTGCAGAAAGCTGATTTGATCACGATTACGATCGGCGGGAACGACCTGCTGAAACTGCTTCCGGATATGAAAAACATCTCGCTGGATCAACTCCTCGCCCAAGGCGATGAGGTGTTGACGCATTATGGCGACAACCTGCGCGAGATCGTCCACATCTTGCAGGAGTTGAATCCTTCGGCGCAAATCGTGATTGCGGACCAATACCAGCCGGTGCCGAAGCTGGCCGGCACAGCGATCTACGATGAGCTGCAGCAGTTCGCCGGTAAGTTTACCGGGATCGTGGATGGTATTGTTGCCGATCACGCTGGGGATGCGAAGCCAGTCAAAGCAGCCCATGTGGCAGCCGCTTTTACCGGGCGGGAAATTTCGCTGACGCATATTTTCTCCGACACGGATATCCATCCGAACCAAGCGGGATATGAGGAAATCGCCAAGATTTTTGCTGAATCGGTTTGGGGAAGCTATCGGACGACGACCGCTAAAACAGGTGGCGCCCCGATATCTGTTGTGGTGAAGGGCCAAGAGTTGAACACGCCGTATCCGCCAATCTTGAAGAACGGGCAGACGTTCGTGGCCATCAAGGACATCACCGATGCGGTCGGAGCGCAAAGCAAATGGGATTCACGCACCTCCACTGCCACGATTACTTATGGCAGCCGGACGGTTGTAATCCCGATTGGCGCGAAGCAAATCAAAGTAGATGGAACGTCGGCGACGACGGCAACCCCAGCGTTCCTGCAAAAGGTCGGCAAAGAGAACAAAACCTATGTTCCGCTGGCTTTGCTCGTTCAGGGACTTGGGCTTGATGTGCAATACAGCAGCAAAATGAAGACGGTATTTATCAACGAACTTTAATTTTTGATAGAGTTGGCCAATAAATCAGCCGGAGCGTGGAGAACGCTCCGGTTTTTTTGTGTTGCGGGGCCGCAAGCTCGGCGGGATATATGGCGTCCGGTTCTTCTCGACATTATCCCGATGAGTCAGGGGGGGGAGTTGAAGAAGAGGGACGAGTGAAAAAAGCGGCGACTGAATAAAAGCGGCAACTGAATAAAAGGGAAGATAAAGCCATAAGAGAGGCCTGAATGAACGGGATAATGATGCAGAAGGTCAGCAGGACCTGACACAAAGGGATACAGATGTAAAGAGACTGTCCTGAAGGAAAGGGATACAGATGTAAAGGGGCAGGTCCTGATGGAAAGGGATAAAGGTGCAAAAGGGTGGGGTCTGAACGAAAGGGATAATCATGAAAAAAGGTGGCTGAGCGAAAGGGATATTCGTGGAAAAGAGGGGGAAAGGGAGGTTCCTAGGGGCTACGGCGGTTTGGACGCCAGGATGCCAAATCCGTACGATTGCACATAAGCTCCTTAGTCCTGGACATTTGGCCGCAACGGGCGTTCCGCTAAGCTAAGTGGGAGAGGTTTAACTTATGGATACACATAGAAGGAGATGGCGGAACATGCCGAAAATCGCGGACAAATATTTACAGGTCGACCCTTGGAAGGTCGTGGAGGTAGGTTTTGATCCGGGGCGTAACCGGGTCAGCGAGTCGATTTTTTCACTGGGGAATGAATATATGGGGGTCCGAGGCTACCCGGAGGAAGGATATAGCGGTGATACGTTGCTGGGCAGCTATTTCAATGGATTGTTTGAGGAGAGCCCGGTGACAGCTCATTACAAGGGAATTATCAAATCGTTGCGCTTTATGGTAAACGCAGTGGATTGGTTGCATACGCGGATTACGTTGGACGGAGAAACGCTGGATCTAGTGGAGAGCCGGTTCAGCGGCTTTCGGCGGGAGTTGGATTTCCGCACGGGCATCTATTCTCGGGAGTTCGTGTGGCATACTGCCAGCGGGAAAGATGTTCAGCTCACATTTGAACGCTTCGTCAGCATGAAGGTGTCTCATATCGGGGCACAGCGAATCACATTGACACCGCTCAATTTCTCTGGTTCAATCCAGGTGCAAACCGGCCTGAACCTGAAGGTGATCCATGAGGATCAGCAACGGTGTTACTGGAAGGAACTGAAGCAAGATGAAGCCAAGGCGAGCGATGGAACCCCGATCGCAGCAATTCTAGGGGAGACAGTGAACACGAGGAACCGGTTGTTTTCCGGGTTTCATGTCGTTGCACCGGACGCGGTTACGGACGAGTTGGTGCAGGAAGACAGCTACATCGGCCGGGTTCTGACTTTGACGCTGGAGCAAGGCAAGCGCAGCACGCTGGATAAACTGGTGGTGAACGTGGCTGATAAAGATCGCTCCACCCAGGATAATGACCTTTGGCTGCGAGGGATCGAGCTGACAGCGCAACTCACACAGGCTGGATTTGATGCGGCGGCGGCCGACCAGCGGGCATACTGGGATCAGGTATGGGTGGAATCGGATATTGTCATCGAAGGTGATCCGGAGAATCAGCAGGGAATTCGCTTTTGCATTTTTCAGCTGTATCAGACTTACCATGGGGATAACCCCGGCTTTAACATCGGGGCGAAGGGGCTGACCGGCGAGGCGTATCGCGGGCTGGCTTTCTGGGATACGGAGTCGTATTGCTTGCCGTTTTATATTTTCAACAATCCGAAGGCAGCGCGGAGCTTGCTTGAGTTCCGTTACCGGACGCTCCCTGAGGCGCTGAAGCGGGCCAAGGAGTTGGACTGTGAAGGAGCGTTTTATCCGATTGCGACCATCGACGGAACGGAAAGCTGCGATCTGTGGCAACACTCGAATCTGCAGCTGCATGTCGGCACGGCGGTTGCGTACGGGTTGCGCCATTATGTGAAGATTACGGGCGATAAGTCGTTTTTGTATGAAAAAGGTGCGGAAATGCTGATTCAGATCAGCCGTTTTTATGCGTCACGCGGTCAGTGGGGGCAGCAGTCGGGCAAATACGGCTATTTCGGCGTCATGGGCCCGGATGAGTTCCAGCTGATGGTAAACAACAACTGTTATATCAACCTGATGGCCAAGAAGCTGTTCGAGTACACGCTGGAGGTGCTGGAAGCGATGCGGAATAAGGCTTCCGCTGCTTATGACGAGCTGGCAGCCCGGCTTGGCCTGACGGAGGAAGAACAGCAGGATTGGCAGAACAAAGCGCAGCATATGAAAATTCCGCGGGATGAACGGACGGGAATTTTTGAGGAGCATGATGGCTTTTTTGACCTGCCGCATCTGGACATCCATTCGATCCCGGTCACGGAGTTCCCGCTGTATTCGCATTGGTCGTATGATCGACTCTACCGTTATGACATGATTAAGCAGCCGGATGTGTTGATGTTCATGTTCCTGTACAGCAGCGAATATTCGCTCGAGGAGAAGCGCGCCAACTACGATTATTACGAGCCGCGCTGTATCCACGAATCGTCGTTGTCGCCGTCGATCCACTCGATTTTGGCGGCGGAAATCGGACGTTCGGATGAGGCGTATAGGTTCTTCGAATTTGCGACCCGGTTAGATCTGGACAACTACAACCGCAATACGCGGGAAGGTCTGCATACCACGTCGATCGCTGCCGCTTGGATGAACATCGTGTACGGTTTCGGCGGGATGCGGTCTGATGGGGAGCTGCTTGCGTTGAATCCAAGCATCCCTGAACGCTGGGAGAGCTATCGATTTATGGTGACGTATCGCGGCACGAAGCTGCAAGTTGAAGTTGACCAGAAACAGGTCAGTATCCGTGCGATGTCCGGCGGCGTGGCGGAAGTTCAGGTATACGGCAACCTGGTGAACATCGATGAAGCCGGGATCCAGTTGCCGCTGCGAAAGGCGGTCGTTCAATGAGCTGGATCATTCGTGAAAGCGGGTTTGACCCGGAACGAATCGCACATCACGGCAACAAGTTTATGATTGGGAACGGGGTTCTCGGATACCGGGGGACATTGGAGGAGTTTGGCAAAAAAGAGCTGACTGCAACGATCGTCGCTGGACTGTACGACCAAGTGGGGGGCAAGTGGCGTGAGCCGGTGAATGCTCCTAATGGGCTGGATACGAAAGTTTATTGGAACGGTACGCGGCTAAGCGTGTTGGAGGCCGGAAATGTGGCCGCAGGAGACAAAGCGGTGAACAGCGTAAATGTAGGCAGAGAGCTTGATCACAGCCGAGTGGAGCTGGCGAGCCATGAGCAGTCGCTGGACCTGCGTCAGGCGGTGCACCGCAGACGGTCGGTGTTCCGCACCGCGGATGGCGCGGAGGTCACGATCACTGCGGAGAGGTTCTGCAGTGCGGCGCGCACAGAACTGACTGTATGCCGGTTCACCGTGGAGAGTAGCCGCGATGGCGAACTGACGATTGTCACCGGCATTAACGGTGACGTATGGGACATCAATGGACCGCATCTTGTGCAGATGGAGAGCGCCGTGGACGGGGCAGAGGGCGGCGCGGCTTGGGAAGTCGTATCGCTTAGCGCTGCGACGCAGGAGCTTGGCTTGCCGATCACCGTAGCGGAAGCGGCAGAGGTGGCGAGCGGAGGGGAGCATGAAGTTTTACGGGAGGAACTATCTATCCGCCGCCGGTTTCATGTGCATTGCCGGGCTGGGGAGCCGGTCGTGCTTGTGAAAACTGTCGCCGTGGCAGCCGGCCTGGAAGGGGAAACGGCTGATGAGGTTCGAGCGGCTGCGATCCAGTGGGCCCGGGAAGCGGGGCAGCTTGGATATGATCAGCTGCTAAGCGAGCACGCTGAATATTGGGAGCGCAAGTGGAGCGCCTCCGACATCCTCATTGAAGGCGATGAGGAAGCCCAACTGGCCTTGCGCTATAGCATGTATCAGCTGCATATCATCGCTCCGGATCGCTCGGAGAAAGTGTCCATTCCGGCCCGGGGGTTATCCGGCCAGGTGTACAAGGGTGCGGTGTTCTGGGATACGGAGATGTTTATGCTGCCGTTCTTCCTGTATACCCAGCCCGAGGTGGCGCGGAATCTGATGATGTATCGGGTGCATACGCTGGCTGGGGCGAAGCGCAAAGCAGCCGATTACGGCTATGAAGGCGCCTTTTATGCCTGGGAGAGCCAAGAAACCGGGGACGACGCCTGCACCTTGTTTAACGTCAATGACGTGTTCACCGGCCGTCCGATGCGAACCTATTTCCGTGATAAGCAGGTGCATATCAGCGCAGACGTAGCATACGGAATCTGGCAGGTTTACGCGTTTACCGGCGATGACCGTCTGCTGTTAGATGGCGGCGCAGAGGTTGCGTGGGAGTGTGCGAAGTTCTTTTATTCCTATGGATATTTCAATCCTCGGAAGCAGCGCTACGAAATTCTCGACGTGACGGGGCCGGACGAATATCATGAGCGGGTGAATAACAACGCGTTCACGAACCGGATGGTGAAGGAGTGCCTGCGCATCGCTTTGGATGCGATGGAGATTTTGAAGCGGGGTAACGTTGAGCGTTATGAGCAGCTGCTGGCAGACAGCCCTATACAGCCGGAACATATCCGCGACATGTATGAACGGTTGTACGTTCCCGAGCCGGATGCCCAAAGCCGCTTGATTGAGCAGTTTGATCGCTATTATACGCTGGAGGATGTTACGCTCCCGCAGCTGAAGTCGCTCATGCTGCATCCTCACGAATATCTCGGCGGAGGGAACGGACTTGCGACGACAACGCAAATTCTTAAGCAAGCCGATGTCGTGCTGATGCTGCATCTATTTAAGGACGATTACAATTCAGCCGTTAAACAAGCGAACTGGGCTTACTACGAGCCCCGCACCGAGCATGGATCGAGCCTCAGCGCCTGCATTTATGCGCTGGTCGCGGCGGATACGGGATCACCGGATTGGGGTTACCCTTACTTTATGCGGACGGCGACGATTGACTTAACCGGTGATTCTAAGCAATACGTCGGTGACTTATACATTGGCGGGACGCATCCCGCGGCGAATGGCGGGGCATGGATGGCGGCAGTGTTGGGATTTGCCGGCTTGCGGTATGACGGAGACAAGGCGGTGCTTCGACCGGCGTTGCCGTCGGCCTGGCAGGCAATCGAATTCCCGGTGCGCTTAGGCGGCGGTTCTTATCGAATCCGGGTCAGCCGGGAAGGGGTGACCATCACGGCACCTCGCGATAATCCGGCTGCACTGCGGTTTATCGTGGGAGACCGAGAGCTGACGGTGGCGCCGGGCCACGAAGTTCACATCGCGTAGAAAAAGAGCCATTTGGAAGCTAGCATAAGAGATTAAAGGAGAATCCATCATGTTAGAAACGATGAACGGTGCGATCTTCGACCTCGACGGCGTGATCGTGGATACGGCCAAATACCACTATCTCGCCTGGCGGGCGTTGGCGCATCGGTTAGGCTTCGAGTTTACCGAAGCCGACAATGAGCGGCTGAAGGGCGTCAGCCGCATGGAATCGCTGCGCATTCTGCTCGAGGTGGGCGGCGTGGAAGCCACGGAGGAAGAACGCGAGAAGATGGCAGCCGAGAAGAATCGCGAATATGTTGAGTATATTTCGAAGCTGGAGCCTTCGGAAATTTTGCCGGGGGCGAAGGAGTATTTGCTGCAGCTGCGCGAGCGGGGCGTCAAGGTCGCGCTGGGGTCGGCGAGCAAAAACGCCGGGTTCATTTTATCCCGGCTCGGCATCGCGGAGCTGTTCGACGCGGTGATCGACGGCACCAAGGTGTCCAAAGCGAAGCCGGACCCGGAGGTGTTCCTCGCGGCCTGCACCGCGCTGGCGTTGCCGCCGTCTGATTGCGTCGTGTTTGAGGACGCGGAGGCGGGCGTGCAGGCGGGCAAAGCCGCCGGCTGCCGCGTCGTTGGCATCGGCAGCCCGGACATCCTGGCTGAGGCCGACCTTGTCGTCAGCGGGTTGCATGAACTGGTGTAATGGGCACGTTTGATCGCTTGGCCCGGCACTGAAGTAAGTCCCTCGGAAATTTCCGAGGGACTTTTTGTTATGGCTTTAGCCAGTTGAGCTCGCGAAGCGTGCGAAACAAAAAACCACCCGCTATGCGGGTGGAGGAACGAAGGTTTGACCAACTAGACCATTCCCATAAAATTGAGATGTTCAGGCTCAATAAAAGAAAGGAATGGTCTTAGATGGCAAACAAGAGCTATAGTTTAGCTCACACGAAGTGGATGTGCAAATACCATATCGTGTTCACCCCGAAGTATAGACGGAAAGAGATCTATAATCAAGTGAGGAGAGATTTGATCGAAATATTTAAGCGTCTGTGCAAATACAAGGGAGTGGAGATCATAGAAGGCCACATGATGCCGGATCATGTACACATGCTGGTAGCGATACCACCCAAAATCTCAGTATCCTCATTTATGGGGTATCTGAAGGGAAAGAGCTCACTAATGATATTCGAAAAGCATGCCACCCTAAAGTATAAATATGGAAATCGGAAATTTTGGGCGGAGGGATACTACGTAAGCACAGTGGGCTTGAATGAGGCCACTGTCGCAAAGTATATCCGCGAGCAGGAAGCACATGACCAGGCAATCGATAAACTGAGCGTCAAAGAGTATGAAGATCCATTTAGCAGAAACGGTAGCAAGAAAAAGTAAACCAGTTTAACTGGTAAGTGAAAGTGACAAAAACACTGAGCCTGAACAATTTTATTGTCAGGCTAGCGTCTTTAGGCGCAGTTTGGCAACAAGGGGTTATACCCCAAGAGCAAACCACCCGTTGGACGGGTGGTTATGATTTTTTTTAACTGGCAAGAAACTCAAAATCCCCTACACTAAGAATTAGGCAGAGGCCCGCCATCCGCGAGAACAGGAGGAACCGCCACGATCTTCGTAGAAACGCGCATACTTGCCGGTTTTTAGAATTGCTATAGTTAAATTGCCGGAGGTGCAACACAAGTGAAGCTAAAACTTAGGAACCCGCTAGCTAATTTAAATGTGAAACAGCAGATGATCCTCCTCTTCATTGTGATGGTCATTCCGTTATTTATTCTGAACGCCTACGGTAACTATAAAGCGGATCAAGTGTTGAAGCGAAATGTCACCAACGCCTATATCGAGCTGAATAAGCAGAATTTCCGGCTTATCACCCGGGATATCGAGGCGATTAACAAAGTGACGTCAACCGTCTTCCAGCATCCGTTGCTTCAGCAACTGAACCCTAGCGGTGAAAGCTCGGAAACCGTTCTGGATCGGGTCAAACATTACGAAAGGCTGGAGAACCTGCTGCTCAATTATTCACAGGAAACCGATCAGCGCGAGCCGGTGTATTATTCGCTGTACGTTTACGATCCGGACAACGCATATTTCTTTGCTCCGTACTATCCGGATGCGCGGAAAGCTGGAGTCTATTTTTTTCTTGAGAACGAGAAGCCGGAATGGTTTGATGAAGCTGTTGCGCAAAAAGGGAACGGTTATCTGCGTATCATTGAGCACCTGTCTCCCTCTGGCCAAGGCCTGCAAAATCAAAAAACGCTCGCTTATATCCGGGCGATTAACAGCATTTACAAAAACGGGACGATTGGCGTGCTGGTCGTGTCCAATGTAGACGGGCGCATCGGCGAATCGCTGCAAACCGTCTCAATTCCAGAGGGCGAGCTGTATTTTACCGATTGGAACAACCGGATCCTGACCTCCACACCGAACCTTTCGTCCACGCCAACGGGTTCCATATTGGATTTGCCGCCGGAAGCGGATCTAGGCGATTCGCTGATTGGGGTAAAGGATGTCATTACTGAGGATTTCATTTATGTGATTAATTATAATTACGTTCTGCAGGAAAAGCTGGTGTACAAAGTGCCCATCAAGGCCATGCTGCAACAGCAAAACGAAATCAAACGAATTATTCAGCTTATTTCCATTGCTTATTTTGCGGTGGGGCTGGTGTTAATCTTATATTTCTGGCGGTCGCTGATGACCCCGATTCAAAAATTGGTTTATTTCGTCCGCCGTTACGAGCCGGGCAATGTGGTGCCGGAGACGCCGCACCGGGATCGCAACGACGAGGTTAGCGTGTTGATTTCCACGATTTACGAGATGGCGCGCCGGCTGAATGGACTGATTCATTATAAATATCAGATGGACATCAAGCAGAAGGAAGCCCAGCTGCAAATTTTGTATCAGCAGATTAACCCGCATTTGCTGTACAACACGCTGGAGAGTATTTATTGGAAAAGCGCGATGGAAGGGAACACCGCCTCCGCGGAAATGATCAAGGAGCTGTCCAAGCTGATGAAAATCAGCCTAAGCCGCGGCCGAGAGCTGATCACACTGGAGGAAGAGCTGGAGCATGCTTCGGCTTACATTAAGCTGCAGGAGCATCGTTACGAGTACGGGTTCCGCGTGACGTGGGACATTCCCTTGGAGCTTCATTCCACAATCATTCCCAAAATCACGCTGCAGCCGCTGATTGAGAACGCTATCATTCACGGTGTTAAACATATGGGAGAGGACGGCGAAATCCAGATTTGTGCCGAGGCGGACGAAGCGCTGGGCCGGGTCTACATTCGGATCGCGGACAATGGGTATAAGCCGGTCGATTTCGATGCGATCGACAAGCTGCTGAACGATGAAACGCCAAGTCCGTCGTTTGGTTACGGCATCCGCAATATTCATCAGCGGCTTCGGCTGCATTTTGGGCCGGAGTACGGCTTGAACTATGTGGGCCGCCCTGAAGGCGGAACCCTCGTCACCATTACCCTGCCGCTCACGGTGAATCGGAACGAATAACACGAACAGGGGGAACTACAATGTACAACGTATTGGTCGTCGACGACGAACCGTTGATCTGCAAAGGCTTATCCGGACTTCTAACCGCTTCAGGACTGGATATCGGTCAGATCTACACCGCGTATAACGGGCACGAAGCGCTGGATTACGTAAGAATGGAGGAAGTGGATCTGCTCGTCACCGACATCCAGATGGGAGAAATGAACGGGATCGAGTTGATGCAGCAGGCGAAGCTGATCAAGCCTTGGGTGCAGACGATCATCATCTCTGCGCATGAAACGTTCCAATACGCCCAGATGGCGATCCGGCTGGGTGCCAAGGACTATTTGATCAAGCCGCTGAACAGCGAGCAGTTCCTGGACTCGGTGCGCAACGCGCTGTTGAAAATGGATAAACCGCTGCCGCAGGGCGAGGAGATTTTGGCCCGAGGCGCGGAGCATTTCCACATGGAGGAGCCGCTTCCGGAATACGGCGAACGGCTGAACCGCCTGATTAGTGACCTCGCTGAAGGGGATGACGAACAGCGGGTTGCGGAAGCTGAGAGGTTGGGGCTGACAGGACCGTATTTTTCCGTGATCAAAATAAAGTTGGTGATCCCCGATGACAAGCAACAATCCGGGGATCGGGATCGGGATGCCTGTCTGTTCCGTTACGCGGCGCTTAATATCGTGAACGAGCTGCTGCATCAGGAGTGGCGCGCAGCGTCTTTTTATACCGAGAGTTTGGAGATCGCTTTGATCTTGCAGTGGAGTGAAACGGAGTATGCCGAGCCGAATCTCAACAAAATCAATCAGCTCGAAATGCTTGGCCGCAGCTTGCATCATCACATTCATAAATATCTTGGCTTGCGGTGCACGGTCGGGATCAGCCAGATTCTTAAAGGAACGGGGTTCCTAAGCTTGCTCAGCCGGCAGGCGGACAAAGCGATGCTGTGGGGAGGCGAGCACGGGGATCATCATGTGTTTTATTATGGCGATTTTAACTGGCACAACTATTCCCAGGACCCTTCCACAGAAGAGCTGACCAAGCAGAATAACCAGATTGTGGAGAGCGCCAAGAAGTATATCGAGGAGAATTACCGGCAGAAGGGACTGACTATCCACGAGGTGGCCCGCAACAATCACGTCAGCCCCAATTACTTGAGCTACTTGTTCAAGAAAAATACCGGCTACAACCTCTGGGAATACGTGATTAAGCTGAGGATGGAAGAGAGCAAAGCGCTGATTCTGAACACGGATCTGCGCCGTTACGAGATCGCCGAACGCGTGGGATATGAGTCGCCGGAGCATTTTAGCAAGATATTTAAGAAATACTTTGGCGTCAGTCCTACCGAGCTGAAGAAATAACGATGAAGTAAGAACGACCATAGTTCACATAGTTTTAGACATGTTCGACATACGGCTGCTTTTCTACAATGAAAAAAGACACTACGTAGAAAAGAGGGAGAACGATGGGGGAACCCGTGATTTCACCGGGGAACATGCAGCAGAACACGGTTAAAGCATCCACCTCCGCTTCGCAGAAGCCGCGGCGGGGATCGAACTGGAAGCAGTACATGTGGGGGTATCTTTTTCTGGTACCGGCGATTGCCATCTTTATCGTGTTCTTGTGGGTCCCGATCATCAAAGGGATGGTTTACAGCTTCTACAATATCGATTTCGTCAAAGGCAACACATTTGTCGGATTCGACAATTACGTAAAGGTGTTTCATAACCCAGACGTGCTGTTGTCGGTTCGCAACACCTTGTATTATATGCTCCTCTGTTTGGTTATCGGCTTCTGGGTGCCGATCGCAGCGTCAATCGCGATTTCCGAGCTGCGCTGGTTCCAAGGATTTGCGCGGATCGCCGCTTACCTGCCGTTTGTCGTACCGGGCGTTGTCCTGTATGGGATGTGGCGCTGGATGTACGATCCGGTGGGACCAATCAACGCCTTGCTCGGATGGTTTGGGGCCGATCCGGTGTCCTTTATTTCCGACGGCAGGTGGTCGATGGTTTCGATCGTCTTTATGGAGACGTGGCAGCAGTTTGGTTCAGCGATGCTGATTTACCTGGCTGGGGTGCTGAGCATTCCGCGGGATTGGTACGAAGCGGCGGAAATCGATGGAGCCGGCGTCTGGGCCCGGATCAAATACATCACGCTGCCGTCGATGCGGAACCTGATCGTGCTGATGTTGATTTTGCAGCTGATCGGCACATCTCAGGCGTACCAATCGCAGCTAGCATTGCTGGACGGCGGGCCAAACAAGGCCACGTTAACCTATGCCCTCCTGACCGTCAAATACGCCTTTACCCAGCTCGATTATGGGGCCGGGACTGCGCTTGGGGTTCTGATGTTCATCGTGCTAAGCGTGCTGGGCGTGTTGCAATACAAGCTGAACAAGGAGGAGTACTGATATGAAAGAAAGAGGCATCCTGTCGCCCTCCGATCTGCAGAAGCCGCTGAATAAAGTGGTCTACGGATTGATGTGCTTGTGCATTGCGGTGATGACGTTTACGATGTTGTATCCGATCGCGATGACGATGTTCAACGGATTGAAGAGTAACCAGGAGGTTAACTCGTTTCCGCCGCGATTCTTCCCGAAGGAATGGCATTGGGACAATTTCCCGAAAGCTTGGAATTATATCGATCTGCCGATGTTTTTGAAAAATACGCTGCTCATCTTCGGCGGCAACCTGCTGATGACCATTCTGGTGCTGGGGCTGGCTTCGTTCAGCATTTCGCGGATCCGCGTGCCGTACAGCCGGGCGATCTACTTTTTTATTCTGCTGACGTTGTTCATCCCGGCGTCGAGCTATATGATCCCGAACTTCGTGAACCTGAAGGAGCTGGGGCTGCTGAACACCTATTGGGCGTTCTGGCTGCCGGCGGGAGCGAATGCGTATTATTTTCTGCTGATGAAAAATTTCTTCGACGGCATCCACCCGGAAATCTTCGAAGCGGCCCGGATTGACGGAGCTTCGGAGTGGACCAGTTACTTGCGGATTGCGGTGCCGCTGTCCGTGCCGATCTTCGCGACGTTGGCGATTTTTATTTTCTCTACGGCGTGGAATGATTGGTTCTGGCCATCGCTGGTGATGCACACGGAAGACAAATACACGCTGGCCACCGCGATCTACAAATATGTCATTAACGCGCGGAACATGGATAGCAGTGTGAAGTTCAGCATTTTGTTTATGGTGATGATTCCGCCGATCTTCGTGTTCCTGGGTTTCCAGAAGTTTATCATGCGCAGTGTGAGCCTGTCTGCGGTTAAGGGATAGTGGTAACGGTTACAAAATCGTAGGCCTGCACACGAAAGTCATAAGATCACACATCGAATGCTAAATGTTTCTCTTTTATGATAAAAATGCAAGATTACCTAACTTATGAAAAGGGGAGTTTCAATGCGCAAGTTTTCAGCGGTGTTGATGTGTCTGATGTTGCTTGGTTCGCTGCTCGCGGCCTGCGGCGGAGGCGGGAACAAGGAAGCCCAAAATAACGGCGGCGGTAACAACGGCGGAAATACGGCGGCTACAAGCAACAACGGGGGAGGCAATGCGGACGCGTCGTCGGCTGAAGCCGATGATATCACGCAGCGCAAGGTCACGATCAAGATCCACTACCCGTTGCCGGACGAAACGACGCTTCGCCAACAGGAAGACGATAAAATCGCTCGTTTCCAAGCCAAATATCCGAACGTGACGATCGTTAAGGATGATTGGCAATACAGCGTCAATGAAATCGGCGTAAAAATGGCTTCCAACGAAGCACCAACCTTTTACAATACGTGGGCAACAGAAGCTCAATTCCTGGTAGAACGCGGCTGGGTTGCTGACATTACTGATTTGTGGAACAACTGGGAGTATAAGGATGAAATTAACCCGGTGCTGCAAAATCAATTTATCGTGGACGGCCGAGTGTACGGGATCACCCAAAACGGTTACGTCACTTCGACAGTAGTGAATAAGAAGCTGTTGGACGAAAAGGGCATTGCTGCTCCTCCGTTCGACTGGACTTGGGATGATATGTACAATGTCGCCAAAGGCGTTGCCGATCCGAAGAAAGGAATTTCGGGGATCGCTCCGATGGGGAAAGGGAACGAAGCTGGCTGGAACTGGACCAACTTCCTGTTTGAAGCCGGCGGCGACATTCAAAAGAACGAAAACGGCAAAGTTACTGCCGTGTTCAACTCCGAGGCTGGGGTGAAGGCACTGGACTTCTACAAGAAGCTGAGATGGGAAGCTAACGCCATCCCGCAAGACTGGGCGTTGGGCTGGGGCGATGCCGTCAGCTCCTTCCAACAAGGACGGACAGCGATGGTAATCGCTGGTGCATTTGACGTCATTCAAGCCGCGCTGAATGAAGGCGGTATGAAGCCGGAGGATGTGGTCGCTTATCCGATGCCTGCTGCCGAGAAAGGCGGCAAGCATTACGGGGTGCTCGGCGGCAACTACCTCGTCATTAACCCGAATGCGACGAAAGACGAACAAGAAATGGCGTTCCGTTATATTACGTTTGATTACTTCACCGACGATGCTTTGAAAGCGGTAGAAGATACGATCCAAGCCCGTAAAGCAGAAGGTAAGTATTATGTGCCGACACCGCTGGAGTATTTTAGCGAAGATTCCGAATACGCCAGCAAAGTGAAAGCCATTTACGACAAATACGACAACGTATACAAATACGATCCGCAGCTCTTCACTCTGCTCGAAGGCAAGCCGGAAGCGCAGTTTGGGACACAGGACTACTACGCTACGATGTCCAACGTCGTTCAGGAGTCGTTCTCGAAGAAGGGTACCGATTCCAAGCAGCAGCTGGATATCGCTGCGAAGTACGTGCAAGAGAATTTCTTTGACAAAATTCAAGCGCAATAATGGGTTGTAAAAGGCCTCCCTGGTTCAGTTTGGACCGGGGAGGCCTTTTTGCGTTGGGGTGTATGGAGGCGCTGTCTTGTTGAAGTATTCGCTGCCCCTATGCTAGGGGTAATGCCAGCCAACTCTAGGGCTAGCTTTGTCTGGCCGAGTGCGAGCGTCAACATTACAGCGCCTTTGTCTGGCCCGCTAACGGAACTAGGAGTCGTTATTTTGCGGTTTTCGGCGCGTTTTGAATTCTAACGGACCGGAGAGACGTTATTTGCAATTGGGAGTGTAGTTCAGTGCGGATTTTGGCCAATTAGCGGCATCTTGTTCCGTTAGGATGGGAAATGTCCGGGAAATGAGCGAATAAGGTCATCTGGTTCCGTTAGAAGGGACGGGAGGTGGAGAAGGGAGGGCGAGAAAGGGGGAGGCGCTAGAGCTGGAGGCGCTAGAGCCAGAGTATGCTAGAGCTTGAGCGCGCGTTAGGGCCAGAGAACATTAGAGCGGCGGAATGCATTAGAGTCAGAGTGCCCTAGAGCGGAATGCACTAGAGTACGTGCGAACTAGAGCAAGTTCGAAGTAGAAGCGCCGCGCCTTCCCGAGCCCTAAATCATGCCGACGTTGCTGTTTTGTCCGTTGGCTGATGCGCGCGGGCTTGCCGTCCGAGTACAAGGCCGACGAGGGAGGCCATCACCTGCTGGAACACCATGCCCAGCACGACCGGCACAGCCACCGGAGCGGGGAAGTAGGTGACAGCCAGCACAGCGCCGGCGCTGATGTTGCGCATGCCGCCGTTGAAGACGAGCGCGACTTTGTCGGCTTCGTTCAGGGCGATCAGCCGGGACAAGCCAAAGCCCAGCGCGTAGCCGATAGCCGCGAGCAGGACGATGATGGCGGCGAGCCCCAGCAACTGCGGGCTGAAATCGGTCAGGTAAGGGGCGACCACCGCGCCGTTAATCGCCACGACCGAAGCCATGGCAAGCTTCGAGAACGGGTTCAACCAAGGCCCCCAGGTGGTGATCACTTTGCCTTGGGTCCACTGGTTCAACAGCATGCCCACCAGTGATGGGACAACGATCATCCAGAACAGGCTGGTCATCATCGCCACAGCATCAAGCCGAACGCTGGTGCCCACCAGCAACGCCAGAATGCCGGGAACGACAAAGGGGGCCAGCAGCGTATCGATCAGGATGATCGACAGCGTCAAGGCAATGTTGCCCTTGTAGATGCTGACCCAGACAAAGCTGCTGACTCCGGTTGGAATTGCTGCGGCGAGAATAAAGCCGGTTATCGTATAAAAATCCCCGGGGAACGCCAAATGCCCCATTCCCATCGCCACCAGCGGCATCGCCAGGTGGAGGATAAACAGGCAGAGTACCAGGGGGAGCGGTTTTTTGAGCACGTTCAGGAAATCTTTGAAGCTGAGACTAATGCTCCCGGCAAAGGTCATGAAGGCAAACAGCCATGGAGACAGATAAGTATAAGGAGCCAGGTTACTCCCGCAAAGGACGCCAATCAATATGCTGGTAGGCGTAATGAGGGGCATCATTTTGTTCAGTTGTCGGTTCAGCGTTTGCAGCATGGGCACGACATCCTTTGGTTGATAGGCTTCTTGTAGTATAGAACGTTCGCGGAGAATCGTAAATGGGACGAAAACACGATCTCTTCCCATCAAAAAAAGTCTGCCGGTTCACAAACGAACCAGGCAGACTTGATTGGTTAGCGAGCGATTTCCTTAAACGCCGCTTCAGCGGCTTCCAGCGTAAAGTCGATGTCGGCTTCCGTATGCGCCGTCGTCAGGAACCAAGCCTCGAACTTCGACGGGGCGAGGTTAACCCCGCGGTTCAGCATGGCGCGGAAGAAGGCAGCGAACGCTTCGCTGTCGGTGTCTTGCGCCTCCGCATAGTTCGTGACCGGATGGTCACAGAAATGCGTTGAGAACGAGCCGCGGATCCGGTTGATGGTCAGCGGTACTCCATGGCGGCGGGCCGAGTCGGCCAGCCCGTCGGTCAGCTTCACGGCGAGACGGTCCATCTCTTCGTAGACCCCGGCGCCTTGCAGCACCTCGAGGCAGGCGATGCCGGCGGAGATGGAAGCAGGGTTGCCCGCCATCGTTCCGGCCTGATAGGCCGGACCCAACGGTGCTACCTGCTCCATGATCTCTTTGCTGCCGCCGTACGCCCCGATCGGCAGCCCGCCGCCGATGATTTTGCCGAGGGCGGTGAGGTCCGGCCGGATCGCTTCATGGTTGGAGAGGCCGGCGTAGGTTTGCGCCGAGCCGTAATGGAAGCGGAAGGCCGTAATGACCTCGTCGTAAATGACGAGGGCGCCGTACTGCCGTGCAAGCCGGCAGAGCTCTTCCAAGAACCCGGGCTTCGGCATCACCATGCCGAAGTTCCCAACGATCGGCTCGACCATGACGGCGGCGACGTCGTCGCCCCACTTGTCGAGCGCATCTTTCAGCGCCGAAGCATCGTTAAACGGCACGGTGATCACCTCGTGCGCGATGCTGGTCGGGATGCCGGCGCTGTCAGGGATGCCCAGCGTGGACGGGCCGGAGCCCGCGGCCACAAGCACGAGATCAGAATGGCCGTGGTAGCAACCGGCAAATTTGATGATTTTGTTGCGCTTCGTATACGCGCGCGCGACGCGGATCGTCGTCATGACCGCTTCCGTGCCGGAGTTCACGAAGCGCACCTTGTCCATCGAAGGAATCGCTTCTTTCAGCATGCGAGCCAAGCGGATCTCGAGCTCGGTTGGAGTCCCGTACAACGTGCCATTCGCGGCAGCTTCTTGAATGGCCTTCGTCACATGCGGGTGGGCATGTCCGGTAATGATCGGTCCGTAAGCCGCCAAATAATCGACGTAGCGGTTGCCGTCCACGTCCCAGAAATACGCGCCCTCCGCTTTTTTCATAAAAACAGGCGCCCCGCCGCCAACCGCCTTAAAGGAACGGGAGGGGCTGTTGACGCCGCCTACAATATGTTGCAACGCTTCTTCATACAATCGTTCGGATTGTGATCGATTCATCTCAATAAACTTCCTTTCTGAATTGAATTACTGGAATGAGCTCGTTATTGTGCCAGCCAGCTTACGATTTAACTGCAAAAGTACATTTGATTTGTCCGAAAAACCGACACTTACGCGCGATCAACTGTAAAAGCGGCTAGGCCCCCTAAATCCGGAGTCCTGACCTACAAGTTTTGTGTTATCGCAGTCCAGCTCATTTTCTTGTGTGTTTACATCGATTTATGGAACTTTGAGGTATCCTCTAGCATTTTGACCCATAACGAAAACTTCATGGGAGCCATATGCTTCAGGCTACCATGCATTCTTCGATAATTATAAAAGTCCATATATTGATCAAGTGCGATAAACGCTTCTTCAAACGTCATAAATTCTCGTCTGCTAAACAAGTCGCGTTCCAATATGCTATGAAATGATTCGATATAGGCATTCATATTGGGAGTCCTTGGGGGAATTCGCTCAT
>NZ_KE159654.1:0-14661 GCF_000403375.2 Paenibacillus barengoltzii G22 | reverse complement strand
ACTTTCATCGCTTTCTCGTATTTTTCTTCAATCTCTTGAAGTCGTTTGAGTTCTTGAAGGTGTTGGTCTGGCAGTGATGTATCCACATCTGTAATCTGATCTCGGTATGCTCGAATCCAGGTTCGAATGGTTTCTGGGTGCAGGTCATACGACCGGGCAAGCACCCCCACCTTAATCCCGGACAGAGCTTCTCTTACTACCTTTAAACGAAATTCATCTTTGGCTTTTCCCATAACTGAATCCTCTCCCTTATTTCCATTGTAAATCCTTGTAGGGGAGGACTCCAGTTTATTTAGGGGGCCTTAGGGAAAGTACATCTCAGACATCACGATATGCCCTCAAAAGCGACCTGTCAGCAGAAATGAACTGCATTTTTACATTTGAATGCTGAAAAAGAGCGATTTTGGGCAATATGAACTGCACTTTTACAGCTGACAGGCCCAATAGCGCGGATTCACGGTAGGCGGCGATCAAAAAAAGGCAGTTCGTGATGCCGAACTAGGCAGTAAGAGTGGGGGGGTAGCAAAGGCAGTTACTGTCGCCACGAAAAGACAGCAGTAGTACCATCCAAGGCAGTTACCGGTGCCCCCAAAGGACAGGAGTGGTGCAACTAAATACAGTTACTTGCGCCCCAAATGGCGGTTATCCGGCCAAAATAGAGGAGGCCGCCTCTCGATTAAGGCCTGGCCACAGGGCCGAGCCTGCCTCGAAAGACGCCCTCCGATCTCACGGACTCCCGCCCGCGCCTAAGCAGGCAAGGACCTCGCTAACCTCAGGGCTTAGCGCCCTCCGCCCCTAAAGGCTCCCAGCCTCAAGGGCTGGCCGCCTCCAGGTTCCGGCCGCTGCTGCCGGCGTTCGCCCCGGTACGGCCCGAGCTGCTGCCGCTGTTGCTGTCGCCACCGTTATCTTCGGTACCGTCAGCATCGTTGCCACTGTCCGTACCGCTTTCTTCCGTTTTATTAAATACGTCCTGCACGTATTGCTTTAAATCGTCTTCGCTGCGAACACCAAGGACGGACGAGCCGCCAACGGTTTTCTCCACCAGCAGGTCCATCGGCGGAATCTGCTCGCTGGCGACCATTTCTGCGTCATACCCGACAGTAGCCAGCTTCCACATATCCTGAACCGACAAGTTCGTGTCGATGTAAGGATTGATTTTCTCCAGAATCGAAGGCAGCTTCATAATGGAAGTCGTCGACTTCAGCTTATCCGCCACCGCCTTCAGGAAATTGCGCTGCCGCTCGGTCCGGGTGTAGTCAGACAGAGCGTCGTGCCGGAAGCGGACGTATTGCAGCGCCGTTTTGCCATCTAAGTGCTGCTGTCCTTTTTTCAGATCGATGTCGTATTCATGATTATCTGCTTTGCTGGTGTAGTGCATATCCTTTTCCACATAAAAATCAACCCCGCCGACGGCATCCACCAATTCAATGAATCCTTGAAAGTCGGTATACACATAATATTGTATCGGGATGCCAAGCAGGTCGGAGACCGCCTGCATCGCTGTATTCGGTCCGTGCGTAATCGCCGTGTTGATCCGATCCGAACCGTGCTCTGGAATTTGGGTGTACGTGTCGCGCAAAATCGAGAAGAGGTAGGCCTTCTTGCTCACAGGGTCCAGGGAAGCGACCAGCATGGTGTCCGAACGAGGAATTTCCCCTTTCTTCAAACCGCGCGCATCGACGCCCATCAGCAGGATGTTTACGCGATCCTTGCCTTCCCATTTGGGCGGTTCCGGCACTTTCGTTTCGGTTGGCTGCACGTTATAGAAAGGGGACTGCTCCCCTTCTTTTTGAAAATTGTCGACTTGGTTATAGAGGGCCGTAAAATAGTAGGCTGCAAAGCCGGCGAGAGCGACAACCACTCCGATCACAGACCAGAGAATCGCCCGTTTTGTGCGTTTCGTCATTGGGTTCGTTCCTTTCAAGGCATGCGATAAATTCGGTTTCTATTATAGATATACTACATGTCTTTCCATTATAATTTTTTTTGTAAATACAATCAATTTCAGGGTTGGAGAGGCCAGAGGAGGAAGAAGCATGTCGGAACAAACGCAACAAGTGCAAATCGGTCAGCCTGTTCCGGATTTTCGACTGCCCGCAGACAGCGGGGAGGAAATCTCGTTATCGCAATTTCGCGGCCGGAAGGTCGTTCTTTATTTTTATCCCAAAGATGCTACCCCGGCTTGTACTCAGGAGGCTTGCGATTTTCGTGATCTTGCTGAGGTGTACGGCGAATATGGGGCGGTAGTACTTGGCATCAGCGGGGATTCGGTGAAATCTCACGCCAGGTTCGCCGGGAAGCAAGGGCTGAATTTCCCGCTCTTGTCGGACGAGTCTCATGAGGTGTGCCGAATGTTTGGCGTATGGCAGCTGAAAAAAATGTACGGCCGCGAATACGAAGGCATCGTCCGTTCGACGTTCCTCATCGACGAGGAGGGGAAGCTGCTCCGTGAATGGCGCGGGGTTCGAGTCAAAGGGCACGCGGAACAAGTGTTGGAGGCACTGCGAGAAGCCGGCCAATAAAATAGGTGTCTTCGCCAGAGAGTTGATCAAAACGCCTCATCCTAACGTTTAAAGCGGGATGAGGCGTTTAACTTTACTTATTTTTCAAAATGCAGATCAAAAAGGCCCAGTTCGATGTTCTCCTGATCGGCTGTTGCACGGAACTCGACTTTCGCTGCATGAGCGACGTCAAGCGCTAAATCCTTAGGGAAGTCTCCCGGTTTGAAAGTTTCTGAGTAAGCTTCACGATCATCGACCAGAATCCGCAGCGTAACCGAAGCCCCAGAATCTCTATATTTTCCGGTCAACCCCACTTTGCCGACCACCTTCTTGGCTTGTCCGTTAAGCGGAAATTGAATATGGACCCAGCGACCGTCTGAGCCGTTATCATTTCTAGGGAACTCAAAGCGCAGGAAGCTGGTATACGAGTTCCCCAAGTTGTCTTCGATCGGCTCATTCGCATTGTATGCGTACTCATATCTGCTCCAGTATGCGGTCTGCGCATTCGAATGCTGGATATCGCGTTCTGGATAAATATCCGTTTTCCCCTCTGTCTCGCCTATGTATACGGTTTGCGTGGAGGCGTCCCATTTCACCGGGAGCTTCAGCGCTTCAGCAACAAACCGAAGAGGTACGTATGTCGTCCCGTTATAGAGGAACGGTTTGTTATCCTCACTCAACTTTTGAGCTGTTTTGTTGACGGTGATCCCTTTGACGTTGTAAAACACTTCGATCAGTTTTCCGCTGCTGCCGGCATAAACTCCTGTTGCTCCGAATAGAAGGGAGCCTGCAACGAAGCCGGCAATGAATTTAGATTTTGAATTCTTCATGTTGCAATTACACCTTCCTTTGGATAGTTTTGCAACATATTATATCGGCGCCGGCGGGGGTTCGGCAATATTTTCTCGAATGACGTCTATCTTCATCTCTACCTTCATACAATCTACCAGAAAGCTAAAGGATTCATAGAAAAGAAATTGATCCTAGTGCGGAGGTAGAAGGTCGATGAAACAACCAAAAAAGTTATCCGGACAAATGCTGGTACGTTTGCTACTGCTTACGGTAGTACTGATTGCGGCAATCTGCACGCCGCTTGGCTTCCAGCACAAGGGCATGCCTGAAGTCAAAGCCCTGGCGATGAAAGAACAAGCCGCGGGGGAATCCGCGACGCATACAGTAAATCTCGCTGCACCTGCCGCTGAGAAGGTGCAACCTGTCCATACATCGGCCGTTGGCTCGGCTGGCGCATCGGCGGCTTTGGCGGCATCTCAGGCGAAGAAGTCTGAAACGCCGCAAGCGAACAACAAAGACAAGCAAGGCAAAACGGTTTATTTAACGTTTGACGACGGGCCAAGCCCGCATACAGATCAAGTGCTGGAGATATTGCGGGAAGAGGAGGTGCCCGCGACCTTCTTCGTATTGGGGCAGCAAGCCAAGCGCTACCCGGAGATGATCCGGCGCATCGTAGACGGCGGCCATGTCCTCGGGAATCATACGTATAACCATGATTATGACGCACTGTACGACAGCTTCGGCCATTTCTGGAAGCAGGTCAAGGCGACGGAAGAGGTGCTGCGGGAGATTACGGGAACACGTACACCGCTGGTACGCGCGCCGGGCGGTACATACGGTCATTTTGACAAGACGTATTTCAACCTGATGGAGCAGGGCGGGTATAAAGTGTTTGACTGGAATGTAGACAGCGGGGATTCTAAGCGTAGAGGTGTTCCGGCCAGTGAGATTATAGCCAACGTCAAGAACACGAAGCTGCAGGATCAAATCATTGTGTTGATGCATGACGGAGGAGGTCATGAACAGACGGTTAAGGCGCTGCCGGAAATTATTCATTACTATAAAAAACTAGGTTACGAGTTTGGCACCTTATCTGCGGAGCAACAGCCTGTACAATTTTCACTGGACCCTTCCATAAGCAAGAAAAAGAACCGTCCCGCGCCTTCCGCCGAATGGATCGCGTCCAACGTCGTTCCGAATGCGGCTTTGTTTGAACCGGAGCTGCCGCTTACCGTGGAGGCTGGCGGGTTGCAAACGCGCCTTGAGCCCGGGGAATACGAGTTGCGTGACGGTCAGTATGCGGCACCTGTTCGTTTAATGATGGAGCGGTTAGGGGCAGATGTCTATTGGAGCGAGGCTACGCAAAGCGCCTTCATCAACTGGGGGGACGCCTACATGGTGGCAGATACCCGGCGCGGGGTGCTGACGGCTGTACGCCAAGACGGAACCAATGTGGAATGGGAAGTGACGTTTGAGCGCAAGGCTCAGGCGTTATGGATTCCACTGCGTCCGCTCTTGGAGGCATTAGGTCATCCGATTGTCGGAGTTGTTTCAACTGCTGGGGAGCGACGGGTCTCGGCAATCTAGTTGTTTTGATAGATTCTTGGGACAAACGCTTAACTTTCTCTCCCTTTCTTCCATGTCTATTTCCACTAGTTTCTGGAGATACTGGTTGATAGATTACGGCCATGGTTTTTAGAAATGGAGGGGAAGTCAGGATGAATCACGATCAAGCGCAGACGTTGCTGGAGCGGCTCGTCCACAAGGTGGATCGGGTGATCGTTGGAAA
Source organism: Paenibacillus barengoltzii G22 (assembly GCF_000403375.2). Taxonomy (NCBI): domain Bacteria; kingdom Bacillati; phylum Bacillota; class Bacilli; order Caryophanales; family Paenibacillaceae; genus Paenibacillus; species Paenibacillus barengoltzii. The sequence continues at coordinate 9,579 of NZ_KE159654.1, read as the reverse complement.
AAAAGCGGAGATCGAGCTCGCGGTAGTGGCGATGCTGAGCGGCGGTCATATTTTGTTAGAGGATGTGCCCGGAGTAGGCAAAACGATGCTGGTCCGCACGTTAGCTGCCTGCATCGGCGGGACGTTTGGCCGCATTCAGTTCACGTCGGACCTGCTGCCGTCCGATGTCACTGGCGTAACGGTATACCATGCGCAAAGCGGTCAGTTTGAGTTTCGGCCAGGGCCGGTGTTCGCCCATGTCGTACTGGCCGATGAGATCAATCGGGCAGCGCCGCGAACCCAGTCGGCCTTGCTGGAAGCGATGGAAGAACGGAAAGTGACGATTGACGGAGAGACGCGGGCTTTGCCGAAGCCGTTCTTGCTGCTGGCGACGCAAAATCCGCTGGAATACGAAGGAACCTATCGCTTGCCGGAGGCGCAGTTGGATCGCTTTCTGATGCGGCTGACGCTCGGGTACCCGAATCCGGAGCAGGAGGTGGATTTGCTTGGGAGAATGCAAGATCCGCCTGATCTTGCCGATCTGAAGCCGGTGCTGTTACCGGGGGAAATTGCCCTGATGCAGCGTCAGGTGCGCAGCGTATTTGTGGACGACGTCATCAAGCGCTATATGGTTGGCGCTGCGGACGTCTCCCGGCGGCATCCGCAAATCGCGCTGGGCTTCAGCCCGCGCGCAACGATTGCTTGGATGGGGGCGGCGCAGGCGATGGCGTATTACAAAGGACGTTCCTTCGTCACGCCGGACGATGTCAAGGCGGTCGCGCCCGCTGTGCTCACGCACCGGATCGTATTGCGGACGGAAGCGAAGCTTGACGGAGTCAGCGGCGAGCAGGCGTTAGCAGAAGTACTGGCTAAGGTGAATGTCCCGATATTTGCACGGAGAGCGGGGGCTTCATCATGAAGCACGCAGGATGGGTATGGCTGATCGCCGTCGCCTTCGCCGTCGCGTTGGGAGGTTGGTATGCTTGGCGCGGCGGGGTGTCGTCTTTATTCTTGCTGCTGCTGGTCGGATTCATGATGCTGCAGGGCGTCTTGGTCCAAGCGTTTGGCCCAAAGCGCTTTAAGGTGGAGCGCGCTTGGCAGCCGGTCTATCCGGTTGCCGGCGAACCGGTCACGGTCACGTTATCGGTCCGCTGTGAGGGAGGTCTGCCGCCGGTTTGGCTGCAGATCGAGGATCAACTGGCAGGTGACACCGTGGGTTCAGAAAATGGGAAGAACCGCCCGGGGGGCCGGGGCGGTAGTTTGTTTTTTACCGGATTTCGCCGGGATTACCAGATGACCTATACGATTCCGGGCTTACCCCGGGGCGTCTATAAGCAAGCGTCCGTCAAGCTGACCTGGGGCGATCCGTTTGGCTGGTTCAAGCGGAGCCGACTTGCGGCCTCCTCAGAGGTGATGGTCGTTCATCCGTTGCCGCTGGCAGGAAATCCCCCGAAGGCAGAGGAACGGGCGGAGCAAGAGGGCGGCGGAGCATGGCAGCCTCAGTTGGTCGCATCCTCTTCAGCTCCGGGCCGGTTAAGACCTTATGTCGAAGGGGACCCGTTGCGGCGAATTCACTGGAAATACTCGGCGAAAAAAGGCGAGCTGCTCTCCCGCATTCCCGAGGAGCAGGGGATTATGCCGCGTTATTTGCTGCTGAGCACGCGTGACGGCGATTACGCTTCCTCCGCTGGCTTCGAGCTGGCGGTGTCGGCAGCCGCAACGTGGCTAACGCGCGAAGCAGGCGGCGATTCTGGTGCCGATGAGCTTCGGTTCAGCCATGGCGGGATGGACGGCGCTTGCCAGGTGAACGGTCGCGATGGCTTGATGAGCGGTCTGGAGCAGCTTGCCGGCCTCCGCTTGGGGAACGGTTTGTCTGCGGGTGAAATACTGCGCCGGGATTGGTCCGAGGTGCTCGCCCAAGGGCAAAGCCTCACCGTCATCACCGGCAAGCTGACGCCTGAATTGGCGGGGGATGTGCTGCATTTGGCTGAGCTGGGCGTGGCCACGGAAGTTTGGTGTGCCGGCGGACTTGGCGGATCGGATCTGGGGCGGCTGGTTGCCCATCTCCGGGAGAGGGGCGTCACGGTGCTGGATCTGACGCTGTATCGGACGAAAACTCCGCGGAAAGGGGCGATCAAGCATGTCAGCGCCTAAAGCGTCAGTGATCCCTACCAGCGGTCTGTCGGCACCGATGACATCCTCCCGACGAAGCGGACATTCAGCGCCTTCCATCGGCCTGCGGATCTTAATCACGCTGTTGTTGTTTGCTTTATTTGGGGAATGGTTGTATCCGCTGCACGCGATGATTCCCGAAAGGCAGACGGAGCTGCTTCCGCTGTTTTTCGTTCTCACAGGTGCTTTGCTGCTCATTGGCTGCCTGCGGCTGCCGTCTGTCCTGTATGCACCGGTGCCGCCGCTGCTTATCGCCGGTGCCATGTTGTATCTGTTTGGAAGAGGAGAGGGGATTGGCTGGTTTATCGGCTACGCCCATACGGTCTCTACTGATTTGGAGGTGTTTTGGGATACAGGGCGGCTGTTCTCCATCAGTATGGAGACGCGGGCTTTGCTCCTGTTGATCGGTTGGACGTTGCTGGTTGTTTCCGTACAAATGCTGGCGTTATCGCGGCAAAGTATTTTGCTGTTCTTGAGCGCCACGGTGATTTACTTGCTCGCGCTGGAGGCGGCCGTTGGCCTGGAGCTGTATTTGGGCGTCATCCGCTCGGCAGCGTTGGGCCTCGCACTGCAAGCGGCGGCGTTCCATCGCGGCGAGTCTGGACCGAGCCGGGGAGCCGGGAGACTCGCCGGCGGGGTCGTCGTGCTCGCCTGCGTGGCGGGCGCAGCGCTGCTCAGCTCGCTGCTGCCGTTGCAGCCGGTGCGGGCGATCTCGTGGGAGCAGGTCGCTCGCAGCTTGTCGGAGTGGAGCGGAGCCGAGTTGCCTGCCACGGCGGGCCGGGCCGCGGCGGTCAACGTCTCCGGCTACGGTCGGGACGACTCCAAGCTGGGCGGGCCGCTGCGCCTGCGCCATGATCCATATTTTACGGCGTTGTCATCGTACAATACGTACTGGCGCGGCGAGAGCAAAAGCGTGTACACCGGCCGGGGCTGGATTCAGCCGGTCGGGGATAGCGCGCCGGTGATCGCCGGGGCGGAGCGTACGGGCGGTGTGATGGTCGAGGCGGCTGAAGGCGAGGTCATCCCAGCCGCAGCCCAGGTCGACACCGGCCGCGAGCTCATCCGCCAAACGGTGACGTTCGAAGCGCCGTTAACGGGGAGGGTCGCTCTGCTGTCCGGCGGGCTTCCGGTCCAGGCGGAACGGATCATCGCCGGTGACGGGGAAGCGCCGGTGGAGATCGAGCCGCGGTTTGACGCCTGGGCCGATGCCTTGATCGTCGACTATGCTGCCCCGGCGGAGCGCATTTACAGCTATGAGCTGACGTCGGCGGTGTCAACGGCGTCTGCAGACAAGCTGCGCCAAGAAGAGGGGCCGGACCCGGCAGAGGTCCGTGACCGCTTTCTGCAGCTGCCGGACGCACTGCCGGAGCGGGTGCGGAAGCTGGGCGAGCGGCTTGTCGCCGGAGAAAGCAACCGTTATGATGCGGCCGTTGCGGTCGAGAGCTACTTAGAGCATCGCTATACTTACAGCTTGGATTCCCGGCAGCCGCCGGAAGGGGCCGATTTCGTTGACAACTTCCTGTTCGTCGACCGCATCGGCTATTGCGACCACTTCTCGACGGCGATGGTCATTCTGCTGCGCAGCGGAGGGATTCCGGCCCGCTGGGTCAAAGGCTTCGCGCCTGGGGACCCTGCGCCGTCTGCAGTTTCGACTTCCGCCGCAGGAGGGACGGGGAGCAGGGGAGAGGCCGTTTCACTAGCAAGCGGTACAGGCTCCAGCTCGGCAGAGATGCACCGATATACCGTAACCTATGCGGATGCGCATTCGTGGGTCGAGGTTTATTTTCCCGAAACGGGTTGGATTGCCTTTGATCCGACGCCAGGGTTTGGCGAGTCCAACGCCTTGAGCGTCAGCACCTTAGCGGATTATAGATTAGGTGAAGCAGATACGGTAGCGGCTTTTCCGTGGTTAGCCAAAGCTGTTGAAGTGGCCAAGCACCTGCAACCGAGACTTACTGAATTGGCTTACGAAAAACTTACCCGTATGACCCCGCGGCTGCGCCCGTTTGATTGGACCGTTTTGGCTTTAACTGCTGGTTTCGCCTTACTGTTCGCACGAGAACTGAGGTTGCGCGGACACTTGCTGCTGCTTGCCTTCGGACGATTGCGGTTAGGGAGCACGTTTCCTGGACGCCGCGAGTTGCTTGCTTCAGCGGATCGGGTTTGGCGCGAGTTGGCATTGCTGCATGGTCCCAAGCCCGCGTCCATGACAGCCCGGGAATATATTCAGGGCGCGTTCAGCGAAGATCAGGCGCAATCGGAGTGTGCGGAGCAGTTCGTACGGACCTGGGAAAAGATCTACTACGGAGGCTTGCGACCGGATCGACAGGAAAGCGTGAAATTCCTTGAACAATGCTGGAAGTTGGCCTCTCGCCGAGGCTGAAATTGGCGCTTGGGCTTCCTTGACGACCTCTTTTGTCGTTTCGTATAATAGGTGTCATAATTTGAGGGAGGCTCGGTCATGAATAAGCCAAATGAAATGATTGTGGTCCTTGACTTCGGAGGACAATACAATCAGTTAATCGCAAGAAGAATCCGCGACTTAGGCGTGTACAGCGAATTGCTGCCGTATAATACGCCGGTTGAACGCCTGCGGGAAATCGCGCCGAAAGGCATCGTATTTTCGGGTGGTCCATCCAGCGTCTATGCGGAGGATGCCCCACACATTGACCCGGCCGTGTACGACATCGGTGTGCCGATCTTCGGCATCTGTTATGGGATGCAGTTGATGGCTCACCAGCTTGGCGGTAAGGTCGAACGGGCGGCAAAACGCGAGTACGGCAAAGCGGACGTGGATTTTGCCGAACATTCGGCACTAACTCGCGGTCTGGATTCGAAGCAGACCGTATGGATGAGCCACGGGGACCATGTGACCCAGCTTCCGGACGGCTTCGTGGTTGATGCATCGACAGAGCATGCGCCGATCGCCGGGTTTGCCAATCCGGACCGGAAGATGTACGGTGTGCAATTCCATCCTGAAGTGCGGCATTCCGTACATGGAAATGAAATGATCCGCAATTTCCTTTATGACATCTGCGGCTGCGAAGGCAACTGGAGCATGGAGACATTTATTGAGGACGCGGTACGCGATATTCGCTCTCAAGTCGGCGACGGCAAAGTGCTTTGTGCGTTGAGCGGCGGTGTAGACTCCTCAGTGGTGGCTATGCTGATTCATAAAGCAATTGGTGATCAGTTGACATGTATGTTCATCGATCACGGTCTGCTGCGCAAAGGCGAAGCGGAGAGCGTCATGGAGACCTTCGTGGGCAAGTTCGATATGAAGGTCGTCAAGATTGATGCGCGCGAGCGTTTCCTCTCGAAGCTGGCCGGCGTGGATGATCCGGAACAGAAGCGCAAAATCATCGGTAACGAGTTTATTTATGTGTTCGACGAAGAGTCGGCGAAGTTCGATGACTTTACTTACCTGGCGCAGGGGACGTTGTATACCGACATTGTCGAGAGCGGCACGGCAACGGCTCAAACGATTAAGTCCCACCATAACGTGGGCGGGCTGCCGGAAGATATGAAGTTCAAGCTGATTGAACCGCTGAAAACGTTGTTCAAAGACGAAGTGCGCAAGGTTGGCGAAGAATTAGGGCTGCCGCGGGAAATCGTGTGGAGACAACCGTTCCCGGGACCGGGACTTGCGATTCGCGTCTTGGGCGAAGTGACGGAAGAGAAACTGCAAATCGTTCGGGATTCCGATTACATCCTGCGCGAAGAAATTGCCAAGGCGGGACTGGATCGCGAGATTTGGCAATACTTTACGGCATTGCCGAACATGCGCAGCGTAGGGGTTATGGGCGACGCTCGCACTTACTCCTACACCGTAGGTATCCGCGCGGTGACGTCTATCGACGGCATGACCGCCGACTGGGCGCGTATCCCGTGGGACGTGCTGGAGAAGATCTCTGTACGGATCGTTAACGAAGTCGAGAACGTGAACCGCGTCGTGTACGACATTACGTCGAAGCCGCCGGCCACGATTGAATGGGAATAGGTTATCAAACTCACAAATGCTCTCCTTTAGATGCCGGTTCAGGCAAATAAAGGAGAGCATTTTTAGTTAATTTATTGTTGTATCTGCTGCTTTGTGTCTCTTATTTACTTTGAAATCAGTGTAAATTTTCACGAATAATTCAAATTACGAACAATATTATCGCTTATTGCATCGAATATTCGTTTTTTCTGTTGACATTTTAGGACCCTCCGCCTAGAATAAATCATGTAATAAGCCTTGCTGACATGGCTTGTCTGGATATCGACAAAACCGCATAGTTCTTTTCGTATAATTCCGGGAATTGGCCCGGAAGTCTCTACGAGGTCACCGTAAATGATCTGGCTACGAAAGGAAGAAACGAACGTATCGTTGAAGCAAGTTGGGAAGAGTTCGGGGATGTTGCTCGGATGAATGCTCCTGCTGCGAAAGCTTGCTTTGAACGAAAGCCTATGGCTGTTGACTGATCCGAACGATCGTTTCTTCTGGATGTACGGTAACCCGAGAGATGTCGCCTCGGGCTTTTTGTCGTTTTCCGAAGGGAATGCAGGCAAAGTGGTGCTGTGATGCCAGTTGTTTGAACCAGCATTGTCAATTTTTAAGGGGGAGTAATTTTATCATGGATCGGTTTTTTAAACTGAAACAGAACGGTACGACGGTACGTACGGAAATTATGGCGGGCCTGACCACGTTTATGGCGATGGCCTACATCCTTACGGTGAACCCGAACACGTTGACGGCGTTTGGCCAGATCGAAATGGGTTGGTACTCCGTATTCTTGGCAACGGCGCTGTCCGCAGGGATTTTCACGATTGCCATGGGCCTTTTCATTAACTTTCCTGTGGCGCTTGCGCCGGGGATGGGTCTGAACGCGTACTTTGCGTCCGTCATTCTGTCGTCTGCGACAACGGATCATCCGTTTACTTGGGAAATGGGCTTAACGGCTGTATTCATTTCCGGGTTGATCTTCATCCTGTTGACTTTAACGAAAGTTCGTCAAATGCTGCTGGATGCCGTTCCGGATTCGTTGAAGCATGCAATTACGGTCGGGATCGGGTTGTTCATTACGATTATCGGTCTGAAAAACAGCGGGCTGATGACCATCGGCGTTGAAGCTGGCAGCGATATTCCGGCGAATACGTTCACGGATGTACTTTCCTTTGAAACGGTCATTCATTTAGGCAGTCTGGAGAACACGGACGTACAGCTTACTTTGATTGGTTTGTTGCTGATCGGGGTTTTGATGGTACTGAACGTTCGCGGCGCGATTTTGCTGGGGATCCTGGGAACGACGGTTATCGCTTTGCTGATGGGGGTAGTGGACTTCGGTACTTTGTCCAATCCGCAAACGCCTTGGGTTCCAGACTTCACGCAAATTAACTTTGCACGCTTTGACTGGGACGGTATTTTGCATACAGGTATTATTTCCGCGATTGCGACTTTCACTTTCGTAGAATTGTTTGATACATTTGGTACTTTGGTAGGTACAGCTTCTCGTGCAGGAATCATGAAGGATCCAGAAGAAGGCAAAAAACGCGTCGGCAAAGCCATGCTGGTTGACGCAGCGGCTGTTACTGGCGGTGCATTGCTGGGGACTTCCACGACGACGGCTTATGTTGAAAGTGCAGCTGGCGTAGCAGAAGGTGGACGTACAGGGCTGACTGCCCTCACGACGGGGGTTTGCTTCTTGGCCGCCTTGTTCTTGGCTCCGATCGCCGCTTTGATCCCTGGCGCTGCAACGGCTGCAGCCTTGATCATCGTTGGTGTTCTGATGGTGCAATCGATCAAAGAGATCGACTTCTCCGATATGGTTATAGCTATCCCTGCGTTCTTGACGGTAACGATGATGCCGTTCACCTACAATATTGCGAACGGGATTTCGTTTGGTGTCGTGTTCTATGTGGTGCTGGCCTTCGCGGCCAATCTGATTGGCAAAAAGAAATACGACATCCACTGGTTAATGTGGGTATTGTTCGTTCTGATCATTCTCCGTTACATTTTCCTTGGCAGCCAGGGTTAATGATGAGCTAACGGCCTCTCAAGCCTGTAGTCCCTTTGAGGATTGCAGGTTTTCTTTTTATATAATAGTAGATTCTCGGGTGCAGGAGGCAATTTCCAAGTATTTCATTTGTATTTGTTTGAGAGGTTTGATATATTATAAAAGTCGCTCACAGCGACGAGGTAATTACGACGAAGCATGAACCGGACAGTTAAAAAAAGTTCTTGCATTCGAGCGAATTACTTGATATAATATAAGAGTTGTTGCCGATAAGGTGGTAACGAAGTTGATCTTTGAAAACTGAACAACGAGTGAGTAATTAAACTGAGATTTTAAGGATGAATTTCAAACCGGTGTACTCGGGTCTTGAAATTCGATCCGATCTCGTCAGTTTTTTCTAAATGAGCAAGTCAAACACTACTTTATTGGAGAGTTTGATCCTGGCTCAGGACGAACGCTGGCGGCGTGCCTAATACATGCAAGTCGAGCGGAGTTTATCGGGAGCTTGCTCCTGATGAACTTAGCGGCGGACGGGTGAGTAACACGTAGGCAACCTGCCCGTAAGACTGGGATAACTACCGGAAACGGTAGCTAATACCGGATACGCAAGTCTCTCGCATGAGGGGCTTGGGAAAGGCGGAGCAATCTGTCACTTACGGATGGGGCTGCGGCGCATTAGCTAGTTGGTGGGGTAACGGCTCACCAAGGCGACGATGCGTAGCCGACCTGAGAGGGTGAACGGCCACACTGGGACTGAGACACGGCCCAGACTCCTACGGGAGGCAGCAGTAGGGAATCTTCCGCAATGGACGAAAGTCTGACGGAGCAACGCCGCGTGAGTGATGAAGGTTTTCGGATCGTAAAGCTCTGTTGCCAGGGAAGAACGTCCGTTAGAGTAACTGCTAACGGAGTGACGGTACCTGAGAAGAAAGCCCCGGCTAACTACGTGCCAGCAGCCGCGGTAATACGTAGGGGGCAAGCGTTGTCCGGAATTATTGGGCGTAAAGCGCGCGCAGGCGGCTGTTTAAGTCTGGTGTTTAATCCTGGGGCTCAACCCCGGGTCGCACTGGAAACTGGACAGCTTGAGTGCAGAAGAGGAGAGTGGAATTCCACGTGTAGCGGTGAAATGCGTAGAGATGTGGAGGAACACCAGTGGCGAAGGCGACTCTCTGGGCTGTAACTGACGCTGAGGCGCGAAAGCGTGGGGAGCAAACAGGATTAGATACCCTGGTAGTCCACGCCGTAAACGATGAATGCTAGGTGTTAGGGGTTTCGATACCCTTGGTGCCGAAGTTAACACATTAAGCATTCCGCCTGGGGAGTACGGCCGCAAGGCTGAAACTCAAAGGAATTGACGGGGACCCGCACAAGCAGTGGAGTATGTGGTTTAATTCGAAGCAACGCGAAGAACCTTACCAGGTCTTGACATCCC
>NZ_KE159653.1:1244816-1503945 GCF_000403375.2 Paenibacillus barengoltzii G22 | reverse complement strand
CTTGTTTAGCAGACGAGAATTTATGACGTTTGAAGAAGCGTTTATCGCACTTGATCAATATATGGACTTTTATAATTATCGAAGAATGCATGGTAGCCTGAAGCATATGGCTCCCATGAAGTTTTCGTTATGGGTCAAAATGCTAGAGGATACCTCAAAGTTCCATAAATCGATGTAAACACACAAGAAAATGAGCTGGACTGCGATAACACAAAACTTGTAGGTCAGGACTCCGGATTTAGGGGGCCTAGCCGCTTTTGCAGTTATTTCAGGAAAAACAGCGATTCCAGCTCAAAATAACTGTATTTTTGCAGGAATCGTGTGCATGACGGGTGTGTTAGGGGGCTATTTTTACAGGAATCGTGCAATCGCATAAAAACGGCGAGTAGAGGGCACAGCGTGCGAGTACCGAAAAGCGCTCCAACTCCACCTATCCCAACGTTCCAATCTTACCCCATCACAACTTCTCAAGCTCGCGAAGTAAGTACTCTCGGCGTTTCGCAATATAGTCGAGAATGACCTGACGGTCTGACAGGAGGACATCGGTGGAGTACTTACGCGTGGAATCGGCCATAAGCGCAGGCATCAATGAGGAGTGAAGGGAGTTAATCGTTGGAGCCAGCTGACTCACCGTAAAATGTCGCTCCAGAATCTCCTTCAGTGTCTTGCGATATTGCCTCCGAACCGAGGGGAAGGAGAGCAGCTTTTGGGTCAGCCCGTTGTATCCTTTGATCCGGACGTTGTCGATGTCGCTGAGCTTCCCGTAACTGTTTCTCCCCCAGGTACCCTCGTAATCCCAAGGGCTCATTTGATATTTGAAGCTTCCCTTCTTGCGGAAGATGGCATAGTTTTGAGTAAAGCCGTCAAAGTTTCCGGTGCACACCGCCCCGCCTAACCACCGTAAATACTCCGGAATATCTAAATGCTTCTTCATATAAGCTAGAAGCCTTCGCCCCTTGAGGGTATGAATCCGTTCCACAAACCGCGAGATTCGTGCCAACTCCTGAGAGGTTCCTATCACCAGCTCATAGCCAGAAGCCAGGTTACGCTTGCGTTTTCCCCCCTCACCTATCAGCCGAAAGTTGGCGTTGTTATTGATCGCATAAAGCAGCGAGCTCGTGTTCACTTTCCTTTTGGTAAAAAACGACCGATCTACCCCTTCAATCTCCAGATACAGCCCCTGATTTACTCCATTAATTACCAGATAAACATGTCTCGTTCTTGGACTCGGTACCCCTATTTTCTCAAAAAAACGAAAAGAGAGTGCGTTTCTCATCATGGTAGGGTCATCCCACTCCACGTTGTAATGGATGCTTCTGTGACCTATGCGAAGCTCGTAGGATTTCTTGTCGTAATAACGGGTGTGTCCACCCCGGTAACGGATTTTGACGTTCTCCTTAATGTTATCCGTCATCAGTAATGCGTTGGCGTATTGGTCATCCCATACGCTTTTTTCTAGCTTTGCTTGGTCTGACCGGCCGATTTGAAGCGAACGAACGGGGAACCTCAACCTGATCACCTTTCTTGCGGAAGCCTGCCGCATTTCAATTTAATATCCAGAATATGCAGGCAGTAGTCGGATGGTCCGCTTTAACCTAGGGCAACAGGGAAGGTTCTTTCTTTGATTCTTGTAGGCAATTCTACTTTAGTTACAGAAGTGGAAATTTATAGATGATAGATATCAGACTAGGACAAAGGTTAGTCATCGACATATGATGTACTACAATTCCCGCTAGGGGGCAAATGAAAGGAGGGGAGGAACGTGGCCTGCTACCAATCGCTGAGTCAATTAATGTATCTCATAGGTAAGGAAGTTTGTATTAATCGTGGTCAACCAGGTTTCATCATTGGCAGATTAGTAAGCATCCAGAATGATTATGTGGCCGTACAAACGAAAAATCGTCGCATACTCTACTACCATTCGGCTTATATTGACAGCTTGTCCGAAACGAGATGGAAGAGAGTCCCGACGAACTACAGCCAAGAAGTTGAAGTGATCATGGCGCCTCGATTTAATGAACTTCTCTCCAGCCTCCTGCACCATCAGATCCTACTAGATATTGGCGGGCCGCAAGTCGAGAAAGGGTGGCTTACCCGTATAACTGCCGATGAAGTTGTGATGGAAGTGAATGAGAGGAGTGTAAGGATCCCTCTCGAGCAAATTCGTTATACGGTTTGTGAATGTTAAGCAATTTATGGAAGGGGAAATGGGTTATGGCCATCAGTCAAAACGGTTATGGCAACTTAGTAGGAAGCAACGTCCGTATTAATCGCGGTGGTCCGGATTCGGTTGAAGGTACTTTGGTAGGTTACGGATCGGATTACCTTGTCATTCTGGCCAAGGACGGCACGGTTTATATCAAAAACGCTCATGTGAAGAGCTTTAGTCAAAACTTGGGCACGAAAGGGAAAACCAAAGGAACGATGGGGGGAACTGGTCAATCCATTATTCGTTCGTACAATTTCGATGGCGTTCTTCGTGCCCTGAAACACAAAAAAGTGCAAATTAACCGCGGAGGTCCTGAGAAGATCGAAGGGGTCATCTCGGATTATGGCAACGATAGTGTATACCTCATTGTAAATAATGAACTCGTACAGGTTCAAACCTATCATATCAAGAGTGTGACTCTGCGCAACCGCTCGAGCAGCAACAGTAGCAGCAACAATAGCAGCAATAGCAGCAATAATAGCAACAACAGAAACGGCAATAACCGAAACAGCAATAGATCCAACAACAACAGAACGGGAGGAAGAACCGGCGGCAGAACCGGAGGTAGAACCTCGGGCAGCAAAAATGCTACGATCTCTTCTGCCGAGGGTGGCCCTGGCGGACCTGGCGGCAGGGGAGATCGCGGCAGAACCGGCGGTGCCGGGACGGGCGGCAGAAACCGCACCCAGGGAAGAGGCGGCACTCAAGGCAGAGGCGGCACGCAAGGCAGAGATCACACGCATGGAGACCATTCTCATGATGGATACCACACGCATGGCAGAGAAGGGGACTCTGCAACTGGTGGCAGAAACCGCACGCAAGGCAGAACGCGCGGCGCTGGAACTGGCGGCAGAAACCCGGGAAGAACCGGCGGATTCTCCACTTGGGGTGTAGGTACTGGCGGCTACCAGTGGGGGACCAGAAAGTCGAGCAAAAATGTGAAAAAATCGGCCAAAAAACGGCAAGGAGGATCCTCCAAGGTATCCTCCAAGAAGAAATGGGATCCTTTTCTCTAAGAATGGAACGAAAGCCTTCAGTCATTAAGGCGGTGCCTGGGGCGCCGCCTTCTTTAAAATTTGGGAAAGGACCCGCTTATTCCAGTCGTAAGCGCCAAGCTCACAAATGGCTTGCCTCTCTCCCTCACCACGATGCTCATGATAAAGGAGGTATACGATGCCTATGCTAACTTCTCGCATCGGACAACATATCGAACTCACCATTAGCGGCAGACCACAACTAGACACAGGGCTCTTAATTGATGCAGGAGATGATATCGTCGTCATCTTCAGACAAGAGCGCTATTACTACATTCCAACGAAGCACATTCATCACTTCCGGGTTATTCCATCTCCTGAGAAAGATAATGAGGGAACCTTGTACGAAAACCCGCTGGAATGGGCAGCGGGAGAGTCGATTTCTTTTCGGAAAACGTTATTTAACGCCAGAGGCGTCTTTATGGAAGTTTTTCTGACGGGTGTTCATACGCTTAGCGGTTATCTAACCAGCGTCATGAACGATTACCTTGTATTCTATTCTACGGTTTTTCATACCGTGTATGTCCCATTGGATCATGTGAAGTTAATTATGCCTTATCCGGCCAACAAACCTCCCTTTTCTTTAGAAAATGAAAGATTAAACGTGAAGCCTACCGGTCTGACCTTGGCCCGAACGTTTGAGCAACAACTTAAAAAGATGGAAGGGAGTTTGGCTGTTCTCGATCATGGAGAAGCAACGGATAAATTCGGGATCGTTCAATCCGTTGATCGAGGTTTGCTTCACCTTGTTTTAGCTGACGGGGAATCGGTGATATGGAATATTCAGCATATTAAATCTGTCCATTTGCCTTAAGGGGGGAGTAGAAAATGGTCGTCCTAGTGTTAATTATACTTTCGGGGTTGGGACTCTTTATGTTGTTAAAACCTTCGGTTAAGGAAGAAACGATTACCCATGCTCCAGTCGTTGATGTTCAGCAGGCCGAGTACGATTACCTTGTTCGTGTCAGCGGTAAATAATCGGCCAGCTAGAGCAGAAACAATTGGAGAATGGGGGTGGTCACTTGATAGAGCTTACAGCTGCAGGCTTAACGATTCTCGCATTTGTTCTAACCACCATCCTAATCTTGTGGCGCCCAAGGGGACTCAATGAAGCGATACCCTCCACAATCGGAGCTATTATTGTCTTAATCAGCGGGACAGTAAACTTTTCTGATCTGCTTCACATCGGAGAAACCGTGAGCGGAGCGGCAATCACGATCATGGCGACGATTATTATGGCGCTGGTCTTGGAAAGCTTCGGTTTTTTTCACTGGGCAGCCGAGGGACTGGCTTACCGATCCAGGGGCTCCGGGATCCGCTTGTTTTGGTACGTGAACCTGATGTGTTTTTTAATGACGTTGTTCTTTAATAATGATGGCAGCATTCTCATCACAACACCAATACTACTCCTCTTGTTAAGAGAGCTTAAGCTCAAAAACCATCAGAAGATCCCTTATCTCTTATCCGGAGCTTTAGTGGCAACGGCCTCCAGCGCACCGATCGGAGTCAGCAACATCGTGAACCTGATCGCTCTCAATATGGTTGGGATGAACTTATATATGCATACGATGATGATGTTTGTCCCTGCACTTTTAGGGTTGATCGTGCTGGTAGGTTTGCTGTTTCTTGTATTCTATCGTCAATTGCCGAAAGAGCTGCCGCCCAGATTGAGGTCACATCCATTAAAAACACCGCGGTTAAGTCTCGAGTCCGATGAGGAGCTGGAGGAGGCCGTACGAAATCGTGAACCCTTAAAACAAGATACGAAATTTATGCAAAAAATATTGCTATTCGTGCTCATCGTACGCATCAGTTTATTTGTTGCCTCTTACTACGGTTTTCCCGTAGAGCTGGCTGCTGTGCTTGGCTCTGTTGTATTGCTCGGGTGGAGATGGTACAACTTGAAGATCCCGCCATCGGATATGCTTCGCAAGGTTCCGTGGCATATTTTGGTTTTCGCTTTCAGCATGTATGTCATCATTTTTGGATTGCACAACATTGGATTAACGAATTTGCTCATTTCACTAGTAAATCCTCTAATCCACGACGGCATGCTGAATGCCAGCTTGCTGATGGGAGGAGTGATGACGTCGCTTTCCATATTTTTCAATAATCACCCTGCTCTAATGATCGGAACGATGACACTTACCGAAATGCCGCTGGATCCTCTGACGCTAAGGATTTCTTATCTGGCTAGTGTCATTGGCAGTGATATCGGTGCATTGTTATTGCCGATCGGGACGCTCGCTTCGTTGATCTGGTTCCATCTTCTGAAAAAACATCGCGTCAAAATCACATGGGATGATTACTTGAAAGTGACGATGATCGTCATTCCCCCTACACTGATCTTCACCTTGATTCTTTTGCCTTTATGGGTGCAGTGGATCTATTAAGGTGCGATGAACAGAGTAGAACGCTACCTGGAATAAAAGGAAAGAGCACACCGCCTGAACGGTAGTGCTCTTTTGATCATGACAGACTTAAGGATGGTAGGCTCTGACGGTGTTACTAATGGCTTGCAGCAAGCTCTTGCTGGTGTCAGTTGTGTCTTGGCTGATCTCCCAAATCATGATGCCACCTAAGTTCTCCAGAGCGTATTGCGTCTTTCTTTGAATGGTTGGGATTCCGTTATAGTGAGCTTGCATGCCGTTAATCATCGAAATGTCGGTATTATAGGCGTCGGGGTTCGCTTGCAAAATCGCTGCATAGGAAGCCCAGGAAGGTCTGCCGTAGAAAGGAACACCCAATACGACCTTGTGAGCTGGCACCTTCCGCGTCTCCTTCCAATACTTTGCGCTCATCACGGCAAATTCGTAGGAGGAATGCCGCTCCCCATCACCGCCATCATAGGCCATGACATTAAACCAATCCACGGCGTTGATGACTTTATCGGTCTGGGCAGCCGAGTCCCAATAAATGACGCCTTCTGGTGTTACCCCGCTGAGCACCGCGGCGGTTAGAAGCATGTTTTGCTTCTTCAGCTCCGCGCTCAAGTAGACCATCAGATCCTCGTACTGCTGCTTGCTGGGGCCGTCGTTTCGCGGATGCTCCCAATCGATATCGACGCCGTCAAATCCGTATTGCTTGGCAATCGCGATAATGGCGTTCCCGAACTTCTTGATCTTCTCCGGCGTATTCGTCGCGGCCATAAAGGTGCTTTCCAAAGGAATGTCATTATATGACCAACCGCCTACGGCGAGCAGCGCCTTCACGTTGTTGGCATGGGCCGTCCGAACAATTTGGCTGGCCGCATCCGGGTTGCTCAGCGGAAGAAGAGAGCCGTCGCTGGTCGGAATTGCAAACGCATAGTTAATATGCGTCAGGTTATGATACTGGATGTTGTTGATTTTGCTGGGCTCCCAGCTTGGATAGTATCCTACGACTTTAAAGCCGCTCGGAATTGGATCGGCAGGGTCTACGCTTTCACATCTGCAGCAAGTGGAATAAATAAAGTGATGAATAAGGCCAATACCGCCAAAAAAGCGAATCTCTTAGGAAGCATTTGCATTCAACTTTCTTCCTCTCTCCATAGGATCAATCCATCAGAACATCCGTGTTACCAGCCCACTCTGACGATGAGACCTTTCGGATCTCCTACCTCCAGATAGGCGGCTTGTCCGTTCACGTCGTCGTAGCAGAAGCCGTAAGCGAGCCCATCGATGCTGTGATCATGCCAGAACTTCGCGTAATAGTTCGCGGGGGCAGCTTGATAGTATTGATCAACCCGATTCCAGTTGTCAGGTTCCGTGTAGACATGACGGTTCAACGCAGCACATACTTCAGGATTGCTCGCTTCGCCAACACCCAGCAGAATGTCTTGGGTAGAGATGCTGGAATAGCCGGCAAAATAGTTCTCGTAAGCTCCTCCTTCCTGAAACGGCCCTTTCATAGGACTGAGGATACGATAAGGAGCCTGCAAGGTACCCAGCGATTTGAATTCATGAGGGACTTCGTTGACATATTTGGCAAACAGTCCGGAACGGGTTTCTGATTCCAGTTCGCCGACGGTACGGTCGTAGTTCCCCGCCAGATTCACCAGCCGGTGTTGAATCGGAAAACCAAACTGATCGACGCGAGTCGTATTTCCGTGATAGCCGTCCTTATCCACAGTGAACTCGACAAAGTCAAAAATGACATTCAGATTCGGATTGGTGGGATTGTTCAGATCCGGACCAGCAAAGCCGTCGTCAAAGGTCTTCATGTACAAGGGACTACCAACGCTAAGGAACAACCGGCCGGATTCGATCTTCGGAAGGTTGACCCAATTGGCATCGCTGATCTTGTGATAGATGTTGGCATAGTTGATGCCGTCTTTAGTGAGGTGTCCCGGGGCGTTGTTTAAATCGGACGAAATCGGAAGAAGTCTACCGGCCAAATCCAAATAGCTCCATTTGCCGTTTACCGGATTGATGCCGATGACTCCCCAGTAAATTTGATCATCCGTATAAGCCCCGCCCGTGCCGTTCATGACTTTGAGGCTGACGCCGCCCTCGGAAGGCTGGGGAATCGAAGAGGCTGGAATCGAATAAATTGAGTTGGTCGAAGGTTCCGGATCGGGTTGGCCGCTTCGATAAGTGAATGTTGTGGTGTCGTAGGCTGGCACGCCGTTATTGTAAGTGAAAAAGTACTCAATCTCGGCTTGGGCGGCCGAAAGAATGGTGTGCTCGAATCGCGCAGCACCCGCGTTGAAGCTCATCCTTACATTTTGCTGTACTCCGGAATTCACCTTATAGTGGACATCCACCCATGTCGTATTAACCGATGATTTGAACCATAAAGTTACGTTGTTGCCGGAGACGTCCGCTCCTTGAGTGAAATCAGCAGCCGAAGCCGAAATATTCACGGAGATGGACAATAGAAACACGATGAAGAACAAACTAAAGCGCTGAACCCATTTGGTTGTCATAAACCTCCTCCTTTCTTCTGCTATAACTACAGGATTTAGAACTTCGAAGGTCCCCTCCTTTCAAGAAGATTGTATACTTACCTCATAAATTGGAAATTGAGGTAAAATACACATAATCTACTTTACCTAAAATGTAATATATCTCCAGTGTCTTTTGATATATTTTCCATCTATTAATAAAGATCGGAACTATGAGTTTGCTAGATGAAAGATCTAGATCTCAGGACCAGCAGAAGCGATGTCTCCCCACGAGTACGAATTTCTTCACGCATAATTCCATCTATTTCATGTACAATAAGGATGAATTCTTTCTATAAGATTTAAGGGATAAACAAAGAATCGGATAGATGGAGGTAGCAGAGTGGAATGAAGCCGATATTGGAAGTAGCTGCATCGTGTGGAATTGCCGAACAACATATCGAATTGTATGGACGGTACAAAGGCAAAATAGAGCCTGGCATCCGAAACGAGACTCGCAACCGACCGGATGGAAAACTAGTGCTGGTAACCGCGATGAATCCAACGCCGGCGGGAGAAGGGAAAACGTTAACGACGATTGGACTAGCCCAATCGCTCAATGCCATCGGACGGACCACCATTGCAGCGTTGCGGGAGCCGTCGCTTGGACCTTGCTTTGGGATGAAGGGCGGGGCCACTGGCAGCAACAAAGCCCAGCTGCTCCCTTCGGAGGATATCAACCTGCATTTCACCGGAGACTTACACGCCATTACATCCGCGCATAATCTGCTGGCGGCGATGGTGGACAATCATATTTTTCAAGGGAATGCTCTGCAGATCGACACCAATCGGATCTTGTGGAAACGGGCGATGGACATGAATGACCGCAGCCTTCGGCAAATTGTCGTAGGACTAGGCGAAGGAAACGGGAGCGTGCATGAATCCGGCTTTATGATCACAACGGCCTCCGAGGTTATGGCGGTGTTATGCCTTAGCGAGGATGCTCAAGATCTCAAGAATCGCCTGAGTCGAATGGTCGTAGCCCGGAACATGGCAGGCGAGCCGATTACTGCAGCCCAGATCGGCGCTGTGGATGCGATGACTGTCCTGCTCAAAGATGCGATCAAGCCCAATCTGGTGCAAACGGCGGAGGGAACTCCGGCGATCGTGCACGGCGGACCGTTTGCCAACATCGCCCACGGTTGCAGCAGTGTAATTGGTACGAAGACCGCTTTGAAACTGGCGGATATCGTTGTGACGGAAGCGGGCTTTGGCGCTGATTTGGGCGCCGAGAAGTTCTTCGACATCAAATGCCGGCAGGCTGGATTAAAGCCGGATGCTGCCGTCTTGGTCGTGACGGTGAAGGCGTTGAAATACAACGGCGGTGCGTCAAAAAACGAGTTGGATCAGCCTAATATGGAGGCGCTGCGAGCCGGATTGCCAAATATGAAGCGGCATCTGGAGAACTTGCGCAAATTTGGGGTGCCAGTAATGGTCGCGATTAATCATTTTACCAGTGATACGGAAGATGAGATTGCGCTGGTGAAAGAGGAATGCGCCCGGTTAGGCGTCAAGGCCGAGCTGTCGGACGTTTGGGCCAAAGGCAGTGAAGGTGGCAGAGAAATGGCGTCGGCTCTGCTGGACATGTTGGAGCAGGAGACGGCGCAGTATACTCCGCTTTATCCCGATGATCTGGACCTAAAAGCCAAAATCGAGACGGTGGTTAGGGAAATTTACCGCGGCGAGGGCATGAAGCTGAGCGCCAAAGCGGCCGCCCAAATCGAGGAACTGGAGCGGCAGGGCTTCGGCCAGCTGCCGGTCTGTATGGCGAAGACGCCGTATTCGTTCTCCGATCAGGCGAATCTGTTGGGCGCACCGGAAGGCTTTACCGTACAGGTGAAGGACATTACCTTATCGGCAGGGGCCGGCTTTGTTGTTGTCCATACGGGGAAAATTGTTACCATGCCCGGCTTGCCAAAGCATCCGGCTGCAGAGCGGATTCACCTTGATGAACACGGGGAAGTTGCCGGTTTACTATAATATGGAAAGAGAGTCCGATTCTTCACGGATTGAAGTGGAGAATCGGCTTTTTTTATGCCTCGGATCGGAAAAATTCCAACCTGAAATCGCAAAATTGCCTCCTCAAAAATCTGCGCCACATTCGTTAGACTAAAGGTATAAATTCGGATGCAGGAAAGGAATCAACCGCAATGAAGAGAGGAAAATGGTTGGCTGTTCTGCCGGTTGCCGCCATGATGATTTCTTTACTAGGTGCATACAGCGTAATTAATGCGGCAAATGATGAGGAGAGCAACGTTTCGGGCTTGACCGATGGCAGTGTAGGTTCCCCGATTGAGCTGACGTTCTGGGCGTTGGGAGATGCCCATTATGAAGCGCTGGCCCAGGAATATATGGCGGAGCATTCGAACATTCACATCCGTTTCAGTAATGCAACGGAATCAGCCGGGGAGGAAGACCGCTTAGAGGCAGCTTTATCCTCTGGAATGGGCGCTCCGGATATTTTGATGTTAAATCAGGAGTCCATGCAGCGCTTGATGGACCAGACGGATCGATTCTATAACCTATATGATTTTGGCGCGAAGAACATCGCACAGGATTATCTCTATTGGGCGTGGAAGCAAGCGGCGACGGCTGACGGTTCTTTTCAAATCGGCTTGCCGGCTGAGGTCAGTCCGACGGTGGTCTACTATCGCGCAGATTTAATGGACCAGGCGGGACTTCCAACCGATTCTGAGGCATTTAGCGCCGCAATCAACAAATGGGATAAGTTTGCTGCCGTGGCGAAGCAGTTTACGAAGCAAACCGGAATCCCGTTTGCTGATTCGGCAGAGCTGGTATATAACGGCCTGCGGGACCAATCGACGGACGTGATGTATTTTAATAAGGTTGACGGCTCCTTTATCGCGGACTCGAATCCGCAGGTGAAGAAGGCGTACAATTTTACGGTGACAGGCATTCAGGAAGGCTGGATCGGCAGCTGGGCATTTGGTTCTCCCGAATGGGAACAAGCGATTCACGAGGGGAAGGTCGGCGTCATTCTCGGCCCCGCCTGGATGGAGGACACGATCCGCAGCGCCAAGGCAACAGCCGGACAGTGGCGAATTGCACAAATTCCCGAAGGCTCGGGCAGCTGGGGAGGGACGTTCCTGACGTTGCCGAAGGAAGGCAAGCACCCGAAGGAATCTTATGAGTTTATTACCTGGTTAACCAACAAGGAGCAACAGTTGAAAGCGTACCAGGCCAGCGGTCAGCTGCCATCGATCCCGTCGGTGTATAACGAAGAGGTTTTTTTGGCGGATCACGATGCGTTTTTTGGAGGACAGGTAATCTCGGAGGCTTACGCTCGATCGGCACAACGCGTCAAACCGGTCTATTGTGGTCCGCAGTTTGAGGAAGTGGATTTACAGCTCAAGCATGCGCTCCAGAACGTGCTCAAGTACCAAGCGAATCCGCAACTAGAATGGGAGAAAGCCATCGCCGCTGCAAGAAACGCAGATTGAACATAAGTCATACGGTTATACTGATTCGCAAGGGGGCTTGCCCTCTTGCGAATTTCGCTTTGTCGAAAGATGCAAGGAATCGGCTGGCGGATGAAGAATAATAGAGTAGGAGAAACCTAGGAGGAACGAAATGAAGCTTCGTCGCAAAATCTTGCTGGCTATTATTCTTCTTGTCTTTATCCCCGTCATTCTGATGGGCTCCATCTCGTATTACAGCTTCTCACGAGCGATGGAGAATAAATCGAATAACTTCTATTGGGTCTCCTTGCTGGAAACCGACCGCAAGCTGAAGTTTGCGTTAAACGAGGTGACGACCGTCTCGAATTCGGCGATCGCGCAGCCTTTAATTCAGCAGTTGGTGAAGCAGCCGAATTTTACGGTGAACTATGATCAAAAACAAGACATCAACAACTTAATCAACCATCCGATGATTACGTCGTTTGGCCTGTATTCCAAGGACAAGCTGCAGTATCAATTTAATGAGGCGATGTCCTTTCAGGAATTGAAGCAGCAAAGTTGGTACGGAGCGATGGAGGCGGCCGAAGGACGCCCGGTATGGGTAGGGCCGGGGGAGAACGGTTCAGCTGCCGCAGGGAAGCCAGTTCTGATCCAAGCTCGTTTGATTAAGGATTACTACTCTCTGGAGGATATCGGCGCGTTGGTGATTTATGTGAAGCCGGATATTTTGGACCAAGTCTTTTGGGATGCGGTGACGTTAAAGCAGGGCGATATTTTGCTCGTGAACAAGCAGGGCAATATCGTGTTCGACAAGTCCGGCTCGTATATTGGAGAGCGCACGGAGTTTCCGTTCCTGACTCAGGAGGAGCCGGAAGGGAAAGGATACTATACCGCCAAATATCAAGGCGAACGCTCGCTGATCACCTACTTGCCTTCGCATAACAAGGATTGGTATCTCGTGGCTATTACGCCCAGCAAGCTGATCGCTTCGGAGTCGAACTCGATCCGCGACATCGCGATTGTGCTGGTGCTGGTCTCGCTGATATCGGCTTTCCTATTCGACCGGTTTTTCGTTCGCCGACTGGTGCGCAGTATCATCGGTGCGGTGAACGGGATGAAGCGGGTGCAGCAGGGGATCTTTGTGCCCATTACCTCTTCGGTACGAAGCGAAGACGAAACGGATTTGCTCGTCGATGGCTTTAATCGGATGAGTACGCAAATTTCGGAGCTCATTGAACAAGTAGAGACTGAGCAGGCGCGGAAGAAGGAGTTCGAGCTTCAGGCGCTGGTTGCCCAGATCAATCCTCATTTTATTTATAACTCGCTGGAATCGATCAATTCGCTGGCAGTCTTGCAGGGAAACAAGGAGATCAGCAAAATGGTGGTCTCGCTGGGCAAGCTGCTGCGCATCAGCATTAGCGAGAACCAGCAACTGATTACGCTGGCCATGGAAATGGAGCATGTGCGGCATTATCTGGATATCCAGAAGTTCCGCTTTGAGGAGCAGTTCGACTATAGAATTGAAATCCCCGAGTCACTGAGGCACTATATGACTCAGAAGCTGATCGTCCAGCCTATTGTGGAAAACGCACTGTACCATGCGATCGAGCCTATGAAGGAAAAAGGACTGATCACGATTACAGCGAACGAAGACGAGCGGGATATTATGATCGATGTGACGGATAATGGCCCGGGCTTCAGCTTGGATCGGCTCATGAATTTGTGGAGCAAGGATGAAGGCAACAAAAATTACCGGGGAACCGGGGTTGGACTGCGCAATGTACATGAACGACTGCGCATCCGGTTTGGCAGCCGCTACGGCATCCTGATCTGCTCCTCTCCCGGACATGGCTCGACCATCCGCATCCGCATTCCGAAGCTGCTCCACGATTCGGCAGCGGTGAAACGATAACGACGGAGGAAGGTGGCGGTGAACATGAAAAAGTGGTTTTTGAACTGGGGTTGGATTGCCGTCTACGCCGTCGTGCTGGCCATCTCCGTCTTGATTATCGCAGGCGCTGGTCACGAGCCGATTGAGGAGAAGCAGGCCGAGAAGGTCACAATAACCTTCCGCCACTTCTGGATTAAGGAGCATGACCGGCAGATGCTGAACATCGTCGAGGATGTGGTGGCTCAATTCCAAGAGACGCATCCTAACGTCAAGGTCAACTTCGAAGGTATGGACCAGACGGTCCACCGTGAGCAGAAGCTGAAGAGTGAAATGGTCACCGGGACGCCGCCCGACATGTTCGTGTTGTTTGGGGGAGCGGAAATCGAGCCCTACGTTCGCTCCAATCGCTTGATGGACTTAACGGATTTTCTAGAGGGAAATGGACTGAAAGAGCAGTTTCAGGACTTGCATTTGTGGACCTTCGACAATCATATTTATGGGTTGCCGATTGAAGGGAATGCGGAGCCGCTGTTTTATAATAAGGAAATCTTTGATGACTTGGGTTTGGAGCCTCCAGAGACGCTGGAGGATTTGAATAAGGTCATTGACGTGCTGATCGCTCATGGGATCACGCCGTTTGCACTAGGTAACGAGGAACGCTGGCCGGCGGCGATCTTCGCCCATTATTTGATGGACCGGTATGCCGGGCCGGGGCTGATTAATGAGCTGGTGCAGGGGGATGAGTCGTTAAGCTTCCAAAACCCTTCTTACTGGAAAGCTTTTAAGCAACTGAAAAGCTGGATTGATGAGAATGCCTTCTACCCGCCGGCCAACGATCTGTCAACAGAGGAAGCGATTGAACGGTTCACTAACGGTGAGGCGGCGATGTATCTAAACGGAAGCTGGGACATCAACCTGTTCCATAACGAGAGGGCACCGGCAGGTTTTCAGAATCAGGTCGGAGTGATCCCGTTCCCGTCGCTGACGGAGGGGGGCAACCGCTCGATCGCCGGAGGGTATACGATCGGAATCGGCTTATCCTCCAATCTGGAGGAGTCCAAATGGGAAGCGGCTCAGGAGCTGCTAAAGGCTCTGTATTCCGAAGAGGTGCAGCGGCGAATCGTTTACGAGGCATCACGTATTCCTTCCATGAAAATTACGTATGACTCGGAAAAAACGGGCCCCGTGTTTGCGCAAGTAGTAGAAATGATGGAGCAAAGCAACCAAAGCTTTGTCCCTTACGATAACGTGCTTCCTCCTGAGGTCAACAAGACGTTCCTCAAGGTATTGGAGGAAATGATCAGCAAACGGGCGAAGCCCGAGGAGGCGCTGGAACAGATTCAACAAACGTCAGAGCAATATTGGCAGCTGCGCAGAAGCTCGCTGCTGAGTGAGACGGATGGAGGTGCAGGATGGTAGCACAAGGGGAGAAGTATCGGGTCATTTTGGTGGACGATGAACCGGTGATATTGCGAAGCTTACGAGTCGCCGTACCTTGGGAGGAACTGGGCCTGGAAATCGTAGGAGAAGCGCGGGGAGGCGAAGCGGCGCTGGAGCTCATTCGCGAACTGTCCCCGCATATGGTCATTAGCGACATTCGCATGCCAGGGATGGATGGCATCACGCTGATGAAGGAAGTGTTGGCGGAGAATGCGAATCGGCTGTTTATTTTCGTCAGCGGTTATGGGGAGTTTGAATACGCCCGTGAGGCGCTCAGGGAAGGCGCGTTTGATTATCTGCTGAAGCCGATTGACCATGACGAGCTAATCGAGATGATCAAGCGGGCGAAAAAAACGCTGGAGAAGCGGGCGGAGAACGATAAGCTGCTGCACTCGGTGCAGGTGCTGTCGATGTTGGCGAGGGAGCGGATGTTTGCCGAGTTTATCGAAGGCAACCAGAGCCAAAGCCATCTGCAGCATATGCGCTGGCTGGAGAACAGCGAGCTGACGCAGGACTATTTCATGGCGGTGATCCAACTGGATCATTTCGTCAAGCTGAATGAACAGTGGTCGCCGGAGGAGCGGCGGCTGTGGTTGTTTGCGGTGCGCAACATTTTGGGGGAATGGTCCGTGGCGCAAGGGGCGCTGACGATGTTTCCTTTTCACGCTGGGGAATGGGTGCTGCTGTTCCCAAGTGCGCTCACCAGCCAGAAAGAAGAGCTGGGCAGCGATGCGATCCGCCAGATTCAATTCTATACCAAGCTGACCTGCTCCATAGGGTTCAGCCAAACGGCGGCGGGGCTGGAACGGTTAAGCGAGGCGTATCAAAGCGCCACTCGGGCGTTGTATCAGCGGTTTTACAGCGACCGGGCAGGCGTGTTCATTGATCAGCCGGGCCGGGAGCCTGGGGCCGACCGGGAGGCGAAATATCCGAAGCATCTGGAAGCGGTGCTCCTGGACAGCGTTCGGACGCTGAATCGGGAGCGGCTGTTGACCGCACTAGATGAAACGAAGCAATATCTTGAACAGCAGGCCTTCTCGAAGGAAGCGGCCGAGCGGATGATGGTCGAACTCACGGTCGTCATGTTCCGGCAATATGAGCAGATGAATCTGCTGTCGGAGTGGTCGCTGGAAGGTTTGCTGCAGGAGCTGCAGTCCCTCGGCACACTAAGTGAAATGATCGGACTGCTGAAGACAAACTTTGGCCGATGGATCAGCGAGAGCCGAGATAGCCAGATCAAGGACAATGTGCAGAATGTGATCGCCAAGACGCAGGAGTACATTTTAAGCAACTACCATAAGGACCTCAGCATGGAGGAGGTTGCCGAGCGCGCCGATCTGAGCATCAGCCATTTTTGCCTGCTGTTTAAGCAGGTGACCGGCTATACGTTCCTTGAGTATTTGACGGAATGTCGCATCGATAAGGCTAAGTATATTCTGAAAAACAGCCAAGTTAAAGTGTACCAGGTTGCCCCGATGGTAGGTTACCAAGACCCGCGCTACTTCACCCAGGTCTTTAAAAAAGTCACCGGCATGACGCCAACGGAGTACCGGGAGGCTGGGGCGGTATAGATTGTACGTGGTCCTGCTCACCGGCGTTCCCCGAGGATTTTGCGTTGGGAACCATCGCGCCTGCGTCGGAGTGGGTGGGACGTGCCGGATTCCTGCAAAAATGCAGTTTTTGAGTAACTTGTATCGCTAAAAAGCAAAAAGCCTGCAAAAGTGCAGGCTTTTTGTGCGTTTTCCGCCCAATTGCGGCTTTTCAAGAAAACAACTGCACTTTTGCAGGTTTCTATAGCCGTTTGCGGCGGAAGAAGGCGACGAAGGCGGTAGCGGCCAGGAGCACCAGCAAGGAGATGCCGGTTACAAGCGCTTCGCTGCTGCTGCCCGCTTGCTGGCCGTTAGGCCCGAAACCGCGGCCGCCGCCTGGGAAATCGCCGCCCGGGAAATCGCCGCCGGGGAACCCGCCGCCAGGGAAGCCACCCGCAGGGAAGTCACCGCCGGGGAAGCCGCCCGCAGCGTCGCCGAGCTCACCGGCGTCGCCCGGGAACCCTTCCGGAGGCTGCATGCCATCCGGAAGGGCCGCCCCTGCGTCGCCGAGCGCCCCCGGCGTGCCTTGCGGCGGCTGCCCGCCTTGGTTGGCTGGCGATCCGCCGCCCGCGCCCTGCGCGCCGCCCTTAGCGCCGCCCGTCGGCGCGTTGGGCTCCGCGACTGCGCCGGCCTGGGCCTGGCTCTGGCCTTGCGCTGCCGCGCGGCCCGTCCGCCCGCCGCCGAAGCCGCCCATCCCGCCAAAGCCGCCGCCGCTGCCCGATCCATCGCCGGACGAGGCGATGGTGCCGTCGAGCTGCTGCTGGATATTCTCGATCTGACTCGCATTCGTGCTGATCAGTTGAGGTACAGCTTGCTCGTATTCTTCATAGGTGTAAAAGGCCGTTGGATCGGCTTTGATATAAGGCGAGATCATTTCCGCCAACTTCGTGACGCGAGCTGAGAATTTCTCATTCTCCAGGAAGTTGTCGATCGCGGACTGAAGGATATCGTGGTACTGTTCCTTATACTCTTCAACTGCGAGCAACTTGGCCACCAGTGGTCGATCCGCCACGGCGCCCTGCGTGGGTTCGTCGATCAGCAGATTGCTGCTGCGACCCGAACCGCCGCCTGGCGCTGCTCCATCCGGAGCCGCCGCACCTCCTGGAGCCTCCGCGCCAGCACCTGCTTGCGGTTGCCCGCCAGCGGCACCGGTTGCGTCTGTCGCTGCATCTGGGGCGTCTCCCGCACTGCCGGCGTCCTCCGCACCGGCGCCTCCGTTCGCGCCGCGGCCGAAGCCGCCCATCCCGCCAAAGGCCATGTTGTAATCCCAAGGCAGAATAGAGAAGATGCCGTTATTCTCGTACAAATAATAATTCTGCTTATTCGCGCCGATGTAGCTGTCCATATTGTTCGTGAGCGTGTTCAGCGCGATGTAGCCCAGCGCGTCCGGCACATTGATGTATTTTTCATAGTCGCTGCCATTATTGAGTTCATCCAGCATCTTGATCAGGATATCGCCGTTAGACGACTTCGACTTCTGCACCAATCCGGTATATGCGGACAGATCGTCGCCGAGCCAAGTCAAATCGCTGCCGCTGCCGGTCATTTCCCCTTTGTATAACGCCCCGTAGGCATTGCCAAAGTTACGCTCCAGATAAGCGTCGCCAATTTGCTCCACCGCCAGGTAGAACCCCCAGAGCTCGCCGTTAATATAGACGTTCACGTAAGAGTGCTTTGGCGTAGGCAGGCCCATCTGCTCGGACAGCTCGTAGGTCAGAAACTCCCGCATGTACGTAGCGTCGCTAAAGTTATTGTTCAGGTTGATTTTTTGAATGCCTTCCAAGGTCTGATTCACATATTCGTCAAAAGACAACTTAAAGCTGTACCGATCGGAATCGCTCATTTGCACCACGCTGCGCAAGCTCAGATTCCCTTTGGTACGGATACCGATATTGTCAAAATGGTGGCCGTTGTAATCCACCGATGCCGTCTTGAATTCCTCAGCGCTGGCATTGTCCAGCATGTCCTGGAAGTCCGCTTCGTCAATCGTAATTTTCACGTCAACGACTCGGTCCTTGGGGAACACCTCTTCATCCAGCTTCTGCTCCTCCGCAGAAACGATTCGTTCTCCAGCGGCTGTCTGACCGCTCGTCACGGAGGATCCCCCGGATTTCAAGGTGGCTTCGCAGGCAATCAGGCCAACAAACAGCAGCCCAACGCATGTCCACAGCATAAACCGGGTCCCTTTGCGCATCATTTCCTCCACCTCCGGGTTTGCGTTAAGACACGTAGTCGCCGTTATAGCTGATCAATACGGCATGTTTGACGCCGCCCAGCGCGGTAATTTGGTTCACGAATTTGCCTTCCTGATCGCGCAAGCGAACCTCCAACGTCATTTCGATGTTGCCTGCGGTCACGGTTTTTTGCTTCACGTTGTAGCGTTTGACCATTTGCCCGATTTGCGAATGAACGAGCTTCTCGCTCTCATCGCTTTCGCAGTTCACCACCAGCAGATATGGGGTTTCCAAGGAACTGCTCTTGATGAACAGGAACAAGATTAAACCAACGACTGCCGAACCGATGGCCGCCAGCGCATAGAACCCGGCCCCCGCAACGATCCCGGCTGCAGCTGCCCAGAACAGGAAGATCAGATCCGTTGGATCTTTGATTGGCGTCCGAAAACGAACGATCGACAGGGCCCCCACCATACCGAGGGACAACACCAGGTTGGAATTGACAGCGATAATGACCATCGCAGTAACCATCGTCATGCCGATGAGCGAGACGTTAAAGCTTTTCGAGTACAGCACTCCGCTGAATACCCGTTTGTATAAAATGTAGATGAACAGTCCAATGAGGAACGAGACGCCTAAGGTAATGATGATTTTGCTGATGCTGATGTCTGAAGTGAAATTGTCGAGAATGGAATTTTTTACGATATCGCTAAAATTCGTGGTTGAAGTTGCATTCATAAATCAATAATCCTCCCATGAGTTGGTCTTCAAATGTTTGCGGCAAATGACGTACTTGGATGCGGATTGCTGTCTCAACCCCTCTAACTGCAGAGCGGCCCGCAGATACTCCGGAATGTACTCATCAAATTTAACTTCGAGAATGATGAGCTTATCATCGATGGCAGAAACGGGCCGCAAATCCGGGTCAAACAAATCGACGGCATGAAGTCCGGTCCGCAGCTCCTTATCAAACGTGATCCGTACATTGCCGTTCGGACAAACAAACGGTTCGCGGACATAATCCACGATCACCTGCGGCGCTAAAAGTCGCTGCTTCATCTCAAGGTACAGCTCATGCAGCAGCGGCTTCTCCCGCACGTTCAGCACTTCAATATGGCCCGCCAGGATGGCATCCACCGTCTCCCGGGTCAACCGTTCTTTAAGCTTGGCGATATACTCGCCTTTTTTGATTTTTTTCTCAAAATGAATCAGGTCGTCTCGCCGGTTATAGATGCGAATTCGGTATTTCCGGCGTTCACGGATGCCCCCTAATTTGTCGTGCAGGGCGGAGTTGTCGATGTCATCGAAATAAAGACTGCGAATATGGTATTCACCGCTCTGTCCCGCATGCTCATCATGGCGGGCTAATCCCTGTAACCGTTGGCGAAGGATATAATACTGGTGGCGGTTAATCATAAATTTCAGCTCGTGGCGAAACCTCAGATTCTGGTTCAAGTTCAAGTTGCACCTCTTTTCTCGGGAACCCTTATGTGTGATGTCATTTATCCTATCAAGGCTGCCTGATTGTCCACTTAATGCAAACTGAAAATAAACTGAAAGTTTTAACACGGCGTTGATAAATGTAAAATTATGTTAATCCCGAAGTTGACAGGGGGCTGCCTGGCGCTTTATCTTAAGGGAAATTCACGAAGGAGTTCTTATCCATGAAAGGTCGGAGTCAGATGGTTTGGCTGGGGGTACTGATCGTTGCGTTATTGCTTGGCATGGTTGTCTTCGGTTGGCAAAAAAAACAACAGGCCACCGAATCCGCCGTCCCGAAACCCCAATCGATCGTGATGACGATCGGCGGGGATGCGCGGACGACGATGGCGTTCACCTGGCAGACGGAAGGGACGGCCGGGGAGCCTGGGATTTTGCAGATCGCGGAGGGGGCGGAGCCCGGTCCTTCCTGGAGCGAGGCAGAGGTGCTCCGCTTCGAGGCGGAGGCATCCGTGATGGAAGACGGGGGCAAAGGGCACACCGTCTACAAGGTGCTGGCCACTGGCCTTCGCCCAGGAACGACGTATGTCTACCGCGTGGGGAACGGACAGGATGGCGGATGGAGTGAGCCGTCCAGCTTTGTGACGGAAGCCGCAGAACCTGAGGCGTTCACGTTCATTAACGTTACGGATTCGCAAGGGGAGAAGGCTGCGGATTTCCGGCTTTGGGCGCGCACGTTGGACAAAGCGTTTCAAACGTTCCCGGAAGCCCGCTTCATTGTGCACAACGGGGATATGACGGAAAATCCGAACGATGCGCAGGGCTGGAAATGGTTGTTCGGACAAGCCGCCCAATGGCTTACCCGCGTGCCGCTGATGCCGGTGGCGGGCAATCATGATGAAATTTCCGGGGACGCTTCGGCGTTTACGTCGCATTTTCTTGTGCCGGAGAATGGGGCGGAGGGAGCTACGCCGGGGACTACGTATTCTTTTGATTATGGATTTGCTCATATCGTTGTGCTCAATACGGAGTCCAAAATCAAAAGGCAGACGGAATGGCTCAGAGAGGATTTGCGCAAGAACACCAAGCCTTGGACAATCGTGGCGATTCATCGGCCTGCTTACGGTGGAAATCAGTACGACAAAATCGAGGATTGGATTCCGGTGTTCGATGAGTTTGGCGTGGATCTGGTGCTGCAGGGGCACAACCATGAATATTCCCGCTCCTATCCGATCAGGGATGGACAAATCGCCCAAGACGGCAAAGGGACCGTCTATGTCGTCACCAACACCTCCGGTCCCAAATTTAACGATTTAAAAAAAGATAAGTTCTACCATGCCGTACACACCCAACCCAACAAGCAGACGTTTGCCGGGATCACCGTAAGCGAGCACACCTTGGTGTACATCGCGTATACCGTGAACGGCCGCAGGTTGGATGAGTTTACCTTGGAGCGGTAAAGGGTGAGCCCTCAACTTACGTGCACAATAACTGAGTGGCTATTGGTAAAGGATCAGTTTTAGTACCGGAAGAGCTTGACGATCAGGAGGAGGGAGCATATTATGGATTTAAACAATCCTTTTCTTGGAAACTTTAGGAGTAGGTACCGATAATTCTTTTATTTAAGGTGACTGTTCACTTGATTATCGTTGACTTTAGAGAAGCTAATCACTCCCTTCAAGTTTGATTAAATAAAAAAATTTGTTTTTAAAATCATCGGCATTTAGCTGTAAGAGATTACACAGATGAGGATCGAAACGAAAATATTAGTGGAAATTAAGAATTTGTTAGTAAGTTTAATTAGGATAAATTTTAATTTTCAAAGTAGTAGTAAAAAATCTGAAACTGGCTCCTGCTGTAAAACAGAAGGAGCCAGTTCATAGAGTATCCTAAAGTTTGAAGAATGATTGGAGTTTTAATGTACTAAAATGAAAAGTTTATATGGAGAAGATGAGGTGATGTTCTATGAAACGTTATAAATACATTGCAATTGGAATAATTTTAATTTTATTAGTTGCCGGTACATTGATTTTTTTAAACCATTCAAAAAATACTACATTTAACGAGATTGTGATGAAAGATATAAATACTGATGAAATAAGCTCATTACAAGTCATTAGTCGATTATATAACTCTGCAGATGAAGATGAACGATCTATAACTGACAAAAATGAAATCAATAAAATTGTAGATTATTTTTCACAGCTTGAGCTAAAGAGAACGAATTTATCAAATATTAGTTACACAGAGTCCTACTGGATAACTATAAAAGTCAACAGGGAGCTAGCGTTTGGTTTAATCCTTTATGATAACCATTACATCAATATTTTTGAGTATAACAGGGGCAGATCTTCATATTACAAAATAACAAGCAAGGTTGATCCACCGGTCGTTATTCAGGAATTATTTAAAAAGTAAGTTTTCCGGAGTATAAAAAAAGCAACCCTTCTACTAAAAAAAGGGTTGCTTTTTTTGATAAATATTACAGAATTTGCCATCCCCCACTTTTTGAATGAACTCGAGTTACTACGCCGTTACCTGTGATGAAACGAACGCCAGCCGTTTCGTACTCAATAAAAGGAAAGTTAACTTCCAGTAAATCAAAGTTTGGATTATCAACCAAAAAGTCTTCGAGGTATCCTAAATGCCAATATCCATCGTATACCATCTCTTTAAGAATCTCTTTTTCATTTGGAATAAGATCGGTTACAATGCCGAGAACGGCAGTTGCTAAGCCTACTGCTGTACTTTTAAGAAATACAAGTCCTAAGATAGTAGCTGATGCACTCAACGCATCTGCTAAAGTGCTAGAATCGGTAGGACTAACAATACCCTTGTCATAAATTTCCCTTTGCGCTCTTTCAGTTTTTCTTACACCGTCCAAACTTAAAATAACTTTAGCTGCATACTCCTTTGTAAATGCCATAGACTAAACATCTCCTCTTCTGATTTGTCGAGAGCTAGGTACCTATTGCTTCTCAACTATAAGGGACTTTCATAGCTTCTTAAAAATATCCCTCACATCTCTTAAATTATGAAACTGTGAAAGAAATGATTGGACTATTTCATTGGGCAATAATATTGATTTTGAGAACTAGATATAGAATAGTAATTAAACCGAATGTCATAGGGGAAGTAGTTATGGAGGATCCCTTCAAAACAGCATAAAAAACCTCCCAAATAGAATGTACTACATCCTATTTGGGAGGTTTTAGCCGGATTTACAGCCCCAGCAGAGCTACACCGTAACCTTGCTTTCCCGAGCCAGCGTCCCGGCGAGTTCGGTACGCTTGTGCCGCTCGTGCTCCGCCGCCCCGCACAGGGCGGCGCATTCGCGGAAAGCGAAATGCTTGCAGCCGCGGCACTTGTCGTTGTTGATTTGGCTTAAAGCGTAGGTGAGGGCTTCCCCGGTGCTTTCAAAAAAATGCTCTTCGCCAATCATGGCATAGCAACCGGCTTTGTCCATCAGCTTGCGCGGCTGCGCACGAAGGCCGGAGACGAGGACAGTGATGCCGGCTTGTTGCAGCCGCTTGATCAGGGCGGCAAAATTCGCTTCGCCGGTCGTATCCATAAACGGTACCTTGCCCATTCGGATCAACACCACTCGCAGCAGTCCGCCTTCAATTTGCGAGACAAACCGATCAAACGCTTGCGAAGCGCCAAAGAACAACGGTCCGTCGATGGTGAAAATGGAAACTTGCGGGCAATCATGATCCTTGGACACGATATGCGCCCGTACCTTCTCCTTGCCGGAGGCCCAATCGGGCAGCACCTTGTCAACGGTGAGCAGGTCACTCATCCGTTTGACGAACAGCAGAACAGCCAGCACCAATCCCACCTCGACAGCTATGGTCAACGTCGTAAATACGGTCAGCAGGAACGTAACGATCAGTACGAGCGTATCGCTGGTCCGTGTCTTCAGCATGTGGACAAACGCTTTGCGCTCGCTCATGTTCCAGGCGACGACCATCAGGATCGGGGCCATGCTGGCCAGCGGGATGTTGGATGCATATGGCGCAAACAAAGCGACGATCAGCAGCACAACGACGCCATGAATGATGCCGGAAAAAGGAGACACTGCTCCGTTCTTGATATTCGTCGCCGTGCGGGCGATCGCCCCGGTCGCTGGAATGCCGCCGAACAGCGGAGCGGCCATGTTGGCGAGACCTTGCCCGATCAGCTCGCGGTTGCTGTCGTGACGGGTGCCGGTCATGCTGTCCGCTACAACGGCAGAGAGCAGCGATTCGATGCCGCCAAGCAAGGCGATGATCAGCGCTGGCTGGAGCATCGGTACGATGTTGTCCCAGGACAAGGCCAGCGGGTGGAAATCCGGCAAGCCGCCGGGAATCGCCCCGTAAGCGGAGCCGATGGTCGTCACCCGGTCGGGGAACAGCCACGTCGCAGCTAACGTAGACACGAGGATGCCAACCAGCGATCCGGGGATTTTCGGGAGAAACTTGGGCGTCAGCAGCAGGGCTGCCAGGCAGATACCTGCAGTCAGGAAGCTGTAGAAGTTAAACGTATGAAGCTGCAGGAAGATTTCCTTAATATTTTCATGAAAATATTCATGCCGCTTCATCCCGGTCAAACCAAGGAAATTCCCGATTTGCCCGCTGAAGATCGTCACCGCAATGCCGGCGGTAAACCCAATCGTGACCGGCCTCGGGATGAATTTGATCAGCGTTCCGAGCCGCAGCAGGCCCATCAACACCAGCATGATCCCGGCCAGAAAGCCGGCGATCAGGAGATTCTCATAGCCGTATTGCAGCACAATTGCGAGCAGAATCGGAATAAACGCCCCGGTAGGGCCGCCGATTTGGAATCGGGATCCGCCTAACAGCGAAATCAAGATCCCGGCGACGATCGTCGTATACAGCCCATACTCCGGCTCGACGCCGGACGCGATTGCAAAAGCCATCCCAAGCGGGAGGGCCACGATGCCAACAATACACCCCGATATCAAATCTTTGCGCAGCGTTGCCGCATGAACATTGGTGAACCTTCCACTCCACTTCATCCGTTAAACCCTTCTTTTCTTAAAAATCTGCATTTCATAGAGCAAGTACTTTCCTACAAACAAAAAAGACCCCCGCAGCCCGACGGGGAAACTTGAGGATCCTTATTTTTGTTTTCGGATCCCGCGCAGTAAGGAAATGGATTCGACCAAATGATTGTCGAAAATTTGCCGGGTTACTGCGAGCAAATCTTTCAGCAGTGGATCTCGAAGCGAGTAAACAACCGTCGTGCCTTCCTTGACGGTATTGACCAGATTTTTGGCCCGAAGAACGGCTAATTGTTGAGATACGGCTGACCCTTCCGATCCAAGGATCGATTGCAGCTCGTTGACATTCCGTTCGCCTTCGCTCAGCACCTCCAGAATACGAATTCGCATCGGATGGGCGAGAGCTTTGAAGAATTCCGCTTTAAATTGTTGCAAGTTCGCGTCCATCGATTAAACTCCTTAAAATCATAAATTTCATATCTCTGAATCTTTGCATATTTGATATCTTATCATAGCCTCGGCAGGGTGTATAGAGAAATAGTCTGACTTAAAATTGAAAATTTCGCGAGAGCTCAGGGGGATAGGAGGGCACAGGGACTGGGTTTTTCCATTTGAGCTTTGACAGACAAATATGCTATACTTAATAATGATAATCATTATCATTAAATGGCGAGGAGAACTTCAACGGGTTAAACCTAGTTATCTTAGTTAATCTAGTTCATCCGTTTCATTAGGTTCTGCCCTCCGTCATCTTACTATAGAGAGACTCCGATTAGGGGAGTGGAGAGTGAGGAATCGGGATAACATGGAACACTTATTGGAAGTGAAGGATTTGGCCATCTCGTTTCATACCCGGGAGGGGGAAGTGCAGGCCATTCGCGGCGTGAACTTCTACGTCGACAAAGGAGAAACGCTGGCCATCGTAGGCGAATCGGGCTCGGGCAAAAGCGTCACGTCTCAGGCCATCATGCAACTGATTCCCCGGCCGCAGGGCGTATATAAACGCGGGGAGATTTGGTTTGACGGGCAAGAGCTGACCAGCAAAACGGAGAAACAGATGCAACGGATTCGCGGCAAGGAGATCGGGATGATCTTTCAGGATCCGATGACCTCGCTCAACCCAACCATGAAGGTAGGGAAGCAGATCACCGAGGTGCTTCATACCCATGAGCATATGTCCAAAGAGGCCACGTACCAGCGGGCCGTGGAGCTGCTGGGTCTGGTTGGGATCAAGTCGCCCGAGCGGCGCTTTCACCAATACCCGCACGAGTTCAGCGGCGGGATGCGGCAGCGGGTCATGATCGCCATTGCGCTGGCGGCCAACCCGAAGCTGCTGATCGCCGATGAGCCAACCACGGCGCTGGACGTTACGATTCAGGCGCAGATTCTGGAGCTCATGAAAGAGCTGCAGCGGAAGATCGGCACGGCCATTATTTTTATTACACACGACCTTGGCGTCGTAGCTAAAATGGCCGACCGCGTCGCGGTGATGTACGCCGGGCAGATCGTGGAGACGGGGACGGCGGAGGAAATTTTCTATGACCCGCGCCATCCGTATACGTGGGGACTGCTGGCCTCGATGCCAAGTCTCGATGGACATGGCGGCGGGAAGCTGGCGGCGATCCCCGGCACGCCGCCGGACTTGATCCGTCCACCGCAAGGGGACGCGTTTGCACTGCGGAGCTCGTACGCGATGAAGATC
This sequence comes from Paenibacillus barengoltzii G22, assembly GCF_000403375.2. NCBI lineage: Bacteria > Bacillati > Bacillota > Bacilli > Caryophanales > Paenibacillaceae > Paenibacillus > Paenibacillus barengoltzii. The sequence goes on along the minus strand of NZ_KE159653.1, from coordinate 1,477,121 downwards.
GACTTCGAGCAGGAGCCGCCGCTGTATCGGGTATCCGATACCCATGCGGTGAAGTCGTGGCTGCTGCATCCGCAGGCGCCGCAGGTTATGCCGCCTGAAGCGGTGAGCCGGAAGCGCCGTCAGCTGCCGGGGACCTATGAGGTGCCGGTGCTTGCGGAGGCGTAATCAAGAAGCGATATTTTTTCCATAGGGGGAACCGGAATGTTTGTGATGACAAGGACCATGGTTATCGAGAAAGGGAACAGCGACAAGGTAATTGCTAGATTTAGTCAGGAGGGCGCCATCGACCAGATGGAGGGCTTGGTGGACATCAGCGTGATGGTCAACCGGAAGAGTCAAGAACATGAGGAAGTCGTAGTCGTCATCCGCTGGGAGTCGCAGGAAGCATGGAAGAATTGGGAGAAAAGCGATGCGCACATCCAAGGCCACAAAAATAACCGTGGAAAGCAGCCGCCTTCTTACCTCCTCAACACAACAGTGAATATGTACGATGCCCAGGTCGTGAAGAAGGGTAAAGCCTTTTTGAAGATATCAGAAAGTATAAACTACGGGGGATTGACATCCTGATATCGCAAAAAAACATCCGCTAAACGCGGTCTGTCTACTTTGAATGTACGTCGATAGACGTTTTTCTAAATGGCGTACGACATGTTAAACTGGAATCATGATTCATAGACGAGATTGCTAGATTTGGATGATTTGCGTTTTCTCGATTACATTAAGGCAAGGAGATTATCATGAAGCTGGTTTCATGGAACGTCAATGGACTGCGCGCTTGCGTGGGCAAGGGATTCTTGGACTATTTCAAAGAGGCGGATGCGGATATCTTCTGCCTTCAAGAGACGAAGCTGCAGGCAGGGCAAATCGAGCTGGACCTTGGCAGCGACTACGAGCAGTATTGGAACTATGCGGAGAAAAAAGGCTACTCCGGCACCGCCGTCTTCACGCGCATCAAGCCTTTGTCCGTGCGTTACGGCATGGAGGAGGACTATGAGCCGGAGGGGCGGATCATCACGCTGGAATTCGAGCAATTTTATCTCGTTACCGTATATACGCCAAATGCGAAACGCGACCTCTCCCGTCTGGATTATCGGATGGAGTGGGAGGACCGGTTCCGTGCTTACCTGACGGGGCTGGATGCAGTCAAGCCCGTTCTCGTATGCGGCGACCTGAACGTCGCTCACAATCCTATAGATATTAAGAACGCCAAGTCCAACGAAGGCAACTCTGGGTTTACGCTGGAAGAGCGCGGCAAAATGACGGAACTGCTGGCCTCCGGGTTTATCGATACGTTCCGGTATTTCTATCCAGACCGTGAAGGCGTGTACAGCTGGTGGTCGTATATGCCGAAAATTCGCGAGCGGAACATCGGCTGGCGGATCGACTACTTCCTCGCTTCCTCCCGGCTCGCGCCGAAGCTGCAGGATGCAGGCATCGACTGCCACATCTTGGGCAGTGATCATTGCCCAGTGTCGTTGACGGTTGAATGGTGATTGTTCACTAAAATAAAACCAAGAACGCCCTAATTTCGCTTACGCTGCGCTAGAAGGGCGTTCTTTTGTGATGAGCGGCGCAGGGATTTGGAGTGATGCTGTAGATTTTCCACTTAAAATGAGTGATTACTCACTTGACTATTTTCGCACCTGGGGGTATATTTGAACCATTAAGGAAATGTGAGTAAGTACTCACATCAATAACCTGTCCCCTAGAGGAGTGGTGCAGATGTCTAGCCAAGAAGTTTGTATTCGAACGCAAGGTGTGACTCGCAAGTTCAATGATAAAGAGGTGCTGCACGGGATCAGCCTGGAGGTGCGGCGCAATGAGATTTTTGGACTGCTGGGACCGTCGGGCTCGGGCAAGACAACGCTTGTCAAAATGATCGCCGGCATCGACGAAGCGACTAGCGGCGAGGTTGAGGTGCTGGGCATCCGCATGCCCAAGCTTAGCATGATGAACCGCATCGGCTATATGGCTCAATCTGACGCAATGTATAACGAGCTTACTGCGAAGGAGAATCTGGAGTTTTTTGGGGCGTTGTTTGGGCTGAAAGGTGCAAAAATGAAGCGTCGGATCGAAGAGGTGATGGCGCTCGTCAATTTGACGGATCATCTGAAGCGTCCGCTCAGCGCATACTCCGGCGGGATGAAACGCCGCTTATCGCTGGCGATCGCGCTTATGCATGAGCCCGAGGTGCTCATTCTCGACGAACCTACCGTCGGGATCGACCCGGTGCTGCGCAAGTCAATTTGGGACGAATTCGAAAACCTGAGCCAAAAAGGCACAACGATTCTCGTCACGACCCACGTCATGGACGAAGCTGACAAATGCCATCGGCTGGGGATGGTGAGGGACGGCCATCTGATCGCCGTAGGTACGCCGGAGGCGCTGAAACAAGAGACTGGCAGCGCAACGATTGAGGAAGCATTTTTGCATTACGGAGGGGTTCGTGTATGAGAATCCGGGCTGTCATTGTTCGTATCGCTCGTCAGTTTATTCATGATAAAAGAACGATGGCGTTGTTGGTTGTCGCTCCGCTTCTGGTCTTATCCTTAATGTATCTTGTGTTTAATGGGGATACCTACCAACCGAAAATTGGTACCGTAGAGCTGCCGGCGGCGATAACGGAGAAATTAACCGCTGCTGATGCGAAAGTCACTGCCTACGATACCGTGGAAGCGGCTGAAGCAGCCTTGGCTGATCAAGAGATTGATGCATTTATTCGCTTAGATCAGGGGGCAGCGCAGGTGAAGCTGGAAGGCAGTGATCCCTCCAAAAACCAGGCGGTCATGCTTCTTATGCAAAAAACGCTTCAAGGGCAAGCGGCTCCAGCCGGAGTCGCAGGAAGTTCGAACGGGCAGGCCGTTGCACCGGAGTTCCAATACTTGCACGGATCCGCAGACATGTCGAGCTTCGACAGCTTTAGTCCGGTGTTGATCGGATTGTTTGCTTTCTTCTTCGTGTTTCTGATCGCGGGGGTGTCTTTTCTGCGCGAACGAACAAGCGGCACGCTGGAACGGCTGCTCGCGACGCCGCTGCGTCGATGGGAAATCGTCGTTGGTTATATGGCGGGCTTTGGGATTTTCACCAGCCTGCAGGCGGTGTTGATCGCCGGGTTTACGGTGTATGCGCTGGGCAGCTTGATGGTGGGCTCTTTTGGATATGTGTTGCTCATCATGTTACTGCTGTCCCTGACGGCACTGAGTTTCGGCACGTTACTGTCCGCGTTCGCCAATACCGAGTTCCAGATGATTCAGTTCATCCCGATTGTGATCGTGCCGCAGGTATTTTTCTCCGGATTGTTTGACCTGGAGAGCATCTCGCCTTGGCTGCGCTGGATCACGCATATCACACCGCTGAAGTATGGCGCGGATGCGCTGCGCGGCATCATGATCCGCGGCGAAGGTTGGAGCGGAATTGCCCTGGATGTGTATGTGTTGGCTGTCTTGTCCCTCGTCTTTATGCTCGCGAATGTCCTTGCGTTGCGCAAGCACCGTAAAATATAGTACGCTGGACAAAGAAGCTAACGATACGAAGGGAAAGGAGAGAGGCCTCTATGTCGGAGAAGAAAGAGCAGTGGCTGGAGGACTTGATCCGGTTGACGGAAGAGGATACGGAGAAGAAGACGGAGAAGCAGATCAAAATTTTGGAGGCAGCCACGGAGATTTTTGCCGAGAAAGGGTATGCCGCCACATCCACCAGTGAAATCGCGCAGAAGGCCGGGGTAGCTGAGGGAACGATTTTCCGCCACTATAAGACGAAGAAGGATCTGCTGCTATCTATCGCCGGACCTATTGTGATCAAGCTGGTTGCGCCGTTTCTGCTGCGGGATTTTGCCAAAACGATTGATATGCCGTATGAACGGGCAGAGGACTTCTTTCGCGCGCTGGCGAAGGATCGGTTCAAGTTTGTTCGGGAGAATATGCGAATTATCAAAATCTTGATCCAGGAGGTCCCGTTTCAGCCGGAGCTGCTGGAGCAGGTGAAGAGTCTGGCCTCCGAGATCGTGTTTGAACGACTCAAGCGAGTGGTCCAGCATTTTCAGGAACAAGGGCAGCTTGTTGATGCGCCGCCTTGGCGAATCCTCCGAACCGGTGCCAGTGTCATGATTGGAATGATTTTGGTTCATGTGCTCTTGGTGCCAGATTTTTCGATCGATGAAGACGAAGAAATTGAGTATACGGTGGACCTGTTGATGTATGGGATTGCTGGTCGTCCCCGATAAATTAAATAGAACTTAAACCCGTTTTAGGCTGAGCCTGAACTGTGACCCAGTTTATGGACAGTGAAAGAAGCCCCGTTTAGGCGGACAATAGATGGCTCCTGTATTGATCAGGAGTCATCTTTTTTAATGTCCATTGGTAACGTTCTGCGTTGTAGTACTGGATATATTCCTCAATCTTCTGGCGTAGTTCCCCTAATGTTTCACAACGACGGTACTCGAGCTCATCCTTTAAGTGACCGAAAAATGTCTCCATAGAGGCGTTATCCCAGCAGTTTCCCTTGCGGGACATCGACTGTTGAATTCCTATCCTGGCGACGCGTTGACGGAACCTAGGATGGGTGTAATGGCTGCCCTGGTCAGAGTGAAGGATCGCTTCGGGATGAATGTTCCCGTCCAGTCGTTCAATCAAATTGTCCAGCGTCCGCTCTACAAGAGACATCTCTAGTGAAGAGGATACGTAGTGGGCGAGGATCTGGCGAGTAGCGCCGTCTTTAACACAAGACAGATAAGCCCACTGCCCGTTACCATATCGGAGATACGTAATGTCTGTCAGCAGTACCTTCTCCGGCACACCTGGGTTAAACTGACGGTTTAACAGATTGGGGCATGTCTTGTGTTCCTGTGTGGCTCTTGCCATTTTACGATAAGGATTGGCTTGGCGTATTCTGGCGACCAGATTGTACTTTCGCATTAATCGGCGAATCTTCTTGTGATTCATGATTACGCCGTTATGCCCTTCTAAACGCATCTTAATAGTCAGTGCACCGGCTTTGCCGCGTAACTGGTCATAGTGACCCTTAATGAGCGCTAAATCCTGCTCATCTGAACGCTTACGTAGTTGTCGCTTTTCTTCAGCCCCCAGCCAGCGATAGTAACCACTGCGGCTGACGCCGGCGAGGATGCACAAGTATTGCGTCATCTTTTTAAAACCGTAGGCTCGAATCGTATGGTTGATTATGGCATAGCGCTCTGCGGACGTTAAAACTGTTTTTGTCTTTCGAGCGCTTCGAGCTTTTTTAGCAGTTCATTCTCTGCTTCAAGTAGTTTGATTCGAGCCTCTGCTCGTTTCAACTTCTGCTCAACCGATAACTCACCTTGAGATGGTCTTCCAACACTGTTTTTGCCTCGTCGATCCTCAAGCAGTCCAGCTTCTCCAAGTTTTTGATACTGCTCTCTCCAACGCTTTAGGCACTTCTTGGGCTTTTCGTTGCCGATAGCTGCGATGTCAAATCCCGCATTCAGAAAGATCTCCATCGGTGTTTTACCTTCTTGATAGGCCTTAATTGCTGCTAGCTTAAAAGAGGGCGTATACGTGATAGTGCGATCTGTGACATGCTGCACGTTAGGATTACTCTCCAGCTGCTTTCTTTGCTGTTCCGTAAACAGCTTGTTTTCGCCTCTTACTTTCCTCATGTTCTTCTCTCCCGTTATCAGATATTCTGATTAAAACACAAATGACCCGCAAGAGGGGCACTTTTTCTTAAAGTGTCCATCTTACGGGTCACAGTTCAGCCTGAAGCGGGTTTTGTTATTTTCTTGGGGGGTGTAAGACTTTCGTAAGACTTTTCTAACACTTTTGCAAGTGGTTTGTTCTTGGATGGTTAGCATTATTCGCTAAGATAATGGGCGAACCAAGTTAAATAATGAAAGGAAGAGAGAAATGAAAAAATTTGGATTGATTCTTATGCTGGGGGCCATGTTGACGTTAGCCGCATGTGGGGCCAAAAGCAATGACATGAACAAAGAGAACATGATGAATGACGGGGGCAACGCCTCCACGGAGATGAACAATTCCTCCGGCAGCGGTGAGATGAACCAAGAGATGATGGGTGAAGAGATGAAAGAGAGCGATATGGACCAGGACATGATGGGCGATGAGATGAAGGATAAAGAAATGATGGACAATGAAATGATGGATGATATGGGCAGCGAGATGGGCAAATAACTTAAAGTTCGTAACCAATCAAACTTCAAGGTATAATGTGATTAACATTGCAGGGAAGACTTACCATATGCCAGGGGGCCATTGTTGTGAGCGCCAAAATTGTAGTTGCCGACGATGAACAAAATATAACAGATGTCTGCCGCCGCTATCTTGAGCGAGAGGGCTGGACGGTTTGGGTCGCCTCAGACGGAGAGGAAGCGCTGCGCCTTTGGGAAGAACATCATCCCGATTTGCTGGTGCTTGACCTCATGATGCCAAAGCTTGGCGGTCTGGAGGTGTGTGATCGGATCCGGCAGCAGGAGGATACGCCGATTATCATGCTAACGGCCCGAGGGGAGGAAGCCGACCGTTTGCTGGGACTCACTATGGGAGCGGACGATTACCTGACCAAGCCGTTTAGTCCACGCGAGCTGGTGCTGCGAATCAAAAACATTTTGCGTCGCACAGGCGTTCAAACGGGTAAAGCCGCTGCAGCGGTCCCCTCAAATTTATCGATGGAAGAAGAACACGGGCCGGCGATTGCGTTTGACGGTCTGGAAATTTATCCGCAGGAGCGGCGGGTGCTGATCAGGGGAGCAGAAGTGGATTTGACGATGAAGGAATTTGATCTTCTGCATTTGCTTGCGAAGTACCCGGGTAAAGTGTTTTCCCGTAGCCAACTGCTAAACCAGGTGTGGGATGTGGCCTATGACGGTGATACTACAACGGTGACCGTGCATATCCGCCGGCTGCGGGAAAAAATCGAGACCAACCCATCGACCCCGGACTGGATCAAAACGGTCTGGGGAATTGGTTATAAGCTGGAAGCGAGGGGGCAGGAGCGATGAAGCTGCGAACCTATCTCCTGTTGGCCAACCTGCTCAGTATCGCGATGATCATCCTTCTGTTGCTGGCATTTTATCGATATATGTTGTTGAACAAGGAGCAGTTTGTCTGGCTGACCGTCGCCTCGATTGGTGCGGGGCTGGTGTCGGCGCTGCTTCATTTCGTGCTGGTGCGGCCGCTGGAAGCTTCGGTGAAACGAATTGGCGAAGGGGCCAAACGGATTGCCGAAGGCGATCTGAAGGCACGGGTGGAGTACACGGGGTTGAAGGAGTTCCGTCAACTCGCCGATCGGTTTAACCATATGGGCGACAGCCTGGAGGCCAGCTTCAAACAAGTATCGGCAGCGGAAGCCGCCCAGCGTGAGCTGGTCGCCAACATGGCTCATGACTTGAGGACACCGTTGGCATCGGTTCAATCCTATGTGGAGGCGTTGGAGGACGATGTCATCCAAGATGAAGCTACATTTCGGCAATATTTAGCGACCATTCGGACGGAGACAGTACGGTTGGGGGAGCTGATTCAGGACTTGTTTGAGCTGTCAACGCTTGAATCGGCCAAACAGGAAACAGAAGAATTCAAGATTTCAGTCGCAGAAGATGTGCTGATTGAGCTGCTGCCGCGATTCGTCAAGCCGTGCGAAGCGAAGTCGCTGCAACTGAAGGTAGAGCTGCCCGATCGTCCGTTAAAGCTGCGAATGGCCCCCCGACACCTGGAACGAGTGCTGCAAAATTTACTGGAAAACGCCGTCAGGTATTCTCCCAAAGGGGGGACAATTTCATGCTCGGCTGTGGAGGTCGACGGCGGTCCTGCAAGTGGTTGGATCCGTTTTGCGATCGAAGATCAGGGACCGGGTATCCCTCCCGAAGAGAGGGAGCGGATCTTCGAGCGGTTTTATCGTTCGGATCGATCACGCAACCGAGAAAGCGGGGGCGCCGGTTTAGGGCTGTCCATTGCGAAGCGTTTAGTGGAGCAATACGGCGGTGAGATCGGCGTCGTTGAATCGGAGACAGGGGGCAGTACGTTTTGGTTCACAGTACTAGAAGCGAATGATGGCAGGCATGCTGAGAATATACAACTAAAATAAGGAGGAGGTGGAGGTATGAAGGGGGTACTGGAGCGCCTGCGCAAAGGGTATGGCAAGAAACTCGTAGCCCTGCATACCTGGAACGGCTGGATCATTGTGATCCTTGCACTGACGGGGCTGCTGCTGGTTGGCGGGTTTTGGCGCGGTTTGCTTGGCGAGGGCCGGGTTTGGCTCAAATGGCTGCATATTGCGGTAGGCGTTGCTTCGATCCTTCCGGTCATTTATTACTTGCTGTTAGCGGGGCAGCATTGGAAGCAACTGAGACAAAAGCCTTGGCAACGGTTGAATGTCATCGTGGTCCTAGCCTTGTTGTTAGGCTGGTTTGGCTCTGGCGTGCTGCTCTGGCAGTTCAAGGCCGTGGGGCCGAGGGTGTCTAATGTCGCGCTCGTCGTGCATGATCTCTTGACCTGGATTGGCTTGCCGTATATCATTTACCATTCCATCACCCGAACCAAATGGTTGAAGGAACCGGCCCGACGGTCAATTAAACCTGAGGCTCGCCCAGCCGCTGCAGGCAAGAAGGCAGAGGTTGTGGCGGCGGGAGGCGCTGGATCCCAGCAAGGTCCCTCATCTCCTCAGCCGGTCTATACCCGCCGAGCGTTTATCCGCGGAGCTATCGGCGTAGGGTTGGCGGTCACGGTAGGGCCAACCTTTCTGAAATGGTTGGGGGACTCCTTTGGCAGCATCGGCGGTACGACAGCGGTGGATAAACTGCTGGAGGAGAATGCGAACAAGCTCGTCCCCAATCCGGTGCCGCTGCCGGACTCCGCACAGGTGGTTGGCGGCGGAGCGCAGGGGCGTTTCCGGATCTATACGGTGACGGATATTCCTACTTTCACCAATGAGAACTGGTCGTTCACGATCGATGGGCTGGTGAACAACAAGTTCAAGTGGAACTGGGAGGAATTCCTTAAGCTGAAGCGTAAGGTGCAGGTCAGTGATTTTCACTGTGTGACAGGCTGGTCGGTGTACAACAATACTTGGGAAGGCATCCCGCTGCGCGAGTTGCTCCAACAAGCCGGCGTGAAGCCCAACGCTCAAACGGTGAAGTTCTACTCGGGGGACGGGGTCTACACCGATACCCTCACTTTGGATCAGGCGAATATGGACGATGTGATGGTTGCGGTGATGCATGATGGCAAACCGATCCCAAGCGATTTGGGCGGCCCGGTAAGGCTGATTGTGCCGAAGATGTACGCCTACAAGTCGGTGAAGTGGCTGAACCGCATCGAGCTTATCGAAGGCGAGCATGTCGGATATTGGGAGCAGCGCGGTTACTCCAACGATGCGTGGGTAGGGCTGAGCTGATGATTCATATCGTAAAAGAAGAAGCTGGATACTCCGTTCAGGAGTTCCGGCTTTTTTGGTTGGAGTCTGTTTTTTGCCCCCTCTTTTTGAGGATTATCCCGTTGCATCAGATCGGTCGCGAAAAACTCATGAAGTATAAACCAAAAAAACGACGATCCCCAGTTCTGATCCAAAGGGATAATCTTGAGATGAGGTGTGCGGAAGATACAGATCCCCATTTTCATCCCCCCGTTTGCTGGGTGTTTTTTTGGTGTAGAGTAACAAATTTGGGGTGCGGTGCTTTATGTTCCGGCTGCGGACGGCTACAATAACAGAAAAGAGAGAACGCGACAAGGAGTGCAAGAGCCATGAATATCCACGAACTCAGAGAGCACCGCCAATACCCGGACAATATCGGACATGAAAATAACCGCGCCACCTTCGAACGCGATTATTCACGGCTGATCCATTCCCCGACCTTCCGCCGGCTGCAAGGGAAGTCGCAAGTATTTGGGGCCGGCACAGGCGATTATTATCGAACCCGGCTGACACATTCGCTGGAGGTCGCCCAGATCGCCCGGGAAGCCGCGCGCAGTCTGCTGCGCACGTATCCGGAGCTGGATGCTGACCGCGCTCAGCATCCAGGATTGGTTATCGATCCGGAGGTGGTGGAATGCGCCGCCATTTGCCATGATTTTGGTCATCCCCCGTTTGGGCATAAAGGCGAAGAGGTACTGGATCAAATTTTGGAGAAGCTCATTGAGGAGAAGGTACGGGCAGCTTTAAAGGGCAAACAGCCGACTCCGGAAGAAGAGCAGCAAACGAGGGCTGCCTTCCGTCAGAAATACGAGCATTTTGAAGGCAACGCCCACAATTTCCGGCTCATGATGTTCCTGGAGAAGCGGGAAAACATCGATGGGTTGAACCTATCCGATGCGGTGTTACTCGGAACAAATAAATACCCTTATCCCGGTACGATCAACAAGAAAGGGTTATATCTGCATGAATGGGAGTACATCTCTTACATACGCGACCGCTGGGGCATTCCTGAGGGCAAGAAGACGTTTGAGGCGCAGCTCATGGACCTGTGCGACGACATCGCTTATTCGGCCCACGATCTTGAAGATGGCATCAAGGCGGGAAAAATCGAGGTGCACGAGCATTTCCTTAAGGACTCGCACATTCAGCGGCTGATTGTCGAGAAGATCATGACGCTGGAGGATGCTTGCTGGACGGGATGGCAACCGCCACAAATTCAGGTCAAGGTGGCCGAGGTGCTTGACGATTTCCTGCGCATCTGGAACGTTAAAATGCCGGTGTGCGATCATGACTATTCCCGCACGCGCCGGGAAGTCAAGGCTTATTGGGTCAGCTTGTTCGTTGGCAGCCTGGGAGTGACCGACGACGGCAATTGGCAGAAGGTTACGTTCGTGAAGGACGGGCAGGAGGACATGGATATGCTGCGGACGGTGAGCGTGCTGAAGAGCTTCGCTTGGGTGACGATGATCCGAGATTTGCGGGTTCAACGGCTGCAGAAGCGCAGTGCTTGGATTATCAAGCGGTTGTGGGATGCCTTTGTTGATCCGGAGACCAGCAAATCGATTATCCCCGGCGACTGGCTGCGCAGATTTGATCGGGACCAAGCTAGACCTAAGCCGATTTGGACATGGGAGCATATGATCATCGATTATATTGCCGGCATGACGGACGCCTACGCGGAAAAGATCTACAACGAGCTGTACGGACTGAAGGTAGGCACAATTTACGACATGGATTAGAAAAGACAAACGGACCGGCGAATAGCCGGTCCGTTATTTTAGATGTGGAAGCTTTACAGCGGCGGATTGGCGTGACATTTCCGGCACACCGGATAATACGACTCGTTGCCGCCGATTTGGATCTGCTCGCCGGTGTAAACAGGTTTACCGTTCTCCACCCGCAGGTTCATTGTCGCTTTGCGTGCGCAGAACCAGCAGATCGTTTTCATTTCCTCGATTTTGTCGGCATAAATCAGCAGCAGGCGGCTGCCCTCAAACAACTGGTTCTGGAAATCGTTCTTCAATCCGAACGCCATCACAGGAATATCCAGTTCATCAACGATACGAACCAGCTGCTTGATATTGCTCTCATTCAGAAATTGGCATTCGTCCACCAATACGCAGTATAAGCGCGGCGTATGATTTTTGACGATTTCAAAGATGTTCGTATCCGGATAAATCGGAATCGCCTCTCGGCGCAATCCGATCCGCGAGGAGACGTAACCAACCTCATCACGGTTATCGATCGCCGAAGTAAAGAGCAGCACCGGTTTGTTCTGCTCTTCGTAATTGTGGGCAACCTTCAAAATTTCGATCGATTTGCCGCTGTTCATTGCTCCGTACTTGTAAAATAATTGTGCCAACGATGACGTCCCTTTCTATTCGTTCTATCGCAAACCATGCTCTTTATTCTAGCATACTTCGCTTCGGTTGTTGGATAGGCTGGCGCGAAATTTGGAGAAAATCAGCGTCTGGAAAAAGTTACATCGCTGCTTCGACCGCGCGGCTGTGCGCTTTGCGGATTTGCATCGCCATCACAGATACCTTGCATGCTCCAGCAGGTGTATAATGGAAATTGGGTAAAAGGCCCAATGAAGGGAGAGGTGGAAATGTCCGTCCATACGGAGAAATCGCTGCCTAGAAAAAGCCTGAAGGAGCTGGGGATCTCGGCTCGGAACGTGATTCATTTTTTGGAATATTTGAAAGCGCATTCGATTGAATTGCATAGCTTCATGCTCATGCGGCAGGGGCATGTTGCGGCGGAGGGCTGGTGGGCGCCTTATGGGCCGGATCTGCCGCATATGTTATTTTCCCTGAGCAAAAGCTTCACCTCAACCGCCATCGGCATGGCTGTTTATGAGGGCAAGCTGAGTTTGGATGATCCGGTTGTTTCTTTCTTTCCGGAAGATGTGCCGGAGGAAGTATCGCCGAATTTGGCTGCCATGCAGGTCAAGCATCTGCTGATGATGGGGACGGGCCATGCGGTGGATACGATGGGGGCGCTTGCTGGGGCGAAGGACGGGAACTGGGTGAAGTCGTTTTTAGCCTTGCCGGTAGAGCATGAGCCGGGGACGGTCTTCGTGTACAATACGGGAGCGACCTACATGCTGTCCGCCATCCTGCAGAAGATCACCGGGGAAACCTTGCTGGAATATTTGCAGCCCCGTCTGTTCGAGCCGCTGGGTATCGAGAATCCAACTTGGGAGAGCTGCCCGCGAGGCATTAATACCGGGGGATTTGGACTCAAAGTAACGACAGAGGATGTTGCGAAATTCGGCCAGCTGTACTTGCAAAAAGGCGTGTGGCAAGGCAAACGCCTGGTGGAGGAGAGCTGGATTGATGCCGCAACCTCCAAGCAGATCTCCAATGGAAACGGCGGAGACAGCGACTGGGCGCAAGGCTACGGGTACCAGTTCTGGCGCTGCCGCCACGGTGTATATCGGGGGGACGGAGCGTTTGGCCAATTCTGCATCGTTCTGCCGGAGCAGGAGGCCGTTCTCGCGATGACGTCCGGGACCAACGATATGCAGGGAATTCTGAACGGCGTATGGGAGCACCTGCTGAGTGCCTTCTCTGAAGGAAATGGAGGCTCTTCCGAAGAAGATGCGGCGGCGGAGCAAGAACTGCGGCATGTATTGGAGGGGCTGGTCTTGGAGCCGCCTCGATTGCAGGCGGATTCGGAGGGGGAGGCTGAGCTCGGCAGCGGTAAAGAATGCGTGCTGGAACCGAATGACTTGGATCTTCAAAGCACGAAGATCGAGATTCAAGGGGATACGGCTGTGCTGACGGTTAAGAACCCGCGCGGTGAGCACCGGATCGAATTAGGTCGCCACACGTGGCGATTGGGGCGGACGGCGCTGTTTGGCGGGGAGGAGCAGATTGCAGCCTCCTTTACCTGGAAGTCGCCGGAAACGCTGCTGCTCACCATCCAGCGCATCGAGACGCCGTTCCGGTCCAGCATCGACATCGAATGGCTGGCCGAGGGCGTTGAAATCCGCCATGCCATCAACGTGTCCTTCGGGGAGACAGCTTCGCCTCCTATCCGGGGGCACGAACAGTAACCGCCGAGAGCAGTTATTCCCTTGGGTAACGTTCCGTCAGCAACCGGTTCACCAAGTCGCTCATGCCCTCCCATGAATCCTTCATGAGGAATTGCTGCTGAATCGGGGCGTTCCATGGGCGCGGGATCCCGATCGTGAGCCGTCCGGCTTCCTTGGCTGGCAGCAAATTATGCGGTCCGTCATCGATGAGCAGATCGAAGTCGAGTAACGTTTTTCGCTTGGCGACGAAGAAGTTTTCAAACGGGATAAACGGTATCCAGCGTTGCAGCCAGTTCCATTTTTCCTGTACAGATGAAGGGCGGGCGGCGGTAACGATGATGACATCATGGTCCTGCGTCATCTTGCGTACTTCCTCGACGGTGTGCTCATCAAAGATCTCCAGCTCCTCATACAAGCCGGGGCGCCCGAAGAAGATGTCTTCATTGCACTCGGGATGCCAAATTTTCGTCATATCGAAGCTGATCATTTGATCCATCGTGAGCGGACGGTCGGGGAACTGCAAATTATGATAATAGATCGCCTTGGGCACGAGATGACAGAGGGTATCGTCCATATCGATGGCTACAATGTGTTTGCGCATGAGGGAAATCTCCTGATTCGATGTATTCTTGGATTGGTATGACTTCCTCTAAGATATCAGAAAAATGCGGTTTTGGGATACCGTAAGGCATGTAAAAAAAGAACCCGGCTCCGTAGCAACGGAACCGGGTTCTTCTGCATGAACAGCCATAGGCGGTTTACAGCTTCACTTCATCTCTGAGAATCTCTTCGATTCGTGTCAATACGTCTTCGCTCAGCTTGATGCCGGAAGCTTTGGCGTTCTCGATCACCTGCTCCGGACGGCTGGCGCCAACCAGTGCGCTAGCCACGTTGTTTTGACGTAAAATCCAAGCCAGGGCCAGGTTACCTACCGTGATTCCAAGTTCAGCAGCAATTCCCTCAAGCTGCTTCACCTTGGCGATGTTCTCTTCCGTAATTCCTTTGCGGACCCATTCCAGCTTAGCTGCGCGGCTGTCCTGCGGAATGTCATTTGCCGATGTATATTTACCGGTGAGCAGACCTTGAGCCAGCGGGGAGAACACTACCTGGCCGATGCCGTGGCGTTCGCTGACCGGAATAACTTCCTTCTCGATATAACGATTAAACATGTTATATACCGGCTGGTTCACAACGATGCGATCCAGCAGGTAACGATCCGCCAAGCCCACGGCTTCCGCAATTTGCGAAGCCTGCCATTCGCTGACGCCAGCGTACAGGATTTTACCTTGGCGAATCAGGTCATCGATCGTGCGCAGCGTTTCGTAAAGCGGTGTTTCCGGATCGTGACGGTGGCAATAAAAGATATCAATATAGTCATGGCCAAGACGCTTCAGGCTGGCATGAACTTGCTCCATCACGTGCTTGCGCGACAAGCCGCGATCGTTAGGTCCGTCCCCCATCGGCCAGAACGCTTTCGTAGCGAGTACGTAGGATTCCCGCGGATAAGCTTTCAGCGCTTTGCCTACCAGCTCTTCGGCAGCTCCTCTTTCATATACATTGGCGGTGTCAAAGAAGTTGATCCCTAGATCGTAGGCGGTTTTGATCGATTTCTCCGCATTTTCACGTTCGACATACCCGCCGTAAGTCAGCCAGCTTCCCAAGCTGATTTCACTGACTTTGAGGCCGCTTCCGCCTAGTCTTCTATATTCCATGTTTCGTCATCCTCCTTGAGCATTTGAATTGTAACCATTTTCATTCTATAAAAGTTCATATACAATTGAAAGAAGTGAAAACTCTTTCACTAAATTATATCCATGATACTTACTATACAAAGTATAGTGTCCTATATCGAATCTATAGGGCCTGAGATAGCACCATGAATCCATCATACGAAACCATCGATTTCAGGGGAGGATATACCGAATGAACAGCATCCGTAAAGCAAGCAATTACATTCCGAAAACACCGGAGCATATCGAATGCAATATCGAAAAAACGTTGGACGTCCTTGGTGGAAAATGGGCGTTTCTGGTGATTCGCGAGCTGTTTGGGGGGACGCTGCGTTTTGGGGAGCTGCAGCGCCGCATCCCGCAAGTGAGCCCGCGGGCGTTAACCAGTACGTTGCGCCATCTGGAGGAGAAGGGCGTACTGGAGCGGACGGTGTATCCTACCGTTCCCGTGACGGTCGAATATACCCTTACGCCGAAGGGGATGGACTTGCATGTGATCTGTCATGAGATGAAGGTTTGGGCTGCGCGGTGGACCTAATGGAACAGGGGAGGGGGGCCATGATTAAACTGATCGGCCGAAGCATCCGTGACTTCCGCAAGTATTCCGGTAAGCTGCTGCTGTTTCAACTGTTATATATGCTGGCTACGAGCGTCTTTGTCCTGCCGGTGACGACGTTTCTGTTCAACCGCGTTCTCCGGGTCGTCGGCTCCGGTTCTCTATTAAACGGGGAGGTGTACCGGCTCGGGTTGAGCTATAAAGGTGTGGCGGGACTGATTCTCATCGGGCTCGTTGCCTCTTTTACCCTGCTGATTGAATTGTTGGTCCTTATCGTGCTGATTCAGCAGCGCTTTTTTGGCAAATCGATCGCCATTTCTGACGCCGTGTTAACCGTGCTGCATAAAATGCCCAAGCTGTTCGGGTTCGGCGTCTTCCAACTGCTGCTGTTGTTGCTGCTCTTGATTCCGTTTGTAGACTCGCCGTTGTCAGCTTCGTTTTACGCGTTGTTTAACGTTCCGATCTTCTTGAACAATCAAGTGCTGGATGCTTCATTCACCATGACCGTAGCTTATCTCATGCTGATCGCAGGGCTGCTGTATACTTTGCTCCGCTGGATTTTTGTCCTGCATTGCATCGTGCTCGAGGATATGAATCTCCGGCAGGCGGTTCGCCAAAGTCATCAGTTGACGCAAGGTCGGCGGTGGCGGCTGTTTGGAACGTTGCTCCTATTCAACTGCATGGTAGTGGGGGTCACCTCTGCGGTGGTAACTGCTCTGGGGAACATTCCGTCCTGGCTGGATCTAGATGTGCTTGCGCTGGTGTCCCAACACTATTCACTGACGGTTTCGACGGTACTGGCTTATCTGCTGGAGCTTCTGTTGCTGCCCATCAACCTGTTCGTACTGACGAGGCTTTATTATGCGCTGGGCCGCTTAAAATGGATTCGGCCAAAGGATCAGCTGCAAGTGCGCCGCAGCCGAATCGGTCGCCTGGAGAACCAGATCATCGATTGGTGGAAGGGGCTAAAGTGGAAAAGGATGGCGTACGTCCTGAGCGCCGCCCTCTATATCTCCCTAGCGTTGCTGATCGGTCTGCGGGCAAACGAGAGCCTCGTCTACGCAAAATGGAACGTGCAGATCGCAGTCCATCGCGGGGATACGTCGAACGCTCCGGAAAATTCGCTGCCTGCCCTGATCTCCGCAATTGAAAAAGGCTTTCAGGTTGTGGAGTTGGATGTGCAGTTGACCAAGGATGGCATCGCCGTGTTAAACCACGATTCTGACCTGCGGCGGATGACTGGCTTGAAGAAGCGGGTCGCGGATATGAACTTCAATGAAGTGCAGCAACTGTACATCGGGATGGATGCGAATGGTTATCCGATACATATTCCCTCGTTATCCAGCGTGCTCGCTGAGGCGCAAGGGCGCATTAAGCTGCTGCTGGACCTGAAGCCTAACGGCGCGCCGAGTGAAGCGCTGGCGGAGGAGGTTGTCCGCCTCATCAAGGAAGCGGGAGTCGAGGAAGAGGTGAGGGTGCAATCCTTCGACGGCGAAGTGCTTGGCCGCATCCGTGAATTGGCTCCCGAGATCAAGATCGGGCGCATTCTGTTTTTCGCCCTTGGAGATCTGTCGGTGCTCGACGTTGATTTCTATACGATCGAGCAGGTGATGTTAACCGATTTTCTCGTGGACCAGGCCCATGCCGACGGCCGCGAGGTTTGGGTGTGGACCGTCAATTCCCGAAGAGATATGAAGGAAGTGCTCAAATATCCGATTGACGGCATCATCACCGATTATCCGGAGACCGCCCAGTCGATGGTAGAGGTGGATTTGTGAACTGAATAGATCAGAACCCAAAAAGCGCCATCCCGTTGAAGGGATGACGCTTTTGATTATGGCTTTAGCCAGTTGAGCTCGCGAAGCGTGCGAAACAAAAAACCACCCGCTATGCGGGTGGAGGAACGAAGGTTTGACCAACTAGACCATTCCCATAAAATTGAGATGTTCAGGCTCAATAAAAGAAAGGAATGGTCTTAGATGGCAAACAAGAGCTATAGTTTAGCTCACACGAAGTGGATGTGCAAATACCATATCGTGTTCACCCCGAAGTATAGACGGAAAGAGATCTATAATCAAGTGAGGAGAGATTTGATCGAAATATTTAAGCGTCTGTGCAAATACAAGGGAGTGGAGATCATAGAAGGCCACATGATGCCGGATCATGTACACATGCTGGTAGCGATACCACCCAAAATCTCAGTATCCTCATTTATGGGGTATCTGAAGGGAAAGAGCTCACTAATGATATTCGAAAAGCATGCCACCCTAAAGTATAAATATGGAAATCGGAAATTTTGGGCGGAGGGATACTACGTAAGCACAGTGGGCTTGAATGAGGCCACTGTCGCAAAGTATATCCGCGAGCAGGAAGCACATGACCAGGCAATCGATAAACTGAGCGTCAAAGAGTATGAAGATCCATTTAGCAGAAACGGTAGCAAGAAAAAGTAAACCAGTTTAACTGGTAAGTGAAAGTGACAAAAACACTGAGCCTGAACAATTTTATTGTCAGGCTAGCGTCTTTAGGCGCAGTTTGGCAACAAGGGGTTATACCCCAAGAGCAAACCACCCGTTGGACGGGTGGTTATGATTTCATGCTGACTGGCCAAGTATGGAATTCTTCTACTCTTCCCCCGTTGCGATCGGGTTCTCGGGGTACGAGATCCAGTCGCTCCAGCTGCCGGCGTACAGCTTGACCTGCGGGTAGCCGAGCCGGTAGAGGGCGAGCACGTTCGGGCAAGCGCTCACGCCGGAGCCGCAGTAGACGATGGCTTCGCGGCCTTCGTCGAGTGCGGCGATGACCGGCGCCAGCTGCTCGCGCAGCTCGCCCTCGCTTTTCCAGGAGCCGCTGTCATCCAGCACTTGCTTCCAGAACCGGTTGATGGCCCCGGGAATGTGGCCGGCTTTGGCGTCGAGCGGCTCCTGGCGTCCGGCGTAGCGATCCGCGGCGCGCGAGTCCACCAGCAGGACGCCGGGATCGCTGAGCGCCCGGCGGATGTCCCGGACCTCGGCCAGCAGGTGCGGCCGGGGGGAGGGGGTGAAAGCGGCGGGGACGATCGTCCGCCGCTCCGAGGTCACGGGATAGCCGCCGGCTTGCCAGGCGGCGAACCCCTCGTCCATGACGTAGACCTCGTCATGGCCCAACCAGCGCAGCAGCCACCATAGGCGGGAGGCGTTCATGCCTCCCTGGTCGTCGTAGGCGACCACCCTGGTGGCGTTGCCGATGCCGGCGCGGGCGAAGCGCGCGGCTAACTCGTCCGGGGCGGGCAGTGGATGACGCCCGCCATGCGTGGTGACCGGTGCCGACAGATCCTGCTCCAGATCGAGATAGACGGCACCGGGAATATGCGCAGCGTCATAAGCCGCGCGCCCGGCCTCCGGCTGGCCCAGCTCAAAGCGGCAATCGACGATCACGAGATCCGGTTCATACATTCTAGCTAACAGCCAACGTTTGGATACGATTGGTTCCATAAGGCATACACATCCTCTGCACACATCATATGGAACCATTATAAGCTTAAAACTTAGATCAGGCGATATCCGCTAGGCAATGTTCCGCTGGTGCGAATTTGCCGAACTTGTTCTACCGTGAGCCGTTGGTTGGTCGCAATGAGAGATTCCACGTCTTCGCCGCCGATCAGATCATCTAAGTCATTCAGGCGCCGGCTGCCGCGGAGGATCCGGAAGTTCCCTCTAAAGCGGGGCCGCGTAAAGAGTACAAGCGTTGCGTTAGGATTGGAAGAAACGAAGCGCAGGCTCTCGATTCCGTCCAAAATAGCATCGGTGTTACGGATGCCGAGGTTCCCGGTATAGACACGGCTTCTTCCCGTCAGATTTTCCTCGGAATAAACCGTCAGCCGGGGAGAAGTTTGAGAGATGTGAACCAGCTTTTTCATAGAAAGCTCCTCCTTATCTTTTTTGGCGATAGATTGGGGCTGCTTCTATTAGATCTTAAGGGTCTATGAATATTGCATATTACTCTATTCTTTTTAGTGTTGAGGGGTGAAGATAAAAGTAACCCCCGGCAGCCCGATTCTATAAAAATCAGGCCAAAAGAGGAGAAGGCAATGGATAGAGAGGTGCGGGAGGAACAGGCTTGAAACACAGCTATTTTTCAATTGAGGAACCGCCATAACTTAGCTATAATGAAGTGGTTTGCAGCCCGAATGGGTGACAAAATTTGATAAGAAAGCTGGGACCTTAACACAAATGCATACCACCACGAAGTCCATGGGGAAATACGAAATCCTCTACGTGATAGGCATTATCGCCATCTCGTTTTCTTCGATCTTCATCCGCTGGTCTAATGCCGAAGTGTCGGTGATTGCCATGTACCGGATGTATATCACGAACATCTTGATGCTGCCGCTGCTGTGGCGCTACCGGGGAGAAATTGCGCAACTGACGGGTAAGCAATGGGGGCGTCTTATGTTTTCGGGGCTGATGCTGGGGCTGCATTTCTTGCTTTGGATGGGCTCCCTGCGCTTGACGACGGTCGCAAGCTCCACGGTCCTCCTGACCTTGGAACCGATCATCGTGATGTTTGGATCGTTCTTCTTGTTTGGGGCAAAAATCAATAAAGCGATGATCCTCGGCATTACGTTGGCCTGCATCGGTTCGATTGCGATCGGCTCCGGAGATTTTGCCTTATCCGGTAAGGCGGTGAAGGGAGATTTGCTCTCCTTGCTCGGGACAATTGCGGTCGCGATTCATATTTTGGTCGGCAAGCAACTGCTGCAGACAATCAGTGCGTTTGTTTATAACTTCCTCGTGTTTGCCGTGGCAGGAACGTCGATGGCGGTATATAATGCAGCTGCCGGCATCCGGTTTACCGGCTATGAACCGCGGGAATGGGGCATTTTCCTCCTGCTGGCGATCGTCCCTACGTTATTTGGCCATTACCTGTTCAACTGGCTGATGAAATACCTCAGTGCTTCGGCGGTGTCGATGGCCGTTCTCGGCGAGCCGGTATTTGCCTCTCTGCTGGCATGGTTGCTGCTGAAGGAAAGCTTAACTCCGCTGCAGCTGTCAGCAGGCGTGCTCATCTTGTGTGGGGTATGGATCTTTATTCGCTATGGCAAAGAAACGCCTGCCGTAACTAAGGAAAATCCAGTATTACCGACAGGGCAGGAAGGGAAGGCAAGTTAAGGTCAGGCGGAGGGACATAAGAACAAAGGGACGAACCCGGAGAAAACTCGCTTGGTTAACGTCCCTTGGGGTTATTTTTTGAGCTCAAAAAATTGACATTCGCGGCGCGGATGATAGGACAACTCGTCCACACCCGCCTGCGTGATAATGGTGTCCTCGGTGAATCGGATAATCATGCTGCCGTTGTCGATCATATGATCGTCGCGGAATACGCGAATGCGCAGCTTCCGGTCCAACGCTTCCTGAAAGTCCTGATCAGTAAACAGTTCTCTGAGAGTAGGCATCGTACGATATCTCCTTCGGTTACTAGATGGGCGGATCGGCGGATCGTAAAGAATGACTCCTGTTATTGTACCTGGAAGCCTGCTGATTGAAAAGGGAACCTCTCCGACGCGAGGGCACGTGTAAGAGGTGCCTCCCCCTCGGCGGGCGCTTTTGCATGATTATCCCGTTCGTTCAGAACAGAAGTAATTTGAAGCCCCGGTCCTTCTTCCCTTACCAAAAGGGATAATGATGCAAAGGGCCGTGCAGATAGACATATTGCGCGCTTCCAGCCCCCACACTCTTCGAAACAAAAGTCGACCAGGATTTTCACCTCCTGGTCGACTTTTGTTATGATTGCGGCAAATCCGGTACAGCCCAGCGCAGGATTAAACCGGCGTGGGTTAGGCCGCTGCCAAAGCCGTACACCAGCACGCGGTCGCCATATTTCAAGCGGCCCTCATCAATGCCAGCCTGGAGCGCCAGCGGGATGGAAGCAGAGGACGTATTCCCCATGTCCTGCACGCTTTGCAGGGTTTTGGCGAGGGGGAGATCTGCTTTCTCGCAGATCGATTCGATCATGCGCAGGTTAGCGCTGTGCGGCACAAACCAGTCGATGTCCTCGCGAGCCAGACCCGCCTGCTCCAGCAGCTGCTCGATACCGGCGGTCACGGTGCGGACGGCCCATTTGAATACCTCGCGGCCGTTTTGGACGATTTTGCCTTTCCCTTCAAGGGGCTCCCCGTTCATTTGATCCGACAGCCCGGTGCGATACACATGGATGCCGCCGGAACCGTTCGTTCCTAGAATAAACGATTCGAATCCCGGCCATTCGGCTTCCGCCTCAGGGGTTGCCTCGACCAACACGGCCCCGGCTCCATCCCCAAACAGGATGCAGGTGCTGCGGTCGGTGTAGTCTGTAATTTTGGACATCGTTTCCCCGGCCACGACCAGAATTTTGCGATGCAGGCCAGCGCTGATCATGCCGTTCGCCAAATGAAGTGCATAAGCGAACCCGGCGCAGGTTGCGTTTAAATCAATCGCTCCTGTCTGTTCCATGCCAAAATGCTCCTGAATCCGGCAAGACACGGTCGGAAACGAATAATCCGGCGTTGTCGTCGAGGTGATGATGAAGTCGACGTCGTCCAGCGAAGTCTTGTATGTCTCGCGAAGCCGTTCTACTGCCTTAATGCTCAGGTGGGAAGTGAATTCGTGCTCCGCAGTAATATGTCGTTCTTTAATCCCCGTGCGCTGCACAATCCACTCGTCGCTCGTATCCACAAGCTGCTCCAAATCCGCATTGCTCAGGATTTTGTCCGGAACATAGGTGCCGATTGCGGTAATACGAGCCTTGGATGGCGGTGTTTGTACGGTCATCGATGATCACTCCTTTGTCGTGAAGTTATTTATTTTATGATCTGATATTAGTACCTGGTTCTAAAAACAGTATATCATGTTTTCAATTTCAAGCAACCGTGACTTGAATGCTATAATGGTTCAGTGGAAAGGAGTGTTCGATCGAACTTATGAAGACATTGGTGTTAGCCGAGAAGCCCTCGGTTGCCAGAGAGATCGCGCGAGTGATCGGCAGTCGAGATAAGCATAAAAGCCATTTTGAGGGACCTCAATATGTGGTAACCTGGGCATTAGGCCATCTGGTGGGGTTGGCCGAGCCGGAGGATTATGATAAGAAATACGCGACGTGGGCGCTGGAGGATTTGCCGATTTTGCCGGATAAAATGAAGCTTAAGGTACTGCGCGAAACCAGCCACCAGTTTAAGTCGGTGCAACAATTGATGCGCCGTCAGGACATCGACGAGCTGATCGTGGCGACGGACGCTGCGCGCGAAGGGGAGCTGCTTGCCCGCTGGATCATGGATATGGCCAAGTGGAACAAGCCGTTTAAGCGGTTATGGATTTCGTCGCAAACCGACAAAGCGATCAAGGAAGGGTTCGCGTCGCTGAAGCCGGGCAAGCAATATGAACGCTTGTACCAATCGGCGCGCTGCCGGGCGGAAGCCGACTGGATGGTGGGACTGAACGTGACCCGGGCGCTGACCACCAAGTTTGGCGCTCCGCTCTCCGCGGGGCGGGTGCAGACACCGACCCTTGGCATGATCATGCAGCGGGAGAACGAAATTCTTCGTTTCCGCTCAGAGGAGTATCATGTGCTGCGCGCGGACTTCGGCAAGTTCGAAGCGGTTTGGCGCGGTGGGAACGGCGATGCGCGTATTTTTGATCAGGACAAGTTAAATGCGTTGAAGCAGAAGCTGGAGGGCACTTCCGGCCAAATCGTGAAGCTGGTGAAGCATGAAAAAACGGTGCCCCATCCGCTCGCTTACGATTTGACCGAGCTGCAACGGGATGCCAACCGGATTCTGGGCTTTTCGGCGAAGCAGACCTCAAACGTACTGCAGCGGCTCTATGAGCAGCATAAGCTGGTGACGTATCCGCGGACGGACTCGCGGTATTTGACCTCGGATATGACAGGTACGCTCAAAGAGCGCCTAACGAGCGTTGCTGTCGGCCCTTACGCAAGTTTGGCGCGTCCGTTGCTGCGAGGTTCACTGCATCTGAGCAAACGAGTGGTTGACGACAGCAAGGTCACCGATCACCATGCGATTATTCCTACGGAACAGACGGTGCTGTTGAACGCGCTGAATACGGATGAGCGCAAGCTGTACGATTTAATTGTTCGGCGGTTTATCAGTTTGTTTTATCCTCCGGCAAGGTTTGATCAAGTTAGTGTGACGGTACAAATTGCCGGGGAGACGCTGCATGCCAAGGGGACGACGATTAAGGATGCCGGATGGCGGGCAGTTTATGACGGGCAGGTCATGGAGGATGATGAAGGCGGCGAAGACGATGCCGAGAGCGGCTCCGTGCTGCCGGAGCTGACGCAAGGTGAGGCCGTGAAGGTGCAACGCTGCCGCGTGACGCCGGGGCGGACCCAGCCGCCGAAGCGCTACACGGAAGCCGCCCTGCTGACCCAGATGGAGAAGCATGGGCTGGGCACGCCAGCTACGCGAGCGGACATTATTGAGAAGCTGATCAGCTCCGATACGATTGAGCGGCAAGGGAACTACCTGCACCCGACCGGCAAAGGGAAGCAGCTGATCGAGCTGGCACCGGCCGATTTGCGTACGCCGGAGCTGACAGCTCGCTGGGAAGCGGAGCTGGAGCGGATTGCGCGAGGGCAAGGCCAGCCGGAGCCGTTTTTAAGTGGAATCCGTGAGATGGCGACCAACCTCGTGCAAGGCGTGAAACGCAGTGAAGCGACGTATAAGCCGCATAACGTCTCCAACAGCCATTGTCCGGAATGCGGAACAAGGCTGCTTGAGAAGAAGACCGGGCGCGGCCTGATGCTGGTCTGCCCGAGCGAGGATTGCGGCTATCGCCGATCCGGCGAGAAGCGCCTGTCCAACCGTCGCTGTCCACAATGCCACAAGAAGATGGAACTCAAGGAAGGCAAAGCTGGCAAGTATGTACAATGTCTGTCCTGCGGGATTACCGAAGTGTTGGGGAAAGACAAGGATAAGCATATGAGCAAGCGCGAGCAGCAACGCCTCGTGAAGCAATATACACAGAAGCAGGAGTCCGGCGGCATCAATCTTGGAGAACTGCTGAAGGCAGCATTGGAGAAGCAGGGTGACGACTAAGCCTGATCACCAGAAGGCGGCAGCTTAGTGATGATGGGAGAGCCTGAGTTAGGACAGTGTCACGGCATGGAGGTGCAGCGCAGGCTTTGGTGGGCATGTTATCACCGGATAACGCCGAATAAATCGGCGGCTTATACGAGACGCTAAGTAGCGGAGGTGATGAAGGTGCCGCATCATAAAGCGCGGAAGACCGAGAACCAGCAGAATAAGTCGAGCATTTTGGAACCATCCATCGCGGCCAAGCCTAAGAAGCAGGCGGAAGTTGCGCCCAATCTGAACGGAATTTCAAAGAACGAATCCTGATATGGATGCGTCTGCAGCTCCCCGTTAGGGGAGCTTTCTTTTGTATGAGGCGTATGGGCGGCAAGATGCGTAGGGTGGTTAGATTGAGGTATAATAGATATATCTATTTGGTGGAAATACTAAGCAATAATCGAGCCAGGAGCTCGAAGGGGGCGGCGAAGATGAGGACGGGCTTACTCGTATGGTTTCTATTTATCAATGCGGTCGCCTATCTGGTGATGTCCGATGACAAGAGGCGGGCGCGGCAAAGGCGGGATCGGATCCCGGAGCGAACGCTGTTTCTGCTTGCTGCGTTGGGCGGAGCGCTGGGGGTCCTCATTGCGATGAATACGAAGCGCCATAAAACGAAGCACCTCAGCTTCCGGGTGGGCATCCCCGTATTGCTGCTTTTCAACGCCGTACTATATGGGTATTTTATGATATAGACTCTTGGGACAAGTGAGGTGCTTTCCATGCTATTTCAAAAAATATTAGCCGCGTATGACGGTTCGAAAGCAGCCAACAAAGCGCTGGACAAAGCGATTGAATTGTGCAAAACGACACCCGAAGCCCAGCTGGAGGTCCTGCATGTGTACGACTTCCCGCGATTTTACGTGGCCGAGGGCTTTGCGCCGGTCCCCGCTTCGATGAATAAGGATTTCTATGAGCTTGCAGAGCGAACGGCAGAGGAAGCGAAGAAACGCGTGGAAGCTGCAGGTCTGGAGCCAAAAGTTGAAATGATTCAAGGACCTCCAGCCGAGACGATTCTAGAGCATGCCCAGAAGAGCGGAGCCGATCTGATTGTCATTGGCAGCCGCGGATTGGGCGGCATTCGCGAATTTGTTCTTGGCAGCGTCAGCCACAACGTCGTCCAGCATGCCCGGATCCCGGTGCTCGTGGTCAAATAAATAAGAGCGATTTTGTACCAGAAAGTCTGACCGATTGATTTCGGTTGGGCTTTTTTTGCTTGTGGGGAGCATGTTGGGAGCAAGCAGAGAGCATGTTGGGAGCAAGTAGAGAGCATGTTTGGTGCATGATTGGAGCGTGTCTGGCATGTTGAGGGCATGTTTGGTGTTGTTCAGAGGCTCATCGATTCTAACGCTTGCCAGAAAGCTTATTGCGCCCCAAAACAGTAATTTTCATTTCTAACGCTGATCAGCGTTCTTATTTGGGTTGGGAGCCGCCTTTTTCGGGGGAAAACCGCGAAATAAGATGTCCCATAAGCGTTACAAGTTGCACGTACCGATTTTAGCCCAAATAGCGTTCCACCCAAGCGTTAGAACTTTTTGACGAAGCTAGAACATGACTCCCCAATTGTAGAACATCACTCCTGCACCTCCACAAGTGGAGATTTCTGTAAGGAAAACTAACGCTTGTCCGACAAGTTTGGGGATAATGCCCAAACTTTTTTGGGCGTTTTTCTGGTTCGTGTGTAGGGAACTGTAGTTTTTTATAGTCTCCAAAGTAAGGTTATGTTCAAATGTTACGATTACTCACATCGAATAGAGGGATGTGTTTGGTCGCAAGAGCATGAGGAAGAGGAGTTAGCGAGGACTGCGCGGGCTGCAAGGGCCGGGTGAACTGCAAGAGCAGCAAGGTGAGGACATCGAGGACTGTGTGAACTACAAGGGCTGCTAGCGCTACAAGAAACTGTGAGAGCAGCAAGAACGGCAAGAACTCCAAGAACTCCAAGATCTTCGG
Organism: Paenibacillus barengoltzii G22; assembly: GCF_000403375.2. Lineage (NCBI taxonomy): Bacteria > Bacillati > Bacillota > Bacilli > Caryophanales > Paenibacillaceae > Paenibacillus > Paenibacillus barengoltzii. The sequence goes on along the minus strand of NZ_KE159653.1, from coordinate 1,450,341 downwards.
GATCTGCCAGAACTGGTAGCTCAACAGACATCGGGAATGTCAGCGAGTGATCTTACGGAAAGGGATAACGGAAAGAGGTGCCTGCAGGCACGTCCAATAACCGAACGCGGAAAGGAGGGCTGCCGTTGATTCGTTTTCGACAGGTAGATAAGCATTTTGGTCATTTTCACGTCCTGAAGGGGATTGATTTACAGGTTGAGGAAGGGGAAGTCGTCGTTGTTGTTGGCCCGTCGGGCTCCGGAAAAAGCACGATGCTGCGCTGCATTAACCGGCTGGAGACGATCACGAGCGGGGAGTTGACGGTAGGCGGCCTTCCGGTCCATGACCGCAAGACAGATATCAATAAGCTGCGCCGCGATATCGGGATGGTCTTTCAGCACTTTAATTTGTATCCGCACAAAAAGGTGATCGACAATATCACGCTGGCGCCGATTAAGGTGCTGGGCATCTCCAAAGCGGAGGCGGAGCAGACGGCGATGTTTTATCTGGAGAAGGTGGGAATCGCCGATAAGGCGTCCGCCTATCCGTCCCAGCTGTCTGGCGGGCAGCAGCAGCGGGTGGCGATCGCCCGGGGGCTGGCGATGAAGCCGAAGATCATGCTGTTTGACGAACCAACCTCGGCGCTGGATCCGGAGATGGTCGGCGAGGTGCTGGATGTGATGCGGACGCTCGCCCGCGAAGGCATGACGATGGTGGTGGTCACGCATGAGATGGGGTTTGCCCGCGAGGTGGCGGACCGGATTGTGTTTATGGACCAGGGGCAAATCGTGGAGGAAGCAGGGCCGGAGGAGTTCTTTGCCAATCCGCGAGAAGAGCGGACGCGAACGTTCCTGAGCCGTCTGTTGAGCCACTAAATCAATCGATAATCAAGGGGAGGAAGAGAAATGAAGAAGCGTTGGAGGCTAATCAGTATTGCGGTGGTATGTGCGTTGACGGTGCTGGCCGGATGTGCAAGCAACGGGGCAGGCGGCAACGCAGCAGGGAACGGCGGGAATGCCGCTTCGGCAACCGGGGAGAGCGGAAGCGGGGCCTTGGCGAAAATTAAGGATCGCGGCAAACTGCTGGTTGGCGTGAAGTATGACACGAAGTTGTTTGGTCTGAAAGACCCCTCCACCGGGAATGTCGAGGGATTTGATATCGATATCTCCAAGGCGATCGCCAAGCACATTCTCGGTGATGAGAATGCCTTGGAGCTGAAGGAAGTGACGTCGAAAACACGGATTCCGATGCTCAATAACGGGGAGATCGATATGATCGTAGCTACGATGACGATTACCGAGGAGCGGAAGAAGGAGGTTGATTTCTCCGACGTCTACTTCCAAGCAGGGCAATCGTTGCTGGTGAAGAAGGGCAGCCCGATCACCGGCATTGAAAGTCTGACGGCCGATTCGACGGTGCTGGGCAGCAAAGGCTCGACCTCGGTGAAAAATATTCGTGAAAAAGTGGATGGCATCAAGGTGCTGGAGTTCGACAACTATCAGGACGCGTTTAACGCCCTGAAGGCAGGGCAAGGCGATGCGCTGACGACGGACGATGCGATTCTTTACGGGATGGCGGCCCAAGACCCGAATTATGAGGTGGTCGGCAAGCCGTTTACCGATGAACCTTACGGCATTGCGGTACAGAAAGGCAACTCGGATATCGTACAGGCGATTAACGATACCTTAAAAGAGCTTCATGACAGCGGAGAGTACGACAAGATATACGAAAAATGGATCGGCAAGAAGCCGGGCGAATAATTCGTGATGGATTTTACGATTCTGACTGACTATTTTGACGTGTACCTGGAAGGGTTCCGGGGGACGGTGCTGTCCAGCTTGCTGGCGCTGGTCGGAAGCTTCGTGCTGGGCGCCTTGATCGCGGTGTTCCGCATCGGCCCCGTCCGGCCCCTGCGCTGGTTCGGAACAGGTTACGTGGAATTTATCCGCAATATTCCGTTGCTGCTTGTCGTATACATTTTCTATTATGGACCGGCCGCTTTAGGTTTACCGCTGGACGGTTTCACGGCGGGGACAATCGGGCTTGCGGTATACACCTCTTCGTTCATTGCTGAAGCAATTCGTGCCGGGATTCAAGCAATCCCCCAAGGGCAAATGGAGGCGGCCCGCTCGTCCGGGTTGAGCTACGTGCAAACGATGCTGCATATAATCCTGCCGCAGGCCATCAAGCTGGTGATTCCGCCGCTCGGGAACCAGTTTATCAATTTAATCAAAAACTCATCAGTTTTAACGATTGTGGCCGGGCTTGACCTGATGTATTTTGCCGACATCGTGAATGCCGATACGTATCGGACGTTTGATACTTATATTTTTGTCGCGTTGTTCTATCTGGTGCTGACCTTGCCTTTAAGTTATGGCGTAAGGGTGTGGGAGCGAAGACTTGAGAGAAAATACTGAAAGGAGGCCTGAAGTTCGATGGATTTTGCTGGGGCGTACAGTGCGGAGAATTTGCGCTTCTTAGCGGATGGACTTTACGTGACGTTGATTGTCGCCGGGCTGTCCATCGTGCTAAGCTTCCTGATCGGCTGCATCGTGGGCGTAATCCGGTATACGAAATTACCCGTGCTGTCGCCCATCATGCTGGTGGGGGTTGAGCTGATCCGCAATTTGCCGCTGCTGCTTATCATCTTCTTCATGCGGTTCGCCTTGCCGGAGGTCGGCATCAAGCTTGGACTTGTCGCCGCGACGGTGACCGGGCTGACGATCTTTGAGGCCGCGATGATCTCCGAAATCGTGCGCAGCGGCCTCGCCTCCATCGACAAAGGGCAAATCGAAGCGGCCCGTTCGTCAGGACTCAGCGCTGTTCAGACGCTATGGCACATCGTGCTGCCCCAAGGCTTGCGGCGGATGGTGCCGCCATTAGTGAGCCAGTTCATTTCGCTGCTCAAGGACACGTCGCTGGCGGTAGTCATCTCCTTGCCGGAGCTGATGCATCATGCGGGGATCGTCATTGGTCACGGCTACACGTATACGATACCGATTTTGATGCTGGTGGCGTTGATATATTTTACCGTCAACTTTGTGCTATCAGTGATCTCAAGGCGATTGGAGGCACGGCGAGCGTAGGCATCAACTGACACAAAACTAACATATAATGGTATATAAGGTATAGTCATCCTTCTCCGGATGTGGTACGATATGGAACAAAATCACTCACGGGATCCGGGGGAGCGGGGATGCGGAGCGTGATTATCAAGACCTTTCAAAGATCCGCTTACGTTCAGATCGCGGTCATCGCGATCGGGACGGCCTTGGCGGGGGAACTGAAGATCAATCCGTTTGTTGGTGACATCTTTCGGATTGGTCTGGGGAGCAGCGCGTTTTTGTTGTTTTTGCTGCTGCTGCGGCAGTTGCCGTACCTCGTGACGGGCGTCATCACCGGCGTGGTAGTGCTGCTGTTTCGTACAGGACTGGATCAGGTGCTGGACAACGGCTTGACTGTGGCGGAGAGTGTGACAAGGCACTGCTCGGCAGCGGTGTATTATATCGTGTTCGCATTAGGGATGAGTCTGATCAAACGGCGCTTGGATCGCTTCTATCCCTTGGTGCTGGGGGCCGTGACCGCGGTCATCGATCTGATGTCCAATGAGTCGGAGTTACTGACCCGGTTGCTGGTGACTGGCACGGCGACGTTTAAGCTGAACGAGTGGGCGTTTCTCATGATGATCGCCATGCTGCGCACTTATTTTGTTACCGGGATTTACAGCAGCATTTCCGTCAGCCGGATGCGGATCGTGCAGCAGGAGCAGAATCGGCGGATTGAACAGATGCTTAGTTTTAGCTCCGGCCTATATGGAGAGGTCTTCTACTTGAAGAAATCCATTGGTACGTTGGAGGAGCTGACCTTGCGCAGCTATGAGATGTACCGTCGGTTATCGGAGGAAGGCCTGGAGGAGCATAAGCGTCATATTCTTGGGATTACGGAGCAGATCCATGAGGTGAAGAAGGATTCGCAACGGATTTTGGCGGGGCTGATTAAGCTGACCGACCGTGAAGTCCCGGGGGATATGCCGCTGTCGAACTTGGTCCAATATATCATTGACAGCACGCAGCAGTATGCCGATTATTTGGGCAAGCAAATCGTGTTTACGCAGAAAATCACCCTGGATTACGACATGGCCAACTACATACCCTTGCTGACGCTGCTGGGGAACTTGACGGCCAATGCGGTAGAGGCGATCCAGGGCCGGGGGCAGATTCATTTGGAGATTCGCGAGCAGTCGGGATCGACCTTGCTTACGGTGAGTGACAGCGGCGGCGGCTTCCCGCAGGACGAGCGGGAGCTGGTCTTTGAACCAGGCTTTACGACCAAATTTGACGAGGAAGGCGTCGCGGCGACGGGGATAGGGTTATCCCATGTGCGCGATATCGTGACCCGGTTCGGCGGGGACATCTCGCTGGGGACAGCCCCCGGGCTGGGCGGCGCGATGGTCCAAATCCGGATTCCGACTCCAAGCTTGCAGAAGTCGGCGGCGCCGGCTTAAAGCTATTTTCGTTTCAACCGTATCCTTGGCAAACCGCTAATAACCTAAAGTGTGAGGAGGTTATCCGATGCCGCTCTCTTTTTGTATCGTTGACGATGATGCCAGTGCACGAAAAATGCTGCAGTACATTATCGAGGACAGCGGTCTGGGCGAAGTGACGGGAACGGCTGGCGGCGGAGCGGAGGGAGTGCGGCAAATTTTGAGCGAGCCGCCGGATATCGTGCTGATGGATTTGCTGATGCCCGATCAGGACGGTATTGAGGTGATCGATTCCTTGCGCGCTCAAGGCTGCAGCTCCCGGTTCGTGATGATCTCCCAGATCGAAAATCAAGACATGGTTGGACGGGCGTACCGAAGCGGAATTGAGTTCTTCATTCGCAAGCCGATCAACCGGATCGAAGTGGAGACGGTGCTGCGGAAAATCAACGAACGTTATGCGTTAGGACATTATTTAGATGAGATCAAATCGAGTCTGAAGAAGCTGGAGGACTTGCGCAGCGCACCGCTAGCTGGTCAGAACAAACGGACAGTCCGAGAGGCGATTCAACCGATTCTGATGAATATGGGGTTGATTGGCGAAAGCGGCAGCCGCGATATGATCAACATCATGGAGCTGCTGCTGGAGCGGGGAAGTGAGCCTGGCGGTAATCTGCCGCCGCTGAAGGAGTTGTATCGTCAAACCGCAGCCACGTACAAGACAAGGCCTGAGGAGATCAACAAGGAGGTCAAGGCGATCGAGCAGCGGTTGCGCCGCGCATTGATGGCCGGGCTGACGAACTTGGCTTCGCTGGGCTTGACAGATTACGGAAACCCTCGGTTTGAGTATTATGCTCCGCTCTATTTTGATTTCGAGGATGTGCGGCTCAAGATGAAGGAGATCGAGGAAGGGCGCGAGCCGGGCAACAGCAAGGGGAAGGTGAATATTAAGAAGTTCCTGCAGGTGTTGTTCATTGAAGTGCAGGAGCAGTTGGGCGGCTGAGAGATGAATTGGAATTGGGGCTAATGCATCGCGGGTGTGCAACTAAAGTAAGGGACGCCGATGTCGCCGGAAAAAGTGGTAGAGTGCAGGTTGTCGCCCGGTCGTCAGGCTGCAAGCTAAAATAACTGGAAAAAGTAAGGTTAAATTCGGGGAATCGACGAGAATTTGGCAATTTAACTGGAAATCCTGCTGTTAATTTGAGCGGTAGATTGGAATTTTGGGGTTTTGGTCCGAATTAAGAGTAACTTTTACATCTAATTGTTTTCAAATACGGAGGATAGGCAAAATTAAAGGTACTTTTTACAGTAAATTTGCGGTAGACTTCTGACCCAGAACCGCATTCGATAGAGACCCTAGTCTGTTTGACAGACTAGGTTTTTTGTGTTGGGGAGACATTGTTCAAAAACGAACATTCGGATTTTACATTCTTTTAATGTTCGGATTTGAGTTGACATCCCGTGTCCGCCATTGGTACACTAGGAGAGGAAAGGCGGCTCGCCGCCGAACATCATAATCTCGTATAATGCCGGGAATAGGGCCCGGAAGTTTCTACCCGAGAACCGTAAATTTTCGGACTACGAGCGAATACGTGATGAAGGTAAGGCTACTCCGCACGGAAGGCCTTCTTTTTATGAGCCTGGGCTTGTAAGCACCGGGCTTTGCGTTGCCAGCGGCGAGGCTGTAGCTGCCCGCACGCAGGTGTCGTATTTCGCAGGGTCCGCGAATTTCGGGAAATAGTGTTCCCAGGAAGTTCGGGGCCCTTTTTTACGTATTCGGCTAATTCTATAGATAGGTTCACAAGAAATATGAACGTGGAGGTTGAGGCATGACAGCACAAGTCGCCGTAATCATGGGCAGCAAATCGGACTGGGAGACGATGTCCCATGCCTGTGCCGTTTTGGATGAACTGCAGATTCCTTACGAAAAAAATGTCGTATCCGCGCACCGCACCCCGGATTTGATGTTTGAATTTGCCGAACAGGCCGCAGCCCGCGGTTTGAAGGTCATCATCGCCGGGGCTGGCGGAGCCGCCCACCTGCCGGGGATGGTGGCGGCCAAAACTACGCTGCCCGTCATCGGCGTGCCGGTGAAGTCGGCCGCGTTGAACGGGCTTGATTCGCTGCTGTCGATCGTGCAGATGCCAGGCGGCATCCCGGTGGCGACGGTAGCGATCGGCAAAGCCGGGGCGATCAACGCCGGGCTGCTGGCGGCGCAAATTCTGGGTGCGTTTGACCCTGAGGTCATGCGCCGGGTGCAGGAGCGCCGCGATCGGATCAAAGCCGAGGTGCTGGAGAGCAGCTCGGAGTTGGGAGCCGCGGAATGAGCAGCGGCGTGATGGGCAATGCAGGCGGCGGCAACGGCGCTCCGGTGATTGAGCCGGGCGCAACGATCGGCGTGCTGGGCGGCGGACAGCTTGGCCGGATGATGGCGCTGGCCGGGAGCAATCTTGGCTACCGATTCGTAGCCATGGATCCGACGCCGGATGCGCCTTGCGGTCAGGTAGCGGGGCAGATCGTCGCCCGCTACGATGACCAGGACGCGGCGCGTGAGCTCGCGGCGCGGGCCGATGTGATCACGTACGAGTTCGAAAACGTCGACGCCGGCGTAGCCGCGTTGTTGGAGGAAGCGTCGTACGTGCCCCAAGGCAGCCGGTTGCTGTATACCACTCAGCATCGGCTGCGGGAGAAGCGAGCCATCGAAGCAGCGGGCGTGAAGGTCGCGCCGTACGCAGAGATCGGCAGCGAGGAAGCGTTGCGCGCAGCCGTGGCTCGCTTGGGCCTTCCGGCTGTGCTGAAGACGGCCACCGGCGGGTATGACGGCAAAGGCCAATGGGTCATTCGCAGCGAGGCCGAGATTGCGCCGGCATACGCCGAGTTGAGCCGGGCCGGGACAGAGCTCGTGCTCGAGCAATTTGTCCCGTTCGTCAAGGAGCTGTCGGTGATTGCGGCGCGCAGCCCGCGCGGAGAAATAAAGACGTTCCCCGTAGCGGAGAATATTCATATCGACAATATTTTGCATGTCTCGATTGTGCCGGCTCGCGTGGAGGAGCAGGTGCAACGGGAGGCGGAACGGCTCGCGGCCCGAATCGCCGAAGGCTTGGAGGCCGTTGGCCTGCTGGCGGTAGAGATGTTTCTGACCGAGGACGGGGAGCTGTTCGTCAATGAACTGGCGCCAAGACCGCACAACTCCGGTCATTACACGATGGAGGCCTGCACGACTTCCCAATTTGAACAGCATGTTCGGGCGATCTGCAATCTGCCCCTGGGGCCGGTGGAGCTGTTAACACCGGTCGTGATGGTCAACATTCTGGGCGAACACTTGGAGGCGGTACGCAAGGCCGTAGTTACGGGCCAGTGGTTTGGCGAAGCCCGCGGTGAAACTGGATTCCCGGTGATCCCCAAAGTACACTTATATGGAAAGCACGGAGCCGCTCCTAAACGGAAAATGGGGCATATCAATCTGATCTGCCGCAATGTGGAGGACGGGCTGCGTTGGATAGAGCAAACCAACATTTGGAGGAATGAACGTAAATGATCGAACGCTACAGCAGACCGGAAATGAGAGCGATCTGGACGGAGGAGAACAAATTTAAGGCGTGGCTGGAAGTGGAGCTGTGTGCTTGCGAGGCTTGGGCCGAGCTTGGCGTGATCCCGAAGGAAGACGCCGCGCTGCTGCGCGAGAAGGCTTCGTTTGACATCAACCGGATCTATGAAATTGAGCAAGAAACCCGCCATGACGTCATCGCGTTTACCCGCGCCGTCTCGGAAAGTCTGGGGCCGGAGCGGAAATGGGTGCATTATGGCTTGACCTCGACCGACGTCGTCGACACGGCGCTGGGGTATTTGTTGAAGCAGGCCAACGCGATTTTGGAACGGGATATTTTGAACTTTATCGACATTCTCAAAGAAAAAGCCTTGGCTTATAAAGATACTCCAATGATGGGCCGGACCCACGGTGTCCATGCGGAGCCAACCACGTTTGGTCTGAAAATGGCGCTTTGGCATGAAGAAATGAAACGGAATCTGGAGCGGTTCCGCCGGGCAGCAGAGAATGTTCAATTCGGAAAAATCTCCGGTGCCGTTGGGACTTACGCGAACATCGATCCGTTTGTAGAAGAATTTGTTTGCCGGAAGCTGGGCACGACACCGGCGCCGATTTCGACGCAAACGCTGCAACGCGATCGTCACGCCGAATATATGGCAACCTTGGCTTTGATCGCAACCTCGCTCGACAAGTTCGCCACGGAAATTCGCGCGTTGCAGAAGAGCGAATTCCGCGAGGTGGAAGAAGCCTTCGCCAAAGGACAAAAAGGCTCCTCGGCCATGCCGCATAAACGTAACCCGATCGGCTGCGAGAACATCTCCGGCTTGTCCCGCGTGATCCGCGGCCATATGATTTCAGCTTACGAGAACGTGACGCTGTGGCATGAACGCGACATTTCCCACTCTTCGGTGGAACGGGTGATTCTGCCGGACGCAACGATGCTGCTGAACTACATGCTGAACCGCTTCGGCAATATCGTGAAGAACCTAACGGTGTTCCCAGAAAATATGAAGCGCAACATGGCTCGCACCTATGGCGTACCGTTCTCCGGCCGCGTGATGACGAAGCTGATCGACAAAGGCTTCAGCCGCGAGCAAGCGTACGACACGGTGCAGCCGCGGGCGATGCAGGCGTGGGAGACCCAACGTCAATTCCGCGACATTATTGAGGAGACGCCGGAAATTACCAGCGTCTTAAGCAAAGAAGAAATTGATGATGCTTTTGATCCGTCCTGGCATCTGAAGCATGTGGATACGATTTTCCGGAAGCTTGGATTGATTGAGTAGGATCTGATCTTGCAGTGATAGGGAGGAGAGCTTCATGGCGGTACCGGCAATTTCCACTGCGGCGGATTTGGTGAAGGCCCCGCTGCTGTACAAAGGCAAGGTCCGGGAGCTGTACGATCTCGGTGAGCATTATTTGATCGTGGTCACGGACCGCATCTCCGCGTTTGATTATGTGCTTGAGCCGGCGGTGCCGGACAAAGGGAACGTGCTGAACCGGCTGAGCGCGTTTTGGTTCGACAAGACGCAGCATTTGCTGGAGAATCACGTGATTCATACGGACGTGGAGCGGTTGGGGGACGTGATTCCGTCAGAGCATCGCGAGGCGTTGCGCAACCGGATCATGGTGACCCGCAAGGCCGAACGCATTGACATTGAATGCGTGGTGCGCGGTTATGTGACCGGCGGCGGCTGGCGGCAGTATGAGAAGACCGGCGCGATTAACGGCATCGAGTTGCCGGAAGGGCTGCGGAAGAACGCGAAGCTGGCGGAGCCGATTTTTACGCCGGCGGCGAAAAATGACGTGGGCCACGACGAGGACATCTCGTTCGCTGAGATGGTGGACAAAGTCGGCCAGGAATTGGCTGAACAGCTGCGGGATCGCAGCCTGGAGATGTACGCCTACGCCCGGGATTACTGCGAGGAACGCGGCATCCTGCTCGCAGACTGCAAGCTGGAATTCGGGATGGTGGACGGCAAGTTGATTGTGATCGACGAGATGTTTACGCCGGATGCATCGAGATTTTGGGCCAAAGAGAACTACGCGCTGGACATCGAGATCGACAGTATGGACAAAGAGCCGGTGCGTACGTATCTAGCCGGTTCCGATTGGGATAAAGAGAGCCCGCCTGATCCGCTTCCGGCGCAGGTGGTTGAAGAGACGACACGGCGGTACCGTGAAATTTACCGGCGATTGACGGGAGCCGAGTTGGCGTAGGAACTGTGTTCAATATAGCCTTTTAGCTCTAACGGACCCTAGGGCCCTTATTGGCACAGATTCGCAGGGAAGACTGATATAACGGACCGAGGGGACCTTATTTGGCCGGGGCGGTCCAGTTTGTTGCCGGATGGGGCCCAATAGCGGCGATAGAGTCCGTTAGCCGGGGAAATATTCGGGAAATGAGTAAATAACGTCGCTGAGGTCCGTTGCTATGAACGTTTTTGTCAAGCCCTCAGTTTAAACCTTGCCTGAGCACGTGGCGCGAGAGCAAAAATGCGAGCGACGGTCGGCACGCTGCTATCCGTGGGTTGGTTACCACATGTTATGCCTTCGTCAAGGAGAGCTTTTGCAAGCTAGAAACGCACGTTCAGTCCCTTCCGAAACTTAGTGCAAACGGACAACGCAATTTCTCTCCCAAACCTTCGTTTGCTCCCGGGCCTCGTGCTCAGGCGTGAGCTTGTCAAGCGTCTTCCTTGACAAGCGGGTAGTTACAAATCAACACTTTTGCAATTCCTCATCGAAGATGAGGAACGCCACACGGCGAGTGTGGGGGTGCAGGGGGCAAGGTCCCCTGCGTCCTTCATCATCGAAAAGCTGTTAGGATGCGGCGGGCTGTTCCACGGTTCGGGCAACAGCCCATACAAACCCAATCAGTTCCCTGGCCACCGCACCGACGGCCACATTCTTGTGTTTGTTCTTTCCAAACACAAGATGGCGGTATTTGGAATGCAGTCTTTCTTGGGCCTTCCAGGACAACAGTTGTACGTCGGCCGGCATGCCATCTAGTCGTTTGGCGAGATCGCCCTTCACGGCAGGACGATGACGGTAACTCCAAGCGGACTCCACTAAAGTCCGGCGCAAGCGGCCGTTTCCGGCTTTGGTCATGCTGCCTCGACGAGTACTTAGGCCCGTGGAATACTCACGAGGGACCAGTCCCAAGTACGCCATCAGTTGGGCTGGGGAGCGAAAACGCGCAAAGGTTCCGATTTCAGCCGCAAGGGTGATGGCTGTGAGCAATCCAATCCCGCGTAAGGACTGAAGAACTTGAATTAGCGAAGCCTTGGAGCCGGTCGCCGCTTGCTCTACCAGTGCTTTTTCTAGGCGACCCATGCGCTGCTCGATCTCATTCAAAGCATGAAGCATCTCATCGAAGGCCACCTGCATGGGCTCGTACGGGAATACCAGTTGCCCCAGCCAGACGCGATACTTCTTCGTCCAGCGACGCTTGATTGTGGCCGGTGGCTCTATCTGGTGACGGAGCAAGAACTTCAAGACCCGCTGACGAGCCCGGTGGGCATCTTCCTTGGCAGCTTCACGGGCGCGAACCAATTCCCGTAGAGCCTCATCTTCCCGTTCGGGGACGTAAACGGGAGCGAGCTCTCCTGCACGATACAAACGCGCGAGTTGCTCGGCATCCCGTCGATCTGTTTTCACTTGGTCGCCGGGGCGTTTGGGAATGAGCGATGGAGCAATGACGACACAGTGGGCCCCCATGGAGGTGATCCAGCGATAGGTTTCGTAACCTGTGGGTCCTGCCTCGTAGCAAAACGATAGCGTTTCGGCCGCTCCCAGCTCTTTGATAAGCTTGCGTAACGCTGCCGGTGTGTGGGGAATGGTTCCGTAATAGCGTGGAGCTTCCCCGCTCACATCTGCAATCGCAACCGAAATTTTTTCTTTGGATACATCTAAACCGACGAATTTTGTGGTAGACTGCATAGTATCAGCTCTCCTTTGCTATGTAGCTCTGAAATGGTTTGGGTTAATCACTATCCATTTTAACCTACGAGATGTAGCAATTTGGAGGGCTGTCTTTGTTTTACGTTCATCTTAGCTAGAGAATGGACATGGGGTACTCTGAGGCAGGTCTTCTAAGCATTATCCCTTTGGATCAGAGGGGCAGGAGCTTGGGAGACAAGAAGACCCTCAACGAGCGAGACAGCAAGGAAATTAGACAGGAAAGTTGGAAGGCAAGCTTAAAGCATGAAGGAAAGTTGGAAGGCAAGCATAAGCACGAAGGCAAGTTAGAAGGCAAGCTTAAAGGTTAGCTTTAAGGCAAGCTTGAAGCCAAGCTTGAAGGCAAGAAATGCCCCAAGCGATAGCACAAGCAATTATCAAATGTAATTATCATTTCCATCCAGATACCAAGCGGCCGTGCCGCACAAGTCCAAACTTAGGAGGAACACGAGGAACATGATTAAAGCGAGCGTTTATGTCACGATCAAGCAAAGCGTACTTGACCCGCAGGGGGTTGCCGTTCAAGGGGCACTCCATTCGATGGGGTTCAGAGAGGTGGACAGCGTCCGCATCGGTAAATATATGGAGCTGACGCTCGATACGAACGATCGCTTCGAAGCGGAAGCTCGAGTGAAAGCGATGTGCGAGAAGCTGTTGGCCAATACGGTGGTAGAAGACTACCGCTTTGAATTGGAGGCTTAAACTATGAAATTCGCGGTACTCGTATTCCCCGGTTCCAACTGCGATATCGACTGTTACAAAGCGGTGGAAGAGACGTTGGGTGAACCGGTTGACTATGTGTGGCATACAGCCACCGATTTGTCTGCTTACGATTGCATCTTAGTTCCCGGCGGGTTCTCCTACGGCGACTACCTGCGGTGCGGGGCGATTTCCCGTTTTGCGCCGGTTATGGCGGAAGTGGCCAAAGCTGCGGAGCAAGGGAAATACGTGCTGGGGATCTGCAACGGATTCCAAATCCTTACGGAAGCTGGATTGCTGCCAGGCACGTTGCGCCGCAACATGTCGCTGAAGTTCCGTTGCCACGACACCAAGCTGCGCGTGGAGAACAACGAAAATCCATTTACATCGCATTATGCGAAGGGCGAAGTCATCACGATTCCGATCGCGCATGGCGAAGGCAACTATTATTGCGATGAAGCAACGTTGGAGCAGTTGAAGCGGAATAACCAAATTATTTTCCGGTATGTTCAAAATCCGAACGGCTCGGTGGACGACATCGCCGGCATTTCCAATGAACGCGGAAACGTCGTCGGCATGATGCCGCACCCGGAGCGGGCGGTCAGCGATTTGCTGGGTTCGACGGACGGCAAGAAGATGTTTACATCCATTTTGAAAGCTTGGAGGGATCGGCATGAGTCAGCAAGTGTCCGCTAAGGAACCAAATGCAGAACAAATTGCAGAGCAGAAAATTTACAAACAAATGGGCGTTTCCGACAGCGAATACGAACTGATTTGCGGATTCCTTGGGCGGAAGCCGAATTATACGGAAATCGGCGTATTTAGCGTCATGTGGTCCGAGCACTGCGCCTACAAAAATTCGAAGCCGCTGTTGCGTCGTTTCCCGACCAGCGGCCCGCGCGTGCTAATGGGCCCGGGCGAAGGCGCCGGGATCGTGGATATCGGCGACAACCAAGCGGTTGTCTTTAAAATCGAAAGTCATAATCACCCTTCGGCCGTGGAGCCTTATCAAGGCGCCGCAACCGGCGTGGGCGGGATTATTCGCGATATTTTTTCCATGGGGGCAAGACCTGTCGCGCTGCTGAACTCTTTGCGATTTGGCAAGCTGGAAAGCGAGCGCGTGAAATATTTGTTCGAGCATGTTGTATCCGGAATCGCGGGCTACGGCAACTGCATCGGGATTCCGACGGTTGGCGGAGAAGTGGTGTTCGACGAGAGCTACGAAGGCAATCCGCTCGTAAATGCGATGTGCGTTGGGCTGATCGATCATGACAAAATCCAACGCGGCGTTGCCAAAGGCGTCGGCAACCCGGTGTTCTACGTAGGGCCGCCAACGGGCCGGGACGGGATCCATGGCGCGACATTTGCGTCGGAGGAACTGACAGAGGAATCCGAAGCGAAGCGGACAGCGGTGCAAGTAGGTGACCCGTTCATGGAGAAGCTGGTTATGGAAGCTTGTCTGGAGTTGATCGACAGCGGCATCGTGCTGGGGATCCAGGACATGGGCGCGGCAGGCTTGACCTGCTCCAGCGCGGAAATGGCCAGCAAAGCCGGCAACGGTCTGGAGCTGTACCTGGATGAGGTGCCGCAGCGCGAGGAAGGCATGACGGCATATGAAATGATGCTGTCCGAATCGCAGGAGCGGATGCTGTTCGTCGTGGAGCCGAAAGATGAGGCGAAGGCGCGGGAGATTTTTGAGCGTTGGGGCGTCATCTGTGCGAAGGTTGGTAAAGTGACGGACGACGGCCGTCTGAAGCTGTTCCATCATGGCGAACTGGTCGGCGACATGCCGGTGAAGGCGCTTGTGGACGAATGTCCAATCTATGAGAAGCCTTCGGCAGTTCCTGCTTATTATGTGGAAAATGAAACGGTCGACACCACGCGTTACGAGGAAGTTCAAGATCTGGGCGCGGCGCTGGAGAAAGTGCTGTCCTCGCCTTCGGTAGCTAGCAAAGCGTGGGTGTACAACCAATACGATTATATGGTTCGCACGAGCACGGCGGTTCGTCCGGGTTCGGACGCAGCCGTGGTGACCGTTCACGGCACGCGCAAGGCGCTGGCGATGACCACCGACTGCAACGGGCGGTTCGTGTATCTGGATCCGGAAGTTGGCGGACGAATCGCGGTCAGCGAAGCGGCGCGCAACATCGTGTGCTCCGGTGCCGAGCCGCTGGCAATCACCGACAACCTGAATTTTGGCAGCCCGGAGAAACCGGATATTTTCTGGCAGATGGAACGGGCGGTAGACGGGATGGCGGAAGCTTGCCGTGTGCTGGACACGCCCGTTATCGGCGGGAACGTCAGCTTGTACAACGAGAACGCCAAAGGTGCGATTTACCCGACACCGGTGGTAGGGATGGTTGGTCTGGTGCATGATACGGATCATATTACGACGCAAGGCTTCAAATCGGCCGGAGATGTCGTGTTCCTGCTGGGTGAGACGAAAGCTGAGCTCGGCGGCAGCGAATTCCAGGCGGTTGTTCATGGCGTTGTAGAAGGCCGTCCGCCGCAGCTTGATTTAGAAGTGGAGAAAAAATTGCTCAGCGCGGTGCTGGAAGCGATCCAAGGCGGGCTGGTGCGTTCGGCGCACGACTTGTCCGAAGGCGGTCTGGCTGTGGCGCTGGCTGAATCGTGCATCAGCGGCGGGGTTGGTGCCAAGGTGAATATTACAAGCGAGCTGCGCCCCGACTTTACATTGTTTAGCGAATCTCAATCTCGGATTCTGCTGTCGGCTTCGCCGGAGCAAGCGGAGGCGCTGGAGAAGCTGCTCGCGGAACGCGGCGTGCCAGCAGCACGAATTGGGGTTGTGGAAGGTTCTGAACTGAACGTTGCTGTGAATGGAACGGAGGTTCTGAGCAAGCCGGTGGAACAGCTGAGACGCGTCTGGGAGGATGTCATTCCATGTCTGATGCAATAAGACCAGCGCAGAGACTTTGGACCGGAGACTACTATAACGAAGGGGCAGGGCATGCGGATCCGTTTGATACGTTACGCGAGGAATGCGGCGTGTTTGGCGTATTTGGTCATGCCGAAGCCGCCTCTCTCTCCTACTATGGGCTGCACGCCTTGCAGCACCGGGGGGAAGAAAGCGCGGGGATCTGCGCTACGAATGGGGAGGACTTCCATTACCACCGCGGCATGGGGCTGGTGAAGGAAGTGTTCGACCGCGACAAGCTGGCTTCGTTGCGCGGGGACCGTTCGATTGGCCATGTCCGCTATTCGACAAGCGGAGACAGCAAGCTGACGAACGCCCAGCCCTTGATCTTCAAATACCGTGACGGCGATCTGGCGGTGGCTACGAACGGCAACATCGTCAATGCACCGAAAATCCGCCGCCAGCTTGAGCAAAGCGGCTCGATCTTTCAAACGACCAGCGATACGGAAGTGATCGCGCATCTGATCGCCCGCTCGTCGAAGGATTTCGTTGAGGCGGCAAAGGACGCGCTTCGTCAATTGGTTGGGGGCTTCGCGTTCCTGCTGCTGACGAACGACAAGCTGATTGCCGCCAGCGATCCGAACGGCTTGCGCCCGCTGGTGATGGGCCGGCTTGGCAATGCGTACCTGTTCTCGTCTGAGACGTGCGCGTTCGAGGTCGTTGGTGCGGAGACGATTCGCGAAATCCAGCCGGGTGAGATGCTGGTGCTGGATAAGGACGGCCTTCGCGAGGAGCGTTATGCCGAGCCGCAGCGGAAGGCGCTGTGTGCGATGGAGTACATTTACTTCGCGCGTCCGGACAGTGACATGAATGGCTCGAACCTGCATGCCAGCCGCAAGCGGATGGGGCAGGTGATGGCCCAGGAGTCTTTTGTGGACGCCGATGTGGTTACTGGGGTTCCGGACTCCAGTATTTCCGCCGCGATTGGCTATGCGGAGCAGACCGGCATCCCTTACGAGCTGGGTCTGATCAAAAATAAATACACCGGCCGCACGTTCATTCAACCGAGCCAAGAGCTGCGCGAGCAAGGGGTCAAAATGAAGCTGAGCGCGGTGCGCCGTGTCGTGGAAGGTAAACGCGTCGTAATGATCGACGATTCGATCGTTCGCGGCACGACCTCGCGGCGGATTGTAAACTTGCTGCGCGAAGCCGGCGCGACGGAGGTGCATGTCCGCATCACCTCGCCGCCGTTCAAAAATCCTTGCTTCTATGGCATCGATACGCCGGACCGCGGGGAGCTGATCGCCTCCTACAAAACGGTAGAAGAAATCTGCAAGGAGATCAATGCCGACTCGCTGGAGTTTCTCAGCCCGCAGGGGTTGATCCAGGCGGTAGGCGGAGATAACGCAACGGACTACAAAGGCGGCCTCTGCATGGCCTGCTTCGACAACGATTATCCAACCCGGACGGATTTCGACGGGGAAGAGAAGTTTGGCTGCACTTGCTGAATTCGTTAGCGTAGATTCGACTTATTTCACATGATGAATTGATTTCGCGATAAATGGGTTTTCCGTGTTCAAAAAGTTAAAGGAGTGGGTCCATCTCGTGTCTGAAGCATATAAGAAAGCCGGCGTTGATATCGCAGCCGGGAATGAAGCGGTAGAGCGCATGAAAAAACACGTCAAACGGACGTTCCGGCCGGAAGTGATGACCGATCTGGGCGGATTTGGCGCTTTGTTCGGTTTGAACAAAGACAAATACGCAGAACCGGTGCTCGTGTCGGGAACAGACGGTGTGGGCACGAAGCTGAAAATTGCCTTTGCGATGGATAAGCACGACACGATCGGCATCGATGCAGTGGCAATGTGCGTGAACGATATCGTCGTACAGGGGGCGGAGCCGCTCTTCTTCCTCGATTATTTGGCGTGTGACAAGGTTGTCCCTGAAAAAATCGAGGCCATTGTCGCCGGTATCGCTGAAGGGTGCAGCCAATCGGGGTGCGCCTTGATCGGCGGCGAGACTGCGGAAATGCCGGGCATGTACAGCGAAGGCGAATACGACATCGCCGGGTTTACGGTAGGTGTCGTTGATAAGAGCAAGATCGTCAACGGCAGCCGCATCGCTCCTGGCGACACGGTGATTGGCCTGGCCTCCAGCGGTGTGCACAGCAACGGGTTCTCGCTGGTACGCAAGCTCTTGCTGGAAGAAGCGGGCTACGCTTTAACCGACAAGCTGCCGGAATTAGGCGGAGCATCGTTGGGTGACGTGCTGCTTACGCCAACGAAGCTGTATGTGAAGCCGGTATTAGCCCTGTTGGAGAAAGTCGATGTCAAGGGAATGGCTCATATTACGGGCGGCGGCTTCATCGAGAACATCCCGCGCGTTCTGCCGGAAGGCGTAGACGTGGAGATCAACTGCGGTTCTTGGCCGATTTTGCCGATCTTCGACTTGCTGCAGAAGAAAGGGAACGTAAGTAACCGTGATATGTTCACGACGTTTAACATGGGCATCGGGCTTGTAATTGTAGTGGCGGAGGACCAGGCTGAGGCTGCGGTCGCTGCATTGAAGCAAGCCGGGGAAACGCCTTATGTCATCGGTAAAGTGACGGAAGGACAACGGGCTGTGACTTTTGCAGGAGCGGATGTCTAATGGGAGCGAAATACCGGATTGCTGTATTTGCCTCGGGAAACGGCAGTAATTTTCAAAATTTGCTTGACGCAACGCGGTCGGGTGGGCTGGATGCTGAGATTGTGCTGCTCGTTTGCGATAAGCCGCAGGCTTTTGTCGTCGAACGGGCCCGTCAAGCCGGCGTGGAATGCTATCTTTTTGACCCGAAGGCTTACGCGCGTCGAGAGGATTATGAGGCGGAAATTGCCGCCGAGCTGGACAAGCGGCAAATCGATTTAGTCGTGTTGGCCGGTTATATGCGGTTACTCACTTCGGTGTTGGTTGAACCGTACGCCGGGCGCATGATTAATATTCACCCATCGTTACTGCCGGCTTTTCCGGGCAAAAATGCAATTGGACAGGCTTGGGAATACGGCGTGAAAGTAACAGGTGTTACGGTTCATTTGGTGGACGGCGGAATGGACACCGGCGCAGTGGTTGCCCAGGCGGCGGTAGAGATTACGGCGGACGATACGCTGGAAACACTTGAAGCCAAGATCCATGCGACAGAAGGGCGCTTATATCCGCAGGTCGTGTCGTGGTTTGCGAAGAACCGCGTGCGCGTGGAAGGCCGGAAAGTGACGATTCTGTCGGAATAGGAAGCATCGAAAGAACGCTTGGCTACAGGACTTTTTTCGGGTGATTGGATAGGTTTAGAACAGGTGCTGGGTTTCGATATTTCCCGAGAAATATCGGGGGCATGATTCGCCAAAATAAAGGAGGAGCCGATTGTGAGTATGAAAAGAGCGCTCGTAAGCGTGTCGGATAAAACAGGTATCGTGGATTTTTGCCGCGAGCTGTCGCAGCTGGGTGTGGAAATCATTTCGACTGGGGGCACAAAAAATCTGTTGGCGAAGGAAGGCGTACCGGTTATCGGTATTTCTGACGTTACCGGGTTCCCTGAAATCCTTGATGGACGCGTTAAAACGCTGCATCCTGCTGTACACAGCGGCTTGCTGGCGGTGCGCGACAGCGAGGAACACCAAGCGCAGATGAAGGAACTGGGATTGGACTATATCGACCTGGTGGTCGTTAACCTGTACCCGTTCCAAGAAACGATTGCAAAGCCGGATGTCACCTATGAGGACGCCATCGAAAATATCGACATCGGCGGACCGACAATGCTTCGTTCGGCTGCGAAAAACCATGCGTTTGTTACCGTTATTGTCGATGCGGCTGACTATGGGACCGTGCTCGAGGAAGTACGTACGAGCGGTGATACGACATTGGAAACGCGTAAACGGCTTGCCGCCAAAGTTTTCCGCCATACGGCGGCTTACGATGCCTTGATCTCCGATTATTTGTCGAAGGTGACGGGCGATCCGTTGCCAGAGCGTTTCACGGTCACTTACGAGAAAATCCAAGATTTGCGTTATGGCGAAAATCCGCATCAAAAAGCGGCGTTTTACCGCAAACCGTTGGCGGCAGCGGACACGCTGACGAATGCAGAGCAGCTCCACGGCAAGGAGCTCTCCTACAATAACATCAACGATGCGAATGCGGCGCTGCAAATCGTTAAGGAATTTGAGGAGCCGGCGGTCGTCGCGGTCAAGCATATGAATCCTTGCGGCGTTGGCGTCGGGGCCAGCGTGCTGGAAGCTTACAAGAAAGCATACGAGGCTGATCCGGTGTCGATCTTCGGCGGGATCGTCGCTGCCAACCGCATCATTGATGCGGACACGGCGATGCTGATGAAGGAGATTTTCTTGGAGATTATTTTGGCGCCAGGCTTCACGGAAGAAGCGCTGGAGATTCTCACGAAGAAGAAAAACCTCCGATTGCTGAAGCTTGGCGGTCTGGAGCTGGGCGCAAGCCGCAGCAGCCAGTTTGTCGTCACCTCGATTGACGGCGGGATGGTCGTGCAAGAAAGCGATGTGCATACGCTGAAGGCGTCCGACTTGACGGTGGTTACCGACCGCAAGCCAACCGAAGAAGAGCTGAAACAGCTGCTGTTTGGCTGGAAAGTCGTTAAACATGTGAAGTCGAACGCGATTGTTCTGGCGAAGGACGATATGACCGTTGGCGTCGGCGCGGGGCAGATGAACCGCGTTGGTGCTGCGAAGATCGCGATCGAGCAAGCGGGCGAGAAAGCGAAAGGCAGCGTCTTGGCGTCCGACGCGTTCTTCCCGATGGGCGATACGGTCGAAGCGGCGGCCCAAGCCGGGATTACGGCGATTATCCAACCGGGCGGCTCCGTGAAGGACGAGGAGTCCATCAAAGCGGCCAACGAGCATGGCATCGCGATGGTCTTCACCGGCGTGCGCCATTTCAAGCACTAAGATTGAGCTTAACGGCAGGACCGCTGCGGCGGCCTGCCGTCTTTTCGCAGATGCGCTAACCTGCATGGGACAATTAACTGTAAAACCTACCGTTATTTCAGCTGAAACGCTGGATTTTGACGAATTAGCTGTAAAACCTGCCGTTAATTTGAGCAAAAATGCTTAGATTGATGCTTTGGGCTTAAATTAGCGGTACATTTTCCAGTTATTTTCGTTTGAATTCGGGTTGAGTGGAAAATTAACAGTAGAATTTCCAGTTCGTTTCGAAAAAGACTAGTTTGTAGATCAAACGGTAATCGACATATTTCATTTCGTTAACGAATTTGTGCAGAAACAGGCGAGACTGGACAACTTCTAAATTTTGAGCTCAGAAGTGAGGAGGAGACTATGGATATTTTGGTGATTGGCGCCGGAGGGCGCGAGCACGCGATTTGCTGGAGCCTGGCGAAAAGCCCGAAGGCCGATAAAATTTATTGCGCTCCAGGGAACGCGGGAATCGGACAAATCGCCGAGCTGGTGCCGATTCAGGTGAACGAATTCGAGAAGCTGGCGGCTTTTGCGGAGGAGAAGCGCGTGGGTCTGGTCGTTGTGGGGCCGGACGATCCGCTGGCTGACGGCATCGTGGATGTGTTCGAAGCGAAGAACATCCCGGTATTTGGCCCGCGTAAGAATGCTGCGCATATTGAGGGCAGCAAGACCTTCATGAAGGATCTTTTGAAAAAATACAACATTCCAACGGCAGCCTATGAGAAATTCGACAACTACGAGCAGGCGCTTGCGTATCTCCAAAGTCGTCCGGTTCCGATCGTAATTAAGGCGGACGGACTTGCGGCAGGCAAAGGCGTTACGGTCGCCTTCACTCGCGAAGAGGCGGAAACGGCGCTCAAGAACATCATGATTGACAAAGTGTTTGGCGAATCCGGTAGCCAAGTCGTGATTGAGGAGTTTCTGGAAGGACAAGAAATGTCGATCCTGTCGTTCGTCGACGGAGAAACGGTCCGTCCTATGGTTGCGGCACAAGACCACAAGCAGGTGTATGACGGTGACAAAGGCCCGAACACCGGCGGCATGGGAACCTACTCCCCGTTGCCGCATATTGCAGATTCGATTATCGAAGAGGCCATTGAAACGATTATCAAACCAACGGCAAAAGCGATGGTTGCCGAAGGCCGGCCATTCCGCGGCGTGTTGTTTGCCGGCTTGATGATCACGCCGGACGGCAAACCGAAGACGATCGAATTTAACGCCCGGTTTGGCGATCCAGAAACCCAGGTGGTTCTGCCGCGCTTGAAAAGTGATCTGCTGGAGATTTTCTTGGCGGCGGTGAATGGGACGCTGGACCAGGTCGATATCGAGTGGAGCGAGAAAGCGGCGGTTTGCGTTGTATTGGCTTCCGGCGGATATCCAGCCTCCTATCCAAAGGGACAGCCAATTCAAGGGCTGGAAGAAGCCCAATCTGCAGGGGCTTTGGTGTTCCATGCCGGCACGGGCAAGAACGAAGCAGGCGAGTGGGTCACGAACGGCGGCCGTGTACTTGGCGTGGTTGGCCGTGGAAGCTCGATTGCCGAAGCCCGGGACAACGCCTACGAGGCGGCGAACCTCATTACGTTTGAGGGCAAGCATCAACGGTCGGATATTGCCGCTAAGGCGCTTGTATAGGGAGATAGTCCGGCTAGGATAATCCGTTGCCGATTCGAGCATGTTAAGGGATATTGGGGATTCTCTTTACGAAAGTCCCTGGAATACTCGAATGGGAGGCGGCATCATCATGAGCGACAAAATGAAGGAAATGCTCCCGGTCTCGCGCGAAGAAGTGGAAGTCGACGGCGTATACCGGGATGAGCTGGGACGGGAAGTCTATTTGCAAAAAGGCGAGGAGTTCCCTTCCGACCCCGTGTACGGCACGATGGAATGGGAACTGACCGAGCTGGCCCAAGAGACGAACTCGAAAGGTCATACCGATGACCGTCTAATACCAAAGAAACGATAAGCTATAGGTTTGAACGTGAAACGCCCTTCCGAGCTCGGGAATATTTGCCCGTCCGGAGGGGCGTTTCCCTGACTAGACAAAATAACTTGAACCGGAGGCGGTTTCAGGTGTAACTTTATAAGAATGAGAGAACTCAGTTAAAGCGAGGAGAAATAGATGAACCAGGCGGAACGACAAACGGTAGGCATGGAAGACATCGTCAAAGCGCATCACGTGCTGAAGGAAGTAGTTATTCGAACTCCGTTGCAGCTCGACGCAACGTTATCGGCTAGATATGAATGCAATGTCTATTTAAAAAGAGAGGATCTGCAGGTCGTACGCTCCTTCAAGATACGCGGGGCATACAACATGATCCGCAGCCTGCAGCCGGAGGATTTGAAGCGAGGCATTGTGTGCGCGAGCGCCGGCAACCATGCGCAGGGGGTAGCCTTCTCCTGCAATGCGCTAGGCATTCAGGGGAAAATCTATATGCCCAGCACGACGCCCAACCAGAAAATCAAACAGGTTAAAAGATTTGGCGGCGAGCACGTGGAGGTCGTTCTGATCGGCGACACTTACGATGATGCTTATGCGGAGGCGATGAAAGCTTGCCAGGAAGGCGGGATGACATTCATTCACCCGTTTGACGATCCGAAGATTGTGGCCGGAAACGGGACGATTGGCATGGAAATCATGGAAAGCTTGACCGTACCTGCAGATTACGTTTTCGTCACCATTGGCGGCGGCGGGTTGGTGTCGGGCATTAGTACTTATTTGAAAACAGTAAGCCCGGATACGAAGATCATCGGCGTTGAGCCATCCGGTGCGGCGTCTATGACGGAAGCGTTAAGACAGAAGCAGGTTGTCACGCTGGAATCGATCGATAAATTTGTGGACGGTGCGGCGGTGAAACGGGTTGGCGACTTGAACTATGAAATTTGCGCGAACCTTCTGGACGACATCGTTCAAGTTCCGGAGGGCAAGGCATGTACGACGATTTTGGAGCTGTACAATGATAGTGCCATCGTCGTCGAACCAGCGGGGGCGCTGCCTGTCTCGGCATTGGACATGTACCGCGACCAGATTCGCGGGAAGACCGTCGTCTGCGTGATCAGCGGCGGCAACAACGACATCGACCGGATGCAGGAAATGAAGGAACGGTCGTTGATCTATGAAGGGCTGAAGCACTACTTCTTGATAAACTTCCCTCAGCGGGCCGGAGCGCTTCGCGAATTCCTGGAAGAGGTGCTTGGGCCAAACGATGACATCACGCGGTTCGAGTATACGAAGAAGCACAATAAGGAGAACGGTCCGGCTTTGGTTGGCATTGAGCTGAGTGATAAAGCTGATTACGAACCGTTGATCGGACGTATGACTGCGAAAGGCATCGTATATACCGAGCTGAATCGGGATTTGAATTTGTTTAATTTGCTGATTTAAGCTTAAATAGCGAAAAAAAGATAGGTGAGCAGCCCTCTTCGACATTGGTCGGGGAGGGCTTTTTGGCATGTATAGAAGTTTGGAGCGGGAAGGAAAGAAGTATTGATCGGGGACGAAACAGGTTGTTCCTGGGTTCGGGAAGGAATCAGGTTGGGCCAGAGGTCGGGAATGGGTCAGGTTGGAGACTGGCAAGGAGGCAGGGTTCGGAGCGGGTGCGCTTCCGGTCAGTTTCCGGGTCGTTTCCGGTTCGTGTCTGGCCTGTTTGCGGCCCAGATCCGGGCTGGTGTCCGAGTTGGTTGCCTGTGCCGGATCGAGCTGGGTTCGAGTCGGGACCTGCGTCGTAACGGAATGTACGGATCTTATTCGTAGATTACAAGGCTCTTCTGAATTCTAACGGAACTCAGAGGCGTTATTTGGACGGATCATCGTTAATTAGGGCTCTTTTTCACTTCATAAGGTCTCTACGTTCCGTTAGCTCGGGAAATGGCGCGGGAAATTGCAAATAACGTCGCTACGTTCCGTTAGACTTGCACGTTGAAAAAATTGATTCGATCCTTGTTGACAATACTAATATCCTAGTGTACTATTTAACTATCACACCGATACAATGTAATCGAAACCATGGAATCGAACACGTCGAACACGTTACTCATCATCAGATTCAAACACAAGCAAGGGAAATTTCAGTATCGCATTTACGAGCATCGATCAAATAAAGGAGTGAATGAGTGTGCAACAACAATCTATTGAAAATGCTGCCCAGGGCTTGGGAGCAGCTGCGACGAAATCGTTAGGACAACAGCAGGGGAAAGGGCAAATGCAAGTGCAAGGGCAGGAGCCGGCGGTCTTGGCGGTACAACAGGTGACGAAAGCGATTGGTAACAAACGGCTGGTCGATAAGCTGTCTTTCGAAATTCGGCGGGGAGAGATCGTAGGTCTGCTCGGACCTAACGGTGCCGGGAAGACGACCACGATTCGGATGATCGTGGGTCTAATCGGAATGACTGAAGGCGATGTGAAGATCAAAGGTTTCAGCATCCGAAATCATTTCATGCAAGCGATCGCCCATGTCGGCGCGATTATTGAGAATCCGGAGTTTTACCCGTACATGACGGGATATGACAATCTGAAGCAGTACGCACGAATGAGTGAAGGAATTACGGAGGAGCGGATTCAAGAAGTCACCCGATTGGTAGGCTTGGAGAAGGCGATGAAGAAACGTGTCAAAGCGTACTCGCTAGGTATGCGTCAGCGCTTGGGCATCGCACAAGCTTTGTTGCATCGGCCGTCGATTCTGATTCTCGATGAGCCAACCAACGGGCTAGATCCGGCGGGGATTCGGGAAATGCGTGACTATCTGAAGCGTATTGCGGCTGAAGAAGGGATTGCCGTTCTGGTCTCCAGCCACTTGTTGGCCGAAATGGAGCTGATGTGCAGCCGCGTGGTCGTCATTCAGGAAGGGAAGTTCGTGACCGAACGCGCCTTGGGTGAGCCGGTTGAGAAAACCGAGGAACGGGTGAATGTGACGTTCCGGGTCGGCGATGTCGAAGCGGCCAAAGCTCGGCTCATCCGGATGGAAGAAATCCGCCTGCTGGGAATGTCCCCAGAACGGAACGAAGTGACGGTCGCCGTGCGCGACAGCTATATCCCACGCGTCGTGAGCGCGCTGGGCAATGAAGGCATCGCTATCTACCGGATCGAAGAAGTGAAGCAATCCCTGGAAGACGAATTCTTGAAATGGACAGGAGGAAATCAAATTGCGTAAATTTACTCCACTTGTTGTGAACGAATGGTTGAAGATGTCCAAGAAAAAAAGCTTTATCGTTCCCTATGCCCTGATCGCCGCAGGGATTGCCGGGATGCTGTACATGATGCACGCGTTCTCGCAGGAGACATTAGGGTTCCTGGATTTTGCATCCATGGCCATTGCTCGAAACGGCTTGGGTCAAATGACAACGTTGCTGGTCATTATTTGCACTGCGGGGATTGTGGCGAAGGAACACAGTCTTGGTACGATCAAGCTGCTGCTGATTCGCTCGCAGAGCCGCAGTCGGATCTTGGCCTCGAAATACGTGGCTGTGCTGCTGTTTACGCTGTCGCTCTTCGTCTTTTCCCTGGCGGTTGCCCTGCTGGGCGGAGGGCTGGTCTACGGGTTCGGATCTGCCAGCGTGCAGGGAATCAGCTGGAGCGAAGTGCTAACCAACACCTTGTATTCGTTCATCTATACCGTGGTTTACGTTACGATCACTTTTCTAGCAAGCATTCTTACTCGTTCCACCGGAGCGACGATTGGGATTGGCATGTTCCTTGTTGTGCTGGAGGAGCTGGTAGTGGCCCTGCTTTCGAGATACGCCTTCGCCAAGTACCTCATCTTCGCCAACGCTGATTTGTCGGTATATCTCAACGGTAATCCGCCGATGCCGGGCATGACATTAACCTTCTCCTCCGTGGTGATCGCCGCCTATTTGGTCTTGTTTCTTGCAGTAAGCTTTGTTACGTTTAAAAAACGGGATGTCGCTTGACCGGTAGAATCATGAACGGCGGCACGGCGGAAAGGAGCCAAGGGAACGTGAGCATCGAATTTGATAATAATCTGCCGATCTATCTGCAAATTATGAATTATTTAAAGAGAGAGATTGTCACCGGTCGACTGAAGGCCGGTGACAAAATTCCGTCGGTCCGCGAGCTTGCGGCCGAGCTGCAAATTAATCCGAATACCGTGCAGCGGACTTTTCAGGAATTGGAGCGTGAAGCCATCGTGGAAACGAAACGCGGACTCGGAAGATACGTGACAAGCGAGGAATCGAAAATTATGACCATCAAAAAAGAAATGGCCGGCGAGCTGCTGGATCGCTTTATCGGAGGCATGCAGGAGCTGGGCTTCAGTAACGAGGATATTGCGGCGCTGGTCGCCGACGCTATGAAGGCTAATGAGCGACGTTAAAGGAGGGCAACCATCAATGAAACCGCTACTGGAAGTACAAGGTGTATCCAAATCGTACGGCAGCAAGAAAGCATTGCATGGGGTGTCTCTCAGCGTCGATAAAGGAAAAATCGTTGGCCTGCTTGGTACGAATGGCAGCGGCAAAAGCACGCTGATGAAAATCGCCGCCGGCCTGATTCATCCTTCGGCAGGCAAGGTGTCGGTGGACGGAACACCGGTGGGACTGGCGACAAGATCGTTAGTTTCCTTCATGCCCGATCGACCATTAACAGAATCGTGGATGAAGGTACGGGATGCGATTGGATTTTACCGCGATTTCTACCCGGATTTCGACGAGGAGAAGGCACGCACGATGCTCGACTTCATGAATCTGAATGAGAAGGATAAAATCAGCTCCCTGTCGAAGGGCATGAACGAACGGCTTCAGCTGACGTTAACGTTATCGAGAAATGCCAAGCTGTATCTGCTCGATGAGCCGATCGGCGGGGTGGACCCGGTGGCCCGGACCAAAATTTTGGACGCGATTGTGGAATTTTACAATGAAGATAGCAGCCTCATCATCTCTACCCATCTGGTTTCGGATATTGAGCGGATTTTCGATGAGGTCATCTTTATCCGCAGCGGCGAGGTTGTCATGCAGGAGGAAGTAGAGAATTTGCGGATTCGCTATGGCAAGAGCG
Organism: Paenibacillus barengoltzii G22; assembly: GCF_000403375.2. Lineage (NCBI taxonomy): Bacteria > Bacillati > Bacillota > Bacilli > Caryophanales > Paenibacillaceae > Paenibacillus > Paenibacillus barengoltzii. The sequence goes on along the minus strand of NZ_KE159653.1, from coordinate 1,422,825 downwards.
TCGACGACATGTTCAGAGAGGTGTTCGCATAAATGATGAAGCTGCTGAAGTACGATATCAAACAAAATGCCAATACCGTGCTGGGACTATTCGCCGTCTTGGTGATCTTGCAAGTCCTTCTGTCGATCACCGGCAACCTTCGCCAGTGGGATGCAGAAACCATCTTTGGCTTATCCCTTATTCTGTATTTTACGGCTGTCATTTTCATGCTCGTGCAGTCCTGTAAAACATTCGCCTACAATATTAAAGCCTATCATCGCCGTCTGCTCCCCTTGCATCCGGTATGGACGATTCTCTCCTCGCTGGTGTTCAGTTGGCTTGTGGCGCTGATCATCGGGGCCATTGTCTTGATTCATGCGGCGATCTATTATCGGGTGGCTCAAGTACAGATCGATTTTGTTCAGATCGGGACCACGGGGTTCGGGAACACGGTGCTCATTATTTTGAGTATCGTTTGGATATATACGATGCTGGTGTTAACGATCTTTACGGCGATCACGATTGGTGCCAGCGTCAGTATCCGGGGCAAAGCCGGGACATGGGTCGGCATCATTTCCTTCTTCGTCATTCAGAACGGAATGTCTTGGGTGGAAGGTTTGCTCTTTAAAGGCACCAATAGTACCTTTGCCAATTTCGGGATCATTCAGATTGGGATGGCCGAGGAGAACGGCGCAGTGACGAGGGAATCGGTAAATCTGCTCCCGCTCGGGCCTTTCCTGCTTGAAGTGGTTGTAGCAGTATTGATGTTTTACGCGATCACGTATTTACTCAAGAAACGGATTGAGATTTGATCTCCCTAGGATAAAGCAAAAGCCGCATCTTCCTCATTGTTGGGGGATGCGGCTTCTGCTATTTTTGTTTAATTTTTCGAGCGGCGACCAAAAAAGAAAATTTGCCCAGCCAGTCCCACGGCAAACAAGATCAGGCTGTCCCAAGGTGAAACGGTAAACGACGGCATGATTCGATTTAATACGGTGCCCACAACGATCAACACGGCCGCAACGGCAATGTAAGTGCCGAACGCACGAAGGTTAAAGCCGCGCGGCCCCGCGTTGGGCGGCATGCCTGGTCTCGCTCCGGGCCCTGCTGGTTTTGCTTCTCCGGCAGGCTCTTGACCTTCGCTGGCTTTGGAGCTTTGCCCAAGGAAGCGAGTGACCAGCTCAACCAATACAATGGACAGAACGGCGATAATCAACAGCGAGGAGGTGCTGATCAGGGTATACTCGAGCTCCCCGCCAAACCATTTGCTGAAGAAACCGGTGATCATATAAATAAAGAAGACCCAGGTCAAAGCTACCCAGGGGATCATCGTATAATATTTGATTTTGTCCTTCAGCGTTCGGGGCTTCCGTGCCTTTACGTCCTCCGCCAGCTCTGCGCAATAAGCCTTTGGATCGGGGCCGAAGCGTTCTGCCGCCGAAATGCCTTTGGCTTGGCTCTTGATGATTTGCCGGGCAATGTCTAGCAGGAGCTCTTCCCCCTTGGCCTCACTAAGCGAGCTGGAGCCGGAACGGAAGTACAAGACCATTTCCCCGAAATACGCTTCGTTCTCCGGCGTCATTTGCTGTCGCAGCCGTTTGGTTTCGCCGATCATTTCGTGGATGTACATGGTAGTATCTCTCCTCCCAGTTTCTTCCGTAGTATACTGCATAGATTGTCTCATTCGCAAGGGACCAAGGCACGGCAGAAGTGGAAGGGAAACAGAACTAATGGATTATGAACATTCCTTGAACCAGGAATAAAAAGCGTCCTTCCCACCAAAAACTAGTTCCTAAGCAAAACGGCAGGCGTCGGCCTCAGCCTAAATTTGGATTTGATGCCTGACAGGCCGGTCTGCACATCATCATACTAAAGTTGCGGGAGGCAGAGCCATGGGAAAATATGAATCGGAGCTGACCCGGAGGTATTTGCTGAACAGCAACTCTCGGGGAAGCCTGGAAGAAGTCGTAACCAATGAGAGCGATGAAGAAATCGCCATGTTATGCGGGGATGACGAGGCATGTGACGAAGGGGATTTGGGGAATCACCGGTTTATGAAAGAATGGGAGGGCCGGGTTACGACCCATGCGTACTTCCGCCAATCCTACGAGTAAGTGAGTTTCTTGCGATTCTTCAGCGATCCGATTGACACCTCGGCTCGGGTAATGATAAGATAAGTTTAAATCATATTAAACTTATCGGATTTAAAGTATATATCATTGCCGAAGTACGGGGGAGGAGACGGGTTATGGAAAGACAGATCGTCATCAATCATGGAGAAGAACAGCTTGCGGCCAGCATACATTACCCGGCCGAGAACAAACAAGGGGGGCGCTGCCATCGCGCTCCCTTGGTCGTCATCTGTCACGGATTTGTAGGCAGCCGTATCGGCGTCGACCGTCTATTCGTCAAGACTGCAAGGGAGCTTGCAGCCGACGGCTTCCTCGTGCTTCGCTTCGACTATCTCGGATGCGGCGAGAGCACCGGTTCTTACGGCGACCACGGCGTAGAGTCGATGATCGCCCAGACCCGTTCAGTGCTGGATTATGGCTTAAGCGCATTTGACGTTGATCCGACGCGGGTATCTTTGCTTGGACATAGCCTTGGCGGGTTGATCGCTCTCTTAACCGCAATTCGCGATCGGCGTGTGAAGAACCTTGTCCTATGGTCGGCGGTGGGCTATCCGTTCAGCGATATTGTGAAAATCACCGGACGCGATCTCTATGACCGGGCGGTCAAGCAAGGAAGCGCCGATTATTTGGGTTATGGACTAACGCCGAAATTTTTTGATTCGCTGGGCGAATATCAACCGTTCCAGGAAGCCGTTAAATTTGCCGGTGACGTCTTGGTCGTGCATGGAACCTCAGACGATATTATTCCGGCGGATTATGCTTTCTTATATCAGAAGGTATTCTGGCTGCGCCCCGAAGGGCGCTGCGATAAGGAGATTATTTTCCAAGGCAATCACACGTTTTCATCCGGCGATCATCAGCAACAGGTCATCCGGAAGACCAAGGAATGGCTTGGAGGTTTGGAAGCTCTGCAGTCGGAGTGGCAGCATTGGATGATCTGAGATCATTACAGGAGAACAACGTCAAACCCACGCGTACAAAAACTGGTAAAATCCTTCGGGGATGGATACAATGAAGGTGTAACCATTTTTTGGCGTAGGGAGGTTTGGGAGATGTCTCAGCCTGCATTGTTTATTGCACATGGATCGCCTACATTAGCGATTGAGAAGAACGCGTATACGGATTTTCTTCACCGTCTAGGTCAGGAAATGCTGGAGCCGCCCGATGCCATTGTGGTCTTCTCGGCGCACTGGGATGCTCCGGATCAATGGGTCTCAACGGATGCGAAGCATACGACGATGCACGATTTCTACGGCTTCCCGGAAGAGATGTATGAAATCGAGTACCCTGCCCCGGGCAGCCCTGAGCTTAGTGAAGAGATCGAGGCGATTTTTCGAGCACACAATCTGCCTTACAAAGCATCAACCGGCAGAGGCCTGGACCATGGAGCCTGGGTAGTGCTGCGGCTGATGTATCCGTCTGCCAATATCCCTGTCGTAGCCTTGTCGGTGGACGCCAAACGCGAGCCGGAAGAGCAGTATGCCATCGGCAAAATGCTCACAGAGCTGCGGCAACGGAACGTTCTGGTCATCGGCAGCGGCGGACTTGTTCATAATCTTCGTTTGCTCGACTGGGAAGGCCGAGAACCGGCAGCGTGGGCCGTGGAGTTTGACGATTGGATTGGCCAGCAGCTGGAGAACTGGGACTTGCGGCAGCTCTTTGATTATGACCGCAAAGCCCCGCATGTCCGAATGGCGATCCCTTCGTATGGACGGGAGCATTTTGTTCCGCTCTTCTACGCCATGGGATCGGCAGACGATGAACGGCATGCTGTGAAGTTGTTTCAGGATTATCAATACGGCAGCCTTAGCTTAAACTGCTGGAAGTTCGGCGGTCGTTGACGGGCAATTAACCTGGTTCGGAACGACCGATCCATATAAATAAGCGCAGAACCTCAAGGGTTGGGGTCTGCGCTTTTCTTTTTTTGAAGTTGTGACCGGTTAACGCCGCCGTCCATAGCGGTTGCGGAAGTGAGGCTGGATGAAGTAGTCCAAGCCGATCCGCCCGGCGTTCGTGCCGGCGACGACGATAAAGATTTGGAGCAGCAGCAGCTGCGGGTTCGTACTTACGGTGCCGGAGAACAGGAAGGCAAAGTTCATGACCATGCCAAAGAAGGCTGCCAGCCAAGTAAAACCGCCCAGAATTAAGCCCAGCCCGACGAGCACCTCGCCGTAAGGGACAAGGATATTAAACAAACTGACATTTGGCAAAGCAACATGCTCGAGAAAAGATGCCCACCAGCCTTGCACCGCGGGATGGTCGCCGCCGCTCTTGGCCAATGCGCCTGTTAGAAATCCAGCGGAATCAAATCCGCCGGTAATTTTGCTCCAACCGGAAGTAAGCCACTCATAACCTACATATAGTCTGAACAGCAAGAGGAGCCAAGAGGCAACAAGGCTCTCCCTTAACCATTTTACGATCATCTCTTCATCTCTCCTTTCCTGTAGTATGCAGATGAAGAGCTCGATTTTAAACCCCCAAATCAAGAATTAAGGTGAAATAGAGGAGTTTGCGAGGAAGTTTGCTTTGTTTCCGGCTTCCCCCAGTAGAGGAATTCAACGTATAATGTAAAAAACTTAAGAATTTTGACGGAGGACATGCCTTTGAAATCATTGAAGTTAAGTTGGCTGCTGCTCTTATTCTTGCTTATCATGATGCTCGCCGCGTGCGGGAAGGTCGGGGAGACGGCCTCGCCTGAGGAAACCCAAGTGCCGCCGCAACAGACGGAGACCCCGGAGGACACTCCTGAACCGGCGCCGCCCGCCTATACGGCTCCGCTGACGGGATTGCCGCTGGAGGAGCCGCTGACCCGCAGACCGCTGGCGATCATGATTAACAATGCGCCAGCCGCTCGCCCGCAATCCGGATTAATCGACGCGGATGTTGTATACGAGGTATTGGCGGAAGGCGGAGTCACGCGTCTTGTCTCGATTTTCCACAGTCATGCGGACAACGCCAAGATCGGCCCGATTCGCAGCATTCGCCCGTACATGATCGATTTGGGCGAGAGCTACCACGGGGTGTTGGTGCATGCCGGGGCGAGCAACGAAGCGTTTGCGATCCTGCAAAGACAACATAAAGAGGATTTGGACGAGATCACCAATGCCGGTGCTTACTTCTGGCGGGACAAGTCCCGGAAGGCGCCGCACAATTTGTATTCCAACGTAGAGAAGCTGCTGGAAGGCGCCGCGAAGCGCGGGTTTGCTACGGAAGATACAGCGGTGCCGGGGTATCTTTTTTATAAGGAAAATGAACAGCCTGATTCGCTGGAGACCGCCACTCACGTAGAGATTAAGTTCCAACTGGACAGCTACCGGGTTGGTTACGATTATGATGCTTCGTCCGGGCTTTACAAGCGGTTTATGAATGGGGAGCCTCACAAGGACTTGGAAACCGGTGATCCAGTGACCGCTGCGAATGTTGTTGTCATGGGAGCAGACCACCGGGTACTGGACGATGTCGGTCGTCTGGAAGTCGGACTGCAACTGGGCGGGGACGCGATATTGTTCCAGCAAGGCAAAGTCATTCGGGCCAATTGGATCCGCAAGGAGGGCGATATCATCCGGTTCATTCAGGATAACGCGGAGATTCCGATGGTGCCGGGACAGACCTTTATTCACGTCGTTCCCAATTCGCCGAGTTTCGACAGTCATGTAAAGGCAGAGTAAAGGCGAAAAAAGGCGAATTATGTATTTTTATGGTGATTAGAGGATAACTTTGGGAGAATCAGGGGAAATATAAGCGAATGATGGTGAAATGTTTGCGACAATATTTCCTATCTATGATGCAGTTGTGATAAGATATTCAGGGTTGTGTAAAACATCAACCCAAGAACTACCTTATGGAGAGAAAAGGGGATACTGATGCGACTGAAGAAGAAAGATATCTTTTTCCAGACGTTAGAGGATATGGCAGATACGATCGTGCACTCGGCGGACTATTTCGCCCAGCAGGTTGCGGACTTCAAGGACGTTGAAGCCTTCGCCAAGAAGATGAAGGAGTTCGAATCCCAATGCGATGAGTACACACATAAAATCATCGTGGAATTAAACAAAACGTTTATTACGCCTATTGAGCGTGACGATATTATGCATTTGATTACCGCGCTCGACGATGTGATCGATGGTTTGGAAGCCACGACATCCCGCTTTTTCATGTACAATCTGAACGGGCCGGATGAATATATCGCGCGCTTTGCCGAAATTTTACGCAACTCGGCTTATGAGATTCAAAAGGCGATTCATTTGCTGTCCCAGAAAAAACTGCTGGCGATCCGCGAATATACGATTCGTCTCAACGACCTGGAGAATCAAGGCGATGAGCTGCTGCGGATTTGCATCAAGGAATTGTTCATGAAGGTTACCGATCCAATCGAATTGATCAAGAAGAAAGAGATCTATGAGCGGCTGGAGACGACAACCGATGCTGCCGAGAAGGTTGCCAACATGCTGGAATCCATCATCATGCGTAATTCTTAAGAAACTTCACTATATATTTGATTTTCGGGAGGTTGGAATTGCGCGGATTTATATAGAGAGATAGCCATCTGTGCAAAAATGCTATGGATACGAGTTTAATGATTATGCTTATCGTTATCATACTGGCGTTGGCGTTCGACTTCATTAACGGGTTTCATGATACAGCCAATGCGATTGCGACCTCGGTATCAACACGCGCGATGAAGCCGCGTACTGCGATCATGATGGCAGCGGTCATGAACTTCTTAGGTGCTATCATGTTTACGGGCGTCGCGAAAACAATTGGGGGTAGTGTCGCCGATCCGGCGAAGCTGGATAACGGTCTGGAAGTGCTGGTCGCCACGCTGTTGTCGGCAATTATTTGGAACCTCATTACTTGGTGGTTTGGCATTCCGTCGTCTTCTTCCCATGCACTGATTGGTTCCCTGGCCGGGGCGGTGTACATGGGGGCTGGACCGGACAAGCTGAACTGGGGCGGATTTACGACGATTGTAGAGGGATTGGTGTTCTCCCCAATCATCGCTTTTGTGATTGGTTACATCGTCATGACCATCTTGAGATGGATCTTTGCCCGGCGTAGTCCGCATACCGTCAATAAAGGCTTCCGGTCGTTGCAAATCGTGACTGCAGCGATCCAAAGCTTCACGCACGGCACCAATGATGCCCAGAAAGCGATGGGGATTATTACGTTCGCCTTGGTGACGGCAGACTTCCAAGATCATATGGAAGTGCCGCTGTGGGTTAAACTGGCCGCAGCGACGGCGATGGCGCTCGGGACATCGGTTGGCGGTTATAAAATCATCAAGACGATGGGTACGAAGATCTTCAAAATCGAGCCGATCAACGGTTTCGCCGCGGATCTTTCCGCTGCATCGGTTATTTTCGGGGCCACGTTGTTTCATTTGCCCGTCAGCACGACGCATGCGATCACCTCGTCTATCCTTGGTGTAGGTGCTGCTAAACGGTTCTCTGCCGTACGTTGGTCGATGGCTGGGCGCATCGTGATTGCCTGGGTAATTACGATTCCGATTGTGTTTGTCATGGCGGGGTTAATCTATAAATTGTTGTTCTAAATGGAGTTAAGCCAATCTGTTGAGGATTGGCTTTTTTTGGGGTTAGATTTGGTGCTGGGCAGCCAAGTAAAAATAAAGCCGCCGCCGGGTTAACGGCGGCGTTTTCCCGATTTAACCGACTTGCTGGATTTGCCGGTTGCGGAGCGTTTACCACTGCGGCCAGATCCGGTACGGCTGCCGCTTTTCTTGCGATTGGATTTGCGGCGGCGGGGCGGGTAATCGTCCCGGCCGAGGCTGCCGGGTCTGCTTTTGCCGCCGGGCAAGAGCGAGGTAAGCAGCTTCGCCATCGGGGCGAATTGTTGTACGGTCTGCATAACTTTCTGCACCTGGCCCATCGTCGCCAAGATGCCGTCGATCCCGCCCATGCGGTCGACGATGCCTTTCAAGTCGCTTAAGCTGGGCAAGGACAGACCGCCGGCTTTTGGCGTGGTTGTCGCAGCCGGGGTAGGTGTTGGCGCCTGGGTCGGTGTGGGTGTCGGCGGAGAATAAGGAACCAGCGAGGAAGCCTCCGCTTTAATTTCGTACGGATTCACCCCCGGGTAAAAATGGGTGTACGGATGGAACGGGGGCACCGGACCCTGGCGGGAATCATAGTTATGAGGCATGGGTATCACTTTCCTTTTCGGATATTTTGCCCGGGCAGGCTGACCGTAAGGCCCGTTTCCTTCTTGTCCGCCCTCCCGAGACAAGACCTAGGAGCGAAATGACATCCGCCGAAGGGGACACGCGCGGATGGTGAGATCGGCGTGGTGATCCCTGGCTAGGCGTTTGTATTACTATACTGTATGTGCCCGCCCTGCCTTGCGTATGGACGAATGTCCCGGTTCTGGTGGGCGTTCGCGGAATTTGGGCGTTCTTTCTGTGATGCGTGAAATCGTTAATGCTTGAAAAGGAGTACGCCCCTCGGGTACAATGGGGGTGTGGTACAGTAACGGTAGGGGATGATAATTCAGTGCAGCTGAAGAAATTAAATGACAAAACGATTGATCAATTATTTGAAGCCATTTTAACGTTAAAGAACATCGAGGAATGCTACATCTTTTTTGATGACCTGTGCACCGTTAACGAAATTCAGTCTTTGTCGCAACGTCTGGAAGTCGCCCGAATGTTGGGCAAAGGCAACACATACAACCAGATTGAAGCAGAAACCGGAGCCAGCACGGCGACCATATCCCGGGTGAAGCGCTGCCTAAATTACGGCAACGACGGCTACAAAATGGCGCTTGACCGTTTAGGTCGCTAAGCTTATGACAGACGAAATTCAAGCAAGGTCGATGAGGGTGGCGGACGATGGCCGGGAGATGCTCCCAATGGAGGACGCCAAGAAACCGGGTGTGCTTGTCATCAGCCACGGCTCCCCAGATGAGCACTGGGTAGCTCTTGTGGAGGCGGCGGTAGCGGAAGCGGCGGACGATTTGCCCGCCGGGCTTCCGCTCGCCTGTGCTTTCCTCGAAACGGTGGAAGGCCGCCTGATTCAGGACGGCATCGATCAGCTGGAAGGTCAGGGAGTGACGGACATGATCGTCATTCCCTTATTCGTGTCCTCAGGAAGTACCCATATCGATGAAATCGCTTATGCCCTTGGGGTGAAAGATGCACCGGAGAAGGAAACCGACCTGGAACGTTTTCGGGTTTCCGCTCGGGTGTTTTTTGGCGATCCTATCGATGATGGTCCGCTGGTCGCTAAGATGGTGTGGGACAAAGTGAAGGGGCTGTCCGTACGGCCGGAGCGTGAAGTGCTGCTTCTCGTCGGACACGGCAGCAATCATCCCGGCTTCTTGCAGCGGTGGGAGCGCGGAATTGCCTCGCTGGCGGCGCAATGTGCGGAGCTGGCCGGCCTCGCAGGGGGGGGCGATTATGCGCTTCTGAATCCGGACAGCTTATCGGCCAAAGTCCGTGATTGGTCAGAACGGGGAATGGACGTGATTGTGGCTCCGCTTTTCCTGAGCGCCGGATATTTTACGAAGGTCACGATTCCTGAGCGGCTGAAGGGGCTGGCTCATCGTTATTCGGGAGAGGCGTTGCTGCCCCATCCTTTGATGGCTCGCTGGATGTCGCAACAAATATTGAATATAATGGGATCAGTGATAGGTTGACATTATGAGTTCAGGTGGCGTTAGGAAGATGAAAAGAGCTAGGTTGATTTATAATCCAACCTCGGGAAGAGAAGAGATGCGCCGCCTCCTGCCGGACGTGCTGGAGCGTCTGGATCAGGGCGGCATCGAGACGTCGTGTCATGCGACGACCGGGGAAGGCGATGCGACGCGCGAGGCGGCTTTGGCGGTCGAACGTGGATACGACATCATTATTGCGGCCGGCGGTGACGGGACGCTGAATGAGGTTGTGAACGGCATGGCTGGGAAGAGTGATTTGCCTCCGCTAGGGGTGTTTCCGCTTGGTACGACAAATGATTTTGCCCGTGCCATGGGAATTCCTCGGCGTTGGGAGGATTATTGCGACTTGGTCATTGAGAATAAAACCAGACCGATCGATATCGGCAAAGTGAACGGCCGACATTTCATTAATATCGCCGGCGGCGGCAAGTTGACCGAGCTGACGTATGAGGTGCCGAGCCGACTTAAGACGCTGATTGGGCAGCTAGCCTACTATATGAAAGGCATCGAGAAAATGGCCAGCTTGTCGCCAACGAAGTTGATTATCGATGCGGAAGGGCACGAGATCATAGAAGGCGAGTTCATGCTGTTCTTGATTGCCAACAGCAACTCCGTTGGCGGCTTCGAGAAGCTGGCGCCGGATGCGCGGATCGACGACGGGCTGCTGGACGTGATCGCGCTCAAGAAATGCAACCTGGCGGAATTTATCCGCCTGGTGACGATGGCGCTGCGCGGCGATCATTTAGGCGACTCGCACGTCATTCATTTCAAGACGCGGCGTATGGAAGTCACCTCACCCGGCCGTGTGCTGCTCAATCTCGACGGCGAACTGGGCGGCGAATTGCCCGGCGTGTTCGAGATTTTGCCGCAGCATTTGCGGATTTTTGCTTGAATTCTCGATATCCGTCCGTGATTCATAGGCTTAGACAGTAATTTACAGGGTTGCCTGAGGCACATCATCAGGAAGCTGAGGTTGTGAGGTCCCCCGCCGGGTTGGCGGGGGATTTGATTATGGCTTTAGCCAGTTGAGCTCGCGAAGCGTGCGAAACAAAAAACCACCCGCTATGCGGGTGGAGGAACGAAGGTTTGACCAACTAGACCATTCCCATAAAATTGAGATGTTCAGGCTCAATAAAAGAAAGGAATGGTCTTAGATGGCAAACAAGAGCTATAGTTTAGCTCACACGAAGTGGATGTGCAAATACCATATCGTGTTCACCCCGAAGTATAGACGGAAAGAGATCTATAATCAAGTGAGGAGAGATTTGATCGAAATATTTAAGCGTCTGTGCAAATACAAGGGAGTGGAGATCATAGAAGGCCACATGATGCCGGATCATGTACACATGCTGGTAGCGATACCACCCAAAATCTCAGTATCCTCATTTATGGGGTATCTGAAGGGAAAGAGCTCACTAATGATATTCGAAAAGCATGCCACCCTAAAGTATAAATATGGAAATCGGAAATTTTGGGCGGAGGGATACTACGTAAGCACAGTGGGCTTGAATGAGGCCACTGTCGCAAAGTATATCCGCGAGCAGGAAGCACATGACCAGGCAATCGATAAACTGAGCGTCAAAGAGTATGAAGATCCATTTAGCAGAAACGGTAGCAAGAAAAAGTAAACCAGTTTAACTGGTAAGTGAAAGTGACAAAAACACTGAGCCTGAACAATTTTATTGTCAGGCTAGCGTCTTTAGGCGCAGTTTGGCAACAAGGGGTTATACCCCAAGAGCAAACCACCCGTTGGACGGGTGGTTATGATTTGGTTGGGGCGAGTCGTTAGTACCTTAAGGCTGCTTCCGTCCAGGGGCTGCAACTATCTGTGGCTTAAGGGACTCCTTGCCTTGGTACGTTTAAGCTGCCACAATGGTACGAATGGAGTTTGGATGGCGCATAGCGGTCAACGTTCGAAGTGGTGGCGATGCGAAATAAGTGGAAATTCTACCGTTATTTTTGGAGTAACTGTGGGTTTGGCATGGATTAGCTGGAAAAAGTACCGTTAATTCCGCAGGCTTTGCTGAAAACAGGGGAAATGGGCCAAATTAGCTGTACGATTTCCCGTTATTTTTGCGAAAATGGCCCAAACGGGGTAAATTAGATGGAGGATTTAACGTTAGTTGTTTGATGGGTGGGCTGAAACAGGTGTGTTAACGTCGAACGGATGGTCTTACCTTATGCAAGGATTTAGAGTACAGGATTAAAGTATATCGAGAGTTTTGAATTACAGTAGATCACGTGAACTGGATGAGATGATGCCAAGTTGGAGTAACCGGTTCAGTTGAACATAGAAGGAGTCCATGATGAAGAAGCAACGGAATAACTATCGTCGTCCGGAAGCGGGGCGGACAGGCAGCCCTCGGGGACAAGGACAAAAAGCAGCTGGCGGCGGGAAAGGCAACCGCGGCGGACGAGGGGAAGCTTCCTCGGCGAGTCTTCCACCGCGGGGACGTGCGGCCGTGGCTGCGGAACGGCCTGTCAGCGCGCGGCCTGTTGGGCGCGCCGGGAGCCGCGCGTCTGAAGCCGCGCTGGCGGGTCTTCCCGTCGTGAAGAATGATGAGGTCGTCATCGACATCATCGGGATGAACCACGACGGGGAAGGCGTGGGCCGGGTGGAGGGCTACACGCTGTTTGTCGCCGGCGCCTTGCCGGGCGAGAAAGCCCGGGTCAAGGTGCTCAAAACGAAGAAGCAGTATGGCTATGCCAAACTGCTTGACGTGGTTGAGGCGAGCCCGGACAGGGTGGCCGCGCCCTGTCCGATCTACGACAAGTGCGGCGGCTGCCAGCTGCAGCACTTGAGCTATGACGCGCAGCTCGCGTGGAAGCGTCAGCACGTCGTCGACGTGCTGGAGCGCATCGGCAAGCTGCGCGTGGCAGAGGGCGCGCCGGGTACGGGCGCGCCAGCGGCAGGCGGCAGCGGCGACGCCGGCGCTGCCGCAGGGGCGGCGGCCGCCGATGCCGACCGCCGCGCCGTCGTCGTGCGACCGACGATCGGCATGGCGACGCCTTGGCGCTACCGCAACAAGGCGCAGGTGCCCGTCGGCGTCGTCGACGGTGCCCTGGTCGGCGGCTTCTACGCCCGCGGCAGCCATCGCATCATCGATATGGAGACGTGCCTCATTCAGCACGAGAGCAACGATGAGGTGATCCGCCGCGTCAAAGCCATCGGCCGCCGCCTGGGCATCACCGCCTACGACGAAGAGACCGGCCAGGGCCTGCTGCGCCACGTCGTCGTGAAGGTGGGCTTCCGCACCGGAGAAATGATGCTGGTGCTGGTCACCAACGGCGATCGGATCCCTCGTGAAGACGAATGGATCGCGGCGATCCGCGAAGAACTCCCGTCCGTGGTGAGCATCTGCCAGAACGTCAATACACGGCAGACGAACGTAATCTTCGGAGACGTAACCCGCGTCCTGTGGGGGCGCGAAGTGATCTATGACTATATCGGAGACGTGAAGTTTGCGATCTCGGCGCGTTCTTTTTACCAAGTGAACCCGATCCAGACAGAAGTCCTCTACGGCAAAACGGTTGAATATGCTGGTCTAACCGGGCAAGAGACCGTCATTGACGCTTATTGCGGCATTGGCACGATCTCGTTGTTCCTCGCGCAACATGCGAAGCGGGTGTACGGCGTGGAGATTGTCAAAGAGGCGATCGAAGACGCTCGCGTCAACGCCCAGCTGAACGGGATGGAGCATGTCACCTTTGAGGTCGGTGCCTCCGAAGACGTGATCCCCGCCTGGAAAGAGCAGGGCATCGAAGCTGATGTCATCGTCGTCGACCCGCCTCGTAAAGGCTGCGACCCGCGCCTGCTGGAGACGATCCTTGAGATGAAACCCGAGCGCGTAGTTTACGTATCGTGCAATCCAGCGACGCTAGCTCGTGACCTGCGCATCCTGGAGGACGGCGGGTATCGGACCGTTGAGGTCACGCCGGTGGATATGTTCCCGCATTCGGTGCATGTTGAGTGTACAGTAAGACTTGAAAGAAAAGATACAGCTAAGTAAACTGTATCTTAATTCGAGGGGAGAGTATGGGAAAGGTTGTAGTTAATCTTAATCTTTCCATCCTCGAATACTTCGATTGTTTGGATAAGCCTTTGGAGGACTTGCTTCAATACCTGTTCATCGCTAATGTCGAGGTCAATGAAGCGTTCAACTTCCTTTCTAAAGGCTTCTTTACGTTCCGCGAGGTTCTTTCCTTCTTCTAAGGCTAATATGAGTTCAGCCTTCTTATTATGAAGTAATTGCTGTTGATGGGCATTGCGCTCTTTCTGATGCTTGAACTGGTCGGTTGTTATAGCTTCCTCAACATGTAAAGACAGCAGTTTATCGAAACGATTATCAAGTTCTGCTAATTGTTTCTCTACACGTTTCAGTTCCCTCTGAACGTGAGATTGAATAGCCAAGGCTTTTTCCTCTGCAATTCCGTATAGGTTCTCAATCTTCACCGAATCGTTAATTATGGCTTTTAGGTCATCCTTGACAGCTTGTAATAGCACCATCTCCTCGATGATGTGAGAAGAGCAATACGAAGAAGTGTACTCTTTACGTAGCCGCCACAGACGTAAGCACCCTTTCGTCTATCAGGCTTAAAGTGCATACCGCTCCCACAATCAGGACATTTATCGATATATGAGAACAAGCTCTCTTTGCCATTGCTCTTATGCTTGCCCTTCTTTTTCATCAGTTCTTGAACGACATTAAAGTCATCCTCTGATATAAGAGCAGGATGTGAGTTCTCAATGAAAACCTGTTCTTCTTCGTTGACCTTACGTCTTACCTTGTAAGTTTCAGAAGCGGCTAATATACGTGTTGTTTCCTCCCTGTGGAACACTTGTTTACCTGTATAAACTGGATTGGTCAAGATGCCTTTAATCGTATTTTGATGCCACTTCTGTCCTGCGTCTGCCGCCCCTGAATTTGCTCTAGGTGTCGGTATTCCCCTTCGCATAAGGAGGTTACTAATGCTGAACATTCCCCATCCCTCATGCAAGTAAAGTCTGAAATCTCCTTGACGATGGGGGCGGCTGTTTCATCAATCTCCACTTCTTAGTAACGAGATTTGTACGATAACCAAATGGAGGTACAGTTACAACTCGGTTTTCTTGAGTTGCGCTGGATTTTAGCCCTCACTTAATCCTATTGGACAATGCTAGATTCTTTCTCTGCTAGAACGGCTCTCAAATTGAAAGTTAGCCTGCTATTACTCGATTTGGTGTCGTATCCATCTTCGGGCAAGATAAGACGGATGTTATTTCTCTCAAGCTCAAGCGGTATTCATACTGTTAATACTATTTCTACCCAACCGTGAAACCGCTTTTGCGATGACGACATCGAACTTTTTCTTCTTAGCATCATCAAGCAATCGAAGATAGTTCTCTTGCAATTTCCGATAAAGTGTAATTGTTATCCATTTTGAATCACTCTTGTTCTTTTGTTTTGCCGCGAATACTTGTAAACGAGTAGAGGTTCCATTCTCCAAACTCCCCCGACCTTATAAACAAGGAGATCACCCTCGTATATTTTCCTGTAAATTGTTCGCGGCGAAAGGTTCAAATAATAAGCCGCTTCATCAATCGTCATCAGCCTGTCGCTTCGGATAATCATGCTATCACCACCTTAGATTTAGTCGATAACAGTATAAGAACAGAAGTGTCATGACTTAACGAAGAATGGGTAAAGATTTCAACCGCATATATCTGTAAATAACGCGAGAAAGCGAAAGTAACTATTAATGATGGTATCTAGTGAGTTTGAGTACATGGTGTTAAACGGGATTGCTAAAATAAGGTTATAATTATTGACACATCAATTTTACAGAAGGAGCCCTTTTAGAAAAATTACTCACGGAGCATACGGTGCAGATACTTGCAAGAACGATCAATCAGGCACTGGCCCCCCATAAAAATAGTAACAAATTAAATAGACGAACCGTGGATAGGTTCGCCTACTCTTAAATCTGACTATAGATTAATAGAACGTAAATGTGTTTGTATTTTGTTGCAACCCACCAGTATAATTCAAGGTGTCGTCTCCACCCTGTTGATTATCTGTAGGTACTATAGTTCGAGCTGCTTGTCTAGCTGCAGTAGGAGTGAAGGTTGGAATTTGTCGTGTTGTATCGTAGAACTCAACATTATGGGAGTTTAAATCAGAAAATAATGAACCTGCAGTAAAAAGAGTTCTTCCGGCATTTAGCCACCCTTTAACTTGTGCTTCATAATTTAATAACCATTGTTCTTCGTACATATTATTAACGGTCAAATATGTTTGCCAGTTAGTTGTATTTAGTCCGACGAGTAAACCTGAGTTACTTAAATCTAGAGCAACTAGTGCCACAATAGAATTGTTGAGTTGTGAAACGGCATTTGCAACTCTGATGTCCAAAGAGATACCTAGGCTTTTGCTTATCCATAGTGCCCATGATATTTCGAAGAAGTGGTTGAAATTTGCATGGTGTAAAATAATCTCTGTGATGGTTTCGGCAATTTTTGTTCTATTAAGCGGATATCCATGTAGGTCATACGATAACAATATCTGCAACGAAACCTGTAAAGTGCTAGGTTCAACAATCATTGTTTTTAACAAAAGAGATTCGTAAATATCCCAATTTGATACACTTATATTGAATGTCTTTGATCGAGTTACAGCATATTTTATTACAGGATCAGTAGGATATTTGATCGAATAATCAAAAGCTTTACTAAAGAAGCTAACTATGTCGTTTTTCTGTGCTGTAAGATTTGACCGAACGTCAAATATTCTAAGTTCAGTAGCCCATTCTTTTTCAAGGATTTCCGGCAGATTCATCATTGTTGTTTTAGCTAGGTTATGATCTAGCTCAAATTCCCTTAGTGTTTGATGTAGAGCTGAGCAAGCTTGTTCAGCATCAGACATTGACTCAAAATATAAATAGTAATCATCTACGAATCTAAATCCCTTAACTTGCCCTACACGTTGTTGAAAAAGGAAATCAATTTCTGAACCGATGATTTCTGATACTATTAAAGAGGTATCAGGTCCGATTGGAATTCCTATTGTTTGCCCATCCTGGCAATTACGCATGCATTCGTCTAACAGATTACCGTAGTGCGTATTCTGCCTATTTCTTTTAGCAAAGGCCTTTGTATGAACTGCCCAAGGTATGCTATGGGTGTAGATTGTCGAGTAATAACGAGATATGTCAGTTCTAAGTAATACCCTGCTACTAGATGAGCGAAGAATTCTTTCAAAAACCATGTCTTCAAAACCTCTATTTGGTGTGACTGCACGTATAGTCGAAACAACAGGAGTGCTGATTGATATTTGTGATTTAGCATAATGTCTCTGTATGTTTGTCCAATTAGCCTCGATTGCTTCACATAGTTTTATTTGGTGTAATGGGTTAGGAATAGATAGATGACGTCTTTGGAGTTTTACTCTTGGTATGTCATAAGAAATGTATCTGCTCGTTTTAACTCTATAATTGCTTGTAGGCTGTAGCATCGGTAATGCTTGGCTTAATAAGTTAGTTGAAAAAGGGGGTGGTAACTCCTGAGGGAAGTAACCCCTTTCAATAAGATCAACTGTTGTTGTCATTTTTTCACCTTTTTCTACAAAATAACTGTTTACCTTGTTAATGATAACTAATGTTACAAAATAATACAATTGATATAGAGCAAATATCATTCCAATAATAATGTTCTCCCTGTCACCTCGTCACATGTGGAATGCTGTGCGTTGATAGTTAGAAGTAAAGAATAAGCAGAGGGGGCCGAGAATCTGTAGAAGATTCTCGGCCCCCTCTGCTTTTATTTCAATGCGATCAATTAGTCTGTGAAGGATTTCGGGCGTTAGCTCGTCGAATAACAGGAACTCCTCCAAGGAATTCTTTAGTTGGGAAAATGCTAAAGTATCGTCTTGGATTTGAAGCGATTCATCGTATGCACCTGTACCTCTGTCAATAGAGTAGACACAAAGAATCGAGAAAATTATGCGGCAGATCGGTACATACGTTCGCACTCATTGGGCGTAGAATACCCAATCGCGGAATGGATTCGTTTTCCATTGTAGAAGCAGGTAATATATTCAAAAATGCGTTTCTTGGCTTGCTTGCGTGTTTTGAACTTCTCCAAGTAGACAAGTTCTTTCTTAAGCACACTGTGGAACGATTCAATACACGCATTATCGTAGTCAGTTCCCTTTGCGGCTCATACTGCCTTTCATCTTGTAGGTGCGCAGCCGCGCCTGGTAGTCATGAGAAGCGTACTGGCTGCCGCGATCCGAATGATGCAGAACCTCTTCGCACGGTCGCTGCTGGCTGTGGGCGCGGTCCAGCGCCGTTAACACGAGTTCTTTCGTCATTCGCTCATCCATGTGAAATCCAACGATTTTACGACTGTACAGGTCCATGATGCTTGCCAGGTATAGCCAACCCTCATCGGTCGGGATATACGTAATATCAGCCACCCAGGCCTTGTTTGGAGCGGACGGATTAAACTCGCGGTTCAACACGTTCTCTTGGACAGGCAGGTTGTGCTTCGAGTTGGTTGTGGCCTTGTATTTCTTCACCGTGCGAGAACGTAAACCCAGCTCCTTCATGATCCGAGCGACTGTTTTCTCGGACACTCGTATGCCCTGCTTGTGCAGTTCTTTTGCTACTTTGGGGCTTCCATATAATCGACGGGATTCTAGAAAGATACGACGGATCCGCCGCTCCAGCTTGCGACGTCGCTTTTCACGTTTGCTGGCTTTTCGCTGGGTCCATTTGTAATAGCCGCTTCGGGATACTTCAAAGGCTTCGCACATCTTCGAGACTCGGCACTTGAAGCGATGATCGTGGATGAAGGCATAGATCAGCGCCGGTCTTTGGCGAAGTAGTGCATCGCCTTTTTTAAGATGTCGTTCTCCTCTTCCAGATCACGAAGGCGTTTCTGAAGATCTCTCATTGCTTTATCGTCGGCTTTCAGTTGCCCACTGCCTGGAAAGGCCTGTGCGCCGTCTTTCTTGTATTCCGCCATCCAACGATACAGGGTGTTGTCGCTGATCCCCAGTTCGCGGGCGACCTGCGCCACCGCTTTCCCTTCTTCCTGGATCATCTGAATCGTTTGCAGTTTAAATTCTTTATCGTATTTTTTCGTCATGGTAGCACCTCGAATTTGGATAGATTCATTTTACCCGATTCTCGGTTCTCCATGTCTACTTTTTAGTCTAGCAGCATTGTTATTGACTGTACAGGTGAAGATCAAGTATTGCATTCGCTTAATCAGATTTCTTGGGATAGCTCAAAAATATTTATTTCGGCGTCGTTAGGCTTTGCAGCAAGACGGTTATTTTTTTACACAGAATATAGTAAGTCATTTTCGTCATCTACATATTTTAAGTTAGTAGCTCCGTGGATCGAAAGAGAACGTCAAAGTTACACGGAGAATGACTTGCCGCGTGATGGCATTGGATGTTGGAATCCAGTTTTTCCTGCCCGAGTTGATGATGTTTGGATGATGTCTTCGGTTGCTGTTAAGAACATTGAAAAATACATTCAAAACCCAAGTTGCCGACCCGTTCTACTTGTTTATGAGCAAATATGGGATGGAGACAGTTTCTGTGGTATAGAATTAATAAGCAAAGAGGAAGGGGATGAATAAAAAATCATTTTCTATCATGAACACCTTCCATATAGTGTAGTTTTTGAGGAAAATATTATTGCTGAAATGTTAGAGTTATGCAAAGAAAAGATGCCTCTTGAGACTGGAGGCATATTAATTGGGAAATATTCTGAGGATGGAACTAAAGCAATAGTACGTAAAAATACGGGACCACCACAGGATTCTAAGCATGGAAGTCATTCGTTTTACAGAGGAATAAAGGATCTAGCATTGTTATTATCTAATCTTTGGAGTTCCACAGGGGAGTTTTACTTGGGGGAATGGCATTTCCATCCAAACTCTTGGCCAATTCCAAGCTTAACGGACAAAAAGCAAATGAAAATGATAGCAAACGATACTCGGTATCACTGCCCAGAACCAATACTTTATATTATTGGCGGAAATCCATTTGCACAATGGAATTCATCGTGTCATGTCTTTTTGGAAAGAGAGTTAATAAAACTTATCGAGGATATATAGTGGAAAATGGATAATGACTAAGGAAGCATCACACATTTGTGTGCCGAGTCACGGCCACGAGATCTGATTCTAACATAACACATTTTAATAGGGCCAGAGTTTGGTCAAGGTATACCGTCAGTTGCATCATGGTTGATGATTCCGGCGGTTTTTACTTTAGATAGCGATTCGGTTTCCTTACATATCTTCTAGTCTATGAAGCGAGAAGTGTAGTACGATATACCTATAATGTTTGGGATCGGTGGCTGGAAGATGATGCGATACAAACAAAAACTGATAGACTTTTTATGCACATTTCCCAAGGTAACGGTTGGTCTCTCGGACCTTGAGCGAGCGTTCCAAGGCGAGCAGATTGACTATGAAACATTCGCCGGGATCGTTTTGGAGCTCGAAAATGAGGGGAGTCTTGGAGCAGTAAATTCGCACGGCCGGAACGGAAAGCCTCTTTCGTTAGCCTACCACTATCGCATACACAAGCGACTGCTGCAAGAAGAGTATGTTCGAGAACTGCATCAGTGGAGCTCGAGATTGCACCCCGACATTAGTCTAGATATTTATTATGGCCTCAGTCCGGACATATGGCGTGCGGACCTGCCTTATATTGAACAGATCGACGCGTATTTAAAGCGGGGATCGCGGCCAACACGGCAAGCACCGGCACCCGAACGCAGCTATGAGCTTGTCCGAGACGAGAAGTGGATTACGGATCACGGAGGACAAGCCTTGTTGGAACGTTTGGGCATCTGGGAGCAGCTCCAGATTGTCCCGGTCAGCGATCCCTTGATGTTAGCGGTTAACCCTTCAATCAGATTTGCAAGCAAAAAACACTTGCATCTCATCGTGGAGAACAAGTCGACATTCCAAGGGTTGGTGCCGGAGCTTCCGGGGATGGCCTTCTCTTCCTTGATTTTAGGCTATGGCCGAAAAATTGTAGGAAATCTGGGGATGCTCCGTCTGCAGTACCCGGTTCAAAGCGCGGAACATGAAATTTACTATTTTGGCGATCTCGATCTGGAAGGGATACTGATCTGGTACGACCTTCATGTGAAATTCGGGGTAGAGCTGGCGCTGCCCTTTTATCAGGCATGCTTGAAAAAGCCCCCGGCTAGAGGGAAACAAAATCACCGATTGAATGAAGAGGCTTTACGGGCCTTTACAAGACGTTTTAACAAAGAGGAATCAAATCAGATCATCGCCATGCTGGGTGAGGGGTGCTATATCCCGCAAGAAACTTTGAAAAGTGAAGAATTGATTCGAGTTGGGAGGGAAGCCGTATGGAGTCAAAAGGGATGCCAATCGAATTGAATGACATACTGTCCGGCTTCCAAGAGCGAATGGGCAAGCTCGCATTGTTCGATCCGTTATTCGAGCTGAGTCGGCAAAGGAAAACTGACCGCAGCGGGAAACAAGTGGCGATGATGGAGCTGGGACTGTTGACGCTGCTGTTTTTCTTTGAGAAAAAACTGATGCGAAGTAGGAAGATCAGTGTGAAGGATCTGGTCGGTTTTCTGGCCGTTGTGCTGGAGGACAAGTATGATCTCGACCAGGAAGAGCTGGAAGATATCGGCCGAAGGATTATGCATGTATTTCGTCCTTCATCCGGACGGAAGCGGGAGTTTCCTTTTTTTCATTTGGGAACGGGGCAAGAAGGGATTCATTATACGTCCATTCTGCGCACCGATTCGTATGATGCGGCAACCAATACCCAGTATTACGCATTGGACGAGGATGGCCTTGAGTTGGTATTTGCAACGAAGGAGTTTTATTTGGAGTTTCAGTTGTCCATCCATCAGCTTTTGTTGCGCAAGCAGTTGGAAAAAGGGGAATTCCAGGGAGCACTGCGCCAAATTGACGAGATGATGATCGATGTGGAAACGCTGCAGGAGAGAATTATCGCTCTGGGGCATGAAATTAAGCGGAGCATTGTGTCTGAAGAAACCTTTAATCGGTACCGATCTTTGTTGGAGGATATTTTTCTGAGGCTGAAAAGGGAAAATGAAGAATTTAACGAGCTCCGGGATTTTGTGAAGGAGACGAAGGACCGGATTTACGCCGAACGGGAACTTCTGAAAAACAGGCTGCCCTATGAGCTCATTGTACGCATCGGTGTCGAATTAGAAAAAGTCCACAACGAGCATACACGGCTGCTGCAGCAAAGTATGGAACTGGAAAGCAGCGCTCTTCGCGCGGCCAAGGAGTCGCTTTATTACACGGGAATGAATGCATTTAACTTTGAGCAAGATATTGCGTCGTTTATCTTCGGCACTCCATTGCCGATTGAGGCGATGAAGGGCGTTGCAGCGCCGTTCCTGCAATTGGAACAGGCCGAATTATGGTCGCCTCTTACGGTATTTGCCAAGCAACAGCTTTCGGGCCATGATGATGGGTCTGTTATTGAGGAAAGCCTTCTTGCTCTGTCTGAGGAAGAAGGGAATTCTTCTTACATGCGGAAGCGTACGGAGCGTTTTGTCCAAGTGCTGGAGGCTCTTTTCCGCTGTTATGAGAAGTTGGATCGTGATGAAGTCCGATTGAGTGAATTTATCGCATTTTTGGATCTGGATGAAGCTGTAGATCTAAAGAAGGAACGGGATTTTTACGATTGCTGGATGATTTTGCATCAGCGCAGCCCGATTCGTCCGGTGATGGATGATGAGGAAGCCGGGGGATCCGATCAAAGCCTCTATGAGGCCTTCCGGTCTCAACTGCAAGGGAGAACGTTGATCGTTCAGGAGTCGGAGGGCATTCTTAGGGTCAATGAGCGGTATTCCATTCAAGAACTTATCATTCGGTTGGGGGGATATGGAGAATGAATTATACCGGTGATGAGGTCATGAAAGCTTTCCGCATCTATGCGCAGTTGTCTAGAAGCGGGGTTGCCGATAAGGAAAGTCTGCTCCAGGTGGAATCGGACGACCGCGTCCGCGGGTTGCTGGATCAATTTGCATCTGAAGTGGACTGCGTCGTGATGGGAGCGGGTGACCGCTTGATGCTAATTCCGCTGGTCAGACTGTCTCCTTTTCATATTACCAATGAATCGCTGAAGCGTACGTATTTGCGCGGCAATGCGGTGAATGCGGACCTGTATTTGATGTATGTAGCCATTATTGTGTTCATCGGGGCGTTTTACGATAGTTATCAGACGACGGAAGCGACGCGGAATTTCCTTCAGATGGAAGAGTGGATGAATTTGGTCCAGCAGCGGATCAATGGACTGAGGGAACATTCCGCAGAAGAATTGAAGGCGCTTAGTCAAGAGTACTCCTACCACTGGCCGGACATTATTGAAAAGTGGGATGCGATGGATGATGTGAAGGAGACAGCAAAGCGGCAGAGCGGTGCTACCATCAGCAGGTTAAGCTTTCTGGATGCGGTTCGGAGATTTATGCTCGATCAGGATCTGGCGAAGCAGGTCGGGCCCGATGAGTTGGATTTGACGGAGAAAACGAAAATGATCGTTCAGCGTTATTTTATGGAACGGGAATATAATCGCGGCATTTTGGAATTTCTATATGGTCTGGAGCCAAAACGGAAGGAGGAGAGTTAAGTCCGATGCCTGTTATATCGAAAATCCGGTTTACGAATGTGGTCTATGAGGGCGGAGCCAAGCGCTATAATGATTCTACCTTTTATTTTGACGGTCATAATGGAGCGATTGTGCTGGAGAACGGGGGAGGAAAGACGGTATTCATTCAAACCGCGATCCAGGCCATACTGCCTCATAGTGATGTAGCGGGAAGAAAGATCAAGGATACGCTCTCCCTTGAAAATGGCCCGGCCCATGTGGCGATCGAGTGGATCTTAGCTGATAAGCCTCGGCGAAGATATGCCCTTACTTGCGTGAGCTTGTTTATGAGTGCGACGGGGTTGGACTCCCTGCGTTATGTTTACGAGTATTCCGAGCATGACGATCATCGAATCGGAAAGCTTCCCTTTACGAAAGAGATGGGCGGCGGGAAACTTAGGGTAACGGAGAAGGGCGAGATTCAGGAATATTATCAGTCCATGCAGTCGAAAAATCCGGTGTCGGCCAAAACCTTCGATACCATTATGGGATTTCAGAAATATATCGAAGAACATTTTCATATTATCCAGTCGGAATGGGAGGCGATTGTGAAGGTCAATTCCAGCGAGGGCGGGGTTGAGGCATTTTTCGATGAATGCAAAACTTCATCCCAATTGGTGGACCGATTGCTCATTCCGACGATTGAAGAATCGATGGAAGGATTTAAGCAGGGCACCTTCGCAGATTTGTTCCAGTTACAGCGTGAGGGTTTCAAGCAGTACAAGGAACTGAAGGAAAAAATCGAGGAGAATCGGCGTATTCTTGCCGAGTTGCACAAGTATGTGGGCTGCTATGAGGTTCTGCACCGGGAGATGCTTCGGTACGAGGAACTGCGGAAGGAAGCGAAAGTATTTCTTCAGACAACGATGAATGTCGAACAGGAGCAGCAAGCGGAACAGGACCGGCTTCAAGAACGTTTGGAGGAATGGAAGCAGGAGTACAAGAATTGGCGAAAAAGAGAGGCATCCCTTGCAATCGCCGATGAGAGACAAATCGCGGGGAGTTTGGAGACCGAACTGCAGTTGGTTGGAACTGAAAAAGATGAATTGGAAGAACAAGCGTCTTCCGCTGCGCGGTACTACTACTCGCTGGAATATGCGGAGCAGCGGGAGAAGCTTCGTGAAGCGGAAGAGCGAATGGCCTACCTGCAGCGGGAGTTGGACAGGTTGGCGCAATCGCAGGATGAGGAGGAGCTTGAGCAGGCGTGGAAGCTTAGCGGACGTAAGCTCAAAGCATGGTTTGATCGGGAAGAAACGAGACTGTCCGAGCTTCTGCAGGAGGTGCAGCTAGGACTCGACGCGTTGGCGGAGCAAAGGCAGGACTGCCTTCGCGAACGGGATGCCGCGGCCAAGGAGCGGGAAAAGCAGTTGCTGCGCATTCGCGAATTTGAGACGAAGGTTCAGGAGAAAAAGGATCAGCAATACGGGATTGCGCGAAGAATCTTGTCCCAGTTGTCCTCGCAAACCGTGGAGCAGCAGATGCCGCTGTGGCTTAATGAACTGCAGCAACTGGAGCAGGATGGATTGGAGCAATCGAGGGCGTTGCAAGAGCTGGACCGTAACAAAGTAGAGCTTCAGCAAGAAAGAAAAGCTGCATCCGCAGAGCAACTCAGAATCCAACAGGAGTTGACGGAGTTGCAAGCTTGGCGGGACCGCTACGAGCAGGAGCATCAAAAGGTCAAAATCGCTTTAGCAAATTTACATCCCTCCTGGGAGCGGATGGCTTCCGTTCATGACAAGATGGATTCGATTCGGGAGAAGTTAGCGGACGGGCTGGCGCTGAGAATGCAGCAGAAGCAGCAACTGCTGCATAAGGAACGGTTGGCCTTCCGCTACGTGGATGATTATGGGGAGCAGGAGGAGTTTTTCGCGGATCCTCAAGTTGCAAGACTAGCTGAGCAATGGAGCAACCAATTTTCCCTTTTGGAGATTGGGATCCGATACGCATCGGCTGTTCCGGATTCGTCCGATGATAAGCAGTTATGGGCTGTGACACTAGTGACGACTTCGCAGGAGAAGCCGCTTCTTATACGCAAGCTATCCGAGACAGCTGATCAACTGCAGTATCCGATCCGCATTTTGTCCACTCAGGAAGCAAAAGTGTTGGTCAACGGCAGTCCCGCGGACGAATCCGTTGCGGAGGAAGATGGAGCATGGGTGGAACCGGCCCATTGGAAAACCCTCCGCCAAATCGATCGATTCCAGGAATGGAAACGGGAGATCGTACGGGAGTCAAAGGCGGCTGAGGAGAACAGGCGGGAGAAGGAACGGGAACTTGAGGCATGGCGGGATGTCCAGAAGCTTGCAGAAGAGTTTTTTCGCGACTATCCCTTGATGGTCGTTCATGAGCAAGAGCAGGCTAATGCCGATCGATTGGAGCTGCTTAAGAGTCTGGAACAGAAGCTAACCCGTATCGAGCAGGAGCTTCAGCAACTGGATAACAAGAAGGATAAGCTGAGGGAAGCCCAACAATTGCTTGCCCAGCGCCAGAGGCAAGTGGAGCATCAGTTGGAGCAAGGGCAGATCTACATGCAACTTGCCGGGGAACTAACGAGGATCAAGGAGAAATTGCAGTTTGCCCGGGAAGCTCTTCACAAAGCCGATCGATCTCTGCACAGATGGAATCAGAGAATGGAACTTCTTGACCAGAGGCTAAAGGTGCAGGAGGAAAAACGTGCCGATGTTCACGGGAAACTGCTGCGGCTGCGGGAGGACGAACTGTATCAAGAGGTTCAGGATTGTGTGCCGCTTCCTGTGGATGAATCGATAGTTCAGTTGCGTGAAGAACGCAAGACGCTTGAGTTGCAGCGGCACCGTATCATGAAGGAACGGTCGGCGCTGGAGCGGGAACTCCGAGATCAACGGGATCGGCGGACAGAGGCTTCCCGGCAAATGAAGCGTCTGGCGGATGCCCATGACGGTTTGGATACGGAGTTGGAGCTTCCGCTGCATGTCGAGTCAAAACTTGAGGCCGCTTTGGCAGAGTTTCGTACACTGGAGAAGAGAGTTCTGCAGGTTCGTGAAGTCTGGTCTCAGATGAATCACGAATTGACCAAGCAGGAGGCCAAGGTACGTTTCCAACAAGAGCAATATGCCAAGGAATTTGATAACGAGCAGCCGATGATGTTTTTGGAGCCGCTCAGTCGCGTGCGCGAGAGGCAAGCAATCGAGCGACAGCAACAGGATGAGGTCCGAAAAGAACTTGACCGGCTTTATCTTGTTGTGGAACGAAGATTGGACGAGACGCGGCGGGTACTGCAGTTGTGGAACAGCTATGTCCGGGTGCACAAGTTGGATGATCCTCTTCTTGAAGTGCCCGATTCGGATGTGGAGTCCATAGGAGAGATCGTATATCGTCTGGAGTCCGGCAGTCAGGACGTGATCAGACGGTTGGAACAGCAGCGGGAAGCCATCGAGAAAGAGCGGGGGAACGTTGCTCGGGGCCGTCAGCGATTCCGGGAATTTTGCCAGCGGCATGTTAAGGATGTAAAGCTGCGGGAGATGGCCGAGCGCGGTGTGGAGGTAAAGGATAATTTTGCCGAGCTGCAGGAATTCGAGGCGATGATGGGTGCCGGCATCCTGAAGGCCAATCAGATCGCTGAGCTGCGGATGCAGTCGGAGGATCAGAAGCTTCAGCAGTTCATTACACATATCCAAGCCCACTTAAGGCAGATTGCACAAGAACTTCGGGAGCTGCCCAAGAGGACTCGAGTCCGCACCGACAGCGGCAATAAGGACATTTATGTTTTCCATGTCCCGGATTGGGATGAGCAGGAGGGCAAGGAGCGAATCCGCAACTATATTGAATGGATTACGGAGCAGTTGGAGCACGCCAAGTATCGAGATTTGGATGGAACGGAACAGCCGGTGGTCATCCGCAAGGATCTCGAGAAGTGGCTGGATGCCAAACAGTTGCTGCAAAAAGTATTCCAGCAAGGTGCAGCTATTCGTATCAGTTGCCGTAAAGTGAATAACGACCAGCAGGTGACAGGGGCGACTTATTCCTGGGAGGAATCCAACCGCTGGTCAGGCGGAGAGAAGTGGAGCAAGAACATGACCTTGTTCCTTGGGATTCTGAATTATGTGGCAGAGAAGCGCCAGCATATTCATAGTCAGATGAAGCGTCACCGTTCGGTCATTCTGGACAATCCGTTCGGCAAGGCTTCGAGTGACCATGTTCTCAGCCCCGTTTTCTATATCGCAGAGCAATTGGGCTTCCAGTTGATCGCTTTAACCGCGCATGTGGAGGGCAAGTTCCTTCAGGACTATTTTCCGATCGTTTATAGCTGTCGCTTACGTGCAGCGGCTGGCGGAGGAGGCAAGCAAATCATCGATCCCCAGCAGCAGGTTCAACAGGCGTACATCCGTGATCACGCGCCGGAATCGATGGACAGGATCGGCGGAGAGAAAAAACAGTTAGAGCTGTTTTAGTGCAATATCACAAAGTATGTTATTGCCATCTCCCCGTATAATTTTAAGCCCCACTGCAACCTTCAGGTCAAGGCTTGTGGTTGATGTAAAACTGATGTAAAACATCAACAGAAACGTGCGGATATCAGCCTTCCAGAACGGAAGACCATTGAAAACAGCCAGTCAAATCAAGGTTTCTGCGGAATGCAACAGACCACACCCCAGGATAGAATGTTCCCGCATTCGGTGCATGTGGAATGCTGTGCGTTGATAGAACGGAGCAAATAAGAAGCAGATGGGTTCGAGAGAGAATCTGTAGTAGATTCTCGGTGACCCGTCTGCTTTTATTTTTTTATACACCTAAAAATATAAACAGCATTTTCATCCGATTGGGGGAGAATGAGGGAAGACAGGCGCTTGCTTAATTCCATAGTAAAATCGCTCGCTTCTCATAGGAATTTTGGGGAACTGGCCAAGAACAAAGAACGACTTCGGGTCTGTATTAGAAGCGCGGTTTTTGCGTCCATCTTCTCTACACAGGCGGGATAATCGATGTCATGCTTCCAGCTATAGCCATCCGTTACGTCTGGGAAAGAGCTGAAGTGGGGCATACCGTTATTTTCCTTGTCTGAAGATCAAGCTCTCAGGGCTATTTGGTTTCATAATGAAATTCTGACGAGATATGTATGAATATGCCTCTCATTGGGATAATGGTATTATTAATGTCATTATTGATGTCGCACAATTGAACTTGTGCGACATTTTGTTCATTTTTTGTTCAATATAGCATAGAAGATCGGGGATATTCAAGGATTAAAACGCTTCTTTTAGACAGTCTTCGACAAAATCCGGAGCTGCTTTTTTGATTTGTTCCACAGTATGTATATAACGCTGGGTCGTATTGATGTGGGAATGCCCCAGCGTCTGCTGCACCTGTTGAAGGGACGCCCCGTTGAGCAACGCCAAAGTTGCATTGGTGTGCCGTAACCAGTGAGGCGTAACTTTTTTGGAAAAATTGGCTTTTTTACGGGCGATTTCGATGATTCGTTCAATCTGACGGGGGGTAAGCGGGAATACTTTGCCGCTTCTTCTATTTTCCATACGGTATGTACAAAGCAGCTTCCAGAGCATATCCGGCACTTTGACCTCCCTTTCTTTCCGCCCTTTGCCATTACGCACGGTCAACCAAATCGAAGTTCCCATGGGATCGGTATGAAAATCGTCCCATTCGATAGAAACCAATTCGGAAACCCTCAAACCGAGCATGACCAAGGTCAGACCGATAGCATAATTGCGAAGCCCCATCGTGTTTAATTGCTGCAATATCTTTACAACCTCATGTTTCGTTAAAAAATGACGGCTGCTGTTATTTGACACTTTAGGCTTCTTGATACATGCTGACGGATCGTGGGTAAAGCATTGAATATTCGGGCTATTCCCCCACTTATATAGGGAACGAAGAGGAGTCAGCAAAACGGAAATCGTTGCCGCTGCATATTTGCATGGGTGATTCCCATCCCCTTCGAGCAAGCTCAGTTTATATAGCTCGATATCCCTCCAGGTAATGTCATTCAGCCTCTTTGGATTGATGAAGCTTTGAAATCGCTTAATCGCGTATTTATAATTTCGCAACGTATGTTTTGAATGGTGGTAGTTCGCCAAAAACATGCTGACAATGACTTCGTCCGTTAATTTCTCTTGCCCTTTCTCAGACAACTCCAAAATTCCGTGTTTCATGTTTGTCCCTCCTGTTGTCGCACAAGTTCAATTGTGCGAAATTGTACATCGTATGTCGCAAAATGTACATGACTTTATTTAGCAGCTATTCCATATCCCTAAGGAGGTGTAAACAAGTGGAAGTTTCACAGCTAGAGCAGCATCAAGACCAGTACATCGTGATTGAACTGGGCGCGGAAAAATACGCTCTAAAGCTTGCTGAAGTCTATGAAATTATCAAAATGCAAAAAATCACGGCCATCCCTAACAGCAAGACTTTTTTGGAAGGCGTTACGAATATTCGGGGGAGAATAGTGCCGATCATCAGCTTGCGTAAAAGATTTCAATTGAAAGAGGCGCCCGTCATTCCTAAAGCGAGAATCGTCGTGGTGAATTATAACGAAGAAATGATCGGCATCGTTGTAGATGGAGTGAAGCAAGTGATCAAGTTTGCCGATTTCCAGCCTTCTAGCGAAATTGTTTCCGGAGTTGACGGCAGTTATTTTGAAGGGATTGGCCAGTCGGAAGAGGGGCTGATCGGCATCTTAAATTTAGAACATGTTCTTGTAGGGTAAGGGGGGAACCCGTATGAATCGTTCGGAAATGATGGGAGTCTTCCTGTCTGAAGCGGAAGAATTGCTCCAATTGCTGGAGATCGAGTTTCTGAATTTGGAACAGCAAGGCGAGTCGCCGCAAATCATACAAAACATTTTTCGGATTGCTCATACATTAAAAGGTTCGTCCGCGGCGATGGGTTTCGAGGAAATGAAGCAACTGACCCATGAAATGGAAAATATTTTAGACAAGATCCGAAATCAGCTTCTGCCGGTGACGCAGCAGGTTGTGGATGTGTTATTTCAATGCTTGGATTATTTAAACGGGTTGAAAAGGGAAATTGAACAGGAAGGGGCTACAAAAACCAATATCGATGCGATCGTGCAGCAATTGCGGCTATTGGGCAATGGGACGGAAGAGACCTTCGAATCGAAAAGCGGGATGTTGAAAAGCAAAAAACAGAGCTTAAAAAAGTGGATTTGCAAAGTTCGTTTATCCGAGCATTGCGAGATGAAGCTTCCTCGGGCACACCTTGTGCTGCATCATCTTAAGAAATGGGGAGACGTTATTTCGACGGAACCGGAATTGGACAGCGTCATCGAGGAAAGTAATCTCCATGAAGTTTCCTATATCGTCGAGACGAACGGGGATTCCGAATACCTAGAGCATTCGTTGAGCCAGCTTATGGATGTGGAAGCTGCTGAAGTGGCGCCTTTTTCAGATGAGAACTTGGCCTTGGCCGATGCTTTCATGCCACGGACAGATGCCGACAAGGAGGCGGAGCAACAAAACCCGATCCCCGGCCCGGACAGCAAAGAAGAGAAGAAAATAGGACAAACGATTCGCGTCGATGTGGAACATTTGGATAGCATTATGAATCTGGTCGGCGAATTGGTCATCGACCAGACAAGAATCGCCCAAGTCGGAAATTTGTTGCGCGATCGTTACGCTTCGGATGAAACGATCGATGATTTGGAGCTGATTTCCAATCATGTCGGCCGACTAATCGGAGAACTTCAAGAATCCGTGATGAAGACGCGAATGCTTCCCGTCGAGCGGTTATTCAACCGGTTTCCAAGGATGATGCGCGATTTATCCCGTACGTTGCACAAGGAAGTGAATCTGCTGCTTGAAGGGAAAGAAACCGAACTGGATCGGACTGTCATCGAGGAAATTAGCGATCCGTTGATTCACCTGATCCGAAATGCCGCAGACCACGGTATCGAAGAAGCGGAAGTTAGAAAAAAACTAGGGAAATCCCTTAAAGGGACGATCAAAATTAGGGCATCCCATCAAGAAAATCAAGTGGTGCTGACGGTAGAGGATGACGGGGCGGGAATCAACGCGGAGAAAGTAAAAGAATCCGCCATACGCAAACAATTGATTACTGCGCAAGAAGCCGAAACGATGTCTCGGCAGGAATTGATTCAACTTATTTTTCTTCCCGGTTTTTCGACAGCCGCCTCTGTCAGTGATATATCCGGCCGCGGAGTCGGGATGGATATTGTCCGCAATCATATCGAGAAATTAAACGGATTAATCGATGTGGAAACCCGTTTAGGCGAAGGGACGAAATTCACGATTAAGCTGCCTCTCACTTTAGCTATTCTTCGGGGACTGCTCATTAAGCTGCAGGAAACGACTTTTGCCTTGCCTATGAACAGTGTGATCGAAATCGTTCGTATATCGCACAAAGAAATCCACTCCGTTAAGGGACAAGCTGTTGTCAAAATCAGAGAAAAAATTGTTCCGCTCATCGCTCTACACGATCTGTTTGGCATGCCCGGCGGCAGAAGAAAAACAAAACATGTATTTATCGTCGTTGTCGGACTGGCGGAAAAACGGCTCGGCTTGGTTGTTGATGAATTGATCGGCAGCCAAGAAATTGTAGTCAAATCGATCGGTTCTTATGTCGGACAGGTCGAGGGCGTTTCGGGGGCAACGGTGCTGGGCGACGGAAGCGTAGCGTTGATCCTGGATGTAACCGGCATATTCAAAGCGGCAAATAACCTTAAGTCTATCGAATCCAAACTTTTGGATGTGCGGGAGGGATGATCCGTTGACAGCTCCCCAACAAATCCAGCAATTGGTTACCTTTCGAATCGAAACGGAGGAATTCGGGCTTCCTATTGCGGATGTATATGAAATCATTTTTGTCCCTGCCATCACCCCGATTTCGCAAGCGCCAAAATCGATCGTCGGAGTGATTAATCTCCGCGGGGAAGTCATACCGGTCGTCGATCTTAGAATTCAATTTTTGAAAGAACCGGTGAAGTCGAAAAAACAGCGCATTATGATAACCCGCTTCCAAGAAAGAGCGATCGGGTTATTGGTCGATGAAGTGAAAGAGGTGCTGCGGATCGATGAAAACAGCTTGGAGCCGGTTCCCGACACGCTTGTGACCGCACAAACGGCTTATATGCGAGCCATCTGCAAAATGGATCATCGTCTCATCGTTTTGCTTCATCTGGAACATTTGATAGATATCATGGAAATGAATTCTATCATCCGTGAAATTGATCATAAGGAGGAGAACGTTCTATGAGCACTTTGAAGAAAAACATGGCTTACAAATTTATGAGAGCCGCAGGCGTTTCCGAAACGATTGAAGCGGCTATCGCCGATTCCAAAAGGTTAGAACAAAATTTGCAGGATCTGGCCGCAATTGCGGAACAGATCTCTTATGGGACCAGCCAGCAGGCGTCAGGCATGGAATCCACATCCGGCGTTGTTGTGGGGATATCGACATCCATTGAAGGGGTAAGTAACCATTCAGATCGTCTGGCGGCTTCCGCCAGTGAAATCTCGGAGGCTATCCAAGAGATGGTCGCTTCCGTACAGCAGGTAGCCGGGAACAGCGAGAGTACGGCAAGCTCGGTAGAGCAAATTTCCGCGTCGATTGAAGAAATGGGGCAATCGATCAAAGGCGTGGCCGGCAATGCGGCGAGCCTGACCGCTTCAGCGGAAGAAACATCGAATGCCATTCAGGAGATGGTCGCCTCCATTCAGCAAGTAGCCGGGAACAGCGAGAGTACGGCAAGCTCGGTAGAGCAAATTTCCGCATCGATTGAAGAAATGGGGCAATCGATCAAAGGCGTGGCCGGCAATGCAGCGAGCCTGACCGCTTCAGCGGAAGAAACATCGAATGCCATTCAGGAGATGGTCGCTTCCATTCAGCAAGTAGCCGGGAACAGCGAGAGTACGGCAAGCTCGGTAGAGCAAATTTCCGCATCGATTGAAGAAATGGGGCAATCGATCAAAGGCGTGGCCGGCAATGCAGCGAGCCTGACCGCTTCAGCGGAAGAAACATCGAATGCCATTCAGGAGATGGTCGCTTCCATTCAGCAAGTAGCCGGGAACAGCGAGAGTACGGCAAGCTCGGTAGAGCAGATTTCCGCGTCGATTGAAGAAATGGGGCAATCGATTAAAGGCGTGGCCGATAATGCGGTGAGCTTGACCGCTTCGGCGGAAGAAACTTCGAATGCGATCCAGGAGATGGTCGCTTCCATTCAGCAGGTTGCCGGAAATGCTGCAAGCACGGCAAGTTCGGTTGAACAAATCTCCGTCTCCATTGAGCAGATGGGTAAATCGATTCGCGGCATTGCTGCCAATGCAGATGAGTTGGAGCAAATCGCCGGTGATACCTCCGCTTCGATTCAGCAAATCGCGGCCTCGATTGAACAGGTGGCTCAAAATGCGCAAAACGTGAATTCACTGACAAGCCAGGTTCAAACGGATGCCCAAAATGGCCAAAAGGCGGTTAGTCAGTCCCTCGCGGGAATGAAAGAAATTGCGAGCGTCGTTAAGCAGGCCTCCGGCGTCATGAGCAATTTGGGAAAAAGTTCGGAAGAAATCGGAAGCATCATTGAAGTGATCGATGATATTGCCGAGCAGACCAACCTTCTGGCGCTTAACGCCGCAATTGAAGCTGCGAGGGCGGGCGAACACGGAAAAGGGTTCGCAGTTGTGGCCGATGAAGTGAGAAAACTCGCTGAAAGGAGCGCAAAAGCCACCAAGGAAATTGCCCAATTAATTAAAGGGATCCAAAGCGAAACAACCGATGCCATTAAAGCGATCGAAATCGGCATGGTCAAAGTCGAACAAGGAAATAAATTGGCGGATGAAACAGGCATAGCCATCGAAAAAATCGTAACCGGAGTCGAGAAAATTACGAACGAAATCAGACAAATTACGACGGCCACCGTTGAACAGGCTAAAGGAAGCGAACAGATTGTTAAAGCCGTAGGCGCATTAACCAATCAAGCGGAGATGATGACGCAGGCGACGAAGGAACAAGCCGCCGGCGTCGAAGAAATCGTGAAAGGCGTTGTGAACGCCCGTGAACAGGTGCGCCAGATCACCGTAGCGACCGGCGAACAGGCCAGACAAGGTGAAAATATCGTAAGAGCGGTGGAAAATGTAGCAAGTCAAGCAGCGATGGTGACGCAGGCGACGAAGGAGCAGGCCATCGGCGTCGAAGAGATCATCAAGGGAGTCGTGAACGCCCGTGAACAAGTGCATCAAATTACCGTAGCGACGGGCGAACAAGCTAAGCAAGGTGAAAATATCGTAAGAGCGGTGGAAAATGTCACAAATCAGGCTGCAATGGTGACGCAGGCGACGAAGGAGCAGGCCGCTGCCGTCGAAGAAGTCGTTAAAGGTGTCGTGAACGCCCGCGAACAGGTGCGGCAAATCACTGTAGCGACGGGCGAACAGGCTAAGCAAGGTGAAAATATCGTAAGAGCGGTGGAAAATGTAGCAAGTCAGGCCGCGATGGTGACGCAGGCGGCGAAGGAGCAGGCCATCGGCGTTGAAGAGATCATCAAGG
Organism: Paenibacillus barengoltzii G22; assembly: GCF_000403375.2. Taxonomy (NCBI): domain Bacteria; kingdom Bacillati; phylum Bacillota; class Bacilli; order Caryophanales; family Paenibacillaceae; genus Paenibacillus; species Paenibacillus barengoltzii. Next base: position 1,387,871 of record NZ_KE159653.1, on the reverse strand, counting down.
GAGTCGTGAATGCCCGCGAACAAGTGCGTCAGATTACTGCAGCTACAGTGGAACAAGCAAAACACGGACAGGATATTGTAAAAGTTGTCGGTAACCTTACAAAACAGGCTGCCGAAATTACGGAAGCGGCGAAATTTCAAACGAAAGAAACAAACAACCTTGAAAAGGCGATATCCGAAGCAAAGCGCGCTGCTGAGCGGAATATTCAAGATGCGGGAAGAATGGTTGCAGTGGCGAGAGAATTGGCAGACCAATCTTCCACAATAAAAAATTCACTTCGTATTTTAATATGAACCATGGAGAGGACGCTAAAGGCTTAGTCCAAGAGCTGCTCATATAGGAGTTGCAAGATGAAATGAATATGGAGTACTTAAGCGAAATTCAGGATCATAAGATGCGCCTCAAAGATTTGGCGCAAATGATTTATGATCTTTGCGGACTGAATTACTTGGACAATCTTCCGCTACTGGCCTCGAAAGTTTCAAAGAGACTATCCGGTCTGAATATGACGTTCGGGGAGTACATCGAATGCTTAACAAGGAACCCGCAAGAATGGGATCACCTTGTTGAACTCATTACGAACAACGAAACCTATTTTTTTCGTGAAGAGAGTCAGCTCAATGAATTGAGCCATGTGATTCTTCCCCAATTCCGTGATAAAAAATGTATTCGGATTTGGAGCGCCGCGTGCTCCACGGGAGAAGAACCTTACAGCTTGGCGATGACCATCGCAGAATCAGGCATTGTACCGCTAAAGTCTGTACATATCATTGCAACCGACATTAATCGAAAGGTTCTGCAAATCGCAAGACGCGGGTGGTACCCTAAGAATTCGTTATGCTTCCGCCGGACTCCTAAGGAGATGTTGGACAGGTATTTTATTCCGCAAGATGATGGATTTCAAATCAAGGGCTTCATCAAAGACAGGATTGAATTCCGGTATGCGAATCTCTTAAATGACCAGGATTTGGCGCCGGTCGAAAAAGTCGATATCCTTTTTTGCAGAAATGTGCTCATTTATTTCGATTCGGAAGCCACGCGACGGGTCATAGCGAAGTTTGACCGTTTATTAAATCCGGGGGGCTATTTATTTCTGGGACATGCCGAAACGCTCACAGGCATGAACACCAATTTCGAGACGATTCATGCTCATTCGACATTTTACTACCGAAAGCGGAGCAATGATTCGGGAGTTCATCATTTGGACGAGACTTTATCACAGGGAGGCAAAGCGAATTGAGTCGGTACGGTGTGCTCATCGTCGATGATTCCGCCTTTATGAGGAAGGCGATCAGCACCTTGTTCGAGAAGGATCCTGATTTTTTTATCGTGGGAATCGCCCGCAACGGCCTTGAAGCCATCGAAAAGATAGAGCGTTTCAAACCGGACGTCGTTACGATGGATGTGGAAATGCCGGAGATGGACGGAATCACCGCCTTGGAATTCATCATGAAGCATCATCCGGTATCGGTCGTGATGCTGAGCGAACTGACCAGCAAAGGAGCAGAAGCAACGCTAACGGCGTTGCAATTGGGCGCGGTAGATTTTTTCCCGAAAAGCTCTTTGATCAAGGACCCGATCGATCCGAAAATGATAGACGATTTTCTGATGAGGGTAAAGGCCGCCGCCAGCGCGAAATTGCCGATCAGAAACCATATTGCGTCTGCGAAAGAAATAGCGGCAGAAAAAAAGAGAAAGGGGGCCGCTGCCGTTGAACTGCTTATGATCGGATGCTCTACAGGCGGACCGTCGGCTATCCAATCCATTCTGCCCCGGTTTACAACCGACTTTCCTGCGGGAATTGTCGTTATCCAGCATATGCCGCCGGGATTTACCAAACCGTTGGCGGACCGTTTCAACACCATTTGTAATTTGCAGGTGAAAGAAGCGGAGGATGGCGATGTTGTGAAGCCAGGGGTTATCTATATTGCGCCTGCGGGGTATCAAGCCTTGTTTCAAAAAACAAATGACGGAAAGACGATTCTCAAAATCGTAGAGGATGACGGCAGATTGTACAAGCCGTCGATTGATGTTTCGCTTCAGTCCGCAGCTCCGATTTACCGCGATCGCTTGTTGGCCGTTATTCTTACCGGAATGGGGTCGGACGGGTTAATCGGCTGCGGTGAAGTGAAGCGGCAACAAGGTCATGTGATCGTTGAATCCGAAGAATCGTGTATCGTCTATGGGATGCCTAAAGTGGTTTATGAGGCGGGATACGCCGACCGGCAAGTCGCTTTGCCTCATATTTATCAAGAGATCCTATCTTTTATTTAGGACGATTTCTGTTCATGACTCGGTAACATTGCAAGGAGGTTCTAAATATGGAAAAAGAAAAGGAAATCCTCACACCTGAAGAAATCGAGGAAATCATCCGCAAATTGGAGCAAATCGATACATCAGATTCGGCGGGAGTGGAGTGAAATCGTTCAAGATCAACGTTGATCGGTACGTATAAAAATGTGATTTTTCGCCCGCCGGGATTTCCGGCGGACGAAAACAATCGCATCAATTCCGTTTGCTTAAAACATCCACGGCCAAAATGGCGTTGGCCACTTGTTCTGCCGTGATTTCACGGGAAAGGTTGTTCATCGTTTCATTCGGCGCCGTGGCGGCCTCGCCGACTTTCAGCAGCTCCTCAAAAGTCACATTCTCCAAATGCAGTTCCTCTAAAGTTGTCGGTAGACCGAGCTCCCGGTAAAAGTTAATGTACTTAACGATCTCCTCTTCGGGGTGAAGCTCAAGCACCAACTGAACAAGCGTTCCGTAAGCTACTTTTTCGCCGTGCGTTAAATGATGGATTTCGCCGGACAACACCGTCAATCCGTTATGAATCGCATGCGCGCCCGCTAGGCCGCCGCTTTCAAACCCAAGACCAGATAGCAGCGTATTGGCTTCGATCACCGCTTCGACGTGCTTGGTCACCAACCCTTTTTGCACGGCTTTATAGGCGGGAATTCCGTATTGGAACAATGTTTCTTCGCATGCCTTGGCGATGGCTTGCGCGGCGATGCTAGGTTTCCCGCCGGACATCGCGGTGCCGCCGCTTTTGACCGTAGCGCGCACTTCAATCCATGTCGCCGTCGCGTCGGCAATGCCGGAAGCGAACAAGCGGGCCGGAGCTTTGGCCACGATGGCGGTGTCGACCAGGACGAGATCGGGATTTTTGTTGAAGAACCGGTAGGACTCGAACACGCCTTCGTCGCTGTAAATGACGGAGAGAGCGCTGGTCGGCGCGTCGGTCGAAGCCGTTGTCGGGACAATCACCACTTTAGTCTTAAGCTCATCCGCCACGACTTTGGAGGTATCCAGCGTTTTGCCTCCGCCTATCCCGATGACAAAATCAACCGATTGCGCTTGTCCTTCCTCGGCAATACGGCGTATTTCATTAACGGAGGCTTCGCCGTTGAATAAAACAAAATGATGTTCAATCTGCTCCGACGATAAGCTTTGGGTCACCGTTTCTTGGGTAATGCGCCAAACGACATCATCGGCGATCACGAGCGGTTTACGTCCCAACGCTTTGACGTATTTCCCCAAATCCCGCAAAGCGCCTTGACCTTGGATATACTTGTTGGGTGAAACAAAAACGATGTTTGCCATGTAGCTCTCCTCCTGCAACATTATAAATTCATCTTTCATTAATATCGCCTGCGCTTGGAAGAATATGCATTTTTAACATAATAACATAACAGACGGGGAAAGGCGCCCTTTAGAAAAGAGTTTATAAAATTTTAAATAAATTGCTTGAAAAATCTCCCTTCTCCCATTACAATCCTAATTGATAATGAGTTTCAATATCATTTAGGATAAACAATAGGGGGAGAAGGGGAATTATCTTGAAATTCAACAAAACGTTTCTAAGTATGATCCTTATTTTGATGATCGCCGCTTTGGTCGGCTGCGCAGCCGGCGGACCGGCAAAAGGGACTTCCGATACCGGCAGCCAGGCTGGCGCAGCCGTCGATTCGAATCAAGCGAAGAGCGGCGGAACGGACGCGGCTGGGGAAGAGATCCGGGTCGTCAAGCACGCCATGGGCGAAACGGAGATCAAAGGAACGCCTAAAAGGATCGTAACCTTGTTCCAGGGAGCCACCGATGTGGCCGTTTCGCTTGGAGTGAAGCCGGTCGGCGTGGTGGAATCCTGGGTGCAGCAGCCTATCTACGAATATTTGCGGGCCGATCTGGAGGGCGTAGCGATCGTCGGTCAAGAGACGCAGCCGAATCTGGAAGAGATACATAAACTTCAGCCTGATCTGATCATTGCCACGAAGACGCGGCACGAGGATGTTTACGAACAGTTGTCGCAAATCGCACCGACGGTCATGACGGAAACGCTTTTTGACTGGAAAGAAACGCTGAAGACGGCAGGTGAGGCGTTGAATCTCAAGGACAAATCCGATCAGTTGCTCGCCGATTGGGATGCGAGAGTAGCCGACTTCAAGCAGAAGATGGGCGACCGCTTGCCGATCGAGGTAACGATCACCAATTTCAGAGCTGATCAGGTACGGATTTTCTATATGGGCTACGCGGGGAAAATTCTCAAAGAGCTTGGCTTTACAAGACCTCCCGGACATGATCAAGACATCTGGGGCGTTCAACTCGCTTCCAAAGAGAGCATCCCGGATATGAATGCCGACATCATCTTCAACTTCAATTCCGGCACCGATACCGAAGCGATTCAGAAAAACTATGAGGAATGGACGAAGAGCAAGCTATGGGCCAATCTGGACGCAGTTAAGAACGGCAAGCTCGTTCAGGTGGACGAAGTGGTGTGGAACAGCGCCGGCGGCTACAAGACGGCCAATATGCTGCTCGACGATCTGTACGAATATTTCAAGCTGAATTAATCGCAAGCAGGAAGGCCTGCCTTGAGCAGGCTTTTTGCCGCATTTTAAATGACGAAGACGAAAGAGTGAGGAAATGTTTCCGCTGTTTGTACGGGAGAAATCGAAGCTGTTGGGGCTGGCGGCGCTGCTCGTTCTGCTTGTTGCGTCATGTGCCGCCAGCATGATCTTCGGCCGCACGGAAATTACGATTTCCACGGCGGTGGAGGCGTTCAGGAATTACGACGAAGAATCCGTCGAACATATCGTACTGCATACCGAGCGGCTGCCGCGGACGGTTATTGCCGCCGTCGTAGGGGCCGGCCTGGCGGTTGCCGGAGCGCTCATGCAGGCATTGACCCGCAATTCGCTGGCGTCGCCGAGTGTGTTCGGGATTAACGCCGGAGCGATTTTTTTCATCGTGCTGGCGGTCGTGCTGCTGTCGGTGTCCTCGTTAAAAGCGATGATGTGGTTCGGCTTTGCCGGAGCGGCGATTGCGGCGGTGATCGTCTATGCGCTCGGCTCGATCGGGCGGGACGGCTTAACGCCGATCAAAATCGTGCTGGCGGGCACGGCGATTACGGCTTTGTTCTCATCCTTCACGCAGGCCGTGCTCGTTCTGGACGGGACGGGGCTAGAGGATGTGCTGTTCTGGCTGGCCGGCTCCGTCAGCGGGCGGACGCTGGAGATGCTCTATCCGGTTCTGCCGTATATGGCTTTGGCGGTGCTAACCGCTCTCTTCATGGGCCGGGCGATCAACCTGATGTTGACCGGCGATGATATTGCCAAAGGCATGGGGCAGAACGTCGTGCTGGTCAAAACGCTGATGGGGGCCGTCATTGTGCTTCTTGCCGGAGGTTCGGTGGCCGTCGCCGGCTCGATCGGTCTCGTCGGACTCATCGTGCCCCATATGATGCGCGCCCTGGTCGGGAACGACTATCGCTGGCTCATTCCTTACTCGCTCGCAGGGGGAGCGGTACTGCTGCTATGGTCCGATGTAGCCGCCCGGTTGGTCATTCTGCCGGACGAACTTCCGCTTGGCGTCGTGACCGCCTTGATTGGCGGGCCGTTCTTCATCTATATCGCCCGCAAGGGGGTGACGAAGATATGAAGGAAACGATCATGGTTCGCAGCAAAAAAGATACCGTATCTTTCCTGATCGAGCGCAAGGCGGCGCTCGCCATTGCCGTGCTAGCCGTCCTGGTTCTGCTCGCCGCTGTGGCCGGAACAAGCCTAGGCGGCGACATCCTGTCTCCGCTGGAAGTGCTCCGGACGATCTTGGGGCTAAACGCCGGGGAGCATGATTTCGTCGTGCTCACGCTGAGACTGCCGCGGGTGCTGCTGTCCCTGCTTGTCGGCGCGGCGCTGGGCATGTCCGGCGCCATCCTGCAGGGGGTCATCCGCAACCCGCTCGCATCTCCGGATGTCATCGGCATCACCGGAGGCGCGGCGGTGGCGGCGGTCGGTTTCGTCTCGCTGCTGGGAGGCGCGCTCAGCATCAAGCTGCTGCCGGCGTTCGCGGTTGCCGGCGCCATTACGGCTTCGCTGGTCATTTACGCGCTGGCTTGGAAAGAGGGGGTCACGCCGATTCGCCTGGTGTTGATCGGGATTGGCATATCGGCCATCACCGGCGCCGGCACCACGTTTATGCTGATCCTAAGCCCGTTCTACACCGCCGGGCAAGCTTACATTTGGCTAACCGGCAGCGTATACGGCGCTTCCTGGGCGGATGTTTACACCATTCTGCCGGTGATCGTGCTTATCGTGCCGCCGGCCCTTTGGCTTGCGCGCAGCCTGAATGCGCAGGCGTTCGGCGACGACCTGGCCGCCGGGCTTGGCGTTGCCGTTCAGCGCCACCGTCTGGCGCTGCTATTTTGCAGCGTGCTGCTCGCCGGATTTGCGGTATCCGTGGCCGGCACCCTCGGATTCGTCGGCCTGATCGCACCGCATATCGCCAGAAAGCTGGCGGGCCGCATGTTCGGCAGCGTGCTGCTCGTGTCGGCGCTGCTCGGGGCTCTGCTTGTGTTCAGCGCCGATTTGATCGGACGGACCGCGTTTGTGCCGCTGGATGTTCCGGCCGGGGTGTTCACGGCGGGAGTGGGCGCGCCTTTCTTCTTGTACTTGCTGTTTAAGAACAGAAACCAATTTTGAATAGGGGGAGAACCGTGAGTATTTTGGAAGCGAAAGACCTTACTATCTCCTATGGAGCGGAGCCTGTGATCGAAAATTTGAACTTGAGGATACCGAAAGGCCAAATCTCGGTCCTGATCGGCAGCAACGGCTGCGGCAAGTCCACGCTGCTGCGCACCATTGCGCGCCTGCAGAAGCCCCGTTCGGGCACGGTGCTGCTGAGCGGGGAAGAGATCGCCAAGCTGCCGAGCAAGGAAATCGCCAAGCGGATGTCCATTTTGCCGCAAGGTCCTTCCTCCCCGGAAGGCTTGACGGTGAGCCAACTCGTCAGGCAGGGAAGATACCCGCACCAGAGCTGGCTGAAGCAATGGTCGCGTGAGGATGAACGGATGGTTCGCCTGGCGCTTCAGGCCACGCGCCTGACGGAACTCGCGGACCGACCGGTGGACGCGCTGTCGGGAGGGCAGCGCCAACGCGCCTGGATCGCCATGACGCTCGCCCAGGGAGCGGAAACGTTGCTGCTCGACGAACCGACGACCTACCTCGATATGAGCCATCAGATCGAAATCCTCGATTTGCTGTTCGAATTAAACGAGAAGGAGCGTCGCACGATTGTGATGGTTCTGCACGATCTGAATTTGGCCTGCCGCTACGCCCATCATATCGTCGCGGTCCACGGAGGGTCCATTTACGCCCAGGGACGGCCAGAGGAGATCGTGACCCGCGAGATGGTCCGCACCGTCTTTCGGATGGACTGCGAAATTGCTGTCGATCCGCTGTTTGGCACACCGCTGTGCATTCCACATGGAAGGGGCAGGAATGTTCATGAAGAACAACGCTATGGCCACCTGGCTTGAGCCGGAGGAATTTCAGGTGCTGTCCGACGAGTACCGCTTAACCCGAGAGCCTTCCGCCGACCGGACGTTCTCCATTCCGTTTACCGACCTTTTAAATCCGGAGAGAAGCGAGGCTTATTTTCGCGGCGTAAGCGGCATTTTCGAGACCAACTCGCAGTCGGCGGCCGTCTCGCTTTTCGCCAAGCGGTATGCCTTTCTCGTTATCGCTTCCAATTTATACGCGATGTCTTGCTTCAATAAGGGATTGAACCTGGAACTGGAGAACGGCTGGATCGAGTCGTGCTATCAGGGGCAGGCCTGGCTGCCCAAGGCGCGGCTGAAAGACTGGCAGGCCAGCGAGCCGCAAGCGGATCAGCGCAGCGAATGGCGCGATCTGATCCTTGAACGGATGTTTGCCGGTAATCTGTCCCGGGTATGGAACGGCGTTTCCAAAACGGCGCGGATCTCCAAAGCGCTGTTATGGGAAAACACGGCCATTTATGTCTATTGGTTGTATGAGAAAAAATTTGCGGAAGGAGCGGGGCCCGAGCAACAGCGGCGGATGAAAGAGGATTATCATTATTTGCTTCACGACGCGCCGCCCCGCCTGTTCGGCGAATCCCGCAATCCGCTCAAGCGGTTCGACAGTCCGAAAGTGTTCAGGGACGGTTACGACAAGCCGCTAAGAGTGCGTAAAACCTGCTGCCTTTATTATTTGACGTCGGATGAGCCGGGCGATTACTGTTCGACGTGCCCCAAACGGACTTAATACGCCTTCTCCATCAAAGATAACCGCTACATCACTGCCACGCCGACGATATCGGTACCCGCTTAGAATCCCCTTGTCAGAATATGAATATCGGCTTTCCTGCCGCCATATCAAAAAGCATGTTCTGCCGTTTCCGCGCCGTCGGTCTAGCGCAACCCGCATGGCCGATGGCTTTTGCCTCCGCATTCCTTTCCCGTGCAAAAGATGAATATTTTCCCTTTAAAGATGAATATTGACAATTATAAATCAGGTCACGTAAGATAGTTTTATAAATGATAGTGATTATCATTATCATCAAAACAATCCGACGGGCTTTCACAAACCCTCCTTAAGTCAACAAAGGCAAAGCTCGCCGGATAGGAAGGAGGGGTTATCATTGACGTATCCGACCGGGAGCCGAAATGCGCTTAACCGGCTGCTGATCAACAAAGCCAGAGAAATGGGCATCGGCTGCCGGCTGCTCCTTGCGGGGTGCGAGGATTTTTTGGAGCTGAGCTATCAGGGCAGGAGCATCGTGATCAACAAAACGAGATCGCATCGGCTGTCCTTGATTGCCGGGCTGCTGGCCAAGAATAAAGAGGCTACAAATTTGCTGCTCTCGCAACGGGGGCTTCCCGTGCCGCCTTATATGGTCGTTTCGGAAACGGGGGCGGAAGCGGTCCGGTTCCTGCAAACTCATTTGTCCGTTGCGGTCAAGCCGCTCGACGCAAGCGGCAGCGCCGGCGTCACGTTGGACGTCCGGACCGTTCCGCAGCTTGAAACGGCTATCCAAAGGGCGGGAAGCTATGGCGGTAAGGTTATGCTCCAGCGGTTTGTGCCGGGGGCGGATTATCGCGTCCTGGTGATCAACTACCGCATCGCGGCGGTCACCGAGTATCGCCCTGCCTTTGTGACCGGCGACGGCGCTTCATCGCTCAGGGAGCTGATCCGGCGTCTGAACGAGACCCGAACCCGCCAAAGCGAGATCGGCGAGATCGAGGCGTTTGCCGAAATCAAAACCGATTCAAAGCGCTTGCTGGCGGCGCTGGACCAGCAAGGCGTGGCGCTAGACGATATCGTTCCGGCGGGATGTCTGGTAAAGCTGCAAGATATTCGCAACGCTCCGGCCGGGGAAATCAGCGAAATTTATGCCGACCGCACGGATTTGATCTGTCCGGCTAACGCGGCTATGGCCGTTGAAGCCGCCAAGGCGCTGCAGATTGACGTCGCCGGCATCGATATTCGCTGCCCGGATATCGCCGTTCCTGTCACCGAGGCGTCCGGCGGCATCCTGGAAGTCAATGCGCTGCCCGACATGATCCACCATGTTGTTCCGTATGAGGGCGCTTCGCGCGATGTCATCCGCATCTATTTGGAATACCTGTTTGAAGAGGCGCTTACTTGGAATCGATAGACGAGAATAAAAGGAGCGTAGGCCCGATATGTCAGCTAAGGTCCGCAATGTACAAAACGAATATTTAAGGCGGCAGGAAGCAAAAGAGTCCAATGCCCGCACGTATCCCCGGCATTTTCCGCTGGTCATCAGCAGCGCGAAGGGCATCACGGTGACGGATACGGAAGGCCGGACGTACTATGACTGCCTGGCCGGCGCCGGCACGCTGGCGCTGGGGCATAATCATGAAGTGGCGCTGGAGGCGATCCGCAGCGCGCTTGAGCGGCAAATCCCGCTGCACACCCTCGATCTCGCCACTCCCCTCAAGGTGGATTTTATGGAGGAAGTGTTCTCGTTATTGCCCGAGGAATTAAAGGATCGCAGCAAAATCCAATTTTGCGGCCCGACCGGGGCCGACGCGGTAGAAGCGGCGATTAAGCTGGTCAAACATGCGACCAAAGGCAAATCCGTGCTTGCCTTCCATGGCGGCTATCACGGTTCGACGCAGGCGGCCATGGCGCTAAGCGGCAATCTGGATAAGAAGCAGCATTTGCAGAGCCTGCTGCCGGATGTGCATTTTCTGCCTTTTCCTTATGAATACCGCTGTCCGTTCGGGATGGGCGGAGGGATGACCGCGAAGCTGAGCGCACGGTATATCGAAAACTTGCTCGACGACTGCGAAAGCGGCATCGCCGCGCCTTGCGGCGTTATCGTGGAGACGGTGCAGGGCGAGGGAGGAGCGATTCCCGCCGATCTGGAATGGCTGCGGGAGCTAAGACGCATTACGGCCGAACGAAACTTGCCGCTGATCATCGACGAGGTGCAGACGGGGATCGGCCGCACGGGGCGGATGTTTTCGTTCGAGCATGCCGGGATCGTCCCGGATGTCATCGTCTGCTCCAAAGCGATCGGCGGCGGCCTGCCGATGTCCCTGGTGATCTACAAGGAGGAGCTGGATGTGTGGCAGCCGGGCGCGCATACCGGAACCTTCCGCGGCAACCAGCTTGCCATGGCCGCGGGATTGGCGACGCTTCGCTATATCCGGGAGCATGACGTGCTCCTTAACGTGCAAAAACGCGGCGAGCAGTTCATGGCAAGGCTTGGCGCCTTGAAAGAAAAATACGAGGCGATCGGCGACGTTCGCGGCCGCGGGCTGATGATCGGGGTGGAAATGGTCGACACCGCCGGCCCGAAGGACCGTCTCGGCCATTATCCGCCGCACGGAGAACTGGCTGCAGCCATCCAACGAAGCTGCTTTCAAAACGGCTTGATCGTGGAGGTTGGCGGCCGCCGCTCCGCCGTTATCCGCTTTCTTCCTCCGCTTACGATCACCGAGCGGGAGACGGAGGAAGTGCTGGACATCTTCGAGCGGTCGGTAGCGGAGGCTTTGGCCTCAGCCGCCGTAGCGTCCGCTCCATGCTGAGCGCGGTTAATATGTGAAGCAGTTGGACTATTTTATTTTTCCAGGAAAGAAGGTTGGCATCATTGTTGGGGACGGAAAGCAAGCTTCGGCCGGAAAGCCTGAAGCAAGCGAACGAGCATACGTGCAAGCTGCTGCTGAACTGTTATATCCGCGAGCTGGGACACGAAAGACGCAGGCACATCGATCTGAATGCCCGCACGCTGGACTATGCCGTAGTATTTCCGGCAAGCGGGATTACCGTTTTCGGCAAGCTTGCTTATTATTCCGCCGCAGGAGAGCATGAATATCACAGTATGCGCTGGCTCGGCGGGAGTGAGGAAGGCGCCGTCGGGTACGAAGAGCTGGTGCGCTGGATCGTCGGCGAGCTTACGGAGAACGAAGGCCCGTTAACGGGCGGGCTATGGATTACGGTGGAGAAGAAACGCAGCTTTGTGGAACAAGTCGGAAATAGCTGCCGCAATCTGGCGTTATTTATCGAACGGGCGGCAGAGCATGGCGTGTTCGACTACCGTTCGTCGGAGCAGGCGCTGATTTACGGGCATCCGTTTCATCCTTTTCCCAAGAACATGTCCGGATTTACCGAGCGGGATGTGCTGCTTTACAGTCCGGAGCTGCGCTCCTCGTTCCGGCTAAGCTATTTTGCCGTAAGGAGGGATGTGTACCGGGAGGAATGGGTGTCAGAGGGCGGAAAAGTGCCGCCGTATGAAAGCGTGCAGGACCATCTGGGGCACGTCCTTGGCGGCCAAAGCGGCGAATACGCCCCGCTGCCTGTACATCCTTGGCAATACCGGCACGTGCTGGGCCTCGCCAAGGTTCGCGAATATATCCGCGACGGGAAATTGATCCCCTTAGGCAGCCTGGGGCCGCTCGCTTATCCGACCACTTCGGTGCGCACGGTCTATATCCCCGAGATGAACTGCAACATCAAGCTGCCTTTGAATATGCAAATTACCAATTTAGTCCGCACCAACAGCGGCGAGCAAATGCGCAGAACGCTAGATGCTTCCCGCTATTTGCTGCGGCGGGGCGGATTCGGCCCGGACTCGCCCGCGGGTATCGCTTACGAAACGGGCATTGGCACGTGCCGCTTCGAGGAGGAGGAGCTGACCCGGCAGTTTACGGTTGTCTACCGTCCGATCGAGTTCGATCCATCTTGCACCTATGTGCTGGCCAGCCTGGTGGAAGCGCCGCGGCCGGGAAAACCGTCGCGCCTCATGACGCTGCTCGGCGGCGGCGAGGTTCCCATCGAGCGCTGGTTTGAGCGCTATCTGGAGCTGTCGATGCTGCCGATCGTGCGCCTCGCCGGGGAACAAGGCATTCATTTCGAGGCCCATCTGCAGAACACGCTGCTCACCGTGCAAGGCGGCATGCCGGCCGCCTTCATCATCCGCGATCTGGAAGGCGTCAGCGTCGAAATCGACAAGGCGCATGCGAACGAGGAGGAGGCTCCGTCCCCGCCCGGTCCCCTGTTCTATCCGAGGGAAGAGGCTTGGAAGAGGACGGGGTATTATTTTTTCGTAAACCATTTGGGCTTGCTCATTCATTCCATAGCTCGGGACGTGAACGCTTCGGAAGAGCAGTTCTGGGGAATCGCCCGCGACATGCTAATGCGGGAATACGCTAGAAGCGCTAATCCTTTCGCCAAGCATTTGCTGACGGCCGAAACGTTTCGGGCCAAGCGGAATATGCTCAGCTGTCTTGCGGGTAACGGCGAAACGCCGTCTTATGTGGAAGTGAACAATTTGCTTAGAAGAGAGGGTGAGCCATGTGGAGACTACGATCCGTTTGCCTGACCACAAACCGGCCGGCTATGCCGACGTGCAGGAGAGAATGATGCGCCAGACGCTTGAGGCGTTATGGTTCGAAGGCATCCTGGACTGCGCGAAAAACGGGAGGATTTGGCGCACGCACGGCATCGGCGCGGACGGACAGCCGGTCGTCTATACCTGCGAGGCGGAGGAGAAGTATTCGTTCGGCCGAGTGAAAATCGCCAAGGGCTCCATCCGAAGAGAAGGGGAGCCCTGCGCCGATCTGCATCTATTTCTGGAGGAGCTGGTGCTTAACCGCCTGCAGGGAGAGCGGATCGGCTCGTTTGTCCGCGAACTGCTGGAAACGCTGGCCAAGGACAGCCAGTGCAGGGCCGTGCTGCCGGAGCGCATCCCGGACGGCGACAAGCACTACGATGCGCTGGAAAGCCATATGACAGACGGGCATCCTTACCACCCCAGCTACAAGTCCAGAATCGGCTTTACGCTGAAGGACAATTTGGCGTACGGTCCCGAATTCAATCAGCCCATCCGCCTGTTCTGGGTCGCCGTCAAACGGGAGCTGACCGATACGGCGCTGGCTGCGGGCTCTACGGCGGAAGATTTGTACAGGCCGCATTTGACGGAACAAGATATGGACCGATTCGGCCGGATTTTGCGGGAAGAGGGCGACGGAAGCTCGTATACGTTCATCCCCGTCCATCCCTGGCAGTGGGAGCATCGGCTGGAATCCGTCTTCACCCGCCAGCGGCAAAGCCGCGAGCTTATTCCGCTCGGGTTGTCAGACGGAGTATACCGGGCGCAGCAATCGATCCGCACGCTGTCGCACAGAGAGCACCCGCAGGCTCCCTATCTCAAATTGTCGCTCGGCATCACCAACACCTCGACCGGCCGCATTTTGGCGCACCATACGACGCAAAACGCCCCGTTGATCAGCGACTGGCTGGATGGCCTGATCCGCGAGGACGAGCTGCTGCAGCGTGAGCGATTCGGCATCCTTAAAGAAATTATGGGCGTGTCCTTCCGGTACGATAGGCTGCCCGCGGTTCAGTACGGCAGTGCCTACGGATCGCTCGGAGCGATCTGGCGGGAGAACGTATCCGTTCATTTGCGGGACAAAGAGGAGGCTTGGCCGCTAAACGCGCTGACGCTGGTGCAACAAAACGGCGTGCCTTTCATCCAAGACGCCGTTCGGCGGCACGGGATCGGAACCTGGAGCGAAGCGCTCGTCCGAACGCTGACGCTGCCGATGATCCATCTGCTGTATGCGCACGGCATCGCCTTGGAATCTCACGCGCAGAACATCATTCTCGTGCTGAAGGACGGGCTGCCGAAGCGGATCATCGTCAAGGATCTGCACGACGGGGTGCGTTTTGTCCCGGGCAGGCTGCGGCATCCGAAGCGGGCGCCGAAGCTGCATCCCGAGCCGGAAGCGCACCGCAAATTCAACCGGTATTCGTTCATCCACGCCGAGACGATGCCGGAAGTGCGGGATTATGTGTATGACGCGTTCTTTTTCATCTGCATGAGCGAGATCGCCTGGACCCTGGAGACGTTCGGGCTTGCGGAGCGGAAGTTCTGGAGCCTGTGCGCGGCGGTCATCTTGGAATACCAGCGGCAATATCCCGAGTATGGGGAAAGTTTTCAAGGCTATGACCTGTTTAGCACCGACGCGTTGGTGGAGGAGATGACCAAGCGGAGGCTGTACGGCGACGGCGAGCTGTATTTCCGCAAACCGCTCAACCCGCTGCGGCTGGCGAGGGAGAGTCTGGCGGCGTTATGAGACCCAATGCACTTAAGCTGAAAATAAACCGTAAACAGCCGGTGTTCGGCCTGTTCGTCTCCATTCCGCATCCCGTGATCGTGGAAATGATCGGCCATGCCGAATACGATTTCGTCATTATCGATTGCGAGCACGCTTCTACGAACATGGAAAGCGTCGAGGAGCTGATCCGCGCCGCCGAATTGATGGGCGTGACTCCGTTGGTCCGCGTTTCGGGTGTGAACCGCTCCGAAATCTTGAAGGTGCTGGACTGCGGAGCGCAGGGCATCGTCATCCCTCATGTCGAGCGGCGGGAGCAGGTCGAGGAAGCCGTCCGCTGGGCGTATTACCACCCGCTTGGAAGCCGCAGTCTCAATAGCGGCCGGCCGGGCGCGTTCGCCAAATATTCGCTGACGGAGTATATCCGGGAGGCCAACGAAGCGGTCATGGTGGTGCCGATGATCGAAAACATGGAAGGTATTAGGCAATGCGAGGACATTTTAGCCCATCCGCAGATCGGGTTTGTGCTGGAAGGCGCGGCGGACCTGTCGCAATCCCTCGGCTTGCCGTGGCAAACCGGGCATCCGGAGGTGCGGCGGGAGTTGGAGCGGCTGCATGCGGCCGCGCAGCGTCTCGGGGTTCCGTACGCCGCGGTTGCGAGAAGCAGGGAGGAAATGCGGATGTGGGCGGAGCGCGGGGTGCGCATTTATGTGCTGGGAGATGACCGAAATACGGCGTTTCGCGCTTATATGCAAAAGCGAAACGACTACCGGGATATGGGTGATTGGACATGAAAGCATACGTGCGGGAAGCGATCAACAGGCTGCAAGCGGAAAGCCGGGAGCCGTTTTGCGCTTATCTGTATGACCTGGGCGGCATTCGCGCGCATGTGCGAAGGATGCGGCGGTATATGCCGGAACGGACGGGGCTGTTTTACGCGATTAAAGCCAACCCGGACCGGCGCATTATCGAAGCGCTGCTGCCGCTGATCGACGGATTTGAGGTAGCCTCCGCCGGCGAGCTGCTCAAGGTCAGGGAGGTGAGCGGCAGCGTTCCGGTTCTGTTTGGCGGCCCCGGCAAAAAGGAAGCGGAGCTGGAGGCGGCCATCCGGCATAATGTTTCCTATATTCATGTGGAAAGCCTGCTGGAGCTGAGAAGGCTGATCCGGCTTACACAAGGGCGGAGCGAGCCGGTCCGGATTTTGCTGCGCATGAACCTGAGAACGAGCGCGTTGCCGCAGACCCAAATTACGATGGGCGGCCGTCCGACCCCCTTCGGGCTGGACGAGGAGCTGCTTGATGAAGCGATCGCCATTATACGGGAAGAAGGGCGGGGCGCGGTTAGGTTATGCGGCTTTCATTTTCACTCGCTCTCGAACAACTTGCGGGCGGAGCTGCATGCCGAAATGATCGAGCTGTATTTGCGAAAAGCGGAAGAGTGGATGGAACGCTACCGTCTGGACATTGAGATCGTCAACGCGGGAGGCGGCTTTGGCGTCCCTTACGATGACGCTCCGGCGTTCGACTGGGCCTTGTTCACTTCCCTGATCGCACGAAGCGAAGCTAGAAAAAGGCTTGCCAGAGTTCAGTTGTGGTTCGAGCCGGGCCGGTTTCTCGTAGCAGACCACGGTTATTACGCCGCGGAGGTGATCGATATCAAGCCTTCGCATGATCGGTATTTTGCCGTGCTGAGGGGAGGGACGCATCACAACCGGCTGCCCGCTTCCTGGGGGCATAATCATCCGTTTGCTGTTTTGCCGGCGGAGCGTTGGGCGTATCCTTTCGCCAGGCCAGAGATCAGGCGGGGCAAGGTGACGCTGGTCGGCGAGCTTTGCACGCCCAAGGACCGGCTGCATGCGGATGCCGAAGTCGAGCTGCTGCGCGTCGGCGACATCGTTGTGTTCGAGAAGTCGGGCGCTTATTGCTGGACGATCTCGCACCACGATTTTTTGGGGCACCCGCACCCGAAATTTTATTATTTAGCGGAAGGAAATGATCATGCATACCATGCGAACATGGACAATTGAATCAGGACGGCAGGCGGCGGAGCTACGGATTACCGGCGATTTGATGAACGCCTTTTTGACGGAGCGGTTTTTCCGGCTGGATGAGGGGACTTTCGGGACGCTGTCGGCCGCGCCCGAGCAGATCCGGCGGTTATACGGCGGGTATGGCGGTAATGGAGCGATTCGCATTTTTGCCGGGGAAATCGCGTTTTTGGTTGAAGACAGCCCCAGGCTTGGCGTTCAGTGGGTGCAGGATTCTCCAATTTTTAAACGCGCGTCCGACGGAAGCTGGGCTTTCATCAACTCTCCGGCGGAGCTGGCGAAAACGGTGTTGCGTGCGGTGTTGTCGGAGGAAGCCTACAGCCATCCGGGGGTTGCAGACTTTTTGACCGGCGTGGAGGTGGCGGCCCGGCAGCTTGCGTTGAGCCTGAGCCCGGAATGCGCGGAGGGGTTGCTGGCGTTTGCTCCGTCCTCGGCTTACGAGTGGTTTATCAAAGGAGAACGAATCGCTGCGCTGCGCGATCGCCCGTTCCATCCGTCGGCCAAAGCGAAAATTGGGTTTACCGAGCAGGACTGCCTGAAGTATTCGGCGGAGTTCGGGGAGCCGATCCGCCTGCGCTGGGTAGCGGTGCGCGCCGATTCGGTCGTACGGGGTTGCCCGGAAGGGCCGTTGTCTTGCCTGGATCTGCTTGCGGCTGAGCAGCGGGCCGCCGTGGAGGACGAGATGCAGCGGCGGGGGCTTAGGCCGGACGAATACGTGCCTCTGCCTGTGCACCCGTGGCAGCTTCAGCAGGTGATTTTGCCCCGCTTTATCCGGGAAATCGAGGAGGGGACGATCGTAGTGCTGGATGCGGAGGCTGGTGAATTTCTAGCCACCTCCTCCTTGCGTTCTCTTGCTCCGCCATCCATCGTGGAGGTGGGGAGTGGAGCGGACGTTAACGCTGTGGCCGCTGTGGCGATGCTCAAGCTGCCGGTCAGCGTGCTGTCGTTGGGCGCCGCCCGCTATTTGCCGGTCGTGAAGCTGCTGAACGGCTTGGCCGGGGAGAAGCTGCTGCGTCAGGCCATAGCTTGCGACGACACACTGCAGGGACGGGTTTTCCTATGCGAGGAGCGGCACTGGTGGGGATACATGCCGGCATCGATGGGGCTGTTCGACGACCATCCGCGCCATTTGGCCGCCCAGCTTCGCCTATACCCGCCGGAGCTTTTTGAGGCGGAACGCAAGGTGATTCCGATGTCCGCGCTTGGCGTCCATTTGGGAGGCCGGCATATTTTGTCGGAAATCCTGGGCAAGGAGCTTTCCCGCGAAGAGGTGTTCAGCTTCTATAGCGACCTCGCGCACCTGTTCTATGACGTGGTGATGCGGCTGTTCAAGATCGGAATCGTCCCGGAAATTCACGGGCAGAACTGCTGCCTGGTTCTGGAGCGCAATCAAGTGAAGGGGCTGCTGCTCCGCGACCACGATTCGGTGCGCCTGCATCAGCCATATCTCGATAAGCACGGCATCGGCGATCCCGGGTACCGCATACGGCCCGGCTATTCCAACAGCCTGTACAACGAGACGATTCACAAGCTGATTTTTTACGTCCAATCGCTGGGGACGCAGGTCAATCTGGCTTCGATCATGGAAGCTTTGTCCTGCGCGTACGATCTGCCGGAGTCCCGGTTGTGGACGATCACGGAGCAGGCCTGGAAAGAAGCGCTGCAAGGGGCGGGGCTGCCGGAAAGCGACCGCGCCGAGCTATACCGGGCGATCTTCGAGAGCGGAGAGTGGCCGGTGAAGCTGGTCGTTCGACCGCTGCTGGAAGCGGACGGGGTGCCCGGTGCGATGCCGTCGGGAAAAGGAACCGGGCATAATCCTTTCCTTAGAGGACGGTTGTAGGAACAAAGTTTTTAGACTGCAAGGAAGTAATTTTCTTGCAGTCTTTTTTTGTTAGTCTAGTGAGCTGATCTTCTGGGCAATCAATTTCGTCATGGCATGTTTGTGGTGAATCCCTGAGGAATGGCAGTCGAATACAACTTCTGAGCTGTCTTTGATCAGCCAATTGTGGTAGTGGGAGAGCAGTTCACCCGAGTACCACTTGTAGGCGTTGGGCTCTTTCTCAGGGGGCGGGGCGATAAACGGTTTATGGACAAACACGTTCAAGACGTGCAGGCCGTTTTCGTTCGTAAATTGCTTATAGTTTTCAAAGATATCTTTACGATACTCCGGTTTGATATAGTGCAGCACCCCGCTGGAAAAGATGATGTCGTAATGCGTATCTAAACGGTAATCTAAAATGTCTGCTTTAAACACATTTACGCGAACACCGGCTTGCTCGGCAAGTTTTCTCGTTTTCTCAATCCCGGCATCCGAGACATCAAAGGCTGTGACATCATATCCATTTCGTGCAAAGAAAACCGCATCTTTCCCTTCGCCGCACCCCACATCCAGCACTTTCAAATGCTTCGTTGGCGGCATAAGCTGAAGAACCTGATAACAGGCTGAATTCGGCACAGTCCCCCAATAATATTTTTGGGTTTTATACGCATCCTCATAAATCGTAATCCGTCTATCTTGCGAGGCATAGCCCAGAAGTTTATCGATGCTGACTTCCAGGGTTTTGGATAACAGAGGTAAGAGCGAAATGTCCGGCATTGTCTGGGCATTTTCCCATTTGGATATGGCTTGAAAAGAAACCCCGAGGATTTGCGCCAGTTCTTCTTGCGTCAGCCTCTTTTCTTTGCGGTAGATACTTATGTTTCTCGCTAATTGTTCCTTCATGCTTGTATTCACGCTCCTTCATGTATCCCCATTGTAGGGGGCGCGCCTTGGAATGAACAATAACTTCCTATTTGAATTTTTCACAGATTCAACTACCAGTTGAGAAGAAATAAGTATAGTTAACGTTGCGTTTTTATGAATCGTTTTTTATCAGTTATTTAGTCATTAAGTACTATTGGAATTATTTGTATCCTTTTGTATGATCGAAATGTAATATATTTCTTTTATTAATTGAGCATTTTGCATAATTTCATTTTCGAGAAAAAGACAACAGATTTATATGGCCTGTGGTTGGCTTCAATATCATGATGTGATGGCTTTTGGAAAAATGGGCAGACCTGCAGAATTTTCGTCTATGCCGAAAAATTTAAGCTGCGGCTTTGCTTGAATGCCTAACCATGGCTAGTGCAGAAGCCAGCAATACAATGGCGTTAAGGTACTGGTGCGTTGTGACTTTCCGGATTCCCCACACGTGCATCGCATCGGCAGTTAGATAGGTTTTCAAGCGGGAATTGCATCGTTCCACGCTAGTTCGTTCGTTGTACAGTTCTTTCCAACGCTTGCTATCCCGATGCGGTGTGGAGTAGCGGCGTAGATCACTGGTTATATCCATCTTAACGACCATCCCATAATTGGAAGACGAACAAGCGGCCATTCCGAGCGGACAGTCTACCTTGCCTGTAGCATGGGGACAACGGAATTTCAGAACATCACCATCCGCTCCCCAATAGATCATCGGAAACCCCATGGAGCAGCAAGGCGTTCCGTTCGACATCATGCCGGCAGGAGGCTCTTTCTCATTGCGAAGATTCATCGGGATGATCGCCTGTGCGTTCAAATTCCGGGTTGCCTCATAGTTTTTTAGTTGGTCATACCCAGCATCGAGGACAAAGAAGCTGACCTTGGTTTTTGCCGCGACTTGTTCCATCAGATCTGGCGCCATATCGCCGTCATGGACATGAGCCGGTGTCACGGCGAGCGCCATCGGCAGTTCGCTTTTGGTATCGACGGCGAGATGAAGTTTGTAGCCAAACCACTTCACCTTATTGCCGAAGGAGTCGAACTTGGCACCCCAGTTTGCATTGCCCGTGAGCTCGCTTTTACGTTTCGGCTGTTTCTTCTCATAAGCATGGATCGCGGCACTATCGATGGCCACATGACTTCCGTCGATGATGCCTTCTTGCTTGCAGCGTGTGACCAGATCCTCAAAAAGTCGCTTGGCCAGGTCTTTACTCGTCAAATCGGCAAATACGCGGCTCAACGTTGCCACGGAAGGAGCCTCCCGATCAAGGCGAAGTCCGCATTGATAGCGAAAACGAAGATCCATATCCAGCCGGCGATGCAGGCCAGTGAACGTACTGATATTCTCTAGCGGAGCTGCAAGCAAAGCCCGAAGAATTCCTTGTCTGCAATGACCGTCAGCGCCTCGGGGGGAACGGCTTCTCAGTTCTTTGGCGTAGGGACGTAGATCAAGAGCGCTGAAAAAGATAGGCAAACGTTCTTTGGATTCAAGTTTTTGCAGTTCCTCGAAGGAAAACAGACTTTCTTGGAGAATATACAAGGTGACTTCCTCCATTCTTGAAGTTTTGGGTTTAGTCACTTGAAAACTTCTCCAAGTTGGGGTGAAGTCCCTTTTTTATCCCTAGAAATCCTTGTGCCATAGGTACTCAGAATTCTGCAAAATGCTCAATTAATATATGTAAAAATAGAATATAAAGCGGTTACAAGTTTGTGGCTCATATCCGGAGTGAGTCGCAAATTATAATACTAGGAGGTATCCAAATGATTCGTAGAAAGGTGTCTATTAAAGCTGCTTCACTTCTAGTTGCTTTAGCCGTATTCCTATCTACATTTCTCGCAGTTCTTCCAGCGAGTGCAGCCTCCAGAGGAGCATGGGCTCCTAATACTTCCTATGCCGTCAACGATACTGTAACTTATAACGGAAGTACTTATACTTGTATTCAAGCGCATACTTCCCTTGTTGGTTGGGAACCGCCAGTTGTTCCTGCTCTATGGTCGTTAAGCAGCGGCGGCGGTGGCGGCGGAGGAACTACACCATCCGATCCACCAACTAACCCGCCTACTACAGTAACTAAGCCAGCGGAGGTTCCAAGCCGCATCTGGACCTATGTCATGAATGCAGACAATGCCTATGGTAAAGGCGGGGATTTTGCCTTATTGCTCAGTGCCGTCATCAAGAAGGAAAGCTACTTTGGGGATGGATTGTCGGGCAGCCCTTCAGCCGGTGACGGATTGATGCAGGTTGAACCTAACACGCGGAATGCGTATTTGTCTCAATTTAGTGCAAAATATGGGCATGCCTATAATCACAGCAGTGAGCAGGATCAGGTATATATGGGTTCACTGATTTTGAATGAGAAGATTGTTCGATTCGGCAGCATCTACAGCGGCTTACTGCATTATAACGGGGGAGATTATTGGTATCCAGGAGCTACAGATTCCTATGGCCGCCCGATTCTGGCCGATCAATACGCTAATACCGTTTATGCTCAGTATAAGAGCTATGGCGGCAGATATTAAGGAGTAGAGGATCAGCAAGATTGCAAGATCCACCTCAACGTTAGGTTTGGGTGGGTCTTGCTTTTTTTATTCCCCATCGAGATTTTCAGGTACATTTTCCTAGGATGATGTTATTATTGATTTAATCAAATATTTTTTGTCGTAATTTGTAGATTGGAGTCGGTTTTGTTCATGAGAGGGATGCTCCGATTCAGTTCACGTAAAATTATCCTGTATATCGCTGCGGCCATTATGGTTGGTTTGGTGACATGCTATGCCGTCATCTCCGCCTCGAACTCCACAGAAATCCAAAGTGACAAGGGGACATTGGATTTATCCCAAGTTCAAGTGAGTGAGCGTCCGATAAAGCTACAAGGGGAATGGGAGTTTTATTGGCATGAGCTGCTGTCGCCTAATGACATACATGATCGCATAGCAAGCGATGGAAATCCGAACCGCTGGATCAACCTCCCGAACTCATGGCTAGGTTATCGGCTAGATGGTCAGCAGTTAAGCGGTACAGGCTTTGCAACCTTTCGGGTGATGATCCAGCTTAGCGAGCAGGATCGTCATGAGCGGCTTGCACTAAAGATGCCCTCGATATTTCACGCGTATAAATTGTGGGTGAACGGAGAACCGCTGGCCGAGGTGGGGGTCGTTGGTCAGGACAAGAGCAGCATGACACCGCGTCTGGCAACGAAGTTTGTGTACTTCCAGCCGGAAAATAACACCGTAGAACTGGTGATCCAAGTTTCCAACTTCCATCATAAGCGGGGCGGCATCACCAAGTTTATCGAGTTGGGCGGCAGTGATGTGCTTACGGTTAGGACTCACCTGAAAATCGCGGGGGAGATCTTTATCACCGCAAGCCTGATGGTCATCGGACTTTATCATTTGTTGTTATTCATCTTGCGACGCAAAGACAGGGCGCCTCTGTTTTTCGGGCTGTTTGCCTTGTTGTTAGGCATCCGTTCCTTGTTGGTTGGTGAGCTCTTGCTTACTCAATTATGGCCGAATTTTCCATGGGAGATCCAGTTCAAAATCGAGTACCTGACGCTCTGCAGCAGCGGGTATATCATTACGCGGTACTATATTAGCATTTTTGCAAATTATGTGTCGCGTTGGTTTCGTCTTGGCTCGCGGATCGTAACGGGTCTGCTCTGCCTGATTGTTGTGGCAGCTCCTGCGATAATTTATACCCATTTATTGTCGGTAATCGGTGTGGTCGTTGTTCTGCATATGCTGTATCTGATGGTTGGACTTGTCCAATCGGCAGTGCAGCGCAAGGAGGGAGCGCTGATCTTCCTGCTGGCTTCGATGGTTACTCTGGTTACGGTCATCAATGATTTTTTATATTTTAACGAATGGTCCTCCATCGGTAATACTTCTCCGCTGGGTCTCTTGATCTTTACGGTCGCACAGATGTTTTTGCTCTCCTCGAGATTTACGAAAACAGCCACGAACGAAGAAAGAATTGCCCGGGAATTACAGGAGGCGAACGACAAGCTGACGGAAATGAATATGAACTTGGAACAGACAGTCCAGGAACGAACCCATGCCTTATCTGTAGCTCACGATAATCTGCGAATTTCCTATGATCGGCTGCTTCTCTCCGAGCAGGGAAGGAAGAAGTTGCTGTCTTATATTACCCATGATCTGCGGTTACCGCTGTCCAGCATGCTAGGATATGTCGAAGCGGTGCAGGATGGGGTTAAGCCGGAACGCAACGAACAGTATTTGAGGTATATCCGGGATAACACGATTCGGGTGAACCGTATGATTGAGGAATTGTCCTATTTATCGCATTTGGAGACGGGACAAGTGATGTTCCAAATGGAGCCAATTCCTGTGGCTCAATTCCTGCGCCAGTTCTATGATCAATATGAGCTGGTTGTACGCGACACAGGGTTGGAGTTCGTATTGGATCTAGGGGATTCGGAAGATCCGGGGAGCGAGTCGTTAGTGGCCGAGATAGATATGCAAAGATTGGATCAGGCGTTATTTAATATCGTGTCGAATGCCATGAAGTTTACTGCGAGCGGCGGGGCCGTGCGGATTGGGTTAGCTGTGAACGAAGTGAAGGATCGCCGTTATGCCAATATTTGCGTAGAAGATACGGGAACCGGGATACCACCGGAACACCTCGAACATATCTTTGAACGCCATTACCGGTATGAACAACCTGGTGCCGATAAGGATGTAGATGGCAGCGGGCTTGGGCTGGCGATTTGCCGGGAAATTGTACAAGTCCATGGCGGGACAGTAAGAGCGGAGAGTGACGGAAAGACGGGAGCGGCATTTTACATATCGATTCCTTGTATTCGTCGAGAAGAGGGGTGAGGGCGTGGTTCATACACATAAAATTATGGTCGTCGATGATGATCCCAACATCTGCGAGATTGTACAGATATATTGCGAACGGGAAGGTTTTCGATGTGCCTGCAGCTATAGCGGGACGGAAGCGATGAAGTTACTAGTGACGTTCGAGCCGGATTTAATTCTACTGGATGTCTTGTTGGCGAATGAAAATGGGATCGCTTGGTGTATAAACGCACGTAACTACACGAATGCACCGATTGTGTTTCTGAGCAGCCGTGAGGATGACGAGGTGAAAATTGACGCCTTGTCCTATGGAGGCGACGATTATGTCACCAAACCGTTTAGCCCCGGAGTCCTTATGGCTAAAGTCAAGGCTCATCTTCGCAGGGCGTCGACAGGGAGAAAGGAACAACTGCTGGAGCTGCCAGGATTGACGCTTGATTTCTACGCTCAGTCTGTCATTCTGGGGAGGGAAACCATCTTTTTATCGAAAAAAGAGTTTGGTTTGCTATCCTTCATGGCGCAAAACGTGAATCGCGCCGTCAGTGTGGATGCGCTGTTTCAGGTGATCTGGGGAACGGATAGCTTGGAGGATACGCGGACGGTCGCTGTACACATCAGTAACTTACGCAAAAAAATTGAGGCTGACCCCGCCAATCCGGAGCGCATTGTGACGGTTCGTGGGATCGGGTATATGCTGGTTGCCCGGGGGGCGTAGTAAAAACAGCGGCGAAGGGATATTCCCTTGCGCCGCTTTTGAGTTTATAGGCTATCCAAATATTCGTCAATTGCAGCTTGGATATCTTGTTTAGAGGAGCCAGAGTATAATGGTGCACTGGAACCGCCGCCTGGGGATCCACCGCCAGGGAAGCCGCCGCCAATATCGCCAGGGTCGCCGCCTGGGAATCCACCACCAGGGAAGCCGCCGCCAATATCACCAGGGTCGCCTCCAGGGAAGCCGCCGCCTGGGTAACCGCCGCCAATATCACCAGCACCGCCTCCAGACCCACCGCCTGCTCCTAGATATTTCGATTGAAGGTAGCTTATGATCCCCGCCAAGTTCTGATCGGTTACTCCTTTTAAACCAGCATTTTCAAAAGTTTGCTTGTCAGGTTCATTTCCGGTGCCGTATGCGAAGTAATTATTGATGGCATTGATTTTTATCGTTTCTGTAACAATTGTTTGAATCTCATTTAATGTTTTCGGAAGTGCACTTGAAGGGTAATCATAGTCTTGCAATATCCCTTGGATGCCATATACATTCTCAGATGTAACTCCCGTAATCCCCGCATCCGCAAAGGTCGACTCATCAATTCCGGTCCAATCCCCGGATGCTGCTGCTTCATTAATCAAGTCTAGCGATGATTTGCTAGAAACAGTGACCGTGTATACGAAACTCGCAACCGAACTGTTTTTCAATCCCGACTTCACAGCGATCGCCTTGATCGTTGTGTTGTTTGTAATCGTAATTGGCCCTACATACATCGTGCTGGATGTCGTTGGTTCACTCCCATCCAACGTATAGTACACTGCAGCAGTAGCCGTTGCTGAAGTCAAAGTAACTTGCGTTCCCGAAGTCACCTCGCCGCCGGATGGAGATGCCGTTGGAGTCGCAACGGTAGATTGTACTGGCGGCTGAATAACTGGAGGGGAAGAGGAATCCGGTTGTGGACCAGAAGGCGAAGACGGCACGGTTTGTTGTTGTTTCTTTTCTTCTTCCTGTTTCTTTAGTTCCTCTTCCTTTTTCTTCTCTTCTTCTTCCTTCTTCTTCTGCTCTTCCTCTTGTCTCTTTGCTTCTGTATATTGCTGCTGGGCTTCGTATGCGCCTAACACGAGCAGATCGCGTGTCGCATGAGATTGCCCACCGAACTTCCCGTCGGCACCATTAGACATTAATTTAAGTTCAAGCGCTTTGGCGACATACCCCTTTGCCCATTCGGAAACGGTATGATCATCCACACCAGGTGTTGCCCTGGCATCGGCGTCCTTACCCAGCCCGCGAATCAGGAAAGTAGCTAACTGTTCCTTGGTAACCTTACCTGCCGGATCGTAGACACCATCTGCAACACCATCCGTAATCCCTGCGGCTTTTACTGCCTCTATAAATGGTACTGCATATCCATTTGCAGGATCATCCGCATTGACGTCAGAAAATGAGGATGTCTTAAGATCCTTATCTACTTTCAAATTGAAAATCAACGCGGCAACCTTAGCAAATTGCGCACGGTTCATCTCATCTTTGAGACCAAATGTGCCTTCACCCACGCCGTCGAAAATACCAGCGGAGATGAGTTCGTCAAATTTGGCTTTTGTGGCAGCATCCAGATCTTTCAGGTCCAAAAAATCGGCTGATGTCTTCTCGGCAGCTGTTACGCTATCGGCAGAGTAAATGACGGAACCTACGCACAGCAGTACTCCCATCAAGAATCCGGCAACCTTATTGCCCATCGTTTGTCCCTCCTAAGAAGTGTGATAAATGTTATTGATCTTCCTACTTTATCATGATTCATTCGACAAATTTCGAAAGTTAAAGAAATCTTTAAAATTGTCGTGGAGGGACATGAGCTAAGGGGTTCTGATCGAATCACGCCTTCTTCGCGATCCAGACCGTCCAAGCGTCCTTTTCTTGAATGGGAAGCGGGGCAGCTTCGAGCTTACCCGTGATAAAAGAAACCAATGCTTGCAATTCTTCATCCGTAAGTTCATGCAAAATCGAGCGTCCGGTTCTTTGCATCAAGTCCTCACTTAACTCTTCCAAATGCGTATACTTGCGCCGGGTTTCCCAAAGTCTAGTACTATGAACGAGCTGGAGGCCTGCCGCTTCCAGTGCCTTACGCACCTGACCATCCTCATGTCTGCGGCCGACTTCTTTCTCCTTCAACGAAGGGAAACGCTCGAAAAAATATCCTCGAAGATGATGTTCATCCCCAGGCAGCAGGCAATCTTCAGGCGTTCGATCCTGAACGATCAGCATTCCGCCGTCATCTAGCAGGCGAACGGCTTCTCTAAAGCATGGTTCCAAATCGTCTAGATGGTGAATTAGGGCTCTTTCCAAAACGACGTCGAACGCGTTGGAGGGAAGACCTGTTTGAGAAGCCTCACCTTGATGAAACGCGGCATGGGGGAGGTCCTTACAGTGATTTGCCGCAGCCTTCAGCATTTCCTCCGAGAAATCTACACCTACGACATGGGAAGCTCCCATTTGAATGAGCGCCTTCGTATAAATTCCGCCGCCGCATCCTATGTCGGCAACCCGTTTGTTGGATACATCAACAATCGAGCTGAGGAAAGAACTCCAAGATGCATCTGCCTCTCTTGTCGTATAAGTCAGTCGGTTGTTCGGGTCATGAAAATCGATAGGCATTTCGTTTCACCTCTCATCATCATTGTTTCACCAGATAAAACAAGGTTTCATTAATTATATTTTAATCCATATCGAGTGGATGCGAAAGGGGGGAGCATTCTATTGTGACAAAAAATCGCGGGATCCAAGCTGATCCAGCTTCAATCCCGCGATTTTTAGATGTAACCTTTAGAACTTCTCCGGAAACTGCTTCACAATGCCTTCTGTCAGGATATCCGCGATGAACCGGTAACCATCTTTTCATTGTGTATCTACTCCTCTGGGATTTGTGAATGTTACAACGATCTTAATATGAACGAGAAATCTCAACCTCATGCGCCCGGTATCTGGACTTCGCATGCATGATCACTTGAAGAAAATGGGGATGCTTAAGAGCGAGGCAGCCTTTATAATAGATTAGGTATTATAACGAGAGGATTTGAGGTTGAAGTGAACCGGAATTTTTGGCGTGATTTACCGCGACCTTTTTTTATACTTGCACCGATGGAAGATGTGACGCATGTGGTGTTTCGTCATGTCGTGAGTCAGGCGGGCAGACCGGATGTCTTCTTCACGGAGTTTACCAATACGGAGAGCTATTGTCACCCGGAAGGGAACCATAGCGTCCGCGGACGGTTGCTTTTTACGGAGGACGAGCAGCCGATGGTGGCGCATATTTGGGGCGATAAGCCGGAGTTTTTTGCCAAGATGAGTATGGGCATGGCGGAGCAAGGCTTCCAGGGGATCGATATCAATATGGGATGCCCGGTTCCGAATGTGGCGACGAATGGGAAGGGGAGCGGCTTAATTCTCCGACCCTCGGTGGCCGCTGAAGTGATCCAGGCCGCCAAAGCCGGGGGCTTGCCAGTAAGCGTGAAGACACGACTGGGTTTCACCGAGGTGGAGGAATGGCGGGAGTGGTTAACCCATATTCTGAAGCAAGACATTGTCAATCTGTCAATCCACCTGCGCACCCGAGAAGAAATGAGCCAAGTTGCAGCCCACTGGGAACTGATTCCGGAAATTAAGGCGCTGCGCGATCAAGTCGCACCACAGACCCTGCTCACGATTAACGGCGATATTCCCGACCGACAAACCGGCTTGAAGCTGGCTGAGCAGTATGGGGTAGATGGAATTATGATTGGGAGAGGGATCTTTAAGAACCCGTTTGCCTTTGAAAAAGAGCCAAGAGAGCACAGCACGACCGAATATCTGGATCTGCTGCGGTTGCATTTGGATCTCCATGATCAGTATTCCAATCAATTGGAGGCGCGTCCGTTTAAGGCGCTGCAACGTTTCTTCAAGGTGTACGTCAAAGGATTCCGCGGGGCAAGTGAACTAAGAAATCAACTGATGAGCACCTCATCAACCGATGAAGTGCGGAAGATGCTGGACGAGTTTACTCAGCAAATGGCCAGCGAATAAAGTAAACATAAGCAAAACAGGTCAACTATGGGCAGAACGCCACCATAGTCGACCTGTTTTTGTATAACTGTGTATTTCCCTGATTTACTTATGCTCTGCAAATCTCCACCAAGCCACGGTTCCGGCGAAGCCCACGATCGCCGTGAGGACGAGAATGCTGTAGCTGATGAAGCCGATATCTACACCCTTCGTCAGAAGAACCGGAATAGTCCATGGGAAGTACGGGCCGAGGCCGAGCTGAACAACCGCATTGGATGCGATGATGATTACGAAGATCAGCCCAATCGGGGCGAGATACCCTTTCGTGATATTGGCGATTAAAGCACTGGTTGAGCTGACAGCCATAATAAGCACGGATGTAAGCATGAACGTCCCGAAGAACTGAAGGATGGAGGAACCGGAACTGCCATTCACCCCAATGAAAGATCCGGCGATCGTAATTAGGGCAAAAGTGAAAAGGGCGATCAATATATTCCAGATCGTAATCACGATGAATTTCGACAGCACGCTATACGATTTGGGAATAGGCTTTACGATCAAATCTTTAATGGTTTTATCGGTGTATTCTCGTCCAAACACCCATGCTGAGGTGAAGGAGAACCCAACCACCAGCAGCGAGGCGATGGAGTCAAAGATATCCGTATAGTACATGTCCCAAGAAACGCCGGGCTCCTTGAAGAGCCCAATCAATAAAGGCATGGCGATAAAGACGATAGCCACGACCCAAAATACGATAGACTTCCATACTTTAAGCAGCTCGTTATGAATAAATGAAAGTAACATCAAGCGTTCACCCCTGCTGTGCGAATTGTCCGTAAAAAGTAACTTTCCAGATTTTCAGTGACTACGCTGAGATGGGTTGGCGGTTGGCTTGCACGTACTAACAGGTCTGCCAGTTGTTCTGGATTCCCCAAGGCACGCTCTTCAGTCAGCTCCAGCCGTTCATCCTCAGTATCTTTGAACGTGTACCCATTCTCGGCGAGAATATGTCGAATGGCATCGATATCTCGTCCGCCCACAACCAGTTTCTTCTCCACCGAACGCTCCAGTTGATCGATATTCATGTTCTGGACAAGTTGCCCTTTGTGCATGATCGCCACACTGTCAACCAGCTTAGACAGCTCCTCCAAGAGATGGCTGGAGAGGAAGATCGTGACGCCCTCGTTACGGGAAAGGTCAAGTAACAGCTCCCGGATTTCCACGACACTGGCTGGATCCAGCCCGTTGACCGGCTCGTCCAATATCAAAACCTCTGGGTTATGAATCATCGCTTTTGCTAACCCTAGGCGTTGTCTGTTCCCTAGAGACAGGTTTTTGGCTTTCTTCTTACGGTGAATTTCTAAATCCAGCTTCTTAATGACGCGGTCAACGGCCCCTCGGTCGGAGATCCGGTGCATTCTTCGGGCGATCTCCAGATTTTCCACCACGGTAAGATCCGGATAATAAGAAGCTTCCTCCAAGTAACCAACGTGGCTCCAAAGCTTATAGTTACCGGAGTCCACCTTGCTGCCCAACATATAGATGCTGCCGGAGGTAGGCTTGAGCAGCGACAGGAGCATCTTAATTGTTGTTGTTTTGCCAGCTCCATTCAAACCGAGGAAGCCCATAATTTCCCCTCTGTGTACTTCAAGCGAAAGGTTGCGAACCGCATGAAAATCGCCGAAGCTCTTGCTGACATTATCCAATTGGATGGCGTTGGTGCCGCCTCTTCTTCCATTACTCATCTCTCTAACCACCCTTTACTTTAAAATTTAGAGAAAACACGATTTGGTGTTTCACCTGAGCACAGCTTGTACTTTAAACGACGAATCTCAACTGAACCTCAACCCAGGGCGCCGAGTTGTTGATTTTTGGTTTATTTTTGGGGAGTATATTCAGTAGAAAAAAGGGGGAGATCCTGTGTTTGATATCTTGGTGGTCGAAGATGACGTCAATACGCAGCGACTGATCTGCGCCGTGCTTCAACGCGGGGGCTACAACTCGCATGTGTCCGGAAATGGGATCGAGGCACTTAACCTGATGGAGGAACGTCACTTCGATTTGGTTGTACTAGACTTGATGATGCCGGAGATGGACGGATACCAATTATGTGAGGATTTACGAAGCGCGGGGGACAACATTCCGATCCTGATGGTGACTGCGGCCCATGATATCAAGTTTAAGCACAATGGCTTCCTTGTCGGAACCGATGATTATATGACTAAGCCCTTCGACGAGCAGGAACTGCTGTTCCGAATCAAAGCGCTGTTGCGTCGCGCACAGATCGCGAACGAGCGCAGGCTAGTTGTCGGGGAAACGGTATTGGATTACAACGCACTCACGGTGACAAGGGGAGATCAACAAATCTCTTTGCCGCAGAAAGAATTTTACCTTCTGTTTAAGCTGCTTAGTTATCCGAATAAAATTTTTACGCGATTGCAGCTGCTTGAGGAGATTTGGGGGCCAGATACGGAAACGGATGATCATACACTGAACGTTCATATCAACCGGCTGCGCGACAAATTTAGAGACAGTCCCGATTTTGAGATCGTGACGGTGCGCGGTTTGGGATACAAAGCGGTGAAGAGGGGATGAACTTGATCCAACAGTTTTTGCCGAAAAAAATCACCCTAGCCGTGACATTAGTCGCCTGGGTCTTTCTCGTCATGGTGCTGTCGATTACATCTGCTGGCTTGCTTGCCTTCTTGCTGAACCGCGCAGGCTGGATTGACCTGAATCAGCCGAATTCCTATCGCGGCATTTACGTCCTGATCTACATCAGCATTTTTATGGGCGTTGTCATTGCCGCGTTGTTAAGCAGACGATCCGTCAAGCCGATTCGCGATATGATGGAGGCTACCGCGAAGGTGGCCAAAGGGGATTTTTCAGCCCATGCGACGGTGAAGGGGAGCGTCGTTTTTGAACTAGACGAGCTTGCCGTCAGTTTTAACAAGATGGTGCAGGAGTTAAAAGGAATCGAAACGCTGCGAAGCGACTTCGTGCGGAATTTCTCCCATGAGTTTAAAACGCCGATCGTCTCCATCAGCGGCTTCGCCAAGTTGCTGAAGCAGGGAAATCTCAGCGAAGAAGACAAGCAGGATTATCTGGATCGCATCATTCAGGAATCCGAACGACTCGTGGAGCTGTCTACCAGCATTCTCAACTTGTCCAAGGTGGAGAACATTGAAATTTTGAGCGAAAAGACGAGCTATCGGCTGGATGAACAGATCCGACTTGCCGTTCTGATGCTGGAGCCAAAGTGGAACGCGAAATCGCTTCAGCTGGATATCACATTGGACGATGTCACGATTCACGGCAATAAAAACCTGCTTCAGCAAGTGTGGATCAACCTTCTCGACAATGCGATCAAATTTACGGAAAGTGGCGGAAAGCTGAAAATTACGCTTCAGCGGAGGGGGCAGCAAGCGATCTTCCGGCTTGAAGATAATGGCCGCGGGATGGATGAAGAGACGATGCGGCGCATGTTTGATAAGTTTTACCAAGGCGATTCGTCCCGCTCCATGACAGGCAACGGATTGGGATTAACCATTGTCAAGCGCATTATCGATTTGTGCGAGGGGACGATTGAGGTGGACAGTGAGCTTGGAGTGGGTTCGATTTTTACGGTTCGGCTGCCGCTGGGCATGGTTCTCCAAACTAAAGGTCAATAAAAAATGACGCCCCACATCACTAGTCGAATTCAGGGTGAAGGGGCGTCTTCGTCTGTTCACTTCTCATTTCAGCAGCGGCAAAAAAATCTCATCCACGATCTCCTCAATGGTCTTCATAGAAACGGGTTCCAACGTAATTAGCAGTTCATGTCTCACAAGATCTACAGGCAGCCTGGTAATGCGCGGCGTAACCTTCTCCGGACGAATTTCCCCTCTTTCTATGGCTCGGTCCAAAATAACGGTCATCGTATTCGTTCTTCGAAAATTGAGAATATCGGAGAAAGGAATGTCAGATACTACGGACATCAGGCCGTGAATCGTTTTGGGGCCAATTTGCTGCAGCATCTCATTTAACTCATTCAGCAAGAGGAGGACATCGCTGCGCAAATTCCCGGTATCCGGGACTGAAACCGTCGGCAAATGGTTCAGAATCGCAGCTAAGACAAGCTCTTCCCGATTCGGCCAACGACGATAAATGACAGGTTTGCTGGTTTGAGCCCGAGCGGCAACTCCTTCAATCGTAAGGTGATGAAAGCCAATTTCCATCAATTCGTCCCATGCGGCTTGAAGAATCGCCCCCTCCAATTCAGCTCCTCGTCTTCGCGTTGATCCTTCTCCTTCATTGATTTTATTCATAATACAAACCTCCAATAAAATACGTTGCGTTTCTTATTCGATTGTAGTATGATGAATCCGAATAAGAAACGTTTGGTTTCTAAATGGATAAGGAGTGATACACGTGAGTAAACCAGGCGAACTTGCAGCATCACCATCAAAAATGAAAATCGATCCAGCTGTCATGAAAGTGGCATGGATTCTGTTGGTGGGGATGCTTGCCCCTTTATTCGATACTACCATAATGAACGTCGCCATCGATACCCTTGGCAATGTACTGCATGCTCCAGTTACATCGATCCAGTGGGTGATGACGAGTTATTTGCTCGCGATTAGCTTGGTTATTCCCATTTCCGGCTGGTTGGTTGATCGTTATGGCGGTAAAAATATGTGGAATTTGGCTTTAAGTTTGTTTCTTGTCGGTTCTGTATTGTGCGGCTTGTCTTGGAATGTGGGAAGCCTCATTGCTTTTCGCGTCATTCAAGGCTTGGGCGGCGGTTTGATGATGCCGATCATGCAGACGATGATTGTCCGCGCAGCAGGCGGGCAGAACTTAGGCCGGGTTATGGCGATTGTGGGGTTGCCGGTTCTGATCGGGCCGATTCTTGGTCCCGTATTGGGCGGGGTGATTATCCATAATCTAGATTGGCGTTGGATTTTCTATGTTAATATTCCGGTGTGCTTGATTGCCCTGTTCTTATCTCTAAAGGGATTGCCCAAAGATGATGTCGCAAATCATCCGCAGAAGCTGGACTTACTAGGTTTAACTCTGGTGTCTCCGGCGCTCGTGCTGATGATTTATGGACTTACGAAAGTCAGCTCGGAGCATGGTTTCTTTAAAAGTCCGGTTCTTGTTCCTATCGCGATTGGACTGTTGTTTATGATCGTCTTCTGCTGGTATGTACTCAGAAAAACCGATCATCCGATCGTCGATCTGCGAATCTTTAAGAGCACAACGTTCTCTGCATCTGCCTGTCTGTTGTTTATCTCAGGGCTTTCTTCCTATGCCGGCATGTTGTTATTGCCGCTGTATTATCAACAGGTTCGCGGTCACAGCGTGCTTGCTTCAGGGTTGCTGTTGATTCCTCAAGGCCTCGGGATGTTAATGACCCGCTCCTTGGCAGGGAAGCTGACGGATACCATCGGCTCCCGATGGGTGGTTCTCGGCGGTACTATTCTGACGCTGCTCGGAACTTTACCTTTTGCCATGAGTTCAGTAGATACCAGTGAACTGATGCTGGCCATATCCCTGGTTGTCCGCGGCGGAGGACTTGGGGGCTTGATGCTTCCGATCATGGCCACCGCCTATGAGGGGTTATCGAAGGAATTGGTACCGCATGCCAGCAGCGCAACCCGGATTCTTCAGCAAATTGGGGGTGCGTTTGGGGCTTCGGTCTTTGCCGTCATCTTGCAGAATCAAATCAACAGCCAACCCGTTCACGATGTCTCAACGCTGAACACAGCGTTTAACCATACCTTTATGTGGTCCGTTGTCTTCACGATTGTATCGCTTGTGTTTATCATCTTCTTGCCTCATAAGAAAAAGAATACTGTTCTTAAGCCCAGCATCAACTGATGAGGTAAAACGGGTTTGAAATAGTCTTTCTTGAGGGGAATCCCTTGAGAAAGACTTTTTTTATTGGCCCCCTGTAACGCTGTTGGCATGGGGCTCACCGGTTCCCATTGTACCATGATTTGATGACTGGATGACTAGGTGGTGCCATTCTAGCAAAATTGCGTTATAGTAGGTAATGCAATCGGAACATTCGAAAGGGCAGTCATCATGAATAAAACAAGTTCCTTCTTCCTTCGCAAGAAAGAAGAATTAGGTGTTGAATTAAATGAAATCCAGAAGCAAGCGGTCCTTCAAACAGAGGGACCCTTGCTTTTGTTAGCTTCACCGGGATCGGGGAAGACCACAACGATCATTATGCGAATTGGGTATCTGATCGAAGAAAAAGGCGTTCTCCCCAGAAGGATTAAGGCGGTGACGTTTAGCCGCGCTTCAGCGCACGATATGAAGGAGCGGTTTAACACCTTCTTCCCAGAGCTGACGCCGGTTGATTTCTCGACGATTCATAGCTTGGCCTTCGAGGTGGTGCGGGAGCATTTTCGTGCGACCCAGACGCCGTTCCAGATCATCGAAGGCGATGTCGACGCCGCTCAGCAAGAAGCCAGCGGTTCGGAGCAACTTCCGTTACATAAGAAGATCATATTGCGGAATCTCTATAAAGCGATCACCGGAGAGAATATCACAGATGACCAGCTGGACGAGCTGACGACCTATATTAGCTATATCAAAAATAAAATGATCCCCTTCGAGCAATGGTCCGCGGTTAAAGTGGAGGTGCCCCATGCCGAGCAGATCTTGCGGGAGTACGAGCATTTCAAGCAATCCGGCACCCATTCATTGCTGCTGGATTATGACGACATGCTGGTGGTTTGCGAACGCATCCTGGCGGAGCATGAAGGGGTGCTCCGCAGGTACCAGAGGCGTTATGATTATGTCCTCACAGATGAAAGCCAGGATACGTCCAGGGTGCAGCATGCGATTATCGAGAAGCTGGTGCAACAGCATCGTAACCTATGCGTCGTTGCCGACGATGATCAAAGCTTGTATAGCTGGCGAGGGGCCGATCCTGCATATTTACTGAACTTCAAGCAGGTCTATCCGGAGGCGTTGATCTTGTTTATGGAGCAAAATTACCGATCCACACCGGATATCGTGAACGTTGCCAACACGTTGATCCAGCGCAACCAAGACCGATACCCGAAAAAGATGTTCACCGAGAATCCGCCTTACAAGCCGATTGAGATTCGCTGTTTGGACGATTACGGCGAGCAGGCCAAGTATCTGGTGAACGAGATTCAGCAGCTCAGGAACCTTGCCGAGGTAGCGATCCTGTATCGGAACAATTCCTCATCCGTCGCGTTAATGAACGAGTTTGATCGTGCGGGCATTCCTTTTTATATGAAGGATGCGGATAACCGGTTCTTCTCCCATTGGGTTGTCGAGGATATCTTAAATTTCATGCGGATGACGTTCACGGATAAACGTCCCGATATTCTGGAGAAGATCCATCTGAAATTTAATGGATATATCAGCAAGGAGCAGATGGCGGCGCTGCTCAAGATTCGAAATGAGGAATCCGTCTTTGATAATCTGTTGAACCGGGTCCCGCTTAAGGATTATCAGGTGAAGCAGCTGCAGATGTGTAAGGAGACGTTTCAGGAAATGAAAGGGATGCCGCCGCTGCATGCGATTCGGGTGATCCGCGATCGACTGGGCTATGAGAAAGCCTTAGAGAAGATTTGCGAGTGGAAGGGATTCCGTATGGAATATCTCTTGGGGATCTTGAACACGCTGGAGGAAATCGCGGCGGAATTGGCGACCATGGAGGAATTCGCCGCCAGATTAAAATACCTGGAGTCGGTCTTGCGAACAGCTAGGTCCAAGCGAGGGCAAAATGCGGTCACCTTCTCTACGCTGCACAGCTCCAAGGGCTTAGAGTTCGAGCGCGTGTATATGATCGATCTAGTGGAAGGGATCATTCCGTCTAAGGCGGATAAGGAGAACACGGACATGATGGAGGAGGCGACCCGGCTATTTTATGTGGGGATGACCCGGGCGAAGAAACATCTGGAGCTTCTGACTTACAAGAAACGGGATGGGGCAGAGGTGACGGAGTCGAGGTTCGTGGCCTACGTGAGGTACATCCAACTTCCACCTCAAGCGGCCGCGGCTTCGTCTGCGGCTTCGCCTTCCATCCCTGCTTCAGCACAGGACAATCCCAATGCCATCCGAACGTTGGCTGAGCTGAGGGAGGGGGAATCAATCGTCCACCGGGCTTTCGGAAAGGGAACAATTCTGCAAGTGAATGGGGAACGAGTTCATATCCGATTTGAGGAGGGGGAAAAAGCTTTATCAACGACCACCTGTCTCCAAATGGGCTTGTTGGAACGGGCGGAGGATGCATCCTAGCTAAGCGATTAAGTCAAATGGTCACTGCGAGCTGGCGTCGATAAGTATTCGGCGTCAGCCTTTTTTACGAACACAAGACCGAGGAACCCTTGACATCTTATCACTTGAGTAGTAAATTGAAGGCAAATCATCGAAAGAAGAGGAAAGACCATGAACGATTACACCCTGGGCGTGTTAACCTGGCTGCGTCTGGTCCGGTTCAAGAATCGCAGCGATCAATTAACGAACGATTTTTTGAAGCGGTTTGACTTGACGACGGCTCAGTTCGATGTCCTGATGCAAATCCGCACTTTTCAGCCCCTGAACCAGATGGAACTAGCTAAGAAGGTAACGGTGACTGAGGGCGGAATTTCGCGGATGCTTGTTAGACTAGAGAAAGAAGGGTACATCGAACGCAAACAAGATTGGAAGACGAAAATGATCAGCCTGACGGAAAAGGGAGAAGCGATCATGAACGAGGCGTTTCCGGCGCAGCTGGCCTTTCAAACTTCTTTCTTTGACGAAGTGTTGTCCAAGGATGAGCAGAAAACATTATTGTCGTTGATGTCACGACTGGAGAAGCATAGCCGCAACAAACAGGTTCCACCGCAACCTTAATTTTTTTACCCTATCACTTGATTAGTCAAGTGAATAATCCAAATAACAATCCAAAAGGAGAGAGAACCCATGGAACAATATCGCATCAAACCGGATCAAGGAATGGAGATCGGATTTTACTCTGTAGGGGATTATGTATCCAATCCGCTGACGGGCCAACAAATCAGCGCGCAACAGCGGATTAAGGAGTTGATCGAGGCAAGTAAACTGGCCGAACAAGCGGGACTCGATGTCTTCGCTGTTGGGGAACGACATCAGGTGGACGGCGCGACCCAGGCGCATTCCGTCATCCTCGGCACGATCGCGCAGGCGACGGAACATATCAAGCTTGCCAGCGCAGCGACGGTGCTCAGCGTACACGATCCCGTGCGGATGTATGAGGATTTTGCAACGATTGATCTGATCTCTGACGGCCGGGCCGAAATGATCGCAGGCAGAGGCTCCACAATTGGAACTTATTATACGATGGGCTATGATGTGAAGGATTACGAGGCATTGTTTGAAGAAAAATTCGATCTGCTGCTCAAGTTAAATCGTGAGGAGGTCGTGAATTGGGAAGGGAAGTATAGATTGCCGCTTCACGATGCGCATATTTTGCCGCGGCCGCTTCATGGGAAGCTGCCGATCTGGCGCGCAGTTGGCGGTACGCCGGAGAGTGCGCTCAAGGCTGGAATTGCGGGAGTTCCCATGACGTTGGCCACGCTGAGCGGTCCATCCGCCCTCTTCAAGCCGGCGGTGGACTTTTATCGTCAAGCCGCGGCGAAAGCCGGCCACGATCCGGCCCATCTGCCTGTGGCGATCACGTCGATGCTCTATGCGGCTGACAACTCGCAGGATGCAAGAAACGAGTTCTATCCGCATGTGAATCATGTATTTGAGGTGATGCGCGGCTCCTCTTTTCCGAGAGAGCAACTGATGCGTTCAGCGAACGTCGAGGATGCCCTGATGGTCGGCAGTCCGCAGCTGATCATCGAGAAAATCTTGTATCAACACGAATTATACGGTCATCAACGAGTGCTGCTTCAAATGGATCTAGGCGGTTTGCCTTTTGATAAGGTGGCCCGCAACATCGAGCTCGTTGCCACCCAAATCGCACCGGCCATCCGCAAGTATACGGGGAAGAAATAAGCGTGGGCAGAACAGGAAACCACTTGATTCTCATCAAGTGGTTTTTTGTCGAGCTCGGGTGGAAAGAAAGCGGTTGGTTTGGTGGTTTGAGAGTTTTTTGAGAGAGACGTGTGATAATTTGATATTTGAAATTTAATCAATCAACTTTGGAACAGTCAAAGTGTGGTCAGAAAATTACAAGATGGGAGAGGCATATGAAGAAAAAAATAATTTCGATGGCAGTGGCGTTGATGTTAACGGTCTCGAGTATGCCAATGGCGAATGCACTATCGTCAGTAGCAGAGGTTTATTACAATGTCGGGACAAGCCCTTATGAATCTGGTAATTTCGAGAGACTGTTGAATGAGGCTGTCCGATTAAAACTGCAAGGGGAAGGCATTAATCCTAAATACGTATCCATCATGGACGCGAGTGCAGATCCCGCATCTGTAACGAATTCGACGTATCATTACGTCCATTCCGGTTATGACAGCTGGTATATGGGATTCCCGCCGGAAGTGGAAACGGCCGATTACAACCACGTTCAAATTTCGAACAACGGGAAATCATTAACTTTCTATGGTTATACCGTGCCGGGATATAAGGATTTCATGCTTACGGAGGGAAGCCCTTCCGGCAAGAAGGTGATCACCTTTGACATGGATGAATCCAAGGTAAATTATCACAGTATGGAAGGCGGAGGCTTTCTATTTAACACCCGCATCGACGGTGAGGATCGACTGAGTGGTTACGCGATTTTATATGTTCAAGGATTTGTTAACGTTTATGAACTGAATCAGGTTGACGTGATGACTCTTCACGAGAACAGCAATTTTACCTTGCAATTTATACCCGGCGTTTCGCTGCTTCAATCTTATCCGAAGGGATCAGCTCAGCAGCACAGCATCAAAATTGTAGCTACAGATACCCAATTAAATATGTGGGATAACGGCGAACAACTGATCCGGGATCTTCATCTTGCGAACACTTATGGAGATGAATTTGGCCCGCTTGTCAGCCATATCAGCCATGGATGCGAGATTATATCCATTTTTGCCTATGATAATATGAAGCTGTTCTCGACTTCAGAGAAAGCCTTGGATGAGGCAGCTCATCAAATCAATTGGGAGCCGCATGCTCCGCTTCGCTATCTTGTGAATCTGAACAATGAAGATCCTAGCGATATTTTGGTTCAAAATGATGTAAAGGAACTGTTTAGAGATCGGGATATCCAATATGTTGGAGTAACTGACGCCACTTACAAGACCATCGATGAAAGTTTCATTGATGACCTTGGAAACGGCGGGCTACACATTGACTCCGGCGGAGATATCGATGATATCGTGGAGCAAATTGCCAATCGTATTGTAGACAACATTCTTCAATATAAGGATGACATTATCGCTATTGAAGCAGCCGAGGCAAATACTCAAATCGGTTATGCTCCCGGTGAATCCAAAAGCGCAGTGAAAACAAATCTCACGCTAAACCCAACGGATGACGCTGAAGTGGTATGGTCCTCTGACCAGCCATCGATCATTGCGGCCGATGGAACCGTGACGAGACCAGTCATTGATCAGCAAGGAACTTATGTTAACTTGACAGCAACCATCACTAAGGGCCATTTAACCAGTGAAATGACATTTACCGTATATGTACTTGCGGCGGATCCGGCCCCATTAACGACCTTGGCGGCTACTCCAGGGGATGGTCAAGTGACCTTGAGTTTCCCGCCGTTGAGAGGTGCAACAGCCGGGGATATTATAGTTGAGATGTCGACAGACGGTGAGAACTTTACGACTGTCAGCCCGGAAGAAACCTTGGATGCGACATCTACCAGCGCTACGATCACCGGTTTAACGAATGGAACAACTTATTACTTCCGGTTAAATATCGGATCTGGTAAATATCCAGGCATCTCGAATGTGATTACGGTGACGCCAAGCGCAGTTGTCGTTCCGACGCCACCAACTCCATCTCCTTCTGTGCCATCGGCTCCATCGACACCAATTATTGAACAGCCGACCACGAAGACGGAAGCAACGGTTACGGACCAATCGCATGGCGGCAAAGTCGTTCAGGACAAGATTACCAAGCTTGTCGGAGATAGCCTGAAGGTATCTGGAAGAATTAAGTCAGCAGACGGCAAAGAACTGAATCTACCGAATATTGTAATGAACTCGGATGGAAGCTTTAATTTACCGAAAGTGCCTCCAGGCGAGTATCATCTAGCGCTGAATGTGTTTGCGCCAAATGGAGAGAAGCTGGCAGGTCCTGCCGGTAAGCTTGTCGTCGACAGCGCCGGCAAAGCAAGTATGTCAGTAGATTTGATCGACCCATACGGAACAATTCTGGACACTGTAACAGGACAACCGGTTTCGGGAGTCCATATGCAACTGTACTGGGCGGATACGGAGCTGAACCGTTCCAAAGGCAGAACGCCGGGTACTCTGGTGAATCTGCCGGAACTGCCGGATTTTGCACCAAACCAAAATCACAACCCGCAACGTAGTACTGACGACGGCGAATATGGCTGGATGGTTTACCCGGATGGGGATTATTACTTCCTCGGCGAGAAAGATGGGTACATCGTATTCGATAGCCGTAACGACGAGCGAGAAGAAACCTTTGGGGTCGACAGCTACATTAGAGACGGGATTATTCATGTGGGAGATACAATCGTCAAATTCAGTTTCTCCTCACAGCCGGAACTTAAAGATGCTGGTGAACACGGAGCATATATGGTCGGTTATCCGGACGGAACCTTCAAGGCGGACCAGGGAATTACGAGAGCTGAGGTTGCTGCGATTTTGTCCCGTTTGTATAAGCCTGTCGCCAGCACTAATAAAGTAAAATATGCAGATGTAAGTGCAAAATCCTGGGCAGCAAATGCCATCATGATTGCCACCAACAATAAATGGATGGTGGGTTCCGGCAACAATCAATTCAAGCCGCAAAATCAAATTACCCGTGCTGAATTCGCACAAATTCTGATGAATTTGTATAAGTGGGAAGATGTGACGGGAAGTAACTACACGGATGTATCTGGACATTGGGCTGAAAAGGCAATTACTGCAGCTGAGAAGCAAGGAATACTTGCTGATTTCACGGACAAGACCTTCAACCCGAATCAGCCGATTACAAGATTGGAAGTTGTTCGGATCTTTAACGATCTGTTAGGACGTAAACCGTGGAATGTCAAGGTTGCACCGAAGTGGACCGATGTTCCGGTAAATCACAATTATTATACTGATATT
Organism: Paenibacillus barengoltzii G22; assembly: GCF_000403375.2. Lineage (NCBI taxonomy): Bacteria > Bacillati > Bacillota > Bacilli > Caryophanales > Paenibacillaceae > Paenibacillus > Paenibacillus barengoltzii. Next base: position 1,345,406 of record NZ_KE159653.1, on the reverse strand, counting down.
ATGGAAGCTTCAACTCCGCATCCGTTTGAGCAATATAAGACCGGAATTGAAGATTGGAAAAATTAATCGATATCGCTTGCCTAAAACCCGCTCTTAGAGCGGGTTTTAGGCATTTACAATACTTTAGCCTCAGCTCATATTTCTATTTCTTGAAGTGACGTGACATGTTATAATAAATTTGTCGTATTTTGTCGTTGTTTGTTGTTTTATGCAGGGCTAATGTGACATAAGGAAAGTAGAGGGGCTGTTGTTGATCAAGAAACGCAACTTCTTCATGATAATTCTAGGGATTGGGATAATTGCTTTTCTTGCCCTCTATTATATTGGACAAGCGAATATCTCCCGTAATCATCATAATCCCCGGGTTGTAGAGGGGGTTATGGATTTAACCGAGTGGGATTTCGCGAAAAATGGAACAGTCAAGCTGCAAGGCTCTTGGGAGTTTTATTGGAATCAACTTCTCCCGTACAGGCAACAAGAGAGTTTGACCGGTTATCTCAATGTTCCTGGGCAATGGAACAAACAAAACTTCCCGGCGGAAGGTTCAGCAACATACAGGGTTATCGTCAAGGTAAAGCCCTCTTCGATGATGTACGGAATGCGCATCTCAAATGTTCAAATGGCTAGTGCGGTATATGTAGACGGACTAAAGATGGGGCACAGCGGTCACCCTGCGATGACAAGGGAAACGTACACCCCGGAGAACAAACCCTACACCTTTTATTTCCCGATCCATGGGGAGTCAGTCGAAATCCTGCTTCAAGTCACTAATTTTGATTTTATCAATGGCGGAGTTACAAATCATATTCAGTTCGGCACAATGAAGGCGATCAGCAATCTGGACAGAACAGCGACTGGATTGGACATTGTCGTTGTTGTGGCATTAGGGATGGTCGGGCTGTATCACTTGGGGGTATTTTCGAAGCGGAGACAGGATCAAAGCCTGCTATTTTTTGGTGTGTACTGTCTAGTGGCAGGATTCTCCTTTATGTGTTTAAGCGAACGCCTGTTTACCCAGCTTTTTTACTGGTTGCCGTTTGAATTGTCCCATCGGCTTCAGCTTGTAGGGATCTATGGCTCGATGATTGTTATTACATTATTTATCCGAACCATTTGTCACAGCCTGTTTCCCGCATGGTTTTTTAGGACGGTTTTTGTTACCTTCGGTTCTTTCATCCTGTTTGGTTTTCTCTTTCCATTCTCTACATACTCGCAATTCACCTTTATCTTCAGTACGCTTCAAGTTCTAGTATATCTTGTTGTGGTATGGATCCTATCCACGTCCAAAGAGGAACGTTACGGGAATTTTAGCAGACAGAGCATCTTGATCTTGATTTTGGCCTTTTACATGTTGTTGATTTGTCTGATTGACAACTCCTTATATGTATTGGGGCTTTTGCCCAACAATTACTTAGGGATTATCAGCATGATGTTGTTCACAATCCTGATTTCTTTGATGCTGTCTTTTCGCTTTTCCGATGCTTACAGAACGATTGAGTTAATGTCTGTTAGGTTAATAGAGTCCGATCGGCTGAAAGATGAATTTTTGGTTAGAACATCTCATGAGTTTCAGACGCCTTTAAACGGAATACTGAATATTTCGCAGTCCATGTTGGAGAAAATACCGGATCATGCTATGGACAAACACAATATGAATTTGACGGTGATCCAAGGAATGGCAAGAAGGTTATCGACGCTTGTGGGGGATATCTTGGATCTGGAGAGGATTAAACGCGATGATCTACCATTGTTTCTATCTGCAATTGATCTGAAGGTAACGGTATCGATTGTCCTGGAGGTATTCGAGCATGTTGCCCCTAGCAAGCAGATTGAAATGATCAACCGAATTCCGGACGATCTTCCACTTGTGCATGCGGATGAGAATCGATTGAATCAAGTGCTTACGAATGTCATTGGAAATGCTGTCAAATTTACGGAACGTGGAACAGTTGAAATTTGGGCCGAACAGCAGAATGAGTTCATCAAGGTGGTTGTGGCGGATACAGGCATAGGCATGGCTGCTTCAGACTGGCAGCGCATCTTTGAACCCTTTACGCAAGCGAATGGAGACAGGGGCGAAGCCTATGGCGGCATCGGTTTGGGCTTAAGTATTTCCAGTAGGCTGATCCAAATGATGAATGGTCGTATTTATATCGAGGACTCCACACCCGGACAGGGGACTAGGCTTGCTTTTACCTTACCAGTATCGCCTGAATCGAAGGAGTTAACCGCTCGTGGGCGGGTCAACCGGAAACGGGAGACACTCCCTCAGACCTATAGAGACTACGATAGCGCTGAATTGCAAAACTCGGAGCCGGGTGTATTTACGTTGCTCGCCGTGGATGACGAGCCTACCAATTTACAGGTCTTACAGAATCTGTTTTCTGCCCAAGAATGCCGTCTGCTTACCGCGACTGACGGTCGTCAAGCCCTTCAACGATTAAAGGAGAATCCACATATCGATATGGTTCTTCTGGATGTGATGATGCCACAGTTATCCGGATACGAAACTTGCCGTGAGATTCGCCGGGATTATTCATTATTTGATTTGCCGGTTGTGATGTTAACAGTGCGGAATACCCCCCAAGATATTGCAGCCGGCTTTGCCGCTGGAGCCAATGACTTTATTGTTAAGCCTTTCAATATGCTGGAGGTACGGGCAAGGGTGAAGACCTTGCTTAAACTGAAGAAGTCGGTTCGGGATGCGATGGATGCGGAGATGGCTTTCCTGCAGTCTCAGATCAAGCCGCATTTCCTGTTTAATGCTTTGAATGCCATTTTATCCATATGTTATACCGATAGCCTCAGGGCAGCGCAGCTAATAAACCATCTAAGTCACTATTTAAGAAGAAGTTTCGACTTCTCAAGCCATGACCAGTTTGTCAGCATTCGTGATGAAGTGAAGTTGGTGGAATCCTACGTGGAAATCGAAAAGGCACGGTTCGATGAGCGGCTGGAAGTGGAATATGACATTGATGATACGTTGATGGAGTGCCGAATTTTGCCCCTTACCATTCAGCCTTTAGTAGAAAATGCGATCCGGCACGGCATTATGAAGAGAAAGCAGGGAGGAAAACTCCAATTGATTATCCGTGAAGCAGCGGTCGCCTCCCCCCAAGCATTTGAGGCTTCAGAGAAGATGCTCATCGTCACAATTCGGGATAACGGGGTTGGCATGAGCCAGGGGAAGATTACAGAGGTGCTTGACCTTCATCGAACTCGGGCAAAACGAGGGGTCGGCTTGGTTAATATCCATCAACGACTGATGCTTTTATATAGGGAAGGTCTCCACATTGAAAGTAACGAGGGAGAAGGGACAATTGTACAATTTCGGTTTAAATGTTCCAAGCAAACCTGATAAATTTTATTTTCTGAATGGAGTGAGTGATGTGGAATGATGAAAGTGGTACTGCTGGATGATGAAAAACCGGCATTAAGGGTGCTTGGCAGATTCATCGGGGACCGAAACGATGTACAGGTTGTTGGTGCTTATACTGACCCTACGGAGATGCTAAATGACGTAAAGGAACTTATGCCGGATCTCATTTTTATGGATATTGAAATACCTGAAATGAATGGGTTGGAGATCGCAGCTCGCTTGCGGGAGATTCAGGAGAACACCGAAGTCGTTTTTGTTACAGCCTACCGCCAGTATGCTCTGGAGGCTTTCCGGGTCAGTGCCGTGGATTACTTACTGAAGCCCATAGATCCGGAGATGCTGCACCATACCCTTGATCGAATCTTGAAACGTAGAGTACGACGAACGGTTGGGACGGAGACAGGCTCCTCCCCCGGGATCAGATGCTTTGGAGGATTTGACATCACTAAGAAAACGCAAGTCCCTGTACATTTTCCTACCGCTAAGGCCGAAGAACTGTTTGCTTATATGCTGGTACATCGGAATACAACGATTTCCAAATGGACCATTTGCGACAACCTCTGGCCGGACATCTCCTCCCCGGAGAACGTGATGCATAAACTGCATGTGACCATGCATCGTATGAAGAAGACCCTGCAGGAAGCCGGAATTCAAGTTCGTATCTCCTCTCTCAAAGGATACTATCGGATGGAGTGTGAGGAATCCTGCGATTATTTTCAGTTCGAACAAAGGGTCTCCAGGGAGTTAAGTGCCGATCAAGGAAATCCCGAGGCTTTGATGAAGATGCTGGGTCTTTACAAAGGTCCTCTCTTCGCTCACAGGGATTATCCTTGGTGTGAGGAGGAGCGGGAAAGAATGTTTCGTTATTTTGCCACAGCATCCAAGAGAGTGGCAAAATGGTATCAGGAAAGAATGCAGTATCCCCAGGCTTCCGAGGTATTGCACGCCCTGATCCTTCATGATCCAATAGACGAAGAGGCTCATGAGATGCTCTTGCGAATGTATCTCAATCTTCAAGACAAGCACTCATTCCTTGCCCATTATGAGAAAGTGAAAAAGACCTACAGCGAAGAGCTAGGTACCTTCCCTCCGGAAATCTTGAGCAGCATGGCTGATAGCCTTCGCTAAAACATCATCACAAAAAAGACGCTGATCAGTTCAGCGTCTTTTTTGTGATCAACCGCCTTGCAAGAAAAATCAATTCCAGGAAATGTGCGGTCCCTCCTGAGCAGGAGCCGGAGATCCGCGCAAGGTTACAGACCTTTGGCTGGTCCTCGGAATCGCAATGGTTTGGACTTATGCTGGCGCGGGTTACGGGGGTGTCCAAGGCCGATAACCGATTTATGGAGAACGATGAATACCTGATCTCCTTTGCTGCAGCCAATATCGCGCAAGAAATGGTGCGAATCCGGGGGATTCAAGCGGAAATCATCAATTTCCATGACCTCACCGTGGGAATCCTGCTTTCCTATCCGTCCGAAACCAGAAAAATGCATGTCAAAGAAGAGCTGTTCAGCCTGGCCGAGGATTTAGTCCGCACGATCAGTTCGCTGCTAAAGATGCAAACGACGATCTGCATTGGGCGGTTAACCACCGAGATCAAGGATATTCCGGACATGCTGCCGTTTCTTCAGAACGCGATTCTGTATCGGGACCTGAAGGAACAATGCCAGGTGCTTGATCTGGAGGAGATTCTGCCCTATACGCCGCAAGAGGTTCATTATCCCTTCGCTTTGGAGAAGGAGCTGCTTCAAGCGTTGCGGATGGGACAATGCGAGCAGGCGATGCAGCGGATCGAGGCCATTATCTCTGAGCTGGTCGTGCGTTCGCGCAAAGAGAAGCTATTGAAGGAAGGCGTCATGCAGGTGCTGGGAAGCATCATGCATACGTTATTGGAGACCGGCTACCAACCTCATCAGTTGTACGAAGGAGATAATCTCTTTGAGCAATTGAGTCAAATTCGGGAGCCGGAGCAGATCGTCCGTTTTTTTCAGCAAAAAATTATCCTTCCGTATGCCCAGAAGTTAAGCGAGGATCAGACGGCCCGAGCGAAGCCGCTCATCGAACAGGTGACGGCAATGCTGAAGGATCAGTTCGCCGAAGGGATTTCGCTCGAAGCGTGCGCGCATCATTTTAATACAACGCCTTATACGCTGAGCCGCTTGTTCAAACAGGTAACCGGCATGAATTTCATCGATTATGTAACGGCTCTCCGGATTGAGAAGGCGAAGGAGCTGCTCAGTGACTCCGATATGAAAGTGAATGAAATTGCGGAGCAGGTGGGGTTACAACCGTCCTATTTTATTCGGCTGTTTAAGAGGTTTGAACAGATTACACCGGGACAATATCGAGAGAAAGTTATGAAATAAAGGAAAAATTTCATATCCCTACCCACAGCCTTTTTCATTATAATAGAGAAATATAAAAATATATGGGGGTTGTTATGAATACTAAGCAAACTCAGCTCGGCGAGGGGCGGAGTGATCGATTCTCTTCTGCCGGATTTATTTTGGCCGCGATCGGCAGTTCCGTTGGTCTCGGCAACATGTGGAAGTTCCCTTACATTACAGGCCAAAACGGGGGAGCTGCCTTCTTCCTGATCTTCATTATCTGTTTGATCTTGATCGGCTTGCCTCTGTTGTTAGCGGAGCTGGCCATTGGGCGCTCAGGGCGCGGAAGTGCATCCACGTCCTTTGTAAAAGCCGGCGGTCCTAAAGTGTTTGGCCGTCTTGGGCTGCTGCAAGTTATCGCTCCATTTCTTATTTTGAGCTTCTATGTCATCGTTGCGGGATGGACGCTCCATTATGCGGTTCAGTCCTTCAGCGGAGGTTTGTATGTCGATTCGGACTATAGCGGGAAATTTGGCTCGTTCATCCAAGGCTTCATGCCGCTCGTATGGCAGGTGGCGTCTGTGTTGATTACCGCCATCGTGGTAGGGAAAGGGATCTCCGGCGGGATTGAAAAATTCAATAAGGTGCTGATCCCGGGGCTCGTCGTCCTTCTGATCATTTTGATGATCCGGGCATTAACCTTGCCGGGAGCCGGGGAGGGCGTTTCCTTCTTCCTTCAACCGGATTTCTCGAAGCTGAGTCCGGAGGCGGCTTTGGTTGCTTTGGGACATGCCTTCTTCTCGTTATCGCTGGGGATGGGGATTTTGCTCACCTACGGGGCTTACGTGGACAAGCGCCAATCCCTAGGCGCGGCTACGCTGGCGATCGGGGCTGGGGACTTGATCTATGCGTTTATTGCAGGCTTGATCATCTTCCCGACAACCGCTTCTTTTGGTTTAGAGTCGAATGCCGGGCCGTCTTTGGTCTTCATCGCACTGCCGGCCGCGTTCTCGGCGATGCCGTTTGGCGCCTTCTTCGGTGGGTTGTTCTTCGTCCTGCTGGCGATTGCGGCGCTAACCTCCGCGGTATCGTTGCTGGAAGTGCCGGTCACCTTCGTCATGGACCGCTGGGGATGGGGGCGCGGAAAATCCGTAACGATCATCAGCGTGTTGGTTCTGTTGATCGGGTTGCCTTCCGTCTTGTCCTTTGGGATCGTACCGGCTTTGTCGGACATGGGCGGGAAGAACTTCTTCGACTGGCTTGATTTCATTACCTCGAACATTTTGCTGCCAATCGGCGGCTTGATTACGACTCTTTTTGTAGGGTACTTTTGGAAAAAGGCTGCGGAAGCCGCGGGGCTCAAGTCCGGTTGGTTCCGGTTATGGCTGTTTATGGTTCGGTATATCGCACCGGTACTCGTCGTACTCGTGCTGCTGCATACTACCGGAGTGATCAAGTTTTAGGAAGTTTAAGCAAGGGGCGCGGTCTATCGCGTCCCTTTTTTTGTTTGACTTATTTACAAAGCTTGCTATATATTTAGATAGCATGCTCTGTAAAAGGTGGTGAAGGGATGCAGCATGAAAGCAGAAAACCAATCCTGATATCTTCTTTGAAGATCATCGGGAATCAGGCGAGCAAGGTCGGAGATCTCCACCTGAAGGAAATTGGATTAACCCATAGCCAAGCCAATTTGATCCTTTTTCTGGCTCACCACGCGGATCGAAAAATCCGCCAACGGGACATTGAGGTCGCTCTCAATTTAACGAACCCAACCGTGAGCGGATTGATCAAACGGCTGGAACAGAAGCAATTTATCATACGGGCGGATGATCCGGAGGATTCGCGAGCACGGATGATTTTGCTGACAGAAAAGGCCAAATTGTTGGTAGATCAGATCTTTGAACATATACATCAAACAGAAACCAAACTGCTTGAAGGGTTTACGGAGGAAGAAGCGGAGCTCGTGTCGAGCCTGCTAAGACGAATTGCAGAAAATGCGCTCAAAAATTTCTAACCCGGGGACCTGGAAGTAGATATGAATGATGGAGGGATGGCAATGGCAAAGCGCTCATCACAGTTTTGGGCGTTATTCCTGTTCTCGATTGGTGTCTTTATGGCACAGCTCGACAACGGGATTATCAGCGCGGCGCTGACAACGATTAACCGTTCTTTTGACGTGTCCGCCAACTGGGGGGCATGGGGGATTACGATTTACACGCTGGGCCTTGCGATCAGCTTGCCGATCGTGGGGAAACTGTCGGACCGATATGGCCGCAAAAAGCTGTTTATCGTGGAAATCGCCCTGTTTGGGATCGGCTCGTTGTTGGTTGCACTGAGCCCGTCTTTTGGCTTTTACTTATTTGCCCGCGTCGTGCAAGCTTTAGGGGGCGGCGGGATTTTCATTATCGGCAGCTCGCATATTTTAAGTACGGTGGAGCCGGATAAACAAGCGAAATATTTAGGTTTGCTTGGGGCGATGAACGGGATTGCCGCCGTGCTCGGCCCGAATATCGGCAGCTTGCTGCTGGATTTGACGGGGAAGTGGCATGTGCTGTTCTTGATCAACGTCCCGATCGCCATCGTGCTGTTTATTTTGGGACTGCGGAAGCTGGAGGAATCGTCGGATCCGTCGCCGGGACGGCTTGACCTCATCGGTACGATCATCCTGTCGCTGGGCATCTTGTCCTTGATGCTGGGGCTGACCAATATCGACGTGGATTTTGCGGAGAGCCTGACCCGTCCAAACGTATGGGGATATTTGCTTGGCGGGGTCATACTGATCACGATCCTGTTATTTTTCGAAGGGAAAATGGAGCGGAACCAATCCGGCGATCCGATTCTGCCGGTCCGTCTGATCAAGCAACCTCGCTACCTGATGGTTCTGCTGATCGGTACTTTGTCGGGCGGTTTGCTCGCTGCGATGATCTATATCCCGTCCTTCACCGAGCAAGTGCTTGGCATTGCGGCGGAAAACTCGGGGTATTGGATGACGCCGCTGGCGCTCGCGGCCGGAATCGGTGCAGGGTTAGGCGGGATGCTGGTCTCCAAGCGTGGCCCGGTCTTTACCGTCATCATGTCTGGACTGATTGCCGCCATTGGTTTTATGCTGTTCCCGCTATGGCTTGAGACGAGATGGCAGTTTATCATTGCCAGCGCCATTGCAGGCGTTGGGATTGGGGTCATTCTCGGAGCGCCGCTGAACATTTTGGCTACGGAAGGCTTAAAGAAGGATAAGGGGTCAGCTCTGGCTTCCTTGTCGCTGCTGCGCCAAATCGGGATGACGCTGGCTCCGGCGATCTATGCCGGATTTATCGCTCGTGCGTTTAACAATATGGGCACGTTGTTTGCTGAGAAGTTCCCGGGCATTTTGCAGCAAAATCTGGCTAACGTCACCTTGTCGGCCGAGGCCCAAGCGGAGCTTGCCCAGATCGGGCAGCACATGTCTTCAGGCGGATCCGGAGTGTCGGAAAGCGAGCTGAGCGGGATGCTTCAGGCGATCCAGGATCCTACGCTGAAGCAGGTATTGGCCGACAGCGTGGGCGAGATCACGAAGACCGCCGCTCAGACCGGATTTAGCGGATTGTATTGGACCGCTGCCATTTTAGGGATGGCCATCATCGTGGGGGCGCTGGTTCTGATTCCGTTAAGAAAAAAGAGCCCGCAAGACCTCGAGGTCACAGAAGAGACGGTATAAGCTTAAGCGAGACGGTTGAAGGCACCTGAACGGAGTTCAGGTGTCTTTTTTATGGCATATGAATCTAGCATAAGAAGTTAAAAATTAAACATTTCACCTGCCTAACCTTGCATAAAATGAATTTGAATCGCTTACATATATTGGGTGATTACCAAATTTAGAGATTTGGAGGGTGAAGGATGGCTGCGAAAGCTGCAAAAGGTGCGAAGGCCGCGAAAGCGGCGAAAGGGAAGAGCTACAACGAGGTGTGGCATTCCGCCAAGTTCAAGACGCTGATCTCCCGAAAGAAAAGGTTCATTATTCCGTCGACGGTCTTTTTTTTGCTGTTTTACTTCGCGCTCCCGATCATGACCTCGTATTCCGAGGTGCTCAATCAACCGGCGATTGGCCCGATATCCTGGGCATGGCTGTTCGCGTTCGCTCAGTTTATCATGACCTGGGCGTTGTGTATCCTGTACTCGCGGGTTGCGCGAAGGTTTGATCGGCTGGCAGATGAAATTCGGCGGGAAATGGGGGCGTAACGAACATGGCATTTACTTTATTTTGCGCGATTGTGCTGTTGACGTTGGTTATTACCTATTTTGCCGCGAAAAAAACGAACAACACCAGCGAATTCTACACCGCAGGCGGCGGGCTGAAGGGTTGGCAAAATGGAACCGCCATCGCCGGTGACTACATGTCAGCTGCGTCATTTCTCGGTATTGCCGGGTCGATCGCCTTGGTTGGGTTCGACGGATTCTTTTACAGTATCGGGTTTCTTGTTGCTTATCTCGTCGTGTTGTATCTGGTGGCGGAACCGCTGCGGAATTTGGGCAAGTATACCGTTGCTGACATGATTGCGTCCCGCTTTGCGAACAAGGAAGTCCGGGGCTTTGCGGCACTGAATACGATTGCGATCTCGATCTTCTATATGATTGCACAACTGGTTGGAGCGGGGGCGCTGATCAAGCTCCTGCTCGGGCTCGATTACGCCACATCGGTGCTGATCGTTGGGGTGCTTATGACCATCTACGTTGTATTTGGCGGGATGCATGCCACCAGCTGGGTGCAGATCACCAAAGCGATCTTGCTGATGGGCGGCACCTTCGTGATCTCGTTGATGGTCTTGGCCAAGTTTGATTTTAGTCTGACCGGCATGTTTGAGCAGATGAAGACCGCAACACCGCTTATGGAAAAATACTTGAATCCGGGCAACAAATACAACGTGCCGTTGGAGACGATCTCGCTGAACCTCGCGCTGGTATTGGGTACGGCGGGGCTGCCGCATATTTTGATCCGGTTCTTTACGGTGAAGGACGCCCGCACGGCTCGCAGCTCTGTGGTGTATGCGACCTGGATTATTGGCATCTTCTATGTCATGACGATTTTCCTTGGCTTCGGAGCTGCTGCGTTCGTGGGCACCAAGGAGATTACCGCCGTCGACAAAGCCGGCAATATGGCGGCTCCGCTGCTGGCGAAGGCGCTGGGCGGCGACTTCCTGTTCGCGTTTATCTCAGCGGTTGCATTTGCGACGATTCTGGCCGTGGTCACCGGCCTTGTGCTGTCTGCAGCGTCGGCTTTTGCCCACGACTTCTACGGGCAAATTGTCCGCCGCGGCAAAGCGTCGGAAGGCGAGCAGCTGCGGATGGCGCGTTGGGCTTCGATCGGCGTCTCGATCATCTCGATTCTGTTGGCTCTGTTCGCCCAGAAAATGAACGTAGCCTTCCTCGTCTCGTTGGCATTTGCCGTTGCAGCAAGTGCGAACCTGCCGATCATCCTGTTCACCGTGTTCTGGCGAAGATTTAACCGTACGGGGGCGATTTCCGGCATGCTGGTTGGCTTGTTCAGCACAATTATCCTTGTAGCGCTGAGTCCTAACGTCTGGGATCCGGAGCCGGGCAAGGCGATTCTGACCGGAACAGCTCTCTTCCCGATGACCAATCCGGGAATTATTTCCATTCCGTTGGGTTTTCTTGCAGCGTTTCTCGGCACATTCCTGTCCCGGGAGAAGGATGAGGCGAAATACGCCGAGGTGCTGGTGAAGGCGAACACCGGAGCTTAAGCTCTGGCTAGGTTTCAACCAAACGACTCCTATGGGGTCGTTTTTTTTATATGAAAAAAACAAGATAAAACCTTTAATTCGCGAAGTGAAATGAATGCGCTTACCTACTATAATTTTCTAGCAAAGGGGGGTGATAGTAAAAAATGTGCCTACATGAGGTTCCAAGGTAGGTGATGTCCTGGAAGACGAAGCTTGACCAAGGTAAGAAGCAGGGAGCAAGAATCTTTTCATTTTAGGCAGTCAAATTTATTTCTGAGGAGGAATGTTTGATGAAGTTAAAAAAGAAGATGCTTACTTTACTCCTGACGGCTTCGATGAGTTTTGGTTTATTTGGGGCAACTTCAAGTGCAGCAACGGATTATTGGCAATATTGGACGGATGGCGGCGGAACGGTGAATGCGGTAAACGGGTCCGGGGGCAATTACAGCGTGACCTGGCAAAATACCGGAAACTTCGTCGTTGGCAAAGGCTGGACCGTCGGCTCGCCTAACCGGGTGATCAACTACAATGCCGGCATCTGGGAACCTTGGGGGAACGGGTATTTAACTCTTTACGGATGGACGAGAAACGCGTTGATCGAGTATTACGTTGTGGACAGCTGGGGGACGTACCGGCCTACCGGCACTTACAAAGGTTCGGTGTACAGCGACGGAGGCACTTACGATATTTATACGACCATGCGTTATAATGCGCCTTCCATCGATGGCACGCAGACGTTCCAACAGTTCTGGAGCGTGCGGCAATCGAAACGACCTACCGGCAGCAACGTGTCCATCACCTTCAGCAATCACGTAAATGCTTGGAGAAACGTGGGCATGCACCTGGGCAGCAGCTGGTCTTATCAGGTGTTGGCGACAGAAGGTTATCAGAGCAGCGGAAGATCTAACGTCACGGTGTGGTAATGGTTCATCGCTAAAGTTAGTTTCAAGGCCGCTCGGTTTGCCGCCGGCGGCCTTCACGGATCATCAATCAAAGGGGAGCTGACCTTGAGGAAGCGATACATCTGCATGATTTTGTCCATTGCCATCATGATGCTAGTCTCCGCCTGCTCGCAGGCGGCAATGGGAAGACCGGAACGGCAGAAAGACTCGTTCGTGCTCGTTCAAGGCGGAAGTGTGAAGAACACCCGGTCTAATTTTTATGGCTCGGGTGTGGTGTTAGCTGATTTTTATATCGGAAAATATGAAGTAACCCAGCGAGAATGGGTGGAAGTGATGGGCGGCAATCCGTCTCAGTTCCAAGGCGACGATTTGCCGGTGGAGATGGTGAGCTGGTACGACGTGATCGAGTATTGCAATCAGCGGAGCATAAAAGAGGGCTTGAAACCTTTTTACAATATAGATAAGCAAACCGTAGACACCCGCAATCAAAGCGAATACGATCCTGTGAAATGGACGGTCACCGTCAATCCGGATGCGAACGGATATCGGCTCCCGACGGAAGCCGAGTGGGAGTATGCAGCTGGGGGCGGGCAGCTCAGCCAGAGCTATAAATACAGCGGAAGCTCGCGCCTGGATGATGTGGCCTGGTATTGGCGAAATGCCGGGGAGGAGTATCTCAGTGGGGATTGGAACTGGCCGATGATTGAAAGTAATCAAAGCCGCACCCAGCCGGTTGGCGGCAAGAAGCCGAATGAACTGGGGTTGTACGATATGTCCGGCAATGTGAGGGAATGGTGCTGGGATTGGTACGGGGACGAGGTGAACCAGGACTACGACCGCGGCTCGTTTCGCGTGGTGAAAGGCGGCGGCTGGATCGGGGATGTCAGCAGCAGCGAGGTGGCGTTTCGCGGCAAGTTTGAAGCGAGCGGCTTTGGTCCAGATCAAGGGTTCCGGTTGGCGCGCAATAAGTAGTTTGGAAGTTTGGGGTGTTTGAGGAGTTTGAGTAGTTAGGTAGATTGGTAGATTGGTAGATTGGTTGAGTTAAGCTGAGATAGGCAAGTTCGGCCGTGCAGGATAGTTGGGCTAGTTAGTAGGATAGATGGGGGAGTTGGCGAGTTTGACTAGTTAGGCTCGTTATCGTTGGGCTAGTTCGGCTAGTCTGGCGAGGAAGCTTGGAGGGAGCTTGGCTAGATTTTGGAATTGAATCCAGCCCTTTTCACGTAGTAAGCTAAGGGGAAAGAAAGAGCCCATACGGGAGGAAGGGAGCTGGCTCCATTTATGAAGGTTGAAACGGTGATGCAGGAGCTTGAGGCACTCGGTAAGGAGCGCCTGAAGAAAATGTATATGTCCAACGGGGCACAAGAGCCGCTGTTTGGCGTTGCGACAGGAGAAATGAAGCCGTTGTTCCGGCAAATCAAGATCAATCATTCCTTGGCCGAGGAGCTGTACGCGACAGGAAATTACGATGCGATGTATTTTGCGGGGATGATTGCGGATCCGAAGGCGATGACGCATGCGGATTTTGAGCGCTGGATCGAGAAGGCGTATTTCTATATGTTGTCGGACTTCGTGGTTGCCGTCACCTTGGCGGAGGCGGATATTGCTCAGGAAGTGGCGGACCAGTGGATCGCCAGCGGGGACGAGCTGAAGATGTCGGCGGGCTGGAGCTGTTACTGCTGGCTATTGGGGAGCCGACCGGACAGCGAGTTTGACGAAGGCAAGCTCGCCGGCATGCTGGAGACGGTGAAGAACTCGATCCACGATGCGCCTGAGCGTACGAAGTCCGCGATGAATAACTTTGTGTACACCGTCGCGGTTTCCTATGTGCCGCTGCACAAACAAGCGGTGGAGACCGCCCAAGCGATTGGCCCGGTCGAGATGAAGCGGGACAAGAAGAAGAGCGCCATCCTGAACGCTTCGGAAAACATCCAAAAATCGTTGGACCGCGGTCAGCTGGGCTTTAAGCGCAAGTATGTGCGGTGCTGATGGGAGAGGGGATGACCCGAGGGGCCGCGGGGGAACGGGTTACCCTTTTTGAGGGCGATCTGCTCTCATAAAGGGGGTGATCCCTCTTAGAGGAGTGATTCCCTCTTAGAGGTGGGCTCTTCTCTTAGAGGAGTGATTCTCTCATAGAGGAGCAGAGAGGTTCCCTCTTAGAGGTGCTATCCACTCTTAGAAGAGCGCTCTCCTCGTAGAGGATGTTTCCTCTCTTAAAGGGGCGCTCCTTTCTTAGACGATGGATCCTCTTTAAAGGGGATTCCTTTTCAAGAGCGGGATCCCTTCTAGAGGGACGATCCTCTTGTTAGTGGGGATCCCCTCCTTTTAGCGAGATGATCCGCCCTTTTGCCCCAAGGCTTGACCGTGCTGCGCAGTGTAGGGGGGATTCTATATGAAAAATCGAGTACAATGCACCCCAATCCAGCGATTTCGCTGAAATGTACTCGAAAAATCATACATAATCGGCCCAGATGCGTGTGGGACCGCGAAATGTACATGAAAAATCGAGTACAATGCGCCCCAATCCAGCGATTTCGGCGAAATGTACTCGAAAAATCATACATAATCGGCCCAGATGCGTGTGGGACCGCGAAATGTACATGAAAAATCGAGTACAATGCGCCCCAATCCAGCGATTTCGGCGAAATGTACTCGAAAAATCATACATAATCGGCCCAGATGCGTGTGGGACCGCGAAATGTACATGAAAATTCGAGTACAATGCGCCCCAATTCAGCGATTTGGGCGAAATGTACTCGAAAAATCATACAGAATCGGCCCAGATGCGTGTGTGACCGCAAAATGTACATGAAAAATCGAGTACAATGCGCCCCAATCCAGCGATTTCGGCGAAATGTACTCGAAAAAATCATGTACAGTATGGGCCTGACGTGGCCGTAATCGCACTACAACGGTTTCCCGTTCAACGTCGGCGGGGCCTCCGGCTTCATCACGGGGCCGAAGTCGTCCGTTGCAGCGGCGGGGTTGCCGTCTTGGTTCCAGGCGTCTTTCATCATGAAGGCGCCTTTACGTCCTTCGTCGGTGGAGTCCTTCGCTTTGGCTCGTTCCAGTTGCTGCTGGGCGTAGTCCTCTTTTTTACTCATCTGACGCACCTCCTATACTGTGTGTGGTTACTTAGTATTCCCAAAGTTCCTTTCCGCAAAAAAAGAAAACCCGCCAAAGCTCAACCTCCTGGGAGTTCAAGCCTTGACGGGTCCTATCTCAGGATCGTTCTGCTTATTGCGCCTTCACGAACTCGGCCGCCTTCACGCCGGCCTGCCGTCCGAAGATGATAATATCGGCTACGGAGTTGCCGCCGATCCGGTTATCCCCGTGCAACCCGCCGGTCACTTCGCCAGCGGCGAACAGGCCTGGGATCGGGTTGCCGTCCTTGTTCAACACTTCCGTGTTGGTGTTGATTTTCACGCCGCCCATGGTGTAGTGGATGCCGGGAGCAATTTTGATGGCGTAATACGGTGCGCCGGACAAATCATAATCCATCCCGGTGGTTCTGCCGAATTCGGCGTCATTTTTACTTTGTACAGCGGCATTCCAAGTTTCCAACGTCTTCGCCAAAGCATCGGCCGGTACGCCCATGGCCTCAGCCAAAGCTTCAATCGTGTCACCTTGGATCACAAAGCCCATCTTTTCATATTGTTGAATCGCTTTAGCCCGGGATTTTACGCCGGAATCAAAAACAAGGTAGGCTGATTTCTCAGGCAGGGCATTGATCGCAGCCGTCACCTTATCACGTGTATCCATTTCATTGTAGAAACGTACGCCTTCGCTGGAAACTAGAATCGCACCTTCACCGCGCACGGCCTCGCCGATCAGATAGGATTTCTCCTGTTGAACGGTTGGGTGAACTTGGATCTGATCCATATCCACGGTAACGCCGCCCAACTTCTCAATCATCGTAATGCCATCACCGGTGCTGCCAACTTGGTTGGTCGTGACATATCCCTTTAAGTCCGGTCTAAACTCGGTGATCATTTCCGGATTCGCCCCGTAACCGCCGGTTGCGACGATGATAGCTTTGGCGGTAATCGTTTTTTCCTCGGTATCGTTCAAAACGACCTTCACGCCGCTCACTTTGCCGTCTTGCTGAATAATTTCCTTGACGTTGGCGTTGACGAACAGCGGAATGCCTTGTTCTTCAACGTTTCGCACCAGGCCGTCCACCAGGTATTGTCCCACGGCGGAGCCGTCTTCCGGACGATGGGTGCGTTTTTCGCTCATACCGCCGGTAATCGTCAGGTTATTCAAGCGGATGCCGATGGCATCAAGCCAATCGATCGCTTCGGCGGAATGGTCAACGAAGTAACGAAGCAGTTCGGTATCATTCGTATTATGGCCGCCTTTGAGTGTCTCTTCATAGAACTTGTCGTTGCTGTCTTCAATGCCTTGTTCCTTTTGGAATTTCGTTTCTGAGGCGTTCATGCCCGAGGACGATTTCGTTGTATTGCCCCCAGCCACCGGCATTTTCTCAAAAATCACCGGGTTCATGCCGCTCGCTTTCGCTTCAAGTGCCGCGGTCATGCCAGCACCGCCTGCGCCGATGATAATGATATCGTAGCTATCCTTCAACTGATCGTGGGGCGTATAGCTTTTTTCGGATGCGCCGGCTACGGCTTCGGCTTCGCTTTCCTTGGCCTTGTTCGTCTGTCCCCCAGCCTGCGTCTGGTTCTGATCTTGAGCCTGGTTCTGAGGCTCGTTCCCATTGTTGCCGCATCCCGTGATGACCAGCATCAAGGATAAGACGAGAATGAGTGCTGCTGTTACTTTCTTTTGCATGATAAACCCTCCACTTTTGTCTTAATAGGGGAGCTGTTTCTCTTTCGTTCCCCTTGGCGAGGATAACATAAGGGCTTGTTATGGTAAGTGAAACTTTTCACAATCAAACAGCTATCAAACAAGTTTTGATCTTCCCTGCGCCAAAAAAAACGAAAAGGCAACTCCACCAACCCCAATAGCTTGGCGGAATTGCCTTTATTTTGGCATGCTCTACACAGCTTCCATCTTCTGCGCGGTATACAAGCGGTAGTATAGACCGCGTTTGGCCATCAGCTCGTCATGCGAGCCGGATTCGGCAATCCCCTTGTCGGAGACGTACATGATGCGGTCGCAGTTCTTCACCGTCGACAGCCGGTGCGCGATGATAAATGAGGTGCGTCCCTTGAGCAGCTCGTTTAGGCCTTGCTGGAGCAGACGCTCTGTCTTGGCGTCGATCGAAGAGGTCGCTTCGTCCAGAATCAGAATACGCGGATCGGCCAGCAGCGTCCGGGCGAACGAGATGAGCTGCCGCTGTCCTTGGGACAGCTTCGAGCCGCGCTCATTCACTTCCGTGTAGTAACCTTGCTCAAACTCGCGGATGAACTCGTCAGCGCAGACGGTTTTGGCCGCAGCAATGACTTCCTCTTCGGTGGCGTCCAGCTTTCCATAGCGGATATTATCCATGATCGTACCCGAGAAAATAAAGCTGTCCTGCAGCATAATCCCCATCTGGCTGCGCAGCGACTTCAATGTCACCTGCGAGATGTCGTGACCATCGATCAGAATCGCGCCTTCGCTCACATTGTAGAAGCGAGAGATCAGGTTCACGACCGTGGTTTTGCCCGCACCTGTCGGTCCGACGAGGGCGATGCTTTCCCCGGCTTTGACCTCAAAGTTCAGGTGCTCCAGAATGTTCAGGCCGGGATCGTAAGCAAACGTAACGTCTTTGAATTGGACGTTGCCCTGTACTGGCGGCAATGCCTTCGCCCCCGGAACGTCGCTGACCGTCACCGGTTCATCCAGCGTTTCAAAGATCCGTTCCAGGTACGCTACGGCGTTAATAAAGTTGTTGTACAACTGTGACAAGTTCAGGATCGGCTGCCAGAAGCGGGCTGCGTAGTTACTCATCGCAAGGATGACCCCGAAGGTCACGCCTTGCGGCCCCATCGCAAGCAAGCCAACCATATAGATCAATGTCGTGACGATCGTCGCCAGGTTATCCACGGAGAACGGGATCAGCGCGTTGTAGCGCAGCGCCCGCATCCATTCCTTGCGGTAGTTGCCGGCGAGGCGAGTGAAGATGCCTTCGTTATGCTTCTCACGGGAGAAAATTTGCGTCACGCCAATCCCGCTGATACTCTCCTGCAAATAGGCGTTCATGTTAGAGCTTTTGTTAGATACAGCCTGCCATGCCCGGCGCTGCCGGGTTTTGATCAGCAGCATGACGCCGAGGAACACCGGCAATCCGGCCAAGGTGACGAACGACAACCGAACATCCACCGCGAACATAAACACAGCGATAAAGATCAAGTTGACGATCTCCAAAATAAAGTTGATGATCCCGTTGGACAACACGTCGGATACCGCATTGACGTAGTTAACGACGCGGATCAGAATTTTCCCTTGGGGACGGTCGTCGTAATATTTGAACGGCAGCTGCTGCAGATGCTTAAACAGATCCGTCCGGATATCGAAGATGATATCCTGGCCAACCCGGGTCATGATCCGGGAGCGGATTGTCGCCAGCTCAACGCTGACCACGATCGTGAGCAACATCAGCGCAGACCATCCGACCAGCGCGCCAAACGCTTTTTGCGGAATCGTCACGTCAACGACATGCTGGATAATGAGCGGCGCGGACAGCGCGATCGCCGCAGACAAGGCGCTCAGCACGAACGCGATGATCATCGGCTTTTGCTGCTTCCGGATGTACACCATGGCACGTCTGAAGTGTTTTATATCAAAAGGAGACTCTAGATTCTCATCCACATCGAACTTATTTCTAGCCATGGCTACTCACCGTCCTTCCGATCCCTTCATTTTGAAGCATAAATACATCGTAATAATAGCCGCGCTTCGCGAGCAATTCGGCATGGGTGCCTTCCTCAATCAGCCGTCCGCCGTCCAGAATCAGAATACGGTCTGCTTCGGCCGTGGTCGACACACGCTGAGCAATGATCAGCTTCGTGCACGGGAAGTTCAGCTCGCGCAAGCTCTTCTGGATATGCTCCTCGGTCTCTAAGTCTACCGCGGATGTAGTATCGTCGAGGATCAGAATCGGCCGGCGTACCGCCAGCGCCCGAGCCAGCGCGATCCGCTGCTTCTGCCCGCCGGATAAGCCAACGCCGCGCTCCCCAACGATGGTGTCATATCCTTCCGGCATTTTCGTAATAAAATCATGCGCCGCCGCAAGTTTGGCATACTCTCTCGTTTGATCCTCCGGCAGCTCGGGATCGCCGTAAGCGATGTTTCCGTCGATCGTATCGGAGAACAGCAGCACGTCCTGGGTCGCGATGCCGATGTTGCTGCGGAGCTCATCAAGCTCCAGTTCGCGGACGTCCACGCCGTCAACCAACACTTGCCCATCGGATACGTCGTAAAAGCGCGGGATCAGGTTCACGAGCGACGTTTTGCCTGAACCGGTTGAGCCCATAATGGCGATCGTTTCTCCCGGATTCACCGAGAAGCTGATATCGTGAAGCACTTCGTTGCTGTCATATTTGAAGCTGACGTGCTTGAATTCGATGCGTCCTTCGTAACGGCGCTTATCGATTGCGTTGTGCTCGTTGACGATTTTGGGTTTGGCGTAATAAATTTCTACAATCTTACTCAAGCTGGCGAAGAAACGTTGGATATCGTTAATGATAATGCCGATGTTGCGCATCGGGTTGGACACGGCCCAGATCAGTGCGGAGAACGCGGAAAATTCCCCGAACGTAATCCTTCCCTGCATGACAAAATATCCACCGGCCAGCATCAAGATCACGTTAAACGCTTGGGCGAACGTCTCCAGGTACGGGAAGTAGTCCAGCCACACGAGCGCTGCTTTCTTGTTCGCTTCAGAGAAGTGAACGTTCTTATCGGTAAATTTCTCAATTTCAAATTCTTCACGAGCAAAGGCTTTAACGACGCGGTTCCCCGAGATGTTCTCTTGGGTGATCGTATTCAGTTGGGACAACCGCTCGCGCAGATCTACGTACATCGGACGGACCTTTTTCGCGAAGATGTAAGCCACGACGAAGATGGGAGGCGCCAAGACCAGCAGCCACAGCGTCAACACGGCATCAATGGTGAAAAAATAAGCGACGGCCGCAATAAAGATCGTCAGCGATTCAATAATCGTTTTGATGATCCACGCCATCGAGTGCCGCACCATGTCCAAGTCCCCGGTCATCTTGGTCATCAGGTCCCCGGTCCGGTTATGGTCGTAGTATTCCATATCTTGGCCTTGGATTTTGTTGTACAGATAGATGCGGACTTTGTACAACATATTTTGCGAAGCCTGCTCATATTGCATCGTCGTCAAATAAGCTAGCCCCGTCCGCAGCAGCGAGAACCCGATCATCCCCAAGCAGAGCATGATCAGCAGTCCCCGTTGCTCCGTTAAATTTTGCATTGCATTTTCACCTGTGATAAACGTGTCAACAATCTGCTGGCCGATGTACGGATTGATAATCATGAGCGAGGAGCCCACGACGGAAAGCACCAGCGCGGTGATATACCTGGCCCGGTTGCCTTCCAAATTCTGCCACAGCCATTTGAGTTCAAACAATTCTGATCACCCGTTTCTGTTTGTTGTTGCAAGCTGTTAAAGCAATCTTCATTTTCGCAAATCATCGTGATTATACCACAACCGTTCACAGGTAAAACCCGCATATTCCAGCGTGTTGTCACGTAGGTTTGCGTTTTCGTGATGGGATCGCCTCTTTGCTTTTATTTCGGTAAATTCTTTAGAATATGAAGTGAATTGCTCCAATTTTGCAGGCCGATACGAAAAAAATTTGAAGGAGGGATCGCCATGGTCGAAAATTTCGTGATCGTACCGCTAACCACAGAAGATCGAGAGCAAGCCTGCCGCGTATTCGAGCAGACGATTCCGGAGGCGTTTGCCGCGGAAGGGCTCGGACATTTAATAGAAGATATCCGCGAAGAAGTGGATGGAAAAAGAAAGCTGGTGAACGCCGCCCTTGGGGCTGCATCCAGCTCTGATCCGCATGGGAAAGGGAAAACAGCGGGGGAGAGCCCCGTCCTATTTCTCGTTGCGAAGATCGGGCGGGAGGTGGTGGGAACGATTTCCTATGGCCCTTGCGGGAAGGAAACGAGGGATTGCACCCGGAACGCGTTGGACGAGGTTGGCGAGCTGGGAAGCTTATACGTGCTCCCCGCCTATCAAGGACAAGGCATCGGAGCGGCGTTGATCGAGGCGATGGCGAAGGCGCTGCAAGAGCGGGGGATCGAGCGCTTCTGTCTCGACAGCGGCTATAAGCGGGCGCAGCAGAAGTGGCTGCGCAAGTTCGGCGAACCTTATGTCGTGGCTAAGGACTACTGGGGGCCGGGGCAGGACCATATGGTTTGGTTGTGTCAGGTGGGGGATTACGTGGTGCGCAGGTAGATAGGGGCATCTCCCATTGTCCCAGTCGATGTTGTTGAAATAAGGGTGAAAAATGGCCTTATTCTTCCCCAAATACACGTTCCGCTTAAAATAAGGCCCTAAAAGGGTCTTATTGATCTCAGATCGAGCTCCTATGCGATGTTTCATCCTCTTTTTCTTCAAATAAGACCTTAAAAGGGTCTTATTTTCTTTCATGAGGTGCAAAGAGGAGGAAATAACGCCACAAAAGGGCCTTATCAGAAGGCCCTGTCGCTATGAGAACGGTCGAACGGTCAACCAACATGCACGCATCGAACCGATCCGTACCCAACCCAACCTAACCTAACTTAACTCTCCATTTGCCGGGTTACCTGTGAAGTGTTATATTGATAGGATTGGTGGAACGAGCTTCAAGCCTTGGGCACTTCCTGCCAAAATTAGCGATTCCGGCAGTAAGGCCGGCAAGGAGTTATTTATGCAATTTAAAGAACTGAACCTGATTCCTTCGATCTTAAAAGCGTTGGAGCAGGAGAACTATACGGCACCTACGCCAATTCAACAACAAGCGATTCCTCCGATTCTGGGCGGCCAAGACTTGCTGGGCTGCGCGCAGACCGGTACGGGGAAAACCGCAGCATTTGCCATCCCTACCCTGCAATTGCTGCATAAGGATGGCACCCCGCGAGCAGGCCGGCGGAATATTCGCGCGCTGGTGATCACGCCAACCCGCGAGCTGGCGCTGCAGATTTACGAAAATTTTTGCGCCTACGGGAAGTACCTGCCTCTGAAATGTGCTGTCATCTTTGGCGGCGTGTCGCAGAAACCGCAGGAGGCTGTGCTTCAGAAAGGCGTAGACATTCTGATCGCCACGCCGGGAAGGCTGAACGATCTCATGCAGCAGAAGCTGATCGATCTGAAGGACGTGGAGCTTCTGATTTTGGATGAAGCGGACCGCATGTTGGACATGGGCTTTATCCACGACGTGAAGAAGATCATCGCCAAGACGCCGTCCCAACGGCAAACCTTGCTCTTCTCCGCCACGATGCCCGGCGCGATCGCGCAAATGGCTAATTCCATCTTGAGAAACCCCGTCAAGGTGGAGATTACACCGGTTTCCTCCACGGTGGACACGATCCGGCAGTATCTATATTACGTGGACAAAGGTAACAAGAGGGATCTGCTGATTCACCTTTTGCAAGACCCGTCCATCGAATCCGCCATCGTCTTTACGCGGACCAAGCATGGGGCGGACCGGTTAGTGCGCTACTTAACGAAGGCGCAGGTCAGCGCCAAAGCCATCCACGGTGACAAGTCGCAAGGCGCTCGGCAGACGGCTTTGCAGGATTTCAAGAACCGCACCTTGCGCGTCCTGGTCGCCACCGATATTGCAGCGCGGGGCATCGACATCGACGAGTTATCTCACGTCGTCAACTACGAGCTGCCGAATATTCCCGAAACCTACGTTCACCGGATCGGGCGAACCGGTCGGGCCGGACAAAGCGGTGTCGCCATTTCGTTCTGCGATTTTGACGAGAAGCCGTACTTGGCTGATATTGAGAAATTGATCGGAAAGCGAGTCCCTGTCATTAAAGATCACCCTTATCCGATGCAACAAACGGCTCCGGCCCCGAAGCCGGTACAGCCGGCAAGGAATACCAAGAAGCGTACGGATTCCTTTACCCCTCATCGCGTAAGACAATCCCGCTAAATGAAGAAGGAGTTGCACCTCCCATCAAGATGATGGTATAGGGCAACTCCTTTTGTTTCTAAATTTCCCGATAGCTCAACCCTCGCCTGACAACAATTTCAGCAGCTTCTGCGGGATGTTGAACTTCTGGTTGTCGATGAGCAACTGGAATTCTTCGGAGGCTTCGGCTTGATGCGCGTGCTTGATTTCCTCCATTTCCTGTTGCAGCTGTTCCATTTTCAAGTCCAGCTCGAAGGCAGTGTCGGCGGCGGTCTTCAGGTCCTGGAGCAGACGATCCGGGACGGACTCGTTATATTTGTAGAAAATCTTGTGCTCCAGGCTGGCCCAGAAATCCATCGCAATCGTACGGATCTGGATTTCGACGCAAACCATTTCCTCACCGTCTGACATGAACACGGGCACTTCAACCAGCATGTGCAAGCTCTTATATCCGTTGGGTTTAGGGTTCTTGATGTAATCTTTGATCGTAAGGATCTTCAAATCCTTCTGTGCCTGCAGCATTTCGCTGATTCGATAAATGTCCGAAATAAACGAACAGGTGATGCGGATGCCGGCGATGTCGCGAATGCTCCGTTTAATATCCTCTAGGGAGGAAGCGCCGCCTTTGCGATGCAGCTTCTTCATGATGCTCTCCGGAGACTTGATTCTCGATTTCGTGTGCTCGATCGGATTATATTCGTGGAGGAGCTGAAACTCCTCTTGCAAAATTTCGATCTTCGTCTCCACCTCGTGGAGGGCAAATTTGTACATCATCATAAATCGGGTCAATGACTTCCGCAGGACCTTCATTTGCTCCAAGGGGTTCACATAAGATTGATTTATCATTAGGGCTCCGTCCTTTAACAATGTTCATGACATGATTACCATTTCCATTATAGCTTAGGAGACAGGCCAGATGCCAGAAAGGGGAAATCATGCAGAGAACGCCCTTAGGATTTCTCTCACCTACGTAGTTTGCAGAAGAGGCAATGCGTCCGTCAGTTGAATCTTATACGATTTGACCAGGGTCTCCCCATTGATCGTATCAGCTTCATAAGCTCGTTCAAACCCGAGGCTTTCATACAGCTTCACCGCAGCCGCCATCATGTCAGAGGTATGCAGGTACAGCGTTTGGGCACCAAGCTCAAGCGAGCGGCGGGCCGCCTCGCGAATCAGCCGCTTGGCAATCCCGCGTCTGCGGGCATAGGGGGATACCGCGAGCAGCCGGATGATGGGCGAATGGATGCTTAAGTCCGATCTCCCATAGGCCGCTTCCGAGTTCAGGAACAGCTGCACGCTGCCAACAATCTCTCCATTCAGCTCAGCGACGAGGCGGGCATAAGGCCCGTTGCCGTAGACAGAGCTTCGAATGTTCGCGCGATATTCCTCCCATCGTTCGCGGGGCATCTCAAACGCATATTGCTGGTAAGCTTCCAGCATGACTTTGGCAATTTGTTCCCGTTCATCTTCCCGGGCATCCCGGATGAACACTTCCTGCTCTATACGGCTCATTTCCAACACTCCTTATCGAGGTAGTTCATTCATCATCCAAATCCCAATCAATTAAGTGAAGTGAACCTAGTATAGATCAAATGCCTACTAAACGCATCGGAATATAAAAATATTTACATGAACATTAAAAAAATCTATATCGAACGATTGACAAAAAGTGGCGGGCTCCCTAAGATTAAGGATAATTTACAAACCCGTCTATATAGATTGGTATAGTAAGATATATAGAAAACAGGGGAGGGGATCAGTTTTGAACATCGATCATATTGAGGCGTTTGTATACATTAATCACTACGGCAGCTTCAACAAGGCGGCGGAGGTGTTATTTCTATCGCAGCCAACGGTGACCGCGCGGATCCAATCGCTGGAGCGGGAGCTGGATTGCCGGTTGTTCGACCGCTTGGGGAAGCAAATCCAACTGACGGAGAAGGGGAAACAATTTCTGCCCTATGCCCAGCAAATCCTTCAGACCTACCAAAAGGGAAAACATCATCTCCATTCCCGGCCGGGAACCCCTGAGGAGCTGCGAATTGGCAGTACTGTATCCGTGTCCAACTATTTAATGCCGCACCTGCTCGTACTGTTGCATAGACGCTTTCCGTTGATCAACTTCAAGGTGACTACCGCTCCAACTGACGTTCTGGCCGGGAAGCTGGCGTCCAAAGAAATCGACGTGGCCTTTGCGCGCAAGCAGATGAGCCCGTCGTTTCAATCCTATCCCTTTTACGATGATCCGATCCGGCTGTACGTATATAAGGATCACCCGCTTGCCGCTGCCGGCAGTGCATCCATCCGCGACATCCGGCGGGAGCCGCTGGTGTTCTTCGAATGCGGTTCCCTCGACTGGATGCGAATCCACCGCGCGTTCGAAAGCCTGGAGCAGCCGCCTAACATCGTGTATCAAGTCGATAATGCCGAGACCGCCAAGAAACTTGTGATCAACCGGGCCGGCATCTGCTTCCTTCCTGGTTTGTCCGCGAGACAAGAAGTGCAGGAGGGCATCCTCGTGCCGGTAGACATCCTAGAGACAGCCGGCATTTCTTTACAAACCCACCTCATCTCCCTCAGCGGTGATAACAACGTGTTCTTGGACGCTCTGTTAGAGCTGAGCGCTTCTCCTATTGACGATTTGCATGTACCCATAGAAAAACTCGATTAGACGCGTAACAAAAATCACAGTAAAGTAGTGTCAACATAATCCTGACTAAACTTATAGGGATTGTAAACCAAAGATCACCGTGAATGAGGAAGGGGTTAGAGACATGAAGAGATGGTTAAGTGCAGCGGCTGTACTGGTGTTAGCGGGGGCGCTGGCAGGATGTGGAGCGGGAGCGTCCGGCGGGACGGAAGGGAAGGATACGGCGGCAAGCGCAGCCTCAGGGTCGGGGGAAGTCAAGAAAATCATTGTCGGGACGGGCACGGGATTCCCGAAAGTATGCTTTATCGACGAGAACGGGAAATTAACCGGATTTGACGTTGAACTGGTCCGTGAGATCGATCGGCGTCTGGCGGAATATGAGTTCGAGTTCCAGACCCAGGAATTTTCCAACCTGCTGCTGAGCTTGGAGACGAAGAAGATCGATTTTGTTGCTCATGAGATGGAGAAGAACCCGGAGCGGGCTGAGAAATACCTGTTTAACAAAGAGCCCTACGCGCACTGGAGAAATAAGATCATCGTCGCGAAGGACAATCATACGATTCATTCCTTGGACGATTTGAAGGGGAAGAAGGTACTAACCTCGCCAACCAGTGCAGAGGCGCAAATTTTGGAGAACTACAACAAGGAAAATAACAATGCGATCGAGATCGTCTACCAAAGTGGTGCAGCCAACGATACGGTCAGCCAAATCATTTCCGGCCGCGTCGAGGCCACACTGGGAGCAGACTTCTCGCTGTCGCTGATCGACCCTCAGGGGAAGCTGAAAACGACCGGTGAGGATCTGTCTGAAGCGGATATCTTATTCGTTTTCCGCAAAGACGATCCGGAGGGACAGAAGCTGGCAGATGCGATCGACGAAGTAATCAAGGAATTGAAGGCGGATGGAACCTTGAGCAAGCTGAGCAAGGAATGGCTCGGAGAAGACTTCACTTCGGATAACTAATCCATAAGGCGGGAAAGGAGGGGGATGTTCGTGGGAGCACCGTTTGATTTTTCTTTCGTGATCAGCGCTTTTTCGAAGCTGTGGTCGACGCTGGGCATCACCTTGCTGATCGTGGGCGGCTCGCTGTTGACGGGGATCCTCATCGGATTTCTGATCGCGTTCCCCCGGCTGTATCGGATTCCGGTGTTGGAGCAGTTTTCGAAGGTGTATGTTTCGTTTTTCAGAGGGACGCCAATCTTGATTCAATTGTTCCTGTTTTATTATGGCTTGCCGGAGCTGTTGAAGCTGGTTAACCTGGATATCTCCCGAGCGCCTGTATTGTTCTTCGTCATCTTGACTTACGGCCTGCATACCGGAGCCTTTATGTCGGAGATGATCCGTGCTTCGGTGACGGCTGTGGATCGGGGACAGGTCGAAGCAGCTTATGCCATCGGCATGAAGGGGCATCAAGCATTCACCCGTATCGTAATGCCGCAGGCACTGGCGGTTGCGGTTCCGGTTTTTTCAAATATGGTGATTGCCTTGCTGAAGGATACTTCGCTGGCATTTACCCTCGGCGTCATGGAACTCACCGGCAAAGCCCAGACGCTTGGTGCACTCACGCAGCATTTTATCGAAGCGTATTTGGCTCTGGCGTTCATTTATTTGGTCGTGAGCTTCACGTTAGAGAAACTGCTGCGTGCCGCCGAACGGCGTTTACTGAAGCATGAACAATCGGATGGGGCGGAGAGAAGGAAGTTCCGGATCGAGCGTAAGCCATCGCTTCGGGCCATGTTTGCCGGAATCGGCGCGGAGAAGGGAGGCGCAAAACTATGAAAATCGATCCTTCATTTATCTGGACGGCCTTCGTTCAACTGTTGTCTGCGATTCCCACCACCTTAATGATCACCGCTGTGTCTGTCTCGGTTGGCTTTGTGATTGGCGTGATCACCGCGTTGTTCCGACTGTATCGAATTCCTGTGCTGGGACAAATCTCCACCGCTTATGTCACCTTTATCCGCGGAACGCCGATGTTGACGCACTTATTGCTGATTTACTTCGGGTTGCCGGTCATTATTGACGGCTTATCGGGTTGGTTTGGCTGGGGCTTTAAGTCCGCTTCCATCCCGATGATCGCTTTTGCCTATATTTCCTTCTCTATCACCGCTGGAGCTTATATGTCTGAGGTCGTCCGCTCGGGGCTGCTGGCAGTGAACCGCGGGCAGCTCGAAGCGGCTTATTCCATCGGGATGACGACGTTTCAGGCGCTGCGACGAATCGTGTTCCCCCAAGCGCTGGCGTTCAGTCTGCCGAATCTCTCCAACTCAGCGATCGGCATGCTGCACGGGTCGACGCTGGCTTTTACCGTATCCGTCGTGGACATTAACGCGAAAGCACAAATCGTTGCCTCGACCAACTGGAAGTTTTTTGAGGCCTATGTGGCGGCGGCGGTGATTTTCTGGGGGCTGACCGTCCTGATCGAACGGCTTACGGCGCGGCTCGAGAAACGAATCCAACTTTACAATCGGGGGGGAGTGGCATGATTCAGCTTCGTCAATTATCCAAGTCCTTTGGACGCCAGCAGGTCTTAAAATCGATTGATTTGACGGTGAATCAAGGGGATGTTGTCGTCATTCTGGGACCCAGCGGCTCCGGCAAAACAACGCTGCTGCGATGCATCAACTATCTGGAGAAGCCCAGCGGCGGCGAGATTGCCATCGGGGATTACCGCGTGAACTGCAGCCGGGCGTCCAAGAAAGACATTCATACCCTCCGTCAGAAGACGGCGATGGTGTTTCAGCAATATAACTTATTTCGGCACAAGACGGCGCTGGAGAACGTGATGGAAGGCTTAGTGATCGTCAAAAAAATACCCAAGGAAGAAGCCAAAGCCCGCAGTATCGCTTTGCTGGAGAAGGTGGGTCTGGCCGGTAAACTGGACGCTTATCCGAGCCAGTTGTCTGGAGGTCAGCAGCAGCGAGTGGGCATTGCCCGAGCGCTGGCTCTCGAGCCAGAGGTGATTTTGTTCGACGAACCTACATCTGCGCTGGACCCCGAGTTGGTGGGCGAAGTGCTGGAGGTCATTCGCAAGATTGCCAAGGAAGGGATTACGATGATCGTCGTGACCCATGAGATGGGGTTTGCCCGGGACGTGGCGAACCACGCCGTATTTATGGACGGCGGTGTCATTGTGGAAGAAGGGAGCCCGGCGGAGCTGCTGTACCATCCGCGCGAAGAACGGACGAAGCAGTTTTTGAAGCGGATTACCCCTGAGCCGAGCTATAGCATTTAGCATTTTTACGATTAAGGAGGCGAACGAGAGATGGGACTCACGATTAGCGTGTTGGACCAAAGCCCAATTTACCCGGGGGAAACCGCGGAGCAGGCGTTCAAGCACACCGTAGCGCTAGCCCGCAAATCTGAGGAGCTGGGGTTCCGGCGGTTTTGGGTATCTGAGCATCATGATTCGGAGCAAGTGGCCGGTTCCTCACCAGAGGTGTTGATTTCTTACCTTCTGGCTCAAACGAACACGATCCGAATTGGATCCGGCGGCGTGATGTTGCAGCATTACAGCCCGTATAAAGTAGCGGAAAACTTCAACGTGCTGGCTTCTCTGGCGCCGGGAAGGGTCGACCTTGGCGTTGGCCGGGCTCCGGGAGGTTTGCCAAAGAGCACGCAGGCTTTGCAGCAGGGGGTAAGGGAAGCAGCGACCTTGACGGACAAAATCGTCGAGCTGCGCAAATACGTGCAAAACCGCCTGGAGGCAGACCATCCGCTGGCTGGATTGCGCGCAGCCCCGATTCCTGCGCAGGCACCGGAGCTCTATGTGCTTGGCGCGAGCGTGGATAGTGCGCAAATCGCTGCAGGATTAGGTTTGCCATATGTGTTCTCCCTGTTTATTAACGGAGACCCATCGGTAGCACTTAAGGCGATCCAAGCCTACCGGGAGCGATTTGATGCATCCCATGGTACCGAGCCTCAAGTGATCCTGGCGGTGTCCGTCATCGTCGCCGAATCGGAATCGGAAGCTGCCGAGCTTGCCGGGCATCAGAAGGTGGTGAAGGTGCGGCTCGCCAGCGGTAAATTGGTGACGCTTGGCACACGGGAGCAAGCGGAAGAGTTCGGCCGTCAGGCCGGAGAGCCTTATACGATCGAAGAGCAGGAGCCTTGGATTGTCAAAGGGAGCAAGGAAACGGTCCGGGAACAGCTGCTTGCGCTGCAGAAGGATACCGGTATCGACGAAGTGATTGTCACGAGCAATATCACGCCTTTTGAGAAGCGACTTCGCTCCTATGAACTGCTTCACGAAGCTTTGGTTGAAGCGACGGTGGAGGCGTAATATGTCCAACGATACTTATACGAGACAAGCGATAGCGTTGAACAGTGCAGCGTCAGAGCGGTTCGTAGCGATTCGCCGGGAGCTGCACCGGTACCCGGAGCTGTCGAATGAAGAGTTCGAGACGACCCGTCGAATTCGCGGCTGGCTGGAGGAAGCGGGCATCCGGATCCTGGATATCCCGCTGACAACGGGGTTGATTGCCGAGGTGGGCGGTCTCCAGGGCGGGCCGGTCATCGCGGTTCGAGCGGATATCGATGCGCTGCCGATTCAGGAGGAGACCGGTCTCCCGTTTGCTTCGGCGCATCCCGGCAAAATGCACGCCTGCGGGCATGATTTCCATACCGCCGCCCTAATTGGCACGGCGTATGCGTTGAAAGCCCGGGAGGCGGAGCTGAAGGGCACGGTCCGGCTGATCTTCCAGCCGGCCGAAGAGAAGGCCAAAGGCGCGCGGCAAGTCATCGCCAGCGGGGCGCTCGACGGGGTGCAGGCGATCTTTGGCATGCACAATAAGCCCGATCTTCCCGTCGGGACGATCGGGATCAAGAGCGGCGCGCTGATGGCCGCTGCCGACGGCTTTGTCGTTGAGGTCGCGGGACGGGGGACCCACGCGGCGGTGCCGGAAGCCGGCAATGACCCGATTGTGACCGCCGCGCATCTCGTGACGGCGCTGCAATCAATCATCAGCCGGAACGTCGGCTCCCTGGAGAGTGCCGTGATCAGCGTCACGAAGCTCCACAGCGGCACCGCCTGGAACGTCGTCCCTGAGACAGCGCTGCTGGAGGGCACGATCCGCACCTTTGATGAAGCGGTGCGGCGGCGGGTGCTGCAGCGCTTCGAAGAGGTGGTTCAAGGCGTGGCGGCTACGTTTGATACAACGGCTTCCGTTCGTTGGATTGAAGGTCCCCCGCCCGTGCTGAACGATGCCAAGCTGGCGGAGCTTGGAGTGGCCGCGGCGGAGGCGGCGGGATACCAGGCGGTGTCGCCGGTTCCGTCGCCGGCGGGAGAGGATTTTTCCTGGTATCAGCGGGAAGTTCCGGGGCTCTTCGTCTTTATGGGGACGGATGGACCTAAGGAATGGCATCATCCGGCCTTTGACCTTGATGAGCGGGCGATTCCGGTAAGCATCGGCTTCTTCACGAAGCTGGCGGAGCTGGCGTTGGAGGAGCTGGCACGGGATCCCCGCCTCCGCAAGGAAGGAGCGTCCCCATGAGCGCGTCCATTGCTTATGACGTCATCGTTGTTGGCGCAGGCTCCATGGGGATGAGCGCCGGATATTATTTGGCCCGCAAGGGACTGCGCACGCTGCTGATCGATGCCTTTGATCCGCCGCACCGGGAAGGCAGCCATCATGGCGAACCTCGGCTCATCCGGCATGCTTACAGCGGAGATCCCGTGTATACGGAACTTGCGGTTCGCGCCCACCGCTTGTGGAATGAAGTGGAGGAGCTGACCGGAACCCAGTTGCTGGTGTCATCGGGCGTTTTGAATCTCGCGGATCGCGGCGTCTATTCCTTTAAGGAGCGAATGGCACAATCGGCGGCGCTGGGCGTCCACACAGAATGGCTGGATGCGGCAGAGATCCGCGCCCGCTGGCCGGAGCTGACGATTCCGGATTCATTTGAAGCGATGTATGAGCCGCACGCCGGGTACTTGTACAGCGAGCGATGTGTGGAAGCGTATCGCCAGTTGGCTTTGGCGCAAGGCGCGAAGCTGCTGACGTACGCCATAGTCAGGGATGTGAAGGTACACCAAGGAGAAGGCGGAGTAACGGTGTATACGGCGGACGACAGGTTTCATGCCGGGGCCGTCCTGTTGACCGCCGGAGCGTGGTTCAGCACGCTGTCTCCTTTCGTCAACCTTCCTATCCGCGCCGTGCGCAAGGTGGTCGGGTGGTTTGAAACCAGCGGGCCTGGCTTCGACGCGGGACGATTCCCCGGTTTCACGTTGGGAACGCCGGAGGGCGGGTTTTACGGGTTCCCGAATATCGGCGGAGCCGGACTGAAGATCGGTCGTCATGACGGCGGGGTCCCTTGGACACCGGGGGAGACGTTGGCGCCTTTCGGAAGCCGGCCCGAGGATGAAGCAGATCTGCGCCGTGTGCTGTCGGCCTATATGCCGAAGGCAGCCGGCCGCTTAAAGCAAGGCGCGGTCTGCAAATACGAGATGTCGCCGGATGAGGACTTCATCATCGACCGACATCCCGAGCACCCGCAGGTGTGGGTGGCGGGTGGCTTTTCCGGACATGGCTTCAAATTTGCCAGCGCGATTGGGGCACGGCTTGCAGACTTAATTGCAGAAGGGAAGAGAGATGACTCGCTGCGGCCGTTTGCGCTGGATCGTTTTGGCCAGTTGGCGAAATAGCACGATGCGTGCTGGCCCGGATCGGGCTGCTCGCGAAGCAAGGAGTTTGATAAGGGAAGAAGCTTAATTTTGAATCGGAGGCGATGGCATGACGAAAGTCAATTTTGAAGCTTTTTTAAATACACATGGGCAGCTTCTTACGGCGATTGACGGCCTCAGCGAGGAGCAGACCACTTGGAAGCCCAAGCCGGAGAGTTGGAGTGTCCTGGAGGTGTTGACCCACTTGGTGGATCACAGCATCGTTATCTCTTTCCGGATTCGGGATATTCTGGCAGGGACGGAGGCACGGCTGCCGGCCTTTAACCAAGACGCTTGGGTCAGCGGGCAATATGCCAACGCGGGGAAAGTCTCCGATGTACTGCAGGCCTTCCATGCGTTGCTGCTATACAACAGCCTGCTGCTAAACCGCCTAGATACGGCCGACCTGGAGAAGAC
This sequence comes from Paenibacillus barengoltzii G22, assembly GCF_000403375.2. NCBI lineage: Bacteria > Bacillati > Bacillota > Bacilli > Caryophanales > Paenibacillaceae > Paenibacillus > Paenibacillus barengoltzii. The sequence goes on along the minus strand of NZ_KE159653.1, from coordinate 1,312,304 downwards.
CGGCGTGAACGCCAAGGGAGAAACGGTCTCCATCAAGCAGATTGTCGAGGGCTTCACCAACCACGTTCAACGTCATTTAGGGCAAATCGATCGCATCAAACAAGCCGCCGGGCTAGCGATCAGCAAGAGTTAAGAGACCGGAACGATTACCGAAACGATAAGGAGGAACGAGATCATGGCGAAACCAAGACAACTCAAATTAGGTGCATTGTTGCACGGGGTAGGCGGGGGAACCTCCCTGTGGCGTCATCCGGACGCGCAGGCGGATGCCAGCGTCAATATCGACGTTTATAAACGTTGGGTGCAGAAGGCGGAGGCCGGCAAATTTGACCTGGTGTTTATTGCCGACGGCTTATATATTACGGAAAAGTCGATCCCCCATTTTCTGAACCGGTTCGAGCCGTTAACACTCCTCAGCGCCTTGGCGGCGGTCAGCAAGCATGTAGGGCTGGTCGGAACGTTGTCCACTTCATACAGCGAACCGTTTACCGTCGCCCGGCAGTTCGCTTCCTTGGACATGATCAGCGGAGGGCGCGCAGGCTGGAACGTCGTCACTTCCCCATTGGAAGGCTCGGCGCTGAACTACGGGAAGAAGGAGCATCCGGACCATGCCAAGCGTTACCGGATTGCCACCGAGTTCCTGGAGGTGGTCCGCGGGCTGTGGGATTCGTGGGAGGATGACGCCTTTGTGCGGGATAAGGAGACGGGGGTATTTTTTGATCCGGAAAAAATGCACACCCTGAACCACGTCGGAGAATTCTTCTCGGTGAAAGGGCCGCTGAATATCGCCCGTTCCAAGCAAGGGCAACCCGTGATCTTCCAGGCGGGCTCCTCTGAGGTTGGCAAAAATTACGCCGCTAAGCACGCGGACTCCGTATTCACCGGGCATGAAACGATCGAGGATGCGCGAATCTTCTACCAAGACGTGAAGTCCCGCGCCGCCTCGTTTGGTCGGAATCCGAACGAAGTCCTGATCTTCCCGGGAATCGCTCCGATTCTTGGCCGTACGCCAGAGGAAGCGGAACGCAAATATCAAGAGGTCGCCAGCCTGGTGACGATCGAGAATGCGCTGGACTATTTGGGCCGCTTCTTTGAGCATCACGACTTCTCCCAATATCCGCTGGATGAGCCGTTCCCGGATCTCGGAGATTTGGGCAAAAACAGCTTCCAAAGCAGCACGGATAAAATCAAACAAGACGCCAAGGAAAAAGGGCTGACGTTAAGACAAGTGGCGCTTCAAGTCGCAACGCCGCGCGGCGGATTTATCGGGACACCGGAGCAAGTCGCAGATCGGATTCAAGCCTGGTTCGAGGGAGGCGCTGCCGACGGGTTTATGATCACGGCTGCCGTTCCAAACGGCCTGGAGGATTTCGTGGACTTGGTCGTACCGATCCTGCAGGAGCGCGGTCTGTTCCGGACCGAGTACGAAAGCGATACGCTGCGCGGCAACTTAGGGCTGCCGATTCCGGAGAACCGGTATACGCTGGAGCGGAAAGCGGTAGCGGCTAAGTCTTGAGGTGGGTTCATACATGCTGAGCCGTGAGTTAAAGCAGACGGTGGGGGGAGACCCCCTGCAATATGCAGCCGGATTGCGAAGCGAGCTCATTCGCATCCGCCGGGACTTGCACCGCCACCCCGAGCTGTTGTACGAAGTCTCGCGTACGGCGGAATTGGTAGGGAATCTGCTGGAATCTTGGGGACTGGAAGTCAAACGGCAAGTCGGCCGGCATTTCGGGATGGGCGTGGTGGGTACGCTGCACGGCAAGGCCGGCCGCGGTCGGACGTTGCTGCTAAGAGCCGACATGGATGCGCTGCCGATCCAGGAAGAGAACGAGGTGCCCTACCGTTCATTGCGCGATGGAGTGATGCACGCCTGCGGCCATGACGCGCATACCGCGATGCTGCTTGGAGCAGCCCGCACGCTGGCCGAATATCGGCATCTCGTTAGAGGGACCATCCGCTTCGTCTTTCAACCTGCCGAAGAGGGGGCGCTGCCAAGTCCGCTGGACGGCAGGCTCCTGTCGGGCGGACGCGATTTGATTGAAGATGGCATTCTGGACGGGGTGGACGAATGTTATGCACTCCATGTCCATCCGGAATTGCCCGTCGGAACGCTGGGGATCCATACTAAGTATGCGATGGCGGCTTCCAGTCACTTTAAGGTAAAGTTCCATGGCGTATCAGGTCATCACAGCGAGCCTCACCGAGCGGCGGATGCGATTCAGATGGCCGCACGTTTCGTCACCGAGGTTAACGGTTTGATGGCGAACCGGGTGAACCCGGCGGAGCCGGCTGTGCTCGCCTTTGGTACTCTGCATGCCGGTCGCGCGGTCAACGTCATCGCGGATTACAGCGAGTTGACGGGGACTTTTCGAGCATTTCGCAAGGAGACCGTGGCTACGATCCGAGACGGGTTAATCCGCCAAGCCGCATCGATTTCGGGAGATGCGGGAGGCGGTTATGAGATGGAGCTGCGCGACGGCATTGCTGTTGTCAACGATGAAGGTGCGGTACAGCGTATCATATCTGCCGCCTCTGAGGTTCTGGGAACGGAGCAAGTCAGCTTGCTTCCGGAGCCCAGCCTTGCTGGGGAGGATTTTGGCTGGTATCTGGATCAGGTGCCGGGGGCGTTTGCCTTCATCGGCTGCGGCAATGACGCTCGGGGAATCACCCATGCGCTGCATCGCCCTCGATTCGATGTGGATGAGGAGGTTCTGGTTCACGGGACACAGATCTGGGTGCAGTTGGCTTTGCAAAATCAAAAGGTAGAACACGAATAGGAGGAGATTCGATTATGAGCAATATCGTTATTCTCGCAGGGAGTCCTACACTAGGTTCACGGTTATTCGGATTAACGGATTATGTACAGGAGAAGTTGACTGATGCGGGGCATTCCATCGATTGGTTCTCGGCGGCGGAACTGCCGGCGGAGGATTTGCTTCGGGCGAACTTCAACAGCGAGGTTGTGAAGGATCTGAACGCCTCGGTTGAAGCGGCCGATGCTGTCATCATCGCCAGCCCGGTCTATAAAGCGTCTTATTCAGGTGCGCTGAAGACGATCCTGGATCTGATCCCGCAAAAAGGGCTGCAAGGCAAATTGGTGCTGCCGCTGTTCATCGGCGGGACGATCGCCCATTTGCTGGCGGTGGATTACGCGCTGAAGCCGGTGGTTGCGGCGCTGGGCGGAACTCACATTCTCGGCGGCGTATTCGCCGTGGATCAATGGGTCAGCCGGTTGGAGAACGGCGGGTTTGCGTTGGAGGAGCAGCTCCGGGAGCGGCTGGATGAGGCGGTAACGCAGCTGAACCTGGAACTGGCCCGCTATCGGCTGGTGACAGAGGAGCAGAAGCAAGGCCAGGTTGTGTAAATTCAGACAGACGGCAATGCAATTGCAGGTGACGAGAGCCTCCGGGCTTCTTTGTTGCACTAATGCCGACTAAACACATGGGTTAATAATTAATTAGAGTTCATAAATTCCATGATTTCCAATTCAAAAACAAAGGTGGAGTGAACAATGGGGACCCATTCCAATAGACAGCTCCGGTTCGGAGCCGCGATTCATGGCGTAGGGAGCAGCCATACGGCGTGGAGACATCCGCAGATTCCCTCGGATGCCAGTGTAAGCCTGGCCTTCTATACCCAACAAGCGCAAATCGCCGAGAACGGAAAATTCGATTTTGTATTCATTGCGGATGGTCTCTACATCAATGAAAAATCGATCCCGCATTTTCTGAACCGGTTCGAACCGATTACAATTTTGTCCGCGCTGGGCGCTGTGACTTCACGGATCGGCCTGGTCGGAACGCTGTCGACCTCGTACAGCGAACCGTTTACGGTCGCGCGGCAGTTCGCCTCGATCGACCATATTAGCAAAGGGCGGGCCGGTTGGAACGTGGTGACTTCACCTTTGGAAGGAACCGCCCTCAATTTTGGTGGCAAACCGCACCCCTCGCATTCGGAGCGATATCGAATCGCCGAGGAATATTTGGAGGTCATTAAAGGTCTGTGGGACTCCTGGGAGGATGACGCCTTTGTTCGCGACAAGGAGAGCGGTGTATTCTTTGATCCGTCCAAAATGCATCGGTTAAATCACAAGGGCGAGTATTTCTCCGTACAGGGCCCGTTAAACATCGCGCGTTCCAAACAGGGCCAACCGGTTGTGTTCCAAGCCGGCTCCTCCGACAGCGGCCGCAAACTTGCGGCCAAGACGGCAGACGCAGTGTTCACCGGGCCCGAGACGCTCGAGGAAGCCAAGGCGTTCTACCAAGATGTGAAGCGGCGCGCCGTTGAACTTGGGCGTTCTCCTGATGAGATTCTGATCTTCCCGGGAATCGGTCCCATCATTGGCCGGACTGAGGAAGAGGCGGAGCGAAAATACCGTGAAATCGCTGAATTGGTGACGCCGGATAAAGCGCTGGAGTACCTTGGACGGTACTTCGAGCACCATGATTTCTCCCAATATCCGCTGGATGAACCGTTCCCGGACTTGGGCGATTTCGGTTCGAACAGCTTCCGCAGTACAACGGAGCGGATTAAGAAACGGGCGAAAGAGCAGAACCTGACGCTGCGGGAAGTAGCGCTGCAGGAGGCGACGCCAAGAACGGTGTTCTTTGGTACGCCGGAGAAGGTGGCGGATATTGTACAGCAATGGTTCGAGGAACCGGCGGCGGACGGTTTTATTGTCGGGGAAAGCGTACCGGGCGGGCTGAGAGATTTCGTGGAATGGGTCGTGCCGATTCTGCAGGAACGCGGATTGTTCCGCACTGATTATGAGGCGGATACGCTGCGCGGCAACCTGGGGCTGCCTGTGCCGGTGAACCGTTACACGGCGCAGCGAGCGCAGCAACAGGCCGGCAGCGTTCGGTAAGTCTATGAAATGAAAGTTGAAGCAGAGGGAGGGCGTTGATGCCATGAGATTCATGAAAACCAAACGCAGTAAAGCCATCTTCGCAGCGGCAATGATGATGGTTGTGCTGCTATCGGCCTGCGGGAGCCAACCAACGGCACAAGAAAGCCCAAAGGCTGAGGCATCCGCCTCGGATGCCGAACAAACAGCTGCCGCCCAAGGCGGGGAACTCACTTATGCACTGGCGACCTCACCCGATACGCTGGACCCGCATCGCAGCGGGCTTGCCGTAGCGGTCCGAGTCCTTCGCACGATCTATGACAGCCTGGTTGTCCAGCTGCCGGACAATACCATCAAGCCGTGGCTGGCGAAGGAATGGACAGTCTCGGAGGATGGGCTCAGCTACACCTTCAAGCTCCGGGAGGATGTCAAATTCCATGACGGAACCCCGTTTAATGCCGAAGCGGTTAAATTCAACTTCGACCGCATTCTCGATCCGGCAACGAAAGCGGCGAATGCGGCTGCCTTGCTTCAGCCGTATAAGTCCTCCGAGGTGATAGACGAGTACACCGTGAAGCTTAATCTTTCGACGCCGTCCAGAGCGTTCCTCGGCAATCTAAGCCAGGCGCTGCTTGGCATCGTCTCACCGACAGCAGCCAAGCAGTACGGCGACCAGCTGGGACAGCATCCGGTGGGAACCGGACCGTACAAATTTGTGAAATGGGAGGAAAACGCTGGCATTCAAGTCGAGCGCAACCCCGATTATCAATGGGCGCCTGAATTGGTCGATAACCCGGGAGCGCCTTATCTAGACGGCGTGAACTTCCGCATTATTCCGGAGGAAGCGACCCGGATCGGAAGCGTGCAGAGCAAGCAAGTGCTCGCTGCCGAAACCGTGCCGCCTCAGAACGCAATCGCTTTGAAGAACGATGCCGAGCTGCAGCTGCTTCAGGCCAATACGGTGGGCCTGCCATATACGTTATTTTTTAACCTGGATCATACCCCTTGGAATGAACTGAAGGCCCGGCAAGCCGTGCAGCTGGCGGTGGATGTGGATGCGATCGTTAAGACCTTGTACTTAGGCACTTACGAGCGAGCTTGGTCCCCATTGTCACCTGGAATATTTGGCTATGATCCATCGCTGGAAAATTTGATTAAGCCCGATCTGACGAAGTCCAACCAGCTTCTGGATGAGTTGGGTTGGGTGAAGGGAGCAGATGGCATCCGCGAAAAAGACGGCAAGAAGCTCACCCTGCATTACGTCGATGGAACCCCGAACCGGGAAAAACGCAACGACATCGCGGTGATCATTCAGCAGCAGCTGAAGCAAATCGGCATCGCTGTAGAAGTGGAGATTACGAAGGATGTCCGAACCGTGGTATTTACCAACGGCGATTATGATTTATACGGCAACAGCCAAGTCAACTCTGACCCGAACGCGCTTTATTCGTTCTACCATTCTTATGATCCGGACGGACAACCCACCTTGTCGCGGCTGAACAGTCCGGAGGTGGATGAGTGGCTGGAGCAAGGCAGAGTGGAGCCGGATGACGCCAAACGGGCGGAGCTGTATCAGAAGGTTCAGCATTACATTATCGACAATGCCATCATTCTTCCGATCTACGTGTACCCTTATACGGTTGCCGCATCCCAATCGGTGCAAGGAATCAAATTCGATTCCCTCGGCTATCCGCTGTTTAACGATGTTTCATTAAAGAAGTAACGCGAAGGGAGTTGTATTAGGAAAATGGTTTGGACGATTTTCCAGCGGCTGATCGCCTCGTTGCTGGTTATTTTCGGATCGCTGGTGCTGGTCTTCACCATTTTGTACATCCTGCCCGGTGATCCGACGGACGTGATGATTGACCCTTCGCTGGCCACGCCGGAGGCAATTGCGGCTTTACGACACCAACTTGGCGTTGATCAGCCGTTCCATGTTCAGCTCCTGCGGTATTTCGGCGGTATTGTCCGAGGGGACTTCGGCAACTCGCTGCTGAATTCGGACCCCGTGCTGCCTAAGATCGTGGAGAGCTTGCCTGCTACGCTCGCCCTAACGGCTGCCAGCGCCTTCGTGTCCGTCGTTGTCGGGATTCTGCTGGGCGTTCTATCGGCGATCCATCGCAACCGGGCGATTGACATCATTGCCCGGATCGTCGGATTATTTGGCATCTCCATGCCGACGTTCTGGTCAGGCATTCTCCTGATCCTCATCTTCTCGATTACGCTGGGGTGGTTCCCGGCAATGGGGTCGGACGGTTGGAGAACTTTGGTCTTACCGGCCCTTGCGCTGGGCACCGTCGGGGCGGGATTTATCCTCCGGATGGTTCGAAGCAGCATGCTCGACGTCATTGGGGAACAATTTATCGTCACTTTGCGCTCTAAAGGACTCACCGAGCGAGCGGTGATGTACCGGCATGCGCTCAGGAATGCCTTAATCCCGGCTGTGACGATGATCGGCATGCTGATCGGTGAGATGCTGGCCGGCACCGTCGTCATCGAGACCGTATTTTCCCGGCAGGGCATCGGCAGGGTGATTTCAGATGCCATCCTGGCCAAGGACTTGCCGGTGGTTCAAGGCGTCATCCTGTTTTCTGCCGCTATTTATGTCCTCGTTAATCTGCTCGTGGACATTTCTTATGCGATGATCGATCCACGAGTTCGACGATCCACTTCATGAGGCTCACGTACTCTATAAACGGGAGGGATATCGAGTGAGAGAAGCGATTTTCTCCAAAACAGTCTGGCGTGAACGTAAGGCCGGAGCTTCGGCTGCACCGCGAAAAGGTCGATTTTCGGTGAATGACCTGCTTCTGGTGTTGGCCGGATTATTCATCTTGTTTATCGTCGCATGCGCGATCGTCCCTTCCTGGATCGCTCCTTACGCTCCGACGGAAATGCTGACGGACCGCATCCTGCAGGCGCCGGGCCGAGCGCATCTGTTTGGTACGGATTATTTCGGCAGGGATGTCTTCAGCGTGATCGTGCATGGAAGCCGCGATTCTCTTTTTATCGGGCTCGCTTCCGTGCTGACCGGCGGGTTAGTCGGCGGGGCTTTTGGCGCCGTCGCCGGGTATGCGGGCGGCTGGGTCGATACAGTCATGATGCGAATCAACGATATTTTGATGACGATTCCGGGGATTCTGCTTGCGCTTGCCATCGCAGCAGCCCTTGGCCCCAGCCTGTTTAACATTGTGCTGGCTGTTGCCGTCTCCTCCGTACCGGGGTATGCCCGCGTGATGCGAGCTCAAATCATGAGCATCAAAAACCGCACGTTCGTGAAAGCTTCCGCCTCCATCGGCGCCTCGCCTTGGTCAATCTTCTGGAAGCATGTGTTGCCGAATTCCCTTTCTCCGCTGCTGGTTATGGCGGCTGTGGGGATCGGAACGTCAATTCTTACGGGATCGGGGCTGAGCTTCCTCGGTCTGGGCGTGCTTCGCGAAATCCCGGACTGGGGGACGCTGCTGTCCCAGGGCAGAGGTTATCTGACCGTAGCTTGGTGGATCTGTACCTTCCCCGGTTTGGCGATCACTCTGTTTGTCCTGGCGGTGAATATGCTGGGGGACCGTCTGAGAGATCATCTGGATCCGAAAAAACTTACGCAGCGATAGGAGGAGGCCATGAGGAGCGCATTGTTGGATATTCAGCAGCTATCCGTTGATTTCAGCACCCGGAACGGACTGATCCAGGCGATTCGGGATGTCACCTTAACGATTGGAGAAGGGGAAACCGTCTGTCTTGTCGGCGAGTCTGGAAGCGGCAAGACGGTCACCTCGAAAGCTATTATGCGCTTGATCGATCATGAGAACGGCAGAATCACAGGCGGCAGCCTCCGCTTAGGGGAAACCGAACTGACAGGACTGTCTGAGGCAGAGCTTCGCCGGGTTCGTGGAAAGAAGATGGCGATGGTATTCCAAGAGCCGATGGCCGCCTTTGACCCGGTCTTTACGATCGGCAGGCAAATTCGGGAAACGATTCTGCAGCATGAGCGGATTTCCAAACGGGAGGCCGATGAGCGTGCGGTTCGCCTGCTTGAACGCGTGGGCATTCCGGAACCGAGGCTGCGGCTGAAGCAATACCCAGGCGAGCTGTCGGGCGGAATGCTTCAACGGGCGATGATCGCGATGGCGCTGTCCTGCGGCCCGGATCTGCTGATTGCAGATGAGCCGACAACTGCCCTGGATGTGACGATCCAAGTGCAAATTCTTAGCTTGCTGAAGGACCTGCAGCAAGAGTTCGGAATGTCGATTCTGCTCATCACGCATGATTTGGGGATTGCTGCAGATATCGCTGATCGTATTGTCGTGATGTATGCCGGAGAAATTGTGGAGGAGGCGCCGGCAGAGCAATTGTTCCGACTCCCACACCATCCGTATACCCGTGGGCTGCTTCGCTCCATCGCCACACTGGATACCGTCCGCGGGACCCGGCTGCATTCCATCGAAGGCTCAATTCCCAGCCTGGCTGAGCCGCCCAGCGGGTGCCGGTTTCATCCCCGTTGCGCTTACGCCACAGAAAGCTGCATGAGGGAAGCGCCGCCTCTAGTGACAGATGCAAAAGGCCGGCGAACCGCCTGCTGGCACTCCGAAGAGCTGGTTCGGCAGGACAGCTGGCTTGCGCCGCCGCAGGAACCGGAAATCGAAGCTGCCCAGATCCACGCAGGCCGTTCTTCCTCGGTGGGCGAGGGAGCCATCTCAACGACCGAACCGATGGATGGAAACGAAGGTGAGGTGCTGTTTGCCGCTGAGCATTTGCGCAAGTATTACCGCGTTCACGGCGGAGGCTTAGGGAGGCGGGCCCGGCTGATCCGTGCCGTAGACGATGTCTCGTTTACGATTAAGAAAGGGGAAACCTTTGGCCTGGTTGGTGAATCTGGCAGCGGGAAGTCGACGCTGGGGAGGGTGCTGTTGCAGATGGAGAGAGCGACTGCGGGCAAAGTATTGTTCGCCGGCGAGGATCTTACCCAATTAAGCGGAGCTGCCTTGCGTTCAGCCCGTCGGCATATGCAGACGATTTTTCAAGATCCTTACGGCTCGTTTGATCCAAGGTGGAAAATTGGAGACAGCATCGCCGAACCGCTTAAGGTTCACGGAGAATTGCCTCCGGGGAAAATCAAGGAGCGCGTTCGCGAACTGTTGGAGCTCGTTGGTCTGGATCCGTCCTGGGACGAACGATATCCGCACGAGTTCTCCGGCGGGCAGCGGCAACGTATTGGCATCGCTCGGGCTATTGCCTTGAACCCGCAGTTCATCCTGGCGGATGAAGCGGTCTCGGCTCTGGACGTATCCGTCCAAGCCCAGATTATCAACCTGCTGCAGGACCTGCAGCAGAGGCTGGGGCTGACCTATCTGTTTATCGCTCACGGACTGCAGGTCGTACGTCATATTTCCGACCGAATCGGCGTGATGTATCTCGGGAAACTGGTGGAAATTGCCCCAAGCGAATCGCTGTTCCTTCGACCGGCCCATCCGTATACCCGGGCGTTAATCGACTCCATTCCCCGCAGCCGCCCAGGCGAGGGGCAAAGGCAGCTCCCCCGCGGCATCGCTGGTGAAATCCCGTCTCCGGCTAATCCCCCGGCGGGCTGCCGGTTTCACACGCGCTGCCCGTTTGCCGTCCCGCGCTGCCGGGAGGAGGAGCCGCAGCTCAGGCCGCTCGAAGGCGGCCATTATGCGGCCTGTCATTTTCCGTTATGAACACCCTAACGGAACGCCGGTTTTGGTCGATTCTCCTGACGTTGTTTTTAGGCTCTTTTGCCGGGGTCTATCACGTCGTGTCGCTAAACGTCTCGCTTCCTGGCTTCATCGACATCTTTCATGCCGAGTTGAATACCGTGCAATGGGTGATTACCGGATTTTCGTTGGCTTGCGGCATGATCGCACCGATCAGCGGATATGTCTGCCTTCGATTTGGGAGTAAACGGGTGTTTCTGTGGTCGCTGGCAGGAATCACCGCGACCTCGCTGTTGTGCGCCATCTCTTGGAACGTTCAGGCGCTGATCGGATTTCGTATCCTGCAGGGAGTGTTCTGCGGCCTGATCCAACCGGTCTCCCTGATGATGATTTATCAGACGCTGCCACGCGAACGCCAACCGGTTGCCGTGAGCGTCTGGTCGTTCTCCACCGTACTGGCCACAGCGATAGGTCCTTCGTTAAGCGGTTGGTTTCAACAGGTAGATTGGCATTTGATTTTTCTCGTAACTGTGCCGCTGGGCATCGGAGCTTGGATCGCTGCGAAGGTAATGCTGCCGGCCGCAGGAGGCGCTGACGCTTCAAGAAAATTAGATATCGCCGGGCTGCTTCTTGCCACCGGAGGAAGCCTGGCCATGCTGCTGCTGTTCGGCAATTTGCATCAATGGGGGCTTGCTTCACCCTTGACCTGGGCGTGCTTGATCGCCGGCGGTGCAGCCTTTGTAATGTTTGTACGTGTGGAGTTGCGCACCCCAGAGCCGCTGTTGAATCTGCGCTTGTTTCGTAATTTACCCTTTACAGCCAGCTTAAGTCTAACCCTGATTCTTACGGTAGCCCTGTACTCCGGGGTGTATTTCATCCCGCTGTTCCTCGAGGAAATCCGCGGAATGACCGCCTTCCATATCGGGCTGCTGTTCCTTCCGGCCGCGGCGTGCTTGACCTTGGCGACCTTCCTCTCAGGGAAAATGTACGCTTCCCGCGGTCCTGCGCTCTTGATTGGTGCAGGCTGCTTGCTGCTGCTGGCGGCCAACCTGCATTTCAGCCGCCTGCATCCGGAGATGACACTGATTTCAGTGATCGTCTGGTTATGCATTCGTAATGCCGGTACGGGGCTTGCCCTCACTCCAGCCACCGGCAGTGCGATGGGGGCAGTATCCGAGCAAGAATCGGGAGATGCTTCGGCATTGCTCAGCTGGCTTAGGCAAATTGTCAGTTCCATCTCATTGGGAATGTTCACGTCCGTCTTTTACGTTCGTTTGGGCATCCATGAAGCTCGCCTCAATATCGGTCCTGAGGAGAGATTGAGTCGAGAGTTATACAGGGAGGCGTATACGCAGAGCATTGGCGATGCCTTTTGGCTGGCGAGCGGGTTGATTGCTGCGTCGATCCCGCTGGTTTGGCTGATCCGCAGAACAAGACAGCCACAAGATGCCGGTGCTCCTGCCTTCAAACGTTCTCTATGAGGAAAAATAAGGAAACACAGCTTATTAACCGGCAGGAGGCAAGAGCCTGATGAAAGTTGCTTTGTTCAGCTTGATGATGAATGTTCCTAATGCGGTAACCGGAGAATCGTGGACGGCACAGCAAAAATTTCAAAATGTGATCGACCAGGCCATCCTCGCCGAAGAGCTGGGGTTCGATGCTTATGGGATCGGAGAGAGACACGGGGAACCCTTTCTCTCTTCTTCCCCTCCGTTGTGCTGACCGCGATTGCTGCACAGACCAACCGCATTCGCCTTCTCACCACCGTTACGGTGTTAAGCGTGCTTGACCCGGTTCGGGTCGCTGAGGATTATGCTACCTTGGACCATTTGTCCGGAGGAAGGCTGACGATGATCATCGGCAAAGGTAACGATCCTCGGCATTACCCGCTATTTGGCATCACAGAAGAAGAGCAGTGGGAGTCGCTTGCCGAACGATACGGTTTGTTGAAGCGGCTCTGGACAGAGGAGAAGGTAACCTGGTCGGGCCGTTACCGACCGCCGCTACAAGAGGTGACGACCTTTCCGCGACCTTTCCAGCCGGAAATCCCCATATGGCATGGCAGCGCGTCCAGCACGTTGTCTACCGAGCTCGCCGCCCGGTATGGGGAGCCGATTTTTTCTTCGAACTCTTTTCACCAAATGGATAAATATAAAGCCTTAATCGATCATTATCGTGAACGATTGGTTTATTACGGCCACGATCCCGATCAAGCGGTGGTGGGGGCGGGTTCGGGCAGTTTGTATCTTGCGGATACGTATGAGGAGGCCTTGCGGCGGTTTCGGCCTTATTATGAAGTGTTCAGCGGAACGGAAGCTGCCAAGCACAATCAGTCGCCGTTCACTTCACTGGAGGATGTGGTGGAACGGGGGCCGGCCTTGATCGGCAACGCGGAACAGGTCATCGCCAAAATCCTGAAATATCACAAAGCATTCGGCCATACCGTGCTGGGAATCAGTGTGGATGGATTAAGCGAGGCTGAGCAACGCGAACAGCTTCACCGGTTTGCCGAAGAGGTGCTGCCTGTATTGAAACGGGAGATTCCCAGCCCTGTGTTCCGCGGAATTTAATAAAAAGAGCTTCTTTACACCCATAAGGGGGAAGAGAAGCTCTTTTTTGCTGTGCGCTCAACCGCCCAGCTGCGATTTCACTTGCTGCACTTCCTGATGGTCCGCTATCATCGCCGGTTGGTAGAATCCCTTCGACTGAGCCAGCTGGAACAGCTCGTATTGCGATTTCTCGCAATTGTCCCGAATTTGCTGAATCGTTGATCTCAGCTGGGGATTCGCGCATTCAGAAATGACGCTGGAGTAGGTGGTCAGGCTGCTTTTGACCATAGACAACGCGTCGTTCACCATATCTTTATCCTGCATCATCGTGTCAAGCTCCTCCTAATTTAGAAATGACATCAGCTGCTGCTTCGTATTTAGTGCGTCTTGGGCTGATTTTTGGAAATAGGCTTTGACCTGCGGATCAACGGCTTGCTGGGCGTAGGCAAGCATTTTTTGATGGGCCGTTTCATGAGCGCCGATCAGATGCCGCAGGCTTTGCAGCTCTTGTTGATTGATATGGGACATGCCATCTGCTCCTTTCACTTGGTATTCGCCGGTTATTGTTTGCATAACTGGAGCAAATATGCGGAGGAGGCGTTTTTTCTTGGAAAAAAGCAGCGGATCTATGAAGAGCATTACAATTCTCATCCCATGTGAACTATTAAAATAGTCACTGTAATTTTGCGGAAAATAGTTAAAAATAAAGATGAAACGTTATCTAGACTCATTCCAATGAGGCAGTTCAAGCAGCAGGGTATCAATCTATGAAAATTTAATACAAAGGTGGAATCATCATGTCCAGGCGAGGCAATCCTTTCCAATTGTTGAAGAGATTCAGGTTTCATTCGCTAACTGGCAAAATGCTGGGAATGATCGTGCTGCTTATGACGATATGCGCCGTTTCTTTCACGTTGGTGGCCTATTATGAGGTTCAACGATCCATGACCAGTCAGATGAAGAGTGACGGGACGACTCTGGTGACCAATATTAAACGCGAAATCATCAGCAATAAGTTGTTGGATAAGAAAGAACTGCAGAAGGTATTTCAAACCATCATGGAGGAAGGCGACGGCAATCTTATTTATGTCTCGCTCTACGATGCCCAGGGGAATCTGATCGTATCGGATAACAGTCAGATTGCTGGAGGCTCCGCAGGAGAAAATGACGCCGTTGCTTCTGCATCGCTCACGAAGTCGAGCATGGATTTAACCACCGTGGTGGCCAAACAAGAGACCACAGGCCAAATACTAAAAACGCCAAGCGGTGAGAAGGTTTATAATATTTCAACGGATTTTACATATAACCAGGAGCTCTCCGGTGCATTAAATTTGGGGATCTCGCTGAAAAGCATGAATGAGCAAATTCGTGATGCCCTGATTGAGACGATCGGGATGTCGCTGATCATATTGCTGCTAGCAGTTGGCTTGGGCATTTGGATGGGGCGCCGGATGATCCGTCCGATCCAGAAGATGTCTGAATGCATCAAGCGGTATGCTGCAGGGGATTTTACAGAAGAATTTCACCATCACAGCCAGGATGAAATCGGCAAAATGGCTCAGGATCTGGCCCATATGCGCAGCAAGCTGGGCGGAATGATGGAGAACATCCAGCAACGTGCCAGCCAAGTCACCTTCGGTTCGCAGCAGCTCTCGGTAATGATCGGAGAGAGCTCGCAAGCGGCGAAGGAAATCTCAACCGCGACCGAAGCGCTGGCGACCGGTTCCAGCGATTTGGCGGTGCATGCGCAGGAGGGGTTTGAGCGGCTGAATAGCTTAGCCGAAGAGATTGTTGCCCTGACCGCGCGGGCAGACCAGATGAAGGCAAGAATTGAAGAGACGCAGGAAGCGAACCAAACGACGATGAACAGCATGAAGCAACTGCAGAAGGCGATCCGGGATAACGCGGAAGTTACCGTCAACATCGAGGAGCAGGTGAACGACCTCAGCGACAAATCGCAGTCAATCACCCAGGTGACGACCGTGATTAAGGCGGTTGCCGAGCAAACACACTTATTGGCGCTGAACGCTATGATCGAAAGTGCAAGGGCTGGCGAACAAGGTCGGGGCTTTGCGGTAGTGGCGGAGCAAATTCGCAAGCTGGCGGAACAAACGACAGGTTCGGTGCAGGGGATCGAGGAGATGGTGCGAGAAGTGGCTGCTGCGGTTGAGAAGACCCGGGAGTATATGCACCAGGGGACCGAAGTCATTACTCGGACGAGCGAGGTGTCGCGGGAGACGGGACAAGCGTTCCGGCAAATCGATCAGACGATCCATCAGATGATTGCAGGCATGCAAGAGCTGATCGAAGGCATCACGCAAGTAAACAGCGACAAAAACGAAGTGATCGGCACCATCGAAAACATCTCCTCCATCGCTCAGGAATCTACGGCATCGACTGAGGAAATCTCGGCTTCTACCGAACAGCAACTCGCCAGCATGGAGCAGGTGTCCGCTTCGGCCGTCGAGATGAAAGAGATCGCCGACGATTTGCATCGGATGGTGGGACAATTTAAGTTCTAAGTTGATAGCCACCAAGAACACCCCGTTTCTCTCAATTTTTTCGGAGGAACGGGGTGTATTTTCTTCCGCTTCAGATATTTTGCTTTATAATAGAACCCAGGCAATGGCTTGAACGATGACATGAGAGGTGGAGGGTGCATGAAGACGACAGAGCTGGCTGTTCCCCGATTAGGGGTGGGCGCGGTCATTCGGAATGATCGGGGAGAGATTCTAATGGTGCTGCGTAATCGGGAGCCGGAAAAGGACACTTGGAGCATCCCCGGCGGCAAAATCGATATCTATGAGACGATGGAGCACGGCGTTGTGCGGGAAATCAAAGAAGAGGTGAACCTCGATATCGCAGTCATTGGGGTACTGTGTACGGCAGAGACGATCCAACCGGAAAAAGCAGAGCATTGGGTTTCGGTGATTTACGAAGCGGAGGTTGTTGGCGGCGAGCTGCGGAATATGGAGGAAGGGGGCGCGATCGGGGCGATCGACTGGTTCCCGCTCCATCGCTTGCCGGACAAGCTGGCGAGTTTCACGGCGGCGGCGGTTGAGGCGTTAAAGCAACGGAAGTAGGCGGGGGAAAAGTAAAAAAGAGGAGAGATCTCTATGCCATCAACGTGGAATCAGATCTCCCCTTCCGTTTGGTGCGCGTTGTTATCCTCGCTTCGCCAAGGACAGGCGAAGCTCGCGCCGCTGTCCGCGCACCTGTGCGTACACCGCAACGAGCTGGGTTAACAAGCCGGCGATGCACACGCCGGTCCAGCCGAAATGCGCATAGCTGAACGAGCCTATCCAAGAGCCCAGAGCTCCGCCGATGAAGTACGAGACCATATAGATCGTATTGATGCGGTTGCGGAACTCGTCGCTGATGGCGTGGATGCGGGCCTGGTTGGAGATCTGTGTCGACTGGACGCCAAGGTCGAGCAGAATGACGCCGACAACCAGGCCCGCCAAGGTGTAGCCGAAGCCGAGCATGCAGGCGTAGGCGAGGATCACCGCGCCCATGCCGATGGCGATGGTGAAGCGCGGGCTGCGCCGATCGGCCATCCGCCCGGCGACCGGCGCAGCCATGGCCCCGACGACGCCGATCAGGCCGAACAGACCGGCCGCGTCAGGTCCAAGACCGAAGCGCGGTTCGGCCAGCAGGAATGACAGCGTCGTCCAAAACACGCTGAAGGCGGCGAACATCATGCCGCCGTTCAGCGCCGCTTCGCGCAGCAGCGGCAGATCTTGAATCAGTGACGCCATCGAGCGGAACAAATCCCCATACCCAGCCTTGGTCGCGGACGGGGACTTGGGCAGGCGGAACGCTAAGAAGAAGGCCAGAAGGATCATGAGGCCGGAGGCGATGAAATAAACAGCCGGCCAGCCGAGATATTCGCCCACCAGCCCGCTGAACGTCCGGGAGACGAGAATCCCGATCAGCAGTCCGCTCATGACGGTGCCGATGATCCGGCCGCGTTCCTTCGGGTCGGCCAGCTGTGCGGCGAGCGGGACGATCAGCTGCGGGACGATGGAAGTGAAGCCCACAGCGAACGAGGCGATGCTCAGATTGATGCTGTTCCAGGCAAATGCCAGAAACAGCAGGGCGCCGGCGGAGCAGACGAGCATGAACAGGATCAGCTTTTTTTTCTCACGGATATCGGCCAGCGGCAGGATCATCAGCATCCCAAGGGCATAACCGACTTGCGTCAGGGTGGCCGCGTACCCGACCTGGGATTGCGTAACGCCAAACGAGGCGGCAATCTCCGCCAGCAGCGGTTGAATGTATTAGAGATTCGCCACCGCGATGCCGGCGGTGACCGCCATGATCAACACTAGAAACCGGCTCAGCCGGATCGGCGTGCTATCGGTAGACATCTTTTTTCGGCCCCTCCTTTCGAAAAATTGGGCAAAAAAACAACCTAAGTCCTGTGGAAACGGGGCTTAGGTTGTTTCGCTTCGGGACACTAGGTTTATGGCAAAATGTTCCCCGCCGCACGGTAAATTTCGTACCATTCCTCGCGGGTCAAGCGGACGTCGCTGGCTTTGATGCAGTCTTTCAAGCGGTCGATGTTCATCGTACCGATGACCGGTTGCATTTGGGCCGGATGACGCAGCAGCCACGCGATGGCAATTGTCGTATTGGTCACACCGTATTTCGCGGCGATTTCGTCAATTTTTTGGTTCAGCTCAGGGAACTTCTCGTTGCCGAGGAAGACGCCTTCAAAGAAACCGTATTGGAACGGCGACCACGGTTGAATCGTGATATCGTTCAAGCGGCAGAAGTCCAGTACGCTGCCGTCACGGTTAATCGCGGCTTCGTTTTCCATATTCACGTTAATGCCCGCCGAGATCATCGTGGTGTTCGTGATGCTCAGCTGCAGCTGATTGGCGACAATCGGTTGTTTCACGTATTTTTGCAGCAGTTGGATTTGCATAGGGTTCTGGTTGGATACGCCGAAATGACGTACTTTACCCGAGCTATGTAACTGGTCGAACGCCTCAGCAACCTCCTCAGGTTCTACCAAGGCATCCGGACGGTGCAACAGCAGAACGTCCAAATAATCGGTTTTCAGACGCTTCAGAATGCCGTCAACCGACGACAAAATATGCTCTTTCGAGAAGTCAAAGAACCCTTGGCGAATGCCGCACTTTGATTGCAGGATAATTTTCTCCCGAATCTCCGGGTTCATATGAATTGCATCGGCGAAGATCTCCTCACAGGAGCCGCCGCCGTAGATATCCGCGTGGTCAAAAAAGTTAGCGCCTTCTTCCAGCGCGGTTTGGACGAAACGTTCCGCTCCGGCTTTGTCCAGCGAGTTAATTCGCATGCAGCCGACAGCGATGACAGGGACCTCCAGTGTACTCGTACCAAGCTTGATCGTCTTCATGAATCGGATCCTCCTCTATGAATAGGAATAGATGGTGTATTCACCCGGGCCGGATAAGTAAAAAATCAATTCAAATCCAGTTCTACCCATGGCGCCTGGATGCCCCCATCATTGTGACACAGAAGATCGACGGATTCAAGAGCCGGCAAAGGCATGAATGAAAAACAACCCCAAAAGGCTGCCGGATCATGCTCCGGCAGCCGTAAGCGGAAAGGAAGGGAAGCCCTTGATTGTTAATGGAGGGCTCCGCTGGCAGCAGCAACGCGTTTGTCTTTCAGCACAACGTTGTTGCTGTACAACATTGAGTCGCTGCTCAATCGGTAAGTTGGGTAATTTTCATGGGCATATAAACGTAAGACGTCGTCAAACAAAATTTCTTGCTGGCGATCCACCAGGAATGTGAAGCCGCTGGATTCAAATGCGATGTCAGTAGGAAGCGGTTCGCTGACCAAATGCAACGAATAGACGCCAGCCGCGCTGCACCCTTCCGATTCGCCAACCAGCTTGAAGTATCCCGGTTGACCGCCTAAACTTTGGGCAAGTTTTTCTTTCGTCAGGTTCGTCATGTCTACTCTCATTTGGCACACATCCTTTAAGCTCTATTTATATTTACTAAAATTAAATTGTCTACAATTCATTTATAAACGATTTAATATGGAATGTCAAGTGGGGGAAAGATCACTTGTACATCGAAGAGCTGAGCGTATAATAGTGACTATGATTTCGAAAGTTCAAAAATACAACGCAAAGGACTGCAGCGAGCATGGAACTCATTGAGAAAAAACGGGCAGAGGAATTGCTGAACGCTTTTGTTGGATCTGATGTGTATCTGCATAGTGAAGCTACTTCGTATTTATTTGTCCGCAACTTTAAGGTCAGCTTGACCGCTGCATTTATTGCCGGGGAAGGACCTTACCGCGCGGCCTTAAGGTTTGATGGGCACGGTTGGCTGCGGATTGAAGGGCTGACGCATATGGAGCTGGACGAGCAAGGACGTCTTCTGCTGGAAGGTTTTGATGACCGGGGACGTATGGATGTCGCACTCCATTTGGGAAGGGAGCCGTTTCCGGAATGAATACGATCAATTCACTCTCCCTTAAGGGACGTAAACTGCTGGCGGTATTCGCTCATCCTGACGACGAGTCGTTTATTTGTGGAGGCACGCTGGCTAAATATGCTGCTGAAGGCGCAGAGGTTACGGTTGTGAGTGCCACCCGCGGCGAGATGGGGCGGAGAATGGGCAATCCGCCGTATTTGAACCGGGAGACGATTGCGGCGGCTCGAGAAGTGGAGCTGCGTCAGGCGTGTAACCATTTGGGCGTACATGAATTGAAGTTCCTGGATATTCGGGATAAGACCGTAGAATTTATAGATGAAGAACAGCTAATCGGACGGATCGAAGCAATGATGCATGAGATTCAGCCCGATGTGGTGCTCACCTTCCACGAGAAGTTGGGCGGGCACCCGGACCATTGTGCGATTGGCAAAGCGACCACAGCTGCATTTCGCCGGTACGGGCAAGGCGCGCTGTACTTTGTCTCCTTCGGTGATATGATGCAACAGCCGGGCAAGTATGGCTATACCCCAGATGCTATCGTCCAGGTGGATGTCCAAGAGCATTTGAAGGCCAAGCTGGCTGCCTTCCGCGCTCATCGCTGTCAATCGGAGCTGATGGAATGGGTTTGGCAACGGGATGACCGAGCGCTGCGGAACCTCGGACGTTACGAGTATTTTATTCGCGGCAACGAGTCGCAGACGGGCAAGGATTCACTTTTCTAGGGAAAAAAAAGTAAAAAAACAACTGTTCGCCATAATGGCAGAATAACCGAATCTACTACATATGGATGCGCTTACCTGAATTGGGTGGGCGTATTTTTTTAACCTTTTTATGCTTGTATGCCTTATAAATGGGAATATATTGAAACCTCACCCAATAGATATAAAGTCAGCAGCTTGTATAGGCTCCTTGGAAACTATGAACGGTGAGGGAGATGAGAGTTTGAGCAAGAAAGTCGTTGCAGGAATCTTAAGCTTCCTCCTCGCATTTAGTCTGCTTCTGCCGATGGCAGAAGCCGAAGGCGACGCTTTGGCGGGAGCCGATGCAAGGAGGGACGGCGTTCCTCGGCTGAATCAGGACGTCGTGACGCAGGAAGTGCTGCGTAAGCAAG
This sequence comes from Paenibacillus barengoltzii G22, assembly GCF_000403375.2. Lineage (NCBI taxonomy): Bacteria > Bacillati > Bacillota > Bacilli > Caryophanales > Paenibacillaceae > Paenibacillus > Paenibacillus barengoltzii. Next base: position 1,291,689 of record NZ_KE159653.1, on the reverse strand, counting down.
TATCGGACGTTCAGCTGAAAGGCAGAGAGCAACGGGAGGTTTTGGACCAAGCCTCTCCCGCAGGCAATAAGTTGCAGCTGGAACGCCAGAACGCCGAAGCGGCTGCGGTTCAACCGCAAAACTTCGTTCCGCTTACGGACGGCAGCGAGTTAACGACGGTGATCGTCGAGCTGCAGGAAGCGCCGTTAAAGGTGTTCGAGGCCACGCAGAGCAAAATGAAAACAAGCCAGTCGCTAAGCTCCCATAGGAAAGCGATCGATTTGCAGCAGCAAACGTTTAAGACGCAAGCGATTGGTAAATTGAAGGCCAAAATTAAGCGCGAATACGAAAATATTTTTAACGGGTATTCGTTAACACTTCCGGCCAATGAGATCGAAAACCTGCTCAAGCTTCCGGGAGTGAAGGCCGTTTATCCTAACGAAACGGTCTATGCCACGGAGGAGAATGCGTCTCCAACTGCGCCGATGGACAGCGTGACGTTTATCGGCAGCGATAACTTCTGGGCCGAAGGAAATGAAGGTCAGGGGATTAAAGTGGGCGTTATCGATACCGGCGTAGCGAAGGACCATCCCGATTTGGCGGATGCGATTCCGGAAGGGTATTGGGGTTATGACTTTGTGAACGATGATAACGAGCCCTACGAAACAACGAAGCAGGATTATTTGGATGCACTTAAGCAGGATCCTTCGTTGCCTGAGTTTGATAAAGATGGCAGAGCTTACTATACCTCGCACGGCAGCCACGTCTCGGGGATTGTCGCCGGTCGCGGCGTAGGCCTAGACGAACTCGCGGGGACCAAAGGGGTTGCACCTGAGGCTGAAGTTTATGCCTATAAAGTGTTAGGTCCATACGGCAGCGGTTCGACGGAGAATGTGATTGCCGGGATCGAGCGTGCGGTCGTGGATGGCATGGACGTCATCAACCTGTCGCTGGGCTCCAACACGAATAACCAGCGCTCCGCTGATTCCATTGCGGTGAACAATGCGGTGAAAGCTGGCGTTGTGGCGGTGGTATCCAGTGGTAACTCCGGACCGGGAGACGCCACTGTGACCGATCCGGGCAGCTCGGAGCTGGCGATTACAGTCGGCGCGTCCAAGCCGCCGCTGATCACGCCGATCATGCGGATCCCAGAGATGGGCGGAGAAGGCTTCTTCATGGACACGTTTGATAAATCCGCCGGGATCGAGGATTTGACCGAGTCTTTTCCGTTGGTGGATGTAGGACTTGGGAAAGCCGAAGATTATGTTGGTAAGGATTTGACCGGGAAAATTGCTTTTATCAAACGCGGTGACATTTCCTTTGCGGAAAAGGCGCTCAACGCCCAAGGCGCGGGTGCGGCGGCCGCGATTGTGTTCAATAATGCGCCGGAAGCATTGGAAAGCGGGACGTTGGGAGACGCCGACGTTCAAATCCCGGTATATGCCCTTTCTGGAGCATATGGGAACCGAATTCTTGACGCGCTGAAAGAACAGGAGCTGTCTGCAGAATTCAGTACGACAGTAGAAGAAGATATTATGGCGGGCTTTAGCTCGCGTGGACCGGCCAAACCGGGGTATGACCTTAAACCGGACATCTCCGCGCCAGGGATGGGCATTGTCTCCAGCGTGCCGGAGTATGAAGGTTGGTATGCCGCCCAGAACGGCACCAGTATGGCCGCACCGCATATTGCAGGTGCAGTCGCTCTCGTGCTGCAAAAGTATCCAAACCTGACACCTTACGAAGTAAAGTCCTTATTGATGAATAATACCGTCAAACTCAGCGATCGGAACGGTGACCGATATACTCATATGGATCAAGGAGCCGGACGGGTCGCGCTGGATCAGGTTTTGGAGGCCAAAGCAGTAGCGATGGTGGAGGATTCGACATCGAACGTGGATGGGGATCTCCCGGAAACCTTTTACTCGGGCAGCCTGTCGTTTGGATATGTTGGCAACGGTTATTCTGCCAAACAGCAGGTGATCGTGAAGGACATCGTTGGGGAGTCCTCGACCTACACGGTCAGCTCGCAGTGGTATGACGGTGTGCCGATTGACCTGACTCTGTCCGCGGCGGAGGTTGCGGTCAGCGCCGGCGGGGAAACCGGCTTTGACGTTACCGTTGCCGTACCGGAAGAAGCCGTGAATCAGCGATATGAAGGTGAAGTGATCCTGACGGAAACGGCAACCGGGCATGTGATCAACTTGCCGGTATCAGTCTATGTTGGTGATACGCCGCAGATGGATGTGGTGACGGATGTTGATCTAACGAACAACCCGATTTCGCCAAATCACGATGGACTTTTTGATACCACTGACATCTCGTTTACGGTAAACGAGTATGCCGACTACTTCTCCCTGGAAGTCCATGATCTGAACGGTAATTGGCTGGGCGTGATCCTGGAAACGGATGAAGGCATTGATCCCGGCAGCTATTCTTTGAGAGGTTGGGACGGAAGTATTCTTGATGAAAATTACGACGAAGTGTTGCTTCCCGATGGCGGATTCCTGCTGATTCCTTACACTGGAACATCCTTATATGATTCCATTCCTTCGGAAGACTCGGCGTATGTCTTCTTCGTCGACACGCAGGCACCCGTATCTCATCTTAGTGATCCGCCATTAAAAGTGAGAGCTTCCGGTCAAACGGGAGTTATCTCCGGCGAAGTGACGCAGGATATGCTGATTAATTATCTCGTGACCTTCGGCGGGCTGGATATGGAGCTTGTGATTGGGGTTGAGGCATGGTATGCAGATCCCGAGGGCAATGTTGATTTTCAATACGGAACCATCGATAACCAAGGGAATTTCAAAATTGAGGTTCCTGTATATCCTGGCGACAACGAATATGAGGTGTACATCTATGACTTGGCCGGGAATGGGTTCTTTGATCCAGCTCATGTGTTCAACTACAATCACGCAATAGAGCCGGAATTGATCGTTAACACTGAAAATCTGACGCTTCAAGCAGGCGAAAGCAAAGGGCTCACTGTAACGTATAAAGCGGTAAACGGTGAAGAGAGCGACGTGACAACGGAAGCGGGATATACCGTGGCAGACTCCGCGATTGCGACAGTTGACCAAGGTGTCGTAACCGGGGTAGCGGAAGGTACGACGACGATTACGGTAACTCATGAAGGACTCTCGAAAACTGTCCAAGTGACTGTAACTGCTGAAACCGGCGAAGAACAACCCGAGCTGCGGGTCAATCCGGAAAGCGTGGATCTTCAAGTAGGCGATAACCAAGCACTCACCGTAACGTATAAAGCGGCAAACGGTGAAGAAAGCGACGTCACAAGCGAAGCGGACTATACCGTGGAGGATTCCACGATCGCAACGGTTGACCAAGGTCTCGTCACCGGGGTAGCGGAAGGTACGACTACGATTACGGTAACTCATGAAGGACTCTCGAAAACTGTCCAAGTGACTGTAACTGCTGAAACCGGCGAAGAACAACCCGAGCTGCGGGTCAATCCGGAAAGCGTGGATCTTCAAGTAGGCGATAACCAAGCGCTCACCGTAACGTATAAAGCGGCAGACGGCGAGGAAAGCGACGTTACAACTGAAGCGAATTATTCGGTGGAGGATTCCACGATCGCAACGGTTGACCAAGGTCTCGTCACCGGGGTAGCGGAAGGTACGACTACGATTACGGTAACGCACGAAGGTCTCACGAAAACTGTTCAAGTGACTGTTATCGCAGAGGGCAGTGAAGAACCAGAACCTGGGGAACTTTCACTGATTGTTACACCAGATCGCCTGACCCTGAAAGTCGGAAACAGCGACCAGTTAGTCGTGACTTATCGGGATGCGGATGGCAATGAAACCACTGTAACCGATGCAGTTTACCAATCGCGTGATCCGCAAATTGCCGATGTTTCAAGCACAGGACTGGTTACGGCCTTGAAACCGGGATCTACCGTGATCGACGTGACTGCCCAAGGCTCCTCGAAGTCCGTCCACGTCACAGTCACCCCTGTCACCCCGCCTAATAATGGCGGCGGAGGCAATGGTGGAGGTAACGGCGGCGGCAGTGGTGGTGGAGCGGGATCCAGCAGCGGCGGTTCCACTTCTACGCCAACTGTTACACCAACAACGACGCCAACTAAACCAGCAATCCCTAAGGATGCCGTAGCCATTAAGGCAGGCGAACCAACGGTAGTGAAGCTGCCTAATGGGTTTACGTTGACGATTCCGGACGGCGCGATCACTTCCCCGGATGCCGCATATGTTCAAGTCACGGCGGCAACGGAGGAGGAGACGAAGAAGCTGCTGGAAAGCTCGAAGTTGCCAGCAGGTGTTCAAGCGTTTGGAATCTATTATGATATTAACGTTTTAACGAAGGACGGGAAGGTGCTGGAAAATATCCAGCTCAGCAAGCCGGCTGAAGCCGCGATCCCGCTTACGGCCTTGAACCCTGGAGCAATGAACGGGTGGAAAATCAGCCTGTTCAAGCTGGGGGATGGCGGAGAACTCACTCCATTCTTCGGTCGATTGAAGGACGGTAACGTGGTTGCGAATCTGTACGGCTTCAGCCGGTACATCTATCTGGCTAAGAACGTCACCTTTGCTGATGTTACCCCAGCGAAGTTTGCGTGGGCGGTGGATGCGATCGAAATTCTGGCATCGAAAGACATTCTTGCTGGATCCATGGATGGCAATTTCCATCCGACCACGCAAGTTACTCGGGCGGAATTCGTATCCATGTTGGTACGTGCACTGGAACTGAAGGCTGATCCAAACGAAGTCAGCGTCATTTCCTTCCAGGACGTTCCTGCCGGAAGCTGGTACGAGGAGGCTGTGAAGATTGCGACATCCAAGGGGCTGATCAGCGGTTATTCCAACGGTACCTTTGCACCGGACCAACCGATTACGCGCGCTGAAATCGCAGTGGTCTTGGCGAAGGCGCTGGAGGTTTTGGGCCAATCGGCAGGGGAAGGCGGAGCAAATTACAGCTTTGCCGACCAAGCTCGCATTCCGTCTTGGGCCGCTGAGGCGGTTGCCAAAGTCACGAGCCTTGGCATCATGAACGGCAAAGCAGAAAGCCGCTTCGAGGCCGCATCGCCAACGACTCGCGCTGAAGCAGCCGTTGTGGTATACCGCATCTTCAAGGACTTTACTCATTAAAAGATTTGATCGTTCCGCCGTCGGCACGCATGAGGCCGGCGGCGCTTTTCATATACATGAGGGAAGGTTCGATCTCACCGAAGGAGCGTGGACAAGTGGAACAGAAAGTGCGTCGTTATCATGAACTCAAACAGCTGCAGAAAGAAACAGAACAAGAGCTGACCGCATTACGCAGCGAAATTTTAGAACATTTTCAGGAACAAGGCATTTCGGAACTGGACGTCGGGGAATACCGGGTTAGAACGATCCATCAGGAACGGAAGGAGTACGATGACCGCAAGCTTTACGAAGCGCTTCCCGATCCTGGCGTATGGAGATTGGTTTCCAAAGCGGATGCCCAGAAGATCGCCGGACTCATCAAGCTGAACGTAATCCCTGCGGAAAAGCTGGAAGGGACGTTCTCCATCAAACAAGTTACGTTGGTGCAGGTGGATAAGAAGTAGAAGCATCGGCAAGAATCCCCAAATGTGACGCAACACTTGCCAGGGAGCAGCTGACCGCTCGCAGTGTGAATGATATCAAAATGGCAGAGGAAGAAGATGAACGAGGGTGTTCCTTAGGGGAGCCCGCTTTGTTTGCAGGTGATCTTCAAAACGACATATCCGTCGTAAAAACCACATATTTACCCCTCATGCCGCCATCAACTATCGTTAGGAGGAACAAGCTTAGAGGGGGAACTGACGATGTTACCATGGTTTGAAGACGCGAAGCTGGGAATCTTTATCCATTACGGGATTTATGCGGTTGACGGGGTTTCTGAATCTTGGTCCTTTCATAACGGCGTGATTTCCTATGAGGACTACATGAAACAGTTGGACGGGTTTACAGCTTCCCGGTTTGATGCCGACCAATGGGCGGAATTGATCGAGAAATCCGGGGCGAAGTACGCGGTGTTGACGACAAAACATCATGACGGCGTCGCGCTGTTTGATACTCAGTATAGCGATTTGAGCGTGGTCAAGCGAACCCCGGCCCAACGTGACATCGTGAAAGAGTATGCTGAAGCGATCAAGAAGCGGGGGATTCGGCTCGGTTTGTACTATTCGCTGATCGACTGGTCGCATCCGGATTATCCTAGCGTGTATCCAGGTGGTGTCGTGCCTGAGGATCTGAGCCAAATGAATCGTTTCTCGGAACCGCTGGACGGTAACCAGGACGAAGCGAAGTGGCAGAAATTCTTGCAATTTAATCGTCATCAACTGAGCGAACTGTTAACGAAATATGGCAAGGTTGATTTGCTCTGGTTCGACGGGGATTGGGAACGAAGCGCGGAGCAATGGGGATTGCCGGAGTTTAAGGAGTATTTGCTGTCTTTTAACCCCGATCTGATCATCAACTCGCGCCTCGCTGGCTACGGGGATTATAAAACGCCGGAGCAAGGGCTGCCAATCACAAGGCCCGAGGGACCTTGGGAGTTCTGCACGACGATTAACACCTCATGGGGTTATCAACACAAAGATCACAAATATAAATCGTTAAAACAAATCATCCGCATGTTCTGCGACTGCATCTCCATGGGCGGCAACATGTTGTTAAATATCGGTCCCCGCGAGGACGGGACGATCGATCCGAGACAAGCCGACATTCTGCTTGGGCTAGGCGATTGGATTCGCACGCATAAAGAAGCGGTGTACGGAACCGTCGAAGGGATTATGACCCGTTATTGGTTGGGCGGAAGCACATTAACGAAAGATCGCAAGACGTTGTATCTGTTCGTTTACGATGACCCGAAGGAAAGCGTCTGCCTCAAGGGCTTATGTAATTCGATCCAGAAAGTGACCGTGCTCCATTCGGGTAAAGAACTGAAACATGAAATTCATGGCGGGGTGCCTTGGTTTAATATTCCAGGTACGACATGGATTTACTTAACACCGGAAGATTGTCATGAGCATGTTACCGTACTGAAGCTGGAGTTTGCGGAGCCAGTTGAAATGTACGGCGGCTCAGGTGCTGTTGTCACTCATAACTAAGAAAGAGAGGAATACCGATACTTCCATATCTAGTCTATGAAAACGGCCAAATGAAACGGCCGTTTTTTTGTTGCTCAATTAAACGGGTTTTTCTGAGCAATAAGCTGTAATTTTACAAACTTCACACGGGCAGATGAAACGGGTTTAACAAAACCGGTTTAATCTAGGTTCGTACTAGTACGAATTGTGGAGAGGAACGATTGAACGTGGCAACGATTGATGATGTGGCCAAGGCGGCGGGGGTTTCAAAGAGCACCGTATCCAGTGTGTTCAGCAAAAAACGCCCTATCAGCAAAGAAGTGACAGAACAGGTTCTCCGGGTGGCAAGAGAGCTGAATTACCGGCCAAACTACTGGGCCCGTAGTCTGGTGAGCAAAACGACGCGCATCATCGGCCTGAACATGCAAGGCGAGCAGAAGGCGAAGATGAACCAGTTTCAGTATTCGCTGCTCAATGGCGTGTTACCTGTATGTTATGAGCAAGGATATCGCCTGTTAATCAACACCGTGTCATCGACTTATAAAAATCAGGTGGAACACATCGCCTCCGATCCGGTGGACGGTGAGATCATCCTTGATGCGGTGGTCGGGGATTCCCGAATTGACGATTGTTTACAGCGGGGGATTCCCATCGTGGTCATCGGTCGTCCGTCAGAGGAGGATCAGTCCCGGGTCTCCTATGTCGACAACGATAATGTTGTGATCGCTACGCAGGCGACACAGTACTTAATGTCGCTTGGGCACCGGCGCATTCTGTTTCTGAATGCGCCGGTGAATCGAACTGTGGCGGTTGACCGCGGGCAAGGTTACCTGAATGCATTCGAGCAGGCAGGGCTAACGCCTCCGAAGGACATGATCGTGCATAAACCGGACGGCGGCACCTCGTCTCTCACCTTTGGCTGTAACACGGTATTGGCTCAGCTACGTGCGGATCCGAGTATCACCGCGGTTATTGCTGACACCGACTCGATGGCGTTAGGCGTTTACCAGGCCGCAGAGCAACTTGGGCTCTGTATACCGGAGCAGTTGTCCGTATTGTCCTTCGCCTACGATAGCCCATTGGCGCAGGAATTTTCACCGCCCCTCACCGGGGTTCGTTTACATGCCGACCAGCTCGGGCAGGAGTCCATGCTGTTATTGCTGGAGCAGCTCGAATCCGGCAAGCGTCTCGCCAAGCGAACGCTGATTCCGGCAGAGATTGTGGTACGTGGATCTTGCGCGCCACCCCAAGGATAGGATTCTAGAAGAGAAACCAAGGAGGAAATCATCCCGTGAAAAGGAAAGCGACTCATCTCATCGCACTGCTGACGATTAGTTCCATGCTGCTATCGGCCTGTGGCGGAAATAACGGTACTGCGGCGAACAGCGGAACGTCAAGCAATACTTCTACCGGAGCGCAGACAGACGCGTCGGCAGGGGACATGAAGCTGCGGATTCTATCGGCCAACGTAGGCGGCAAAACCCCGGAGGAAAACGCCAAATTTGAGCAGGAAATCAAGCGGTTGACCGGTATCGATGTGACGATTGAGCGTCCGGCCAGCGACTATGATCAAAAGGTATTGACGGCGCTGGGTTCCGGTGAGAAATACGACCTCATTGAAGGCAGTGACCTTGGCAAACTGAACAGCTTCATCGATCAAGGCGCACTGACGGACTTAACAGACTTCGTGCAAGGATCGAGTCAATTGTCGGATCCCAGCGTCATTCCGTCCGAGGAATGGGAGCAGTTGAAAGGGAAGGACGACAACATTTATGCCGTATTCGCGAAGTTTCAAGGCGGTACGATGCCGATCGTCCGCAAGGACTGGCTGGACAAGCTGAACCTGCAGGAGCCCCAAACGCTGGACGATTACTACAACGTGCTGAAGGCGTTCAAGGAACAGGACCCAGACGGCAATGGCAAAGCCGATACTTATGGACTCAGCACCTCCGGGCTGTATGATATTCAAGGCTTTATGAGTGCGGCTGGCTTGAAATATCGCTACGTACTGAAGGACGGCAAACGGACGATTCCGTACGCGTCGGATGCCGCCATCCCGATGTACGAATGGTTTGCTAAACTGACGAAGGAAGGTATCATGGACCCGAACTTCGTCACGAACGATACCGGTAAGATGCGCAACCTTTTCTTAACCGACCGCGTTGGCATGGTTACGTACTGGGATGCTTGGGTCGGGATGTTCAACAGCACACGCAAGGAAGCCGACCCGAACACTACGTTTGAAGCGAAAGCTTTGGCTAGTGCGGCAGGACCGGATGGCAGCCTGTTGATGCGTCGCGGGGATCCTGACTACTGGATGATGCCGGTGAATGCGGAGCATCCGGATGCGGCGGAGAAGTTCCTGGAGTTCTGGCATTCCGAAGCCGGAATTATGCTGGGCAGCCTGGGGATCGAAGGCGTAGATTACACGAAGGATGGAGATCAATACACCTTGACCGCCACCGGCAAGGAGCACAACATGGACCACGGCGTACCGTTCTGGTACAACGAGAACGTGAAGCCGCCGTTCGGCAAGTTACCAGGTGTGCAGGAAGCGCAAGATCTGGTCAAGCGATATGCCACATTGGAGTTGTCTTTGCCAGGATGGGCGGATGCTGAAAAAATCGTCCAAAACTACGCGCTGAAGGCCATGTCCGGAGAAATGCCGGCAGCCGACGCTGTGAGCCAAATGCAGAAGGAACTGAAGGCAGCCAACCTCATCGACGAATAGGCCAAGAACAAGAATAGGATGTGACGATCAACCGTGAAAGCTCTGCGGAAGTATGCCGCTCTATATCTCATGATGATCCCTGTAGCCATCTATTTTCTCGTCTATGGTTATTATCCGCTCATTAAGGGGCTGCAGGTCAGCTTTCAGGATTATCGGCTCATGGGGGACGGTCCGTATGCCGGGCTTGCGAATTATTCGCAGGTCTGGCATGACCCGTTCTTCTGGAAGTCATTGACGAACACGTTGGTGATTGGAGGAGGGATTCTGGCTTTAGGATTTATCGCCCCGCTGGTGCTGGCGTTGTCCTTAAACGAAGTGCTGCATGCCCGTTTCAAAAAAACCGCCCAAATGGTGCTCTATATCCCTCACTTGCTGTCCTGGGTTATCGTCGGGGGGATCTGGATTTTCCTGCTGTCTCCCGATACCGGACTCGTGAATTTACTGTTGCAGCGCTTGACCGGCACGCAACCCATTCATTTTCTGGCCGAGTCCTTCTGGGCCCGCTGGGTGATGATCCTCGTCGCGACCTGGAAGGACATGGGCTATAGCTGTATCTTATTCCTGGCCGGTATCGTGACGATTAATCCATCACTCTATGAAGCGGCGCGGATAGACGGGGCATCCCGCTGGCAGCAGGTTCGTTACGTTACGCTGCCTCAGCTGCTGAGCACGATGAAGGTAGTTTTTCTGCTGAATACGATGGGGGTGCTGCGGATCTTTGATCAGGTATTTGTGCTGCGCAATCCGTCGACGGCACCGGATGTTGATGTACTGATGGTGTACACGTTCGAGAAAGGGATTATGAACATGCAAGTCGGCGTCGCCGCGGCCGCCAGCTTTCTGGTGCTGCTGTTCACCCTGGCGCTGACGCTGGTCGTGCGCAAATTAACCCGATTTGACGAGGTGGGATAAATGATGGGGAGCGAACGTTTCGAACGCTTGGGTTGGAGAAATAAATCATTTGACGCCATAAATCTGCTGTTTCTGCTGCTGTTAATGCTTGTGATGATCGTTCCTTTTCTGAACGTGTTGGCCTTGTCGTTTTCGTCGGGGCTGGCTTCCATGCAGCCGAATATTGTGCTGTTTCCGACCGAGTTTAGCGCGGAGGGCTACCGAACAATTTGGGAGAGCCTTGATCTATGGCGGCCGTTCCTGAACAGCACGATCGTCACCGTTGTAGGAACGGTCCTGCACGTGCTGCTCTCCTCGCTTGCGGGTTATGTCCTGATTCATCCGCATGTACCGGGGAAAAAGGCGATGATCACGTTTATTTTGCTTACGATGATGATCCCGCAGGAAGCGGTGCTGATTCCGCTGTACGTGGTTAATAAGGATTTTCATTTGATTAATACGCTGACGGTGTTGGTGTTATCCGGTTTAGTGTCCGGATTTTCGATCCTGCTGATGCGGAACTTCTTCATGGGCATCCCTTACGAGATTGCCGAAGCAAGCCGGATGGACGGGGCAGGGGACTTCTGGATTTTCGCGAAAATCTATTTGCGTCTGGCCGCGCCCGGGCTTGCCACCGTCTCGCTGTTCGAGTTCGTCGGGCGTTGGAACATGTTTACGGCACCGCTCATTTTCATTAACGACAGCATGAAGTATACGCTGCAGGTTGCGCTCAAGTCGATCATTATCGATACGGGCAGCGTGTCGAGCAATTACCTGGTGACGACCAACGTCAAAATGGCCGGCATCGTAATCGCGATTCTCCCGCTGATTGCGGTGTACCCGTTTGTGCAACGGTTTTTTATGAAGGGCATTATGCTGGGCGCGAGCAAGGAATAGAAAGGATGCTGCGAAGATATGGCAAAACATCGGTTGGAGCACCGGGTTTGGCTTGTTCCTGAACAAGAGCGGACGTACCCCGAAGTCGTTTTCTCCGTTCCGGAGGGGGTGGAATTCATTGAAGTCCATTATCGTTATGAAAAAAATGACCGTTCCGTGGTTGATCTTGGTTTGCGTTCGCCGGACCGGATCGTGGGCTGGAGCGGCGGAGCGCGGGACGGTTTTCAAATAGGGTTGGAGAAAGCAACGCCCGGTTACTTGGCTGGGCCTATTGTAGCCGGTGAATGGGCGGTGCTGTTAGGGGCTTATAAAGTGCCCGCAGAAGGGATATTAGTCGTGGTTGAGATCATGATCACCATGAAGCATCCGCATTGGCTTAAAGGCGATTTGCACGCCCATACTGTTCACAGCGACGGGAAGTACACGATCAGTGAAGCGATAGCCTCATGCCGGGACAAAGGCCTCGATTTCCTAGCGTTAACCGACCATAATACGGCCTCTCAAAACCGCTTTGCGATGGCGCAGGACGAAACGCTGTTGTTGATTCCCGGCGTGGAACTTACGAGTTACAAAGGCCATGCTAACCTGCTTGGCCAACCGGATGCATTGACAGACTTTCGTGTGTTAACGGCAGAAGACGCAGCCAAGGAGCTGCGTCAGGCGCAAGCGAAGGGGGCGTTGGTTGCGCTGAATCACCCGTTCTGCCTGGATTGTCCATGGGAGCTTGGTTTCGATGTTCCGTTTGATGCAATTGAGGTGTGGAACGGGCCATGGCGGGAGCTGAACGAAACAGCAGTAACCTGGTGGCAGCAGCGCCTTGCCGAAGGCCGGCGCATCGTGGCGGTGGGAGGCAGCGATACGCATGAGAACCATTCGCTCGTTCGGCACGGAGGGCCAACCACGCATGTGTACGTCGCAGAAGAGACGGTTGCGTCTGTGCTAGACGCCGTAAAGCGCGGGGCGGTAGTGCTGTCGATGGGGCCGGATGATACGTTCCTCACGTTGACGGTCGATGGCGTTGGTATCGGTGAGGAATTGGAGGTAGCGGATGGACGGGAAGAGGTTGAACTGGTGATCACGATTCGCGGGGCGCAGGGAGATCGCGTTAGCGTATGGTCAAACCACGGTCAGGAGCAGGAATGGATCGTGCAGGGGGGCGAGCGTGAGATCGCGTGCCGCATGCCGGCGGATCGGTTGTTTTATCGTGTGGAAGCGCGGAGATTCTTGCCGGATTGGCAGCTTGAGGTGATGACCTGCCTGACCAATCCGGTTTATCTCGCGCAGGAACCACGGGCGAATCCGCATGAAACCAGTGATTACGGATTCCCCTTCGGTGTCTGCTAACTCGGCGGTGTTGGACCGTCCTGCCAAGGTGCTATTGGCGCAGGCGATGGCCTGTCGTTCGGCGTTTTTGCAGGATTATCCCGTTTGATCCGGTATAAGGATGGATAGCCCCTTCGAACTATTGCATAACGTTTCTGAGCCGAGTTATTCGGGTTTCTCTGACCCAAGGGGATAATGGTGCAAAAAGGGGGCAGACCTATCTGCTGCCCCCTAATCTAAGTTATACACGCTCGATTCAACCGTTGGTTGAGCCGAGCGTGTTTTTTTTCGCCAAGCAAAAAAATACAGCGGTCGTTTCCCAAGCGTCAGAGGGGTGTAGAGCCATTTCTCCGGTGAAGATATGGGAGCCCTTCTGCCACAAACGGCGCAGAAAATAAGTCCGGATGAAGGTGGAGCGTTTTAACGACACGAGAAATCATCCTTCAAGGAGATAGGATCGCAGGCCAGCCCTGCTTCTACAGCCTATGCTTCCGGACGGCTGGACATGCCATAAATGTATTTTAGTCCATGTTTTATTTCTGAGAAAAAGGGTTTATAGAGAGATACATGGAATAAAAGGGTTATACATACCAGGGGATAGTCGAATCAGCCAATAAAGGGTGAGCATGCATGACAATTCTTAAAGACATTATTCTTCAAATGTTCTTTGCTCATATGCCATTTGTAATGTACAACATCTTCTACCGGGATCAGTCCCGTAACTATTCGAAGAGCTTCATTGTGCTCTCCAGCGCGATATGTTTGTTTCTTTCGATGACGTTTGGCGCCTCTGTCGTCCACGGATATTTTTATGATATACGATACACGATCATTTTCTTCGGTATGATCTTTGGGGGATTACAGACGGGATTTATCCTTTTAGCGGAGTTTCTATTGTACCGTTTATACATTGGAGGCGACGGGGTATTCATCGCGATCGTAATCATGCTGATGACGTTCCCTGGTTCTTACCTGCTGTATCGCATTTATTATCAATCGGAAAAGCGGTCATTGATCTTACTCTTGGCGGGGGTATTCTTTTCGATCACGCCGCTGGTGGCTGTCTATTTGGAAAATCCGGTATCGATCATCGATAATTTGACCTTTCACATGGTGGTCATTCCGATGCAGAACTTGTTGGGTTGCTGGATGCTGATTACATTGTTCCGAAAAGCGGTCATTGAGAAGGATCTGTTTATCAGCTATGCGCAAAACGAGCGGGTGCGGGCCATTAGCCATGTCGCGGCTTCATTGGTCCACGAAGTTCGGAATCCGCTTACCGCAGTGAAAGGGTTCCTTACCTTGATCCGCGACGGGGTTTCAGACCGAGACCGAATCGAGCGCTATATTGAAATCTGCATGAGCGAGATCGCCCGGACAGAGTACATATTATCCGAGTACCTAGCGATATCTAAACCGATTGGCAATAAGCAGGAACCTACCAATCTTGAGGAATTGCTCCGGATTACGAAGGATGTCATGAGCCCATATGCCAATATGCATAATGTATTGCTTGAAATTGGGAACCCACCGGAGCCGGTCTGGATCTTAGCCAATCCCGATAAAATGAAGCAAGTCCTCGTCAATTTCATCAAAAACGCGGTCGAAGCATGCGCCGAATTGCCAAATACCCGGGGCATCGTTACCTTGCGTTTGCAGGTTGAGGCGCGTAAGGTCGTTTTAACCATTCAGGATAACGGGATTGGGATGACGGAGGAGCAGGCCAAGCGGCTGGGATCCATCTATTTTTCGACGAAATCGAATGGAACAGGGCTGGGGATGACGTTCTCCTATCAGGCGATTCTTTCATTTGGCGGTACGGTGAGCGTGCAAAGCGCACCTGGAGCGGGGACGAAGTTTACAATTAGCTTGCCGATCTATAACCGGGGAGAAAAAGCAAAGGAGATGGATAAAGGATGAACAAATCCGTTGGAGAGCTTGCGGCCAAAATTGTACTCTGTGTTCTATTGTCCAGCGTGATCTTATTCTTAGGTTTTGTTGCCAGTTTGATCGTCTCTTTGGCCGGCGGCGCGCTGTTCTATGCGCCTTTGGTGCTGGTTGCTGCGGCTGTGTTGGTTGTCTTCCTGGCCTTCTTGATGTTTTTGCCGAAGCGGCATCGGCGCAAGTTGTATTTCTCGCTCCTTGCTGTCGTGATTTTGGTCAGCTTGACCACGGCGGGGTACGAGATTCGCCAGGCTTACCATCAACGCATCCCGGTCGTCAGCGACCAGGAGGTAGATATGTGGCCATATCGGCCGTTTGCTGACACGGGGAAATTGGCAGTATTGCCGGAACCTTCTCAATTGACATTAACAGAGGATTTACCGCGGCTTGACGGAGCAACAGCCCTTTATCCCTTGTATGCCGCATTTGCGCAGGCGGTATATCCTCGTCAGGAGTATGATCTCTACGATAGTGAGGTTATGGTGAATACGACGCCCGTGGCCTATAAGAATCTGATCGAAGGTCGGGCGGATATCATTTTCGCCGCTGCGCCGTCGGAGGGGCAAATCGCTGCTGCACGCAAGCAGGGCAAGGAATTGAAGCTCACCCCAATTGGCCGTGAGGCGTTTGTTTTCTTTGTGAATGCGTCGAATCCGGTAACCGGGCTAACGACAGAGCAGATCCGCAGGATCTACTCGGGGGAAATTACCCGCTGGAGTGAAGTGGGGGGCCGAAATGAGCGAATCCGCGCCTTTCAGCGTCCGGAGGACAGCGGAAGCCAGACGATGCTGATCCGGGTGATGGATGGACGGGAGCTGGCCACACCGCCCAAAGAGAATGTAGCTTCCGGAATGGGCGGCATCATCTCGCGGACTGCGGATTACCGCAACTACAAAAACGCGCTGGGCTATTCGTTCCTATACTATGCCACGGAGATGGTGAACAACGGGAATATCCGCCTGTTGACCATCGATGGCGTGAAGCCGGAACGAGCGACGATCGCCAGCGGAGAATATCCGTTTGCGGCTGAGTTTTATGCGGTGACGGCGGGCAGCGACAATCCGAACGTGGAGAGGCTGATCGAATGGATTCAATCCTCGCAGGGGCAGTACCTAGTAGAGCAAACGGGGTACACACCGCTTGTCCCCTAGTACGTATTGACACTCGAATTACGGATCGATAAACTAAAAACTAGGAATTAGCACTCTGCTCTGTAGAGTGCTAATATGTTGTTAGACAAGTTCCCTCATGGGGTGAAAGGAAGGAGATCCGATTCATGGCGAAAAAGCAGTTTAAAGCAGAATCCAAACGACTGCTGGAAATGATGATCAACTCGATTTACACACAGCGGGAAATTTTTCTGCGTGAGCTGATTTCGAACGCCAGCGATGCCATTGATAAAATCTATTATCGGGCGTTAACGGACGACAAGCTGGTATTTAACAAGGACGACTATTTTATTAAAATTAAGCCGGATAAAGCCAACCGCACCTTGACGATTTCCGATACCGGGATCGGCATGACCAAGGAAGAGTTGGAGAAGCACCTCGGAACGATCGCTAACAGCGGTTCGTATGCGTTTAAGAACGAAAATGAGTTGAAGGATGGCCATAACATTATCGGGCAGTTTGGCGTTGGCTTCTATTCCGCGTTTATGGTCGCCGATGTGGTTACCGTGATCAGCCGGGCGCTGGGTTCGGACGAAGCTTACAAATGGGAGTCCAAAGGGGCGGACGGCTATACAATCGAACCGTATGAGAAGGAAACGGTGGGTACGGATATTATTTTGAAGATCAAAGAAAACTCCGAAGACGACCAATATGACGAGTATCTCGAGGAATACCGTTTGAAGTCGATCATCAAGAAATACTCGGATTTCATCCGTTACCCGATCAAGATGGACGTCACGAGCAGCCGGCCGAAGGAAGGCAGTGAAGGTGAATACGAGACGTTTACCGAAGAACAAACCATCAACAGCATGGTGCCAATCTGGCGCAAGAACAAATCCGAGCTGACGGAAGAGGATTATGTAAACTTCTACATGGAGAAACGCTACGGGTTCGACAAACCGGTATCGCATATCCATATCAAAGCCGACGGTGCGGTCGTGTACAACGCGATTTTGTATATTCCGGAGAAAACGCCGTTTGACTATTACACCAAGGAATACGAAAAAGGGCTGGAGCTGTACTCCAACGGCGTACTGATCATGAACAAATGCCCGGATCTGCTGCCAGACTATTTCAGCTTCGTCAAAGGGATGGTGGATTCCGAGGATCTGTCGCTCAACATTTCTCGGGAAATGCTGCAGCATGACCGTCAGTTGAAGCTGATTGCGAAGAACATCCAAAGCAAGATCAAGGGCCAGCTGCAGACGCTGCTGAAGGAAGACCGCGAGAAATACGAGAAGTTCTATGCCTCGTTTGGCCGCCAGCTGAAGTTTGGCGTATACAACGACTACGGCGTCAACAAGGACGTGCTGCAGGATCTGCTCCTGTTCACTTCGTCCAAGGAGAAGAAGCTCGTTACGCTGGATGAATACGTCTCCCGCATGCCGGAAGACCAGAAGTATATTTATTATGCGGCCGGCGAATCGGTGGAACGGCTGGAGAAGCTGCCGCAAACGGAGCTGGTACTGGATAAAGGATATGAGATCCTGTATTTCACCGACGACATTGACGAGTTCGCGATCAAGATGATCATGAAATACAAGGATAAGGAATTTAAATCGGTATCGAGCGGGGATTTGGGCATTGAAGCCGACAATTCCGAAGATAAGGCGAATACGGATGAGAACAAGGAATTGTTCGCCGCGATGAAGGACTTGCTGTCGGGCAAGGTGAAGGAAGTCAAAGCGTCCAAACGTCTGAAATCCCATCCGGTCTGCTTATCGACAGAAGGCGAGCTGACGATCGAGATGGAAAAAGTACTGAACTCGATGCCAGGCGCTAACGGCCAGTCGGTGAAAGCCGAGAAAGTGCTGGAGATCAACGTGAACCACGACGTCTTCCAGTCGCTGAAGAAGGCTTACGAGAACGACAAAGAGAAGCTGGCGTTGTACACGAACCTGCTCTACAATCAGGCGCTGCTGATCGAAGGGCTGCCGATCAACGATCCAGTCGAATTTACAAACGACATTTGCAAAGTGATGGTATAAGCGGAAGAACCACCTTCCTCCGAAAAATGCGGGAGGGTGGTTCTTTTATTTTTGGCCTGAAATATGCCATCATGAGGGTGGGGGCGATACAGGGTGTTTCATGAATTTAAGCTTGCGGCGGAGACGCCGGTTTACGTACAGGTGAAAAATTATATCAAACGGCTGATGATGCAAGGCGCTTTGCAGGCCGGGCAACAGCTTCCCTCAACCCGGGAGCTGTCGGAGCTGCTGGGCGTCAGCCGGGGCAGTATCATTGCCGCCTACGAAGCCTTGCAGGATGAGGGGCTGGTGTATGCGGTCACAGGCAGAGGGAACTTTGTCGCCGAGGTCTCTGCCCGCAGCGGGCAGGCGGCCCCTGCTTGGCGGATAGATTGGCGCGAGCGAATGAACCGGCAGGCCCGGTTGTCTGTGGAGCTCGACCATATGAAGCGCAGCAAGCCCGGATTGCGGGCGGCGAAAGGCGCTATTTTATTTACGAGCATCGCCCCTGACGAGCAGCTGTTTGATCTGGAGAATGTCAAACGCGCATTTCTGGATCGGATGGCAGTGGAAGGCCGCGTCTTGTTGAACTATGGATACGCAAAAGGATATAAACCGCTAATCGAATATTTGCTGAATTATATGGAACGCAAAGGCGTGGATTTGCATGGCAAAGATTTGCTGATTACGAGCGGGTTTACGGAAGGGCTGGACATCGTGTTGTCAGCGATGGGGCGCGCTGGAAGCGCAGGCGGGCGCATGTTTTGTGAGAACCCAACGCATCAGACCGCGATCAAAAATTTGCGGCGTCACGGGTTTGAGATCACCGGAATCCCGATGGAGCCGGACGGAATGGACCTTGCAGCGCTGGAGCGCGAGCTGAAGGCGCAGCCGTTCGACGGCGCGTTCCTGGTGCCCTCCTATCACAATCCGACCGGCATTGTGACGTCTGCCGAGAAGCGACTGGCCATCCTGGAGTTGCTTAGCCGCTACCGGGTGCCTGTAATCGAGGATGGTTTCAATGAGGAGCTGAGGTATTCCGGCTCTCACGTTGCGCCGCTGATTGCGATGGCTGGGCAGGGGAACGGCGTGGTGTATTTGGGAAGCTTCTCGAAGGTGTTGTTCCCGGGGATTCGCGTTGGCTGGATCTTAGCGGATCGGGAGCTGATCGAGGTGCTGGAAAGCGTCAAACGGGCGCGCAGCATTCATACCTCAACGTTAGACCAATCTTTGCTGTATCAATATTTGCTGAACGGGAATCTCGAAAAATATCTGAAACGGGCCAGGACCGAATATCGGCGGAAGTACGAATGGACGAAGGACTGCTGTGAACGGTACGTCCCATTCTCTCGGCTGTCGGGAAGCGGCGGGTTACATTTGTTCCTGGAGTTCCCGGAGGAGTTCGATACGTGGAAGCTGCTCGAGCTTTGTGCAGATCAGGGCGTCCTCTTCACTCCGGGGGATATGTTTTACGTTGACGGCGGGGGGCGGAATACGATGCGTATTGGCTTCTCGCGGGTGTCGGAGGAAGACATTGAGAAAGGGATTCGTCTGATTGGTGAAATGGCTGCAAAGCTGCTAGGGGATCTGAATTAGTTGCAAGAGAGTTCGAGTTAGGTGCTGCATGGACGTAAAACAACGGGTGAAGGAGAGAAACAGAATGAAGGTTGGCGTCATTATGGGCGGCGTCTCCTCGGAACGCGAGGTCTCGCTGATGACGGGGAAGGAAATCGTGGGGAAGCTGGACCCCAATAAATATGAAGTGATACCGATTGAGCTAACGAAGCGCGAGGAGCTGATCGACCGGGTGAGGGGGATTGACTTCGCTTTACTGGCGCTGCATGGTGTGTTTGGCGAGGATGGGACGGTGCAGGGCGTGCTGGAGACGATGGGCATCCCGTATTCGGGCAGCGGCGTCTTGTCCAGCAGCTTATGCATGGATAAGAATCTGACGAAGCGGCTGCTGCAGACCGAAGGGATCGCGACGCCGGACGGAGCCTATTTGGATCGGCGAATGTTCGCGGACGGATCGTGGGAATCCAAGATTGCAGGACTAACATATCCACTGTTCGTCAAGCCAAATGAAGGAGGCTCCAGCATCGGCGTTCAACGCGTCGATCGGCCGGAGTTGTTGCGCGGCGCGCTGGAGGAAGCGTTCTGCTGGGGCGAGTCCGTGCTCGTCGAGTCCATGGTGTCCGGCCAGGAAATCACGGTCCCGATCCTGGACGGGGAGCTGCTCCCGGTGCTGGGCATCCGCGCGGCCAATGGGGCGGAGTGGTTTGACTACGAAGCCAAATACAGCGATGGCGGGGCAGAGGAAAAGCCGATCACCCTGCTTCCCGACGTTGAGGCACGGGTACGCCAAGCAGCGCTGGCTTGCTATCGGTTGCTGCAATGCCGTGTTTACGCCCGGGTCGATATGATTCTCAAGGACGGAGTGCCTTACGTGTTGGAGGTAAATACGTTACCGGGGATGACGGCGAACAGCTTGCTCCCGCGCAGCGCCGCTGCCGCTGGAATCCCTTACAGCGAACTGCTCGACCGGATCATCGAGCTGTCGCTGGCCGAACGGGGGGAGTCGTCTTTCACACCACAGCATAGCGCCCACATAAAATAAGAGACCCGCGATAGCGGATCTCTTCATGATGTAAGTGAAATCGCCTAGTTCACTGGCGGGCTGGACAGCTCCAGCGCCTCTTCAACCGGCACATACTCATAGTGCAGGTCACGGGCTACAGAGGCGTAGGTGATCGCACCCGCGGCGACGTTAACGCCTTTGCGCAGAGCGGCCCGTTCACTGAGTGCCGTGTAAAGGCCCTTCGAAGCGATCTCCAGCGCATAAGGCAGCGTAGCGTTAGCCAGCGCGAGCGTAGAGGTGCGCGGCACGGCCCCCGGCATATTCGCTACGGCGTAATGCACAACGCCATGCTTCACGTAGGTCGGATCGGAGTGGGTCGTGATTCGGTCGACCGTTTCAAAAATGCCGCCTTGGTCGATAGCCACGTCCACGATCACCGAGCCGGGGCGCATCGTTTTCACCATGCTTTCGGTGACCAGCTTTGGCGCCTTGGCACCAGGGATCAGCACCGCGCCGATCACCAGGTCGGATTCTGCAACCGCTTCGGCAATGTGCTGCGGATTTGACATCAGCGTCTGCACGCTGGCGCCAAAGATGTCCTCCAGCTGCCGCAGGCGATCTGGATTCAGGTCGATGATCGTCACATCGGCACCTAGGCCGATGGCTACTCGGGCTGCATTCGTGCCAACGACACCTCCGCCGATGATCGTCACTTTCCCGCGCTTCACGCCAGGCACACCGCCGAGCAGGATGCCTTTGCCGCCATGCGGCTTCTCCAGAAACTGCGCTCCGATTTGCACGGACATCCGCCCGGCAACTTCGCTCATCGGCGTCAACAGCGGCAGCGTTTTGTTCACTTCGACCGTTTCATATGCGATCGCGGTCACGCCTTGATCTTTTAACGCTTGGGTCAGTTCCGGTTCCGGCGCCAGATGCAAATACGTGAACAGGATCAGACCTGGACGGAAGAAGCCATACTCCGACGGCTGCGGCTCCTTTACCTTCATGACCAGATCGGCCGACCAAGCTTCGGCGGCACTGCTGACCACCTTGGCCCCGGCGGCTGCATATTCCGTATCCTCAAAGCCGCTGCCAGCACCCGCCTGGGTCTCGATCCATACCAAGTGACCAGCTTGAACCAGCGAATAGGCGCCCGATGGGGTCAGGGCAACTCGATTTTCATTATTTTTAATTTCTTTGGGGACTCCAACGATCATGCTGTAACCTCCTCTGTCAAACGATCTGACATCAGTATAGGACAGGAGCTGCGATTTTTGTTTGTGGAGATATGAGAAAAAAGACCGCTCGTATTGTGAAATTTCACAATGCGTTGCTGCCGCCGAAACGTTCAGCTTTGAGTTCCAAATATAAGGTTACTTTCTGCTCCATGCTGGTTAAGTCGATCCGGCCGATTTCAGCGATTCGCTTCAGCCGATAATTCAGGGTATTCGCATGAACATGCAGCGCTTCGGCGGCTGTCTTCGCATTGCTGTCATGCGCCAAAAACACTTCCAGCGTGTGCACCAGCTCGCTGTGATGCTCCTGATCGTAGGCCCGCAGCCGGGCCAGTTGGCTGCCTGCGCTGCCATGTCGCTGAAGCTCTTCCCAGATCCGGGGCAGGTAGCGGTAATACCCGAGATCCCCATACATCACGAGATCTCCCGTCTCCTTGGGGAACCGCTGCTTCACTTCAAGCAGGAGCAGCGCTTCGCGGTAGCTGTCTTCCAGCCGTCCGTATTCGCTGTAGAGACATCCGCTGGCCAAACCTAGGAATTGCGGCGAAAAAAAGGTGCGCAAATTCTGTTGAAGCAGCCCCAGCTGGCTGGCGACTCCATCCATCGTATCCAACGTTAGCGGTGCGAATAGCAAAATCAGCTGATTCTTATTAATGGCGCACAGCACGATCCGGCTGTTCGCGGAGAGGGGAGCGCATCTCTCCAGCGCTTGCCGTTGCCAGGATTCCTTCACTTCGGCGGCAAACTGCAGAACAACCACATGGAACTGCGGAGGGAGTGTGATCCCGATCCGCTGGGCTTTATCCCGAATCAGGGTTTCATTGGATAGATGCCCGGTCAGCAGCTGCCAGAAAAAATCGCGATGCGCCTCTTCCTCCTTATGGCGCTGCAGCTGCCACCTAGCCATTTTGGTGCGGGCCGCTTGGGCCGCCTTGGCGACCAACGCCATTTCCTGGTCCGAAAAAGGCTTCTCCGCTTCCAGCACCCAAATAAAACCGACAACCCGGGAGCCTGAGCGGATTGCTGTCGCCACGCGGCCGCTAAGCCCTACCTCTTGAATCGGGGCGACGCGAATCGGAGCTTCGCTCTCCAATAGGCGAGGCATAACACCATCTCGCCAGAGACTGCCAATGATCTGGTCAGGCACCCGGCGCCCGACGATGGTGGCCAGCCGCGCAGCGTCGGTCTCCGGCTCGTGCGAGCTGTAGGCAACCAGCCGATGGTTGGCGTCTTCGATCGTGACCGGACGCCCCAACACATCGCTGATCTTCTCCGCGAGCATTTCCAGATTGTCGGAATAGGGCTCGAAAATATCGTCTTGATCTTGGCACATAGGCGAACGTCACCTCCGATGCGATATGGTTTGTGAAGCCGCACTAGGATTATGCCGTTTTTTTGGGATAGGGAGACAAACCCCGGCAGGAGCGGCTGAATTATACTTAATTTCAAGATGCTTCATGATGACTATTTATGAGGAAAGAGGTATTCCACGATGACTATGATGCAATCGAGGGTCTCCACCCCTACCGGCTATCGGGAAACTTGGGCGGAGGTGTCGCTGGACGCCATCGCCCACAATACGAGGCTCTTCCGCAAGCAAATCGCCGAGGGCTGCCGGCTGATGGCCGTAGTCAAAGCGAACGGCTACGGTCACGGAGCGGTGCAAGCAGCGCAAGCTGCCATCCTTGCCGGCGCCGATGATCTTGGCGTGGCCCTCGTTGATGAGGCGCTAGAGCTGCGAGCGGCTGGTATATCACAACCTATTCTCGTGCTCGGCTACACGCCACCGTTTGGCGTCGAAGCAGCGGTTCGGCAGGGCATTACCTTGACGGTGGATACCAGGGAAGTCCTGCAGGAGACGATCGCTTGCGCCAGAAAGTACGGGCGTGCAGCACGCATCCACTTGAAGGTGGATACCGGGATGTCCCGGATCGGCTTATCCAGCACCCGGGCGGTGATTGAGCTCGCTGAACTTGCGGCAGCGGCTGCGCCCTTCGTCATCCTGGAAGGCGTGTTTACCCATTTCGCGGATGCGGACGGACCCGACCCGACGTATACGTGGGAGCAATTCGCCCGGTTCCAAGCTTGTCTCGATGCCCTGGAGGCTCACGGATTGCACGTACCGATCAAGCACTGCTGCAACAGTGCTGCCGCGATGCGGTTCCCGCAAATGCATCTGGATCTCGTTCGCATCGGGATCGCACTCTACGGGCTATATCCTTCGCCGCAGCTGCGGCTGCCGGAATATCCTTTGCAGCAGGCGATGCAGCTCAAGACGAAAATCGCTTCGCTCCGGCGGATCCAGCCGGGCCAAACCGTCGGCTACGGCCGGACGTTCCGGGCGAGTGAAGAGCGGCTGATCGCCACGGTTCCCATCGGATACGCCGACGGGCTGTCGCGGACGCTTTCGAACCGAGGGTTTGCGCTGGTTCGCGGACAGCGGGCGCCAATCATCGGCCGAGTGTGCATGGACCAGACGATGTTGGATGTCACCGAGGTAGAGGGCGTCCAAGCGGGAGAGGAAGTGATCCTCTTTGGCGGAACGAGCGATACGGCGGCGATATCGATTGACGAGGTCGCCGATTGGATCGGAACGATCAACTATGAGGTCGTTTGTCAGCTCGGAGTCCGAGTCCCGCGCGTATATCCTCAAATCTTAAATATGTAAGATTAGGTATCATGCTTATGGCATCATAATCCAAGCTTCCGGTTTTCGTAAAGAGGTTTTTGCGGTATTTCCCGTGAAAAACCTCTTTTATGTCATATATCTTAACGTTGTATGCGGACAGGTTTCAAGTAGGAAAGGGGGGGAGCGGATTTCTCCTTGCGCGGCTTACATGATCCGGTCTAGAATTGGGGCATGAGTTCCTTTATTTAAAATCCAAACATCGCAGGAGCGTGAGAGGATGAAGTACAGAAGGTACGGAACAACCGGCAAGCAGGTATCGGAAATCGGCTTTGGTGCTTGGCAGCTTGGCAACAAGCAGGATTGGGCAGGGATGGAGGATGATGAGGCCATTCGGCTCGTGCACGAGGCGCTGGATCTTGGGGTGAACTTTTTTGATACCGCTCCCAATTACGGGCAAGGCAAAAGCGAGGTCTTACTCGGCAAAGCGTTGGAACGAAAACGGGACAAAGCGGTCATCAATACGAAGTTCGGTCATTCCCCGGAAGGAACCGATTATTCCGCATCTCAGATCCGCAATTCGGTGGAACGCAGCCTGATGCGGCTGCAAACCGATTATTTGGACTCGGTATTGATCCATAATCCGCCGTTTGATGTTCTGGATGGTAAATACGGTCATTATCAAGTGCTGGAGGATCTGAAGGCGGAAGGCAAAATTCTGGCATATGGCGTGTCCGTCGATTCCAGCCGTGAGATGTTGGAGGCGCTGGAGCATTCTCAGCTTGGGGTTATGGAAGTGATGTTCAACATCTTTTATCAGGAAACAGCACAAGCGTTCCAGGCCGCACAGGAGAAAGATGTTGCGCTCATTATTAAGGTGCCGCTGGATTCCGGCTGGTTGTCGGGCAAATATGACGAGAACAGCTCGTTCTCCGGCGTGCGCAGCCGCTGGTCTCCGGAAGTGATTCAGACCCGTGCGAAGCTGGTGGAGCAAATTCGCTTCCTGGAAGATGAGCACACGACGATGACGATGGCGGCACTTCGGTTTGTTTTGGCGTATCCTGAGGTGACAACGGTGATTCCCGGCGTCCGAAACAGCGCTCAGCTTCGTGAAAATGTAGCTGCAAGCAGCGCGCCTCTGCCGGAGGAATCACTGCGAAAACTGCAAGAGCTATGGGAACGGGATATCCGCTTCAAATCGTTGGGCTGGTAAGCAAACGTGAAGGCTAGTAAGCATACATGAAAGCTGGTACGCAAACATGAAATTTCTGGTGCAGGATAAGGCTTTTTATCACAGCTTCTTTAGACTAACTTTTGTTATTGCTCTGCAAAATATCATTTCCTTTGGCGTTAACTTATCGGATAACATCATGCTTGGCGGTTACAGTGAATCGGCCTTATCCGGTGTAGCTCTGGCTAACCAGATCCAGTTTTTGCTGCAAATGCTAGTGATGGGCGTAGGGGAGGGCGTCGTCATCCTCTCATCGCGGGCATGGGGGGCGCGGGATATCCGAACCATCAAGCGGGTGGCCAGCATTGGAATGCGCATCGCACTGCTGCTGGCGTTCCTGCTGTGGCTGGCGGTATTCTTGTTCCCGCACGGTTGCCTGTCCTTATTCACCAACGAGGAAAGCGTCATCACAGAAGGGGCTAAGTATTTACGGATTATCGGTTTTTCCTATCTCTTCTTTGCGGCAACCAACCTGCTGCTCGCTTCTCTGCGCAGCGTGGAGACGGTCAGAGTTGGATTTATCCTCTCCGTATCGACGTTACTGATCAATGTTTGTCTGAACTATTTGCTGATCTACGGGCATTTCGGGTTCCCGGCTTGGGGGGTGCGCGGCTCGGCAACGGCGACGCTAACGGCCCGAATCATCGAGTTGGCCATCGTGTTAGTGTATCTCAAACGAGTGGATCGCAAAATCCGGTTCGCGCTGCGGGACTTCTTCCAATTTGATCGGGGTACATTCAAACAATACCTTAGTGTGGGCTCTCCCATCCTGATGTCCAACGGCCTCTGGGGGCTGGCCATGGCGGTGCAGTCTGGAATCTTGGGGCATATGGGGGAAGCAGCGATTGCCGCGAACAGTATCGCCACAACAGTCTTCCAAATCGTATCGGTCGTCACATACGCTTCGGCCAGTGCAACGGCTGTGATTATCGGGAAGACGATTGGCGCCGGACATCCGGAGAAAATCAAGCCTTACGCCCAAACGCTGCAGGTTCTTTATGTGTTAATCGGTTTGGCGACAGGGGCTGTGCTCTTCTTGATCAAAGACATGGTGCTGGGCTTCTATGCCATATCACCGGCATCCAAGGATATGGCCTTGCAGTTTATGACGGTGCTCTCCATAACAGCGGTAGGCACGGCTTATCAAATGCCGGCGCTGACGGGAATTGTGCGCAGCGGAGGAGATACGAAATTTGTGTTATACAACGATTTAATCTTCATGTGGCTGATCGTATTGCCTTCATCCTTTCTCTGCGCTGTAGTATGGGGGTTGTCGCCGCTGCTGACGTTTATCTGTCTGAAATCCGATCAAATCCTGAAATGCTTTGTAGCGATCGTGAAGGTGAATCGCTATCGGTGGATTCGGACGTTTGGAACCCCGGAGCCGCGAGCATAATCCCCACGATAAAAAAAGGACCGCCATCGATCGGCTGTTGCCGGATCCATGCGGTCCTTTCTTTTTATGATAGCATGCTGATTATTTCGATGGAGCGCCCAGCACCGGCTGGAATCCGGCTGGAATGTATGCGACGGCCTTCACCTCGGAAATGACCTGCGGATAAAATTGCCCGGGTTGAGGCTCGACGATGCGATAGTCGATGACTGCCTTGTCATCCTTAAAGGAGATGCTCGACACTTCCAGACCGTAGCCCGGGTGCGGCGCCATCGCCGTAATCGTCACCTTCGTCACGTCGCTGGTGAGTTTGTCTGTGCTCACGGTAAAATTGGACAAGCCGGGAACTGGGTTCACAATCGGCTCATTGTCTTTAATAAATTGCAGCGTCCGGTCAAGCATGCCTGCGGCTTCACTGCGGGAGATCGGTTGCTTTGGCCCGAAGTTGCCCTTCTTATCCAAGGTAACGATTTTGGCTTTCAGAAGCGCTTGAATGCTGTTCATATAATCTTTGTTGATTTGTTTCTCGTCATTGATGGACAAATATTGCATCGTAAACGCGTATTCGCCCTTCACGCTCAGCGCTTTGAACAGCCAGTGGCTAAATTGCTCCTTCGTTACTTTGGCGGCCGGGTTAATGTCCTTCGGAATGCCCAGCCCGTAGTAGTTCGCGATCACAAAGGCTTCGGAAAACCAAGCATGGTCCTTTACCTTGGTGTAATAGTCGCTGGCTTTGGGCAGTTTGATGAACCGGATCGTATCGAAGTTGAGATCCAGCGTTTTCACGATCAGCGTGACGGCTTCCGCACTTGTCAGCTTCTGGGCCGGATAATAACGGCCGTGAAGGTCGCCTTTAATGATTCCCATCTTCTCCAAGCGTTCGATCGCCTTCTGCTCCTGGTCACCTTTAATGTCGCTGAAAGCTGAGGCCGTACCGCCAAACATCATCGTGAACGCGATGACCATGAGCAGCGTCAGCTTGGAAAGTTTAGAGAAAGAGAACGTTCTGTTCCGTTTCATTCGTCAAGTCCCTCCTGGAAACATTAATGAGTTAAACGAATCAGATCCGCCGTCTGCTCTGCTCTCGCATAGCGTCCGGCGAGGCTTAAGGTATCATTTCCCTCCTTCCGGATTCAGACTGGTTTAACCATTTGACGCAGGAAGGGCTTAAGATGTTTCAAAGAATCTCTTATTTTTAGCGAAAAGTCTCAGTTAATCAGTCCCGCATATCGCAGACCCTGACGGATGCCGCCCTCATCCACAGCCGCCGTGACATAATCGGCATGAGGCAGCAGGTCCGGATGTGAATTGCCCATGGCGATCCCTAAACCGACCTCCTGCAGCATTTCCTTATCATTCAGACCGTCCCCGAAGGCGACTGCAGCGGACAGAGGGATGCCGAGACGCTCCAGCATGGCTGCGATGCCCACCGCCTTAGAGCCGCCGCGGAGCGTGACATCCATCGCTTTCGAGTGCCAGCGGATCAGGCGCAGGTCATCGAATTGCCCATCATACAGCGATTCGTCCTGCTCCTCACAATGCAGAAAAGCTTGATACACCGGGGATTTGCTCCAAAATTCCGGATCGAATCCCGGATGCTCGACCTTCAGCGAATTAATGGATTCCACGACAAAGGGGTGAGCTTCGGTATTGGTGTAGTAACGGTCATGCCCCTGAAATACGAGTGGATGCTGATGGCGCCCAGCCAGCTCGACGAGCTTCTGAAGGCTTCGCGCAGGCAGGGGACGCTGAAGCAGCGGCTCGCCCCGGTAGACAACGTAAGCCCCGTTTAGGCTGACGAAGGATTCGATGTGAAGCAGCTTGGCGATCGGTTCAAAAAAATACGGCGCCCGCCCGGTTGCAATCACCGGCTCGATGCCGTTTGCTTTGAGTTCAGCAATGGCCTGAATCGTATCCTGCGGAACTTGCTTGTCCTCGTTCAGCAGCGTGCCGTCGAGATCAAAGAAGACGATGTTGTACTTGTTGTTCATAGGTATGGCTCCTATCCGTTTCGTTTTTTTATCTCTTCATCTATAAAAATAGTGTACCATGGGCGCGCAAACCGGTCATCGCCTCCCATCCACTTGTATAGAAAGCGTTGTCAAGCTATACTGTGAGCGATGGCCCGGCAACTGCTGCGGCAGTTCAGCCGGACGGTGAAAATCAGCCCCTATTGTGGAGAGAGGAAGAGGTTAATGCCGGTTATTGACAAGCCCTTAGACGAGTTGCGCAAGTACAAAGGAATTAACCCCAAGCTGCCGGATTTCGACGCTTATTGGGAGACAGCGCTGCGCGAAATGCGCGCAGTGGATCCACAGGTTCAATTGGAGAAGGCGGAATATCAACTGCCGGGTGTGGAGTGCTATCATCTTTATTTTACCGGAGTAAAAGGAGCCCGCATCCATGCGCAATACGTACGTCCGGCCAAATCAGACGGCCCGGCGCCGGCGGTGATTTTGTTCCACGGTTATTCCGGGAATGCCGGCGACTGGACCGAGAAGCTGGGGTACGCCTCGCTTGGCTTCCACGTCTTTGCGATGGATTGCCGCGGTCAAGGCGGTAAATCGGAGGATGTTGGCGGAACGATCGGCAATACGCTGCAAGGCCACATCATCCGCGGGGTAGACGGGGATCCGCAAAATATGTTGTTCCGTCATATTTTCCTGGATGCTGTACAATTGACGGGGATCGCTATGGAGATGCCGGAGGTGGACGAGAACCGCGTTGGCGTCACCGGTTGGTCGCAAGGCGGCGGGATCACGTTAGCATGCGCAGCGCTGGAGCCGCGGGTACGCCGGGCTGCGCCAGTCTATCCGTTCCTCTCCGATTACCGCCGGGTATGGGAGATGGATTTGGCCAAGAATGCATACGAGGAATTACGCTTGTACTTCCGCCGCTTTGATCCGCAGCATGAGCGGGAGGAGGAGCTGTTTGCCAAGCTAGGCTACATTGATGTGCATCATCTGGCCAGCCGCATTCAAGCGGAAGTGCTGATGGGGGTTGGATTGATGGACGAGATTTGCCCGCCATCCACCCAATTTGCTGCCTACAATGCGATCACTTCGCCGAAGAAGCTGGAGATTTACCCGGATTTCGGCCATGAGGGGCTGCCGGGAATGCACGACAAGATCGTTCAGTTTATGCTAGGTATGTAGGGGGAGCCCGCCGAAAAAAACTGACATACAGGCTGAACAGGCAGGCAGAAAGGAGCGGTGTTCGTGACGGGCACGTTATTTATCAACGGGAGAATCCAAGCGCTGGAGCCAACCGGACTCTCTGAAAAAGAAGCCGATGCGATATATGTGGAAAACGGCCGCATCCGCGCCATCGGGCGGACGGCGGAGCTGAAGCTGCAGCTGGCAGGCCGGGCGGTGCAGACTGTGGACTGGGGAGGAGCGGTAGTGCTCCCTGGCTTAACCGACTCGCATATGCATCTGTCCATGCACGGCATGAAGCTGGCCATGCTTGATTTCAGCGGCGTTACTTCAAAGGAGGAGATGCTGGGACTCGTCCGGGAGCGCGCGGCGGTGACGCCGCCCGGCGAGTGGATACTCGGCTTGAATTGGGACGAGAATCGGTTTGTACCCGCAACGGCGCCAACCCTGGAGGAGCTGGACGCGGTCAGCACCCGCCATCCAATCTTCCTGACACGCACCTGCTTCCATGCGTATTTGGCCAATTCCGAGGCGTTCCGCCGCGCGGGGATTACGCCGGATACGCCGGACCCGGAAGCCGGGGCATACGGCAGGGATGAGGAAGGCCGCTTCACCGGCTGGGTGTATGAGGAAGCGTCGGTGCCGTTCACCCGAGCGCAGCCCGAACCGGACTACGCCGCGAAGAAGGACGCCATTCGCCGCGCTTGGCTCGACGCGCTGCGTCTGGGGCTCACCGCCGCCCATACCGAGGACCTGCGGTTTCTCGGCAGCATCGAGACGATGCAGCGTATTTGCCGCGAGCTGCGCGAGGAAGGGATCGCCTTCCGCACCCACCAGCTGCTGTACTATCCGTTTCTGGAGGAAGCGGAAGAGCTTGGGGTGCGGGCCGGCGACGGCGACGACTGGCTGCGTATCGGCGCGGTGAAGCTGTTCGCCGACGGAGCGATCGGCGGCCGCACGGCGCTGCTGAAGCAGCCGTACAGCGATGCGCCGCACACGCGGGGGATGGCGATCCATCCGGAGGAGCGGCTCGCCGAGATTGTGCGGGCGGCGCGGCGCCAGGGCTTCCCGATCGCCGTGCACGCGATCGGCGACGGCGGCGCTGACCTCACGCTGCGCGCGATGGAGGCACAGCCGCTCACGCCGGGCAGCCGGCTCCCGGACCGGCTGATCCACGCGCAGGTGCTGGACGCCGGGCTCGTCCAGCGCATGGCCGCGCTGCCGCTCGCGGCGGATATCCAGCCGCGGTTCGTGGCCAGCGACTTCCCCTGGGTGCTGGAGCGGGTGGGGGAAGGGCGTACGGCGTACCTGTACGCCTGGAAGAAGCTGCTGGCGGCCGGGATCCCCTGCGCCGGCGGCAGCGATGCGCCCATTGAGCCGCTCAGCCCGTTCCTTGGGCTGCATGCGGCGGTGACCCGGCGGGCGCCGGAGGTGACGCACGAGGGCTATTTGCCCGAGGAGAAGCTGACGACGGCGGAGGCCGTGGCGCTCTTTACACGCGGCAGTGCCCAGGCCGCCGGGGAAGCGGAAGAGCGCGGGGAGATCGCTGTGGGGAAAGCCGGGGATTTTACGGTCATTGACCGGGAAATTGAAGGTGACCCCGAGCAGCTTCTCCAGGCGCAGGTGCTTATGACCGTCGTCAACGGGGAGATCGGTTACCGGGCGCCATAAACTTGCGTGCGACAAAGCCGTCCCCCCCTCTTGCGCCAATGTATATGAAAAATCGAATACAATTTAACAAAACGGGCGGATTTAAGGGGATCTGTATGAAATTTCATATAGATTTGCTCGTTTCCGCAAGAAACAGCCTAAATCTATATGAAAAACCGAGTAGATTCCCTTTCTCCTTCGCTATTCCGCCACTTTATATATGAAATTTCGCATAGATTTCCGATATGACCTAAAGAAGCCGTCCCAGGGAGCTTAAACTCCTCGGGACGGCTGTTAGCAAGCGGATTTTTAGCGCAATCTTCATGTCTTGTATGAATTTCACGTGATTGTCCCCCTAGGTATGTATTCGTATAATGGATATGACCAGTGTATCTGGGGGACTGAATCCAGCATGAATAACAACCGAATGGATGATGAAAGACCGCTGAATTCACGATGAACGGTTACTGCATTTTTACTGAAAAGAACATGAGGAGGTTTTTTCCGTTGTCGCTGGAAATTGAACGCAAGTTTCTGTTGCCGGCGTATCCGGAGCAACTGATTCGGGAAGGAGAGCTGGTGGTTCGGTCGGAACATGCGATCGACCAGACGTATCTAGCCCTGCATGAGGATCAGGAGCTGCGGGTTCGCAGAATCGAGGACTTGCGTACCGGAGAGATTCAATTTACGCATACCTTCAAAAGAGGGTTTGGCCTGTCCCGGGAAGAAGTGGAGGTATCCATTTCGGAAGGGTTGTATCAGCAAATTATCGGGATTCATCAGGCCATTCCTTTAACCAAACGACGGGTGACTGCCGAATGGGACAAGCGTACAGTCGAGATCGACGTTTACGACCAGATCGATTTTATCGTTCTTGAAGTGGAATTCAGCTCAGAGGAGGAGGCGCGGTCCTTTGAGCCGCCGGCCTGGTTTGGTCCAGACATTAGCACCAACAAAGAATATAGCAACAAGAAGGTTTGGAGCGATTTGCAGCACAGCAAAAAAGAGACCTGACATCCTCAGGTCTCTTCGTTTTATCACATCTCTCTATTCCAGCGCCAGTCCGCCGCCTTCCCGCAGCAAAAAACCGTAGTTATTGCGGACAAACTCCAGCACTTTATTGCAGATGATCCGGTGCCCGTCTTCGTTTGGATGGATGCCGTCCGAGCAGAGGAACTTCGTGTAATCGGGGTGCTCGAGAAAAGCGCCGCGCACGTCAATCATTTTGGTCTTGGTCATTTCCGATACTTTCAGAATCGTTGAATTGTACCGTTCCTGCCACCAATAAATCTTCGTGACGCTCCCCAGCCATTTCATGATGTTCTTCTCCGCTTCCGGGTCGTTGCGGCTGACCCATTTGAAGTAATTGTCGGCGTTGAGCGGCGGCAAGCTCATCAGGACCGGGACAATGTTCTGACTCTTTACGAATTGGATCGCTTCGGTCAGCATTTTCTCAAATAGAGGAAAGTCGGTTTTCGGGTGGTGTTCCGCCTCGGGATGCTCAGCAATTTCATTCCAGTTGAAATCACAGTCATTGCCTCCGTACTCAATCAAAACGATGTGGGGTTTATCCTTCTCCACGTCCCGCTTCAGGTTCGTGAGCCCCTTCATTAACGTGTTACCAAACCGCGCGGTATTATGAACCGCACCCTTCAATTTCTGCTGCAGCAGCGATACATAGTTGTTCTCCAGGACGACGTACTTACGGCGTTGCTCATCGTAGATAACGCCTTTGGAAATGGAGTCTCCGCTGACCATATACTTGATTTCATTTTTGGAAAAAAACTTGCTGTCGTTGATCACAATATCACCCCTCTTAAACCCCGAAACCTTGTTCATTTCGTTATATCTATTGTAGATGAGTTCTCTTCGCCTGTGCAAGTAAACAGTTCGTATTGACAAGAAAACGGAAGCATGCGAAAGTGGACAAGTCTAACCGGGAATGAGAGAATACGAGTGAAGCAACCATGAACAAAGGGAGGAAATCAGTTTGATACGTTTCGCCACGATTGGAACGAACTGGATTACGGAACGTTTTATTCAGGCAGCACTGGAAACGGAGCAATTTGCCTTAACGGCGGTTTACTCCCGGACCGAGGAGAAGGGCAGAGAGTTTGCTGCCAAGTTTGGCGACCCGCAGGTCTATACGGATTTGAAAGCCTTAGCGGCCAGCTCTGACGTCGATGCCGTTTATATCGCCAGCCCGAATTCCTTTCATGCGGAGCAGGCCATCTTGATGATGGACCACGGCAAGCATGTGTTATGCGAGAAACCGATGGCGTCCAATGCGGCAGAGGTTCGCCGGATGATCGAAGCGGCGCGTCGCAATGATGTGTTGTTGATGGAGGCGCTGAAGTCGACGCTGATGCCGAACTTCCGGGCCGTGCAGGATAATTTGTACAAAATCGGCCAGGTGCGGCGCTATTTTTCAAGCTATTGTCAGTATTCTTCGCGGTATGATGCCTTTAAGCAAGGCAAGGTGATGAATGCCTTTAATCCCGCGTTTTCTAACGGGGCTTTGATGGACCTCGGCATTTATTGTATCTATCCGATGGTGACACTGTTCGGGAAACCGGAATCGGTGCAGGCTTCTGCGGTGATGTTGTCTTCGGGCGTGGACGGAGAAGGCAGCCTTGTTGTGCGGTATCCGGAGATGGACGGCGTGATCATGTATTCGAAAATTACCGACTCCTATCTGCCAACGGAAATCCAAGGGGAAAACGGTACGATCGTGATCGATCGGATCAATCAGCCCTATGAGGCTAAAATTCTGTACCGTGACGGCACAACTGAGGAATTAACCTGCTTCCAGCCGCAGGAGTCGATGTACTATGAAGCGTTGGAGTTCATTGAGCTGATTCTCAGCGGCAAGCGGGAAAGCCAGATCAATACCCATGCCCGTTCGCTAGCCGTTGCCGAGCTGATGGAGGAAGCCAGACGCCAGTTCGGATTGCGGTACGCGGCGGACGAGGACCAAGCCTGAGTCGTCGTTGGCCAGCCTGCTGGAATTGTCCTCAATGATTTAGCCCAAGCCGGTAGATCGGTTTGGGCTATTTGCGTTCTGACGCATCCTCTCTTATGGGGTTGCTTTTGCACCATTATCCCCATGAGTCAGGTAGGCAAGTAGGGCAAGTGTGGGAGTAGTGGGGCAAGAAGATCATCAGAGATCCCCTCCTCAGTTCTAACTCCAATTTCCCTGAGTATAAGGGATAATCATGAAAAAGGAGCGTTGGAGATATTTGCGCCCCCCAAACTGACACAAATTCCCGTTGCAACCGCTTACATACTGAGATAGGATTATCGGAAGAGGTGAACTGGTTCATGAAGGACAAGAAATGGCTGGCGGGTATGTTGATTTGCATCGTGGTTTTGGTCTATTTGTTCATCGGCTTTGCGAGGTACTCGGGGAAGATGGGCAGCATTGTTAAAGAGCTGCAAGGGCAGCCCGCGAGCGGTGAGCCGCGCTATCATATCGTGCTGATCGAGCAGGAGCGGTATCATCCCTATTGGGAAATGGTCGAGAAAGGGGCGGCGGAGGCAGCGGAGAAATACGGCATCGACATTGAGTTCACGGGACCGGTGCGCAACAACATGGAGGAACAGCTGAATTTGCTGGAAAAAGCGATCGCCGCCCGCGTCGATGCAATTATTGTGCAGGGGTTAAATGAAGAGCGGTTTACGCCAGTCATCAATAAGGCGGTACGCCGTGGCATCCCCGTTGTGACCATTGACACCGACGCGCCAAACAGCCAGCGGCTGACTTATGTCGGCACTGACAATTTAGCCGCGGGCGAGCGGTTGGGGCGTCTTGTGGTAGAGACGACCGGCGGCATCGGCAAGATCGGCGTGATCATCGGCAGTGATCAGGCCGCCAACCAGCTGCAGCGACTGGACGGGCTCAAGAAAATCGTCGCGGCGTACGAGGGGCTGGAGATTGTGGACGTTCGCAGCTCGAACATCTCCCACATGGAGGCGATTCAGCAGGCGGCTAACATGCTTCGGAACCATCCCGAGATCACCATTATGGTCGGTACGAGTGCAACCGATGCGCTTGGCGTGCTGCAGGCTGCCAAGAACCGCGACGACCTGACGATCATCGGCTTTGACAATCAGAAGGAAACGCTGGAGGCTATTCGCAAAGGGGAGATTGAAGCGACGGTGGCGCAGCAGCCTTTTTTGATGGGAGAAACGGCGGTTCGGCTGCTCTATGAGCACTTCGGGGGACAAGCGCTGAAGAAGGCCTACTTCACGGAAGTGAAAGTGCTAAATGCGCACAACGTGGAGGAGGGCGAGAGTTTATGAGCATCCGCCGCAAATTGTTTCTGTTTATTCCGTTGTTGGTGCTGGTGATGAGTTCGGTGTCCTTCTTCCTGTTCCAAAGCGGAAAGAGTGTTCAAGAGAGCTATCACCTGATGATGAAGCGCATTCTGTTGTACAAAGAGATCTCCTACGAGGTGGGGGAGAACATGCGGTCGATGAACCGATTCATTATGCAGTTGGATCAGGAGAGCTTGCCCGAAGTCGTAAAGCATTTGAATGCGGTCAAGTCCTTGCGATCGGATCTCGACGGGCTCCGGACGATTGGCGGCAGCGACCTGGCCCTCGCCAATTATCGCAACCTGATCGACACCTTCCTGGAGCAGGCCGAGGCGATGATTGAGCGGATTAGCTACGAGGATTCCGATACGATGGCCGGGGCTTATATCGAAGCGGAGCAGACACAGCGTTTTATCCGCGAGGAGGCGCAGGAGCTGGTCGACTTGGAGCTGGAGCAATATAAACCGATCTACGAAGAGATGATGGACGCGACCGGAAATCTGAACAAGCTGGGCATTCTATTGGTGGTGACGGCAGCGGCATTCAGCATTCTGCTGGCGATTTGGCTGTCACGCAGCATTACCAATCCGATCCGCCGGCTGGTCGCGACCGCCAAACAGATTTCTAAGGGGCGGATGGACACGAAGGCGCCGGAGAGCGACAGCAACGATGAGATCAGTATTTTGTGCCGGGCGTTTAACGGGATGATCGACAATATCCAGCAGTTGATGGCGGAGAATATTAACAATTTGGAGAAGGACCGGCTGGTGAAGGAGCTGGAGCTCAAGACGCTGCAAAGCCAGATCAATCCGCATTTTTTATTTAATACGTTAAACTCGATTTCCAAGCTCGCCTATCTCGAAGGAGCAACTAAGACAAGCGATCTGGCTGTTTCCGTATCGCGTCTGCTGCGCTACAACCTGCAGAAGCTGGACCAGGCGGTTCCGCTGCGCGAGGAGGTGGCCCATGTGACGGAATACATGAACATCCAGAAGGCGCGCTTCCGCGATCGGATTGCCTTCAAGATGAACATCGACGAACGGGCATTGGACGGGCGAGTTCCTTGCTTAACCCTTCAGCCGATTCTGGAGAACGCTTTTGTTCACGGCATCGAGCATATGGAGGAAGGGGCTGTGCTGGAGCTGGCAATTCGCCTTGGCGAGGAGGATCGGGTCGAAATCGAAATCCGCGATAACGGGGTTGGCATGAGCCGAGAAACGGTGGATCGGCTGCTGCAATCGGTGCGCGGAGACGCTCCGCAATTTGGTGGTAAACGGCATTCGACCGGCCTGGGTACGCATAATGTGTTCAAGCGGCTGCATTTATTTTTTGACGGAGAGGAACAAATTGAGATCGACAGCGAGGAAGGGGCAGGGACCGCCGTCCGGTTCACGCTGCCACTGCGCATAGGGATTTCATAGGACGGGAAGGGGGAATCCGAAATGTACACTTTGCTGATTGCGGACGATGAAGCTTTGGAACGAGAAGGTCTTGAAATGATGATCAGTCACGCGATGCCGGATACCTTCCGGTTTGTTCATGCGGAGAATGGGCGCAGGGCGATCCAACTGGCGGAGGAGGAACGACCGGATTTTATTTTTATGGACATCAAAATGCCCGGGATCCAAGGCCTGGAAGCGGTGCGGGAGATCATGGCCCGTCAGCCGGGGGCTCGGGTGGTGATTATCACGGCCCATGATTATTTTGCCTATGCGAAGGAGGGGTTAGGGCTTGGCGTACGGGAATATCTGCTGAAGCCGGCTCGCCGGGAAGAGATTCTAGACGTGCTGAAGCATCTGATCGCTGAAACCGAAGAGGCTAAGCGGGCCCGCGATGAGAAGCTCTCCCTGCAGGAGAAGCTCTCTCACCTGTTGCCGCTGGCGGAGAACGAGCTGTCGCTGATGTTGATGCTGGAATATGCACAGGAGGTTGAAGCCGACCAACTGGCTCGGATGCTGAACCTCGAGTGGCGAAAAGGCTATGCGATGGTCCTGTCGTTTGCGAAGCACAACCCCAAAGAATGGGCCAGCTTCCAACTGGTTAAGAAGGAGATTTACGAAGCGGTCAAGCAATGGGCGAAGCCGGGTTTGTCCTGTCTTGTCAGCCCGGTGGTTGGCCATAAGATTGCTTTGTTTATCCCGTTGCCGCCGGGACGGCCGGGGTATGAGCAGCGGGTGATGGCGCTGGAATGGGGTGAGCGGCTGCGCAGCCAGGTGGAGGAGCGCTTTGGGCTGCCGCTGTCTGTTGGGATCGGCGGGGTTCGCGAAGGCTGGGACGGGCTAAGCCGCTCGTACCGTGAAGCGGTCCGCGTCTGCGCGGAGGAGCAGGATATCGTCTGTGTCCGGCATTATGACGATATCGCCGAAAGCTCAGGCAGCCCCGTGATTTCGCTGGATGAGGAGAAGAAGCTGTTGGATGCATTGCTGCAGCAGGACAAATCCGAAGCTGCAGAGCGCTTTGACCTGCTATTTGAACGCCTGCAGGAGGAGCGTTCGGATGATTTTCCGCATCTGCGCGGGGATGTAATTGGGCTGCTCCTCTATTTGAGCCGCGGCGTGGAGGCAGGGGACGGTCCCGAGTTAATTGAGGATCTTCGCGCTTGCGAGAATGCGGAAGTGCTGCGGGAACGCGTACTGCACCGGCTTGGCATCTGGATGGATAGCCTGCGGGAACGAAAGGAACACAGCCGTTCACATGTGGTGCAGCGGGCGATCCTGTTCGTCACCCAGCGGTTCAAAGAAGAGATCTCGATGGAGCAAACGGCGGAATATGTGAATCTCAGTCCTTACTACTTCAGCAAATTGTTTAAGCTGCAGACCGGAGAGAATTTCAGCGACTAT
Organism: Paenibacillus barengoltzii G22; assembly: GCF_000403375.2. Taxonomy (NCBI): domain Bacteria; kingdom Bacillati; phylum Bacillota; class Bacilli; order Caryophanales; family Paenibacillaceae; genus Paenibacillus; species Paenibacillus barengoltzii. The sequence goes on along the minus strand of NZ_KE159653.1, from coordinate 1,252,691 downwards.
CTCACCCGACTGCGGATTGAGGAGGCGAAGCGGCTGATCGCCGAGCGCTCGTTAAGTCTGAAGGAAATTTGTTATGAGGTAGGCTACAAAGATCCCAATTATTTTAGCCGGGTATTCAAGAAAGCCGTCGGCATTAGCCCAAGCGAATATCGTCAGCAAATCGAAACGGAATAATAATGCTTCCGTGCAGTTCAGTGAGTCCTTGTCCCAGACAAGGACTTTTTTGTTGTGATTGCACAAAAAAATCCAGTGAAAGCATCGATTATGAAAGTATTTACATCCGATGGCAAAGGAATGCAGAACAAGCGCAAACGAGTGCAGGCTTTGACCGAACCGAAGTAAGGGAAGCAGTGCTACGATATTCATGTAAGCGCAATCATTACTCAATTCTTCAAAAAGAAGGGGCGTAGGCATAGTGAAAAAACACAGTCATTTTGTACGGTTAAGTTTGGCGGCCATTTTGTTGGCTTCCACCCTGGCAGGCTGCGGAATTGTATCGGATGGCAGCGCCAACAGCGGGAACGCAACGAACAATGCGGGCAGCACGGCTGGAGGCAAGGACGACGGGAAAATCGTGATCGGGATGTCGATGGACACCCTGAAGGAAGAACGCTGGCAGAAGGACCGGGATTTATTCACCGCTAAAGTCGAAGAGCTCGGGGGCGAAGTGAAGGTGCTTGCGGCAAACGGTGACGATGCAACCCAGTTGAGCCAAGCTGAGCAGCTGATTTCGCAAGGCGTTGACGTATTGGTCGTCATCGCGCATAACGCGGAAGCGACTGCACCAATCGTGGAAAAAGCGCACAAAGAAGGCATCAAGGTCATTGCGTATGACCGTTTGATTCGAAACTCGGACGTTGACTACTACATCTCCTTCGATAACGTTCGGGTCGGTGAACTCCAAGCCCAAGCTGTCATTGATGCCGCACCAAAGGGCAACATCGTTTACATCGGCGGTGCGGATACGGACAACAACGCGCACATGTTTAAGGAAGGCGCGATGAACGTGCTGAAACCGCTGGAGGAGAAAGGCGACATCAAGATCGTCTATGACCAGTTCTCCAAGGACTGGAAGCCGGAGGAAGCACTGAAGAACATGGAGAACGCGCTGACTGCCAATAACAATGACATCCAGGGCGTAGTTGCTGCAAATGACGGTACGGCCGGCGGGGTTATCCAAGCGTTAAACGCCCAAGGGATGGCAGGTAAAATCCCGGTATCCGGGCAGGATGCTGACTTGGCTGCAGTTCAACGGATCGCTGAAGGAACGCAGCTGATGACCGTCTACAAGCCGATTAAATCGATTGCTACCACCGCTGCAGAAATGGCTGTTGCAGCCGCCAAAGGCGAGGAAGTCCAAGCCGATAAAACGGTCAACAACGGTAAGATTGACGTACCTTCCGTGTTGCTGGATCCGATTCCAGTCAACAAGGATAGCCTGAATGTCGTAATTGATGATGGGTTCCACAAGCTGGAGGACGTGTACAAAAACGTACCCAAGGATCAATGGCCGAAGTAATACGAACCGGATACCCGGTTAGGGCGGAAGCGGCGAAAATCAGGGAGCGCTTCGGCGCCTCCTTGGTTTCGCGCTATTCGCCGATCCTTAGGCGAATGAAGGAGAGCTAAGCCTATGTATGTATTGGAAATGGTGAACATCAGCAAGGAGTTTCCTGGCGTGAAAGCCCTTGACCGCGTAAACTTCCAAGTGCGTAAAGGGGAAATTCACGCGCTGTGCGGCGAGAACGGAGCGGGTAAATCTACGCTGATGAAGGTGCTAAGCGGCTTGTATCCAGCCGGCACCTATAGCGGGGACATCGTCATCGGCGGCGAGAAGAAGCAGTTCCAAGGCATTGCCGATGCGGAAAAAGCCGGCATCGCCATCATTCACCAGGAGCTGGCGCTTGTGAAGGAGATGACGGTTGGCGAGAATATTTTCCTTGGGGCAGAACCCACCAAACGCGGCGTGATCCAGTGGGATGAGCTGTATCATAATGCGGCGCAATGGTTGAAGCGGGTTGGACTGAATATTTCTCCGGACACCAAAATCGGCAGTCTCGGCATCGGCCAGCAGCAATTGGTGGAGATCGCCAAGGCACTGTCCAAGCATACGCAGATATTGATTCTGGATGAACCTACAGCCGCTTTAACGGAAAGTGAAGTGGCGATCCTGATGGACATCCTAAATCAACTGCGCAGCGAAGGGGTGTCTTGCGTATATATCTCGCACAAGATGCCGGAGGTGTTTGCTCTGGCCGACTCGATTACGGTACTTCGCGACGGCCGCACGATCGCGACGTTGGATCGCAAGGAAACGAATGACGACCAAGTCGTATCGCTGATGGTCGGACGGGAGCTGACGGAACGGTACCCGCGGGTGGAGCATCGCCCATCGGATACCGTGCTGGAGGTTCGAAACTATAACGTGTGGCATCCGGAGAAGCGGAATCAGAGGGTGATTAAGGATGTCAGCTTCCAGGTGCGCAAAGGGGAAATCCTCGGCATCGCGGGATTAATGGGGGCCGGCCGGACGGAGCTGGTCAGCAGCCTGTTTGGCGCTTACGGCGGCAAGGCGACAGGTGAGGTCTTCGTCGAAGGCAAACCGGTGCGGATTCGCTCCGTTTCCGATGCCATTCGGGCCGGACTCGCCCTCGTCAGCGAGGATCGCAAGCGTCAAGGTCTCGTCATGGGGATGGACGTCAAGACGAATACAACGATGGCGACGTTGGCGAAGGTCTCGAAGTTTGGCGTGATTAACGATAACGAGGAAATCCGCTGGGGCTTGAAATATGTGCAGGATTTAAAGACGAAAACCGCGTCGTTGGAAACTCCGGTCGGCACGTTGTCCGGCGGGAACCAGCAGAAGGTCGTTGTCGGTAAATGGCTGATGTCTGACCCGAAAATTCTGATTATGGACGAACCAACCCGCGGCATTGATGTCGGGGCGAAATACGAGATTTATCATTTGATGAATCAGCTGGTTGACCAGGGCGTGGCGATCATCATGATTTCCTCGGAGCTTCCTGAGGTGCTCGGGATGAGCGACCGGATTCTGGTGATGAGTGAAGGCCGATTCGTCCGGGAGTTCGACTGGCGCGAGGCGACCCAAGAAAATATCATGCAAGCCGCTACAGGAGGGAAATAAACATGGAGCTTCAAAAGGAAATCGGTACACAAACGGACGGTTCGGCGGTGAAGTCGACGCTGTGGGGCAGCCTGTTCGGCAAAATGGACGTGCGCGCCTACACGATGGTGGGGGCGCTGGTGTTGATTTGGGTATTTTTTGGCCTGCTGGACCCCACCTTTTTGACGCCGCGGAACTTATCTAACCTGTTTACGCAAATGTCGGTGACCTCGATCTTGGCAATTGGGATGGTCTTGGTCATCGTCGCCGGGCATATTGACTTGTCGGTGGGCTCTATCTTGGGGTTAACCGGCGGGCTTGCCGCGATCTTCAGCAACTGGCTGGAGCTTCCGGCGATTGTAGTCATTCTCGCGACGCTGGCGGCTGGCGCGATCTTAGGCTTGGTGCAAGGCTGGCTGGTCGCCTACAAAATGATCCCCGCCTTTATCGTCACATTGGGGGGCATGATGGTCTTTCGCGGGACGCTGATGGGCGTGACGAAATCGATGACGATCCCGGTCTCCGATAAAGTGCTGGCGCTGTTAGGTAACGCGTATTTTGCCTCGGGATTCGGCATCATCCTCGGGGTTTTAGCCATCGCTCTAATTGTATGGAGCACGCTGCGTAAACGCCGTTCTCGGCAGAAATATGGCTTCGAGGTGGCGCCGTTTGTGGTGGACGTGATCAAGATGGCAGCGCTCTCCCTGCTGGTTATCGCTTTCGTACTTGTGATGAATGCCTACAAAGGCATTCCGTTCCCAATCATCTTCGTTATCGTGCTGGCGGCTATTTTCTTCTTCCTGTCCACCAAAACGACCTTCGGCCGGCATATTTATGCCATTGGCGGTAACCTAGAAGCGGCTCGGCTGTCCGGTATCAACATCCGCCGCAAGACGATGACTGTCTTCCTGCTCAGCGGGTTACTGGCGTCCATCGCGTCGATTATCTTGACATCACGTCTGGCTTCGGCAACGATCACCGCCGGGAACATGGCAGAGATGGATGCGATCGCGGCATGCGTCATCGGCGGGACATCGTTGATGGGCGGCGCGGGGACGGTGCTCGGCGCTTTGATCGGTGCGCTCGTTATGACTTCGCTCGACAATGGGATGTCGCTGATGGGGCTGGAGTCGTTCTGGCAATACGTGGTGAAGGGTTCGATTCTCGTCTTTGCCGTATGGCTCGACATTTCGAACCGGCGTAAAGGGTTGAGATAAGAGGTTGATGAATAAAGACGGCACTTCTTAGGAACCTGTTCCTTTGTTGGGGAGCTCCTTGGAAGTGCCGTTTTTCGTTTCGTTTGGTTTGGCTTGGTTCTGTGGTTCGATTCTTAGGTTCGGTATTTTTTGGTTCGGTTCGCTTGACGGTCCTTTGGTGGCTTTAGCCGAGGCTTCGTTGTTAAGTTAATCGGTGACTTATTTATTGGTAGGTGACAATCAGCGCATTGCTGATTTTGCGGCCCGGCTGGGTTAGGTATTTACCGTTATAATATAAGCCGCTGGAAGCGCCGCCGTCGAGGTTCATCGCTTGGTACGCGCCGGCTTGCTTCATGATTTCTGCCAGCTGCGGAATCGTGGCGCCGCCGGTGGTCAGCAGGATCAGCTTATGGTCCTGCGTGATCCCTAAGGCGCTGCGGGCACCGCCGCCGGTGAGGATTTTCGGGTCCTTGAAGCCCTCAGCTTTAACGTCGATGGCCACTTTACCATTCACCACAAGTCGTGGTCCAGCTTGAAGCGCTCCTTCCATCGTGCCTGCGTTAAAGGCATCATTGAAGTCTTCGCCAGGGATTAACCGCGCCAGCAGGTTGGAGTCATAGGTGAAGATGGTGCGCTTGTCGCCGGAAGCCTTCATCTTCATCACGCCGCCGCTGACGATATAGCCGTAAGGCGCTTTGTAGGCGTTATCGGTGTAAGCGTTGAAGAACGTGCCGTTGATGGCGACAACCGCTTTGTGGCGCTTGGCGAGGCTGCTCAGCTCCTCAACCTTGCCAACTGCGTCGCCAGCGAGCGCGACCTTCAGGCGGACCTTGGGATCCATCAGCGAGATGGTGACCATCTGCGTAGAGAAGGAACGTCCGCCGACTTTGAACGTCTTGCGCGCGCTGACGATCGCCTTGGAGGCGCCAGCGCTGGTAAGCGCGCTGCGGCTTGCGTACGGCAGGGTCAAACGGGCATCGCCTTGACCCAGCGTAATGGAGCCGACGGTCTTGTCCCATTCCGCCGGCAAATTGAACGTGGCGCTGACGAACTGCAGCGGCACGTAGGTCGCGCCGGCCTGGGTGAACGGCGCGTCGGCTAAGGCGACCGGCTCGCCATTGACTTCGGCTTTGGCGGAGCCGACCTTCACGATCGCGGACGTGGCTTCGCTCTGCGCGATCGTCAGCTGCTGCCGGGCCGCGTCCCACTGAACGTGGATACCGTTCAGTCCGTCCAAGGCCCGGCTCGGCACAAACGCACGTCCGCTGGCCGCGTCCAGCAGGACGACGTTTTTGGCCGGCGCCGCCGTCGCCGTGCTTGCGGCGGTAGCGGGAGCCGGGGCGGCGGCCCAGCTGATGCCGCCGGAAAGAAGGCAGACTAGGGCGAGCCCTAGAAGCAACAGGCGTCTTGCATTGTTGCGAGAGAACATGCTCGTTTCGTTCATCAATATGGTTTCTCCTTTTTTATGTATATTGGGAATCGCTACTCTATGTAATATCGGAAATGTACTCGATTTTTCATATACAAAATGGTGCGAATGAAGAAAAATTTGGAATATACTCGGTTTTTCATATAGATTTCGGTCAGTTACCTTGAAATTGGGTAATTCTATATGAAATTTCATATATAATCCCTAAAAACGGCCGAAATCGTTAAATTATACTCGATTTTTCGAGTACATTTGGTGCCGAGAGGGAGTGCGGCGAATAAACAGTGGTGCGAGGGAGAGCAGGCCGGATAAACAGGGGGAGAGAGTAGAGTGGATGAGCAACAGTGGTGATGGAGAGTAGAGTATAGGGGTAACGGCAATGTGCGAGAGAGTAGAGAGCATGAGTAACAGTAGTGCGAGAGAGTAGAGAGCATGAGTAACAGTAGTGCGAAAGGGTGGAGCGGATGAGTAACAGCGATACGAGAGGGAGTAGTTGCGGATAAACATTAGTGGGGAGGGAACCAGGGCAAATAGCAACCATGCGAGGGGATAGTGCTGGCATTCAGGCTACAAAAAACGGTGCAAGGGGCAGTCCCTCACACCGCGGTATGGGCTTAATGAGTCTGTAAAATAGTTTGTGTAAACTCCCAAATCTATTAAAATGGAAAGTAATAGAAAGGTTGGGAGAACACATGGGACTATGGACAAAAGAGCAACTACGGACGTTTATTAAGGAGAACAAGCTGGTAACGGCTCAGGATGCGCAAAATGCCTTGAAAGAACTGTTTGCTGAAACTCTTCAAGAGATGCTGGAAGCAGAGCTCGATACGCATTTAGGCTACGAAAAGCATGAGGTCAAAGCCAAGATGACGCCAAATAGCCGAAATGGCAAGAGCAAGAAGACGGTGGTCAGCGAATACGGAGAGCAGGAAATTATGGTTCCACGGGATCGGATGGGTGAGTTCGAGCCCGTTGTTGTGCAGAAACACCAGAAGAATGTAACTGGCATCGAAGATCAGATCATCGCCCTGTACGCCAAAGGAGTCAGCACACGAGAGATTCAAGACCATCTGCAAAACCTGTACGGCATCGAAGTCTCGCCTACGCTCATTTCCAATGTTACCAACAAAATCGTGCCTCTCATTAAGGAATGGCAGAATCGGCCGCTTCAAGGCGTGTACGCCGTCGTTTACATGGATGCGATTCACTTCAAAGTGAAGCAGGACGGTGCCATTGTAAACAAAGCGGCCTACATGGTTATCGGCATCGACCTGGACGGAAACAAGGATGTGCTCGGCATGTGGATCGGGGAGAATGAATCCAGTAAGTTCTGGCTAAGCGTCCTAAATGACCTGCGAAATCGTGGTGTCCAAGACATTCTCATCATCTGTGTGGACAATCTCAGTGGTTTCTCCGAAGCGATTGCTGCCTGCTATCCAAAGACCGAGATCCAAAAGTGTATCATCCACCAAATCCGTAATTCCACTCGCTACGTGTCGTACAAGGATCTCAAGAAAGTCACTGCGGACCTGAAGCCGATTTACAAGGCAGCAACTGAGGAAGGGGCGCTCTTGGAACTGGACCGCTTCGAGGAAGTCTGGGGCGTCAAGTATCCGCTCATTGTCCGCTCTTGGCGCAACAACTGGGAGGGGCTCTCGACCTTCTTCAAGTACCCACCTGAGATCCGCAAACTCATCTACACAACAAATATGATTGAGAGTTACCACCGACAGCTTCGCAAGGTGACCAAGGGAAAGAGTATTTTTCCGACTGATGAAGCTCTGCTGAAAATGCTCTATCTGGCCACGATGGATGTGACCCGCAAATGGACAGGCCGCGTCCAAAACTGGGGACAGATGCTGCTTCAGCTTTCGGTCTTCTTTCCGGATCGGATCAGCAACTACTTACGTTAGAAACGCCAAATCCCCCCTCGGGGGGATTGCTTGGAACTGAGTTTACACAGAAATCTTGACAGACCCGGCTTAATCTGCCACATTCGCCATTCACAGCTCATCTACCACTTTCGCCACCTGCACCCCGGCGGCCTTCGCGGCTCTCACCACGTTAGCGCATCATCCACCGGCGGCCTCCGCGGCTCTCACCACGTTAGCACATCATCCACCGGC
>NZ_KE159653.1:857603-1244538 GCF_000403375.2 Paenibacillus barengoltzii G22 | reverse complement strand
CATCATCCACCGGCAGCCTCCGCGGCTCTCACCACGTTAGCACATCATCCACCCGCAGCCTCCGTTGCTCTCGCCACGCTCACGCATCATTCACCCGTAGCATCTGCCCCTCTCGCCGCGCTTACCACCGCGTTCGCCTTTCACCGCATATACAGCTTCTGGTAATACTCTTTCAGCATCCGCTTGGTGGAGAATGCCTCGCGGGTCGTTTCGATGCTGCGCCTCATCATCTGCACCCAGCGGGGGCGGTCCTTGTAGTAGGTTGGCACGACCCGGTTGAACAGCGTGTCGTAGAGCGCTGCGCTGTCATGCCGGTCCAGCTCGTTCGGGTCGGCTGACTCGAAGCCGTCGCCGATCTGCCAGCCGTTCTCGCCGTCCAAGCAGGCTTCCGGCCACCAGCCGTCAAGGGTCGAGCAGTTCAGCACGCCGTTGATGGCGGCTTTCATGCCCGAGGTGCCGCTCGCTTCCAGCGGCCGGCGCGGGTTGTTGAGCCAAACGTCCGCGCCGCGGGTCAGTTTGGCGCCGATCGTCATATCGTAGTTTTCCAGGAACACGACGCTGCCCGGATACCGTTTCATCATTGCCACCAGGTTGCTGACGATCCGCTTGCCCGTTTCATCATTCGGATGAGCTTTGCCGGAGAAGACGAGCTGGATCCGTCCTGATTCAAGATAAGGAGAGATCAGGTCCGGCCGGGAAAAGATCAGGTCGCTGCGTTTATACGGTGCAGCCCGGCGCGAGAACCCGATCAGCAGCCGCTCCGGGTTCAGCTCCACTCCCGAGCGCTCGCGGATCAAATCGATCAGCTCGCGCTTTAACTCCATGTGGACGGCCCATAGATCGCCGCCCTCGTCATAAGCGCGGAGCATCCGCGGATCGGACCACGTCGGCAAGTGGATCGCGTTGGTGATCCCGATGATCTCTGAGCGACCAGCCACGTCCTTCCACATGCGGTTTGCGGTCTCCGCATGCAAGGCGGCTACCGCATTGGAACGGCGTGCGAGCCGCAGACCAGCAACGGTCATGTTAAACGGGTTGCCGCCAATCCGCTCCATCTGGTCGCGGCTTAACCCGTTGTAGGCAGACATCGTCTCCAGCAGATCCAGCCCATGGGCTTCATTGCCTTCCTTAACCGGCGTATGCGTCGTAAAGACGACGGATTCACGGGTATTCCGCCAAGCCGATTCGAAGGTGAATCCGGCTTGCATTTTTTCGCGAATCAGCTCCGTGGCGGCCAAGACCGCATGCCCCTCGTTGAAATGGTACACCTCTACCGGGATGTTCAGTGCGCGAAGCGCCTTTACGCCTCCGATACCCAGCACAATTTCCTGGGCAATTCTTTCCTCACCGAAGCCGCCGCCATACAAGCGGGCGGTAATCCAGCCGTTCCTGCTGCCCGGGAGGTCGGTATCAAGTAAATAGAGCGGATTATTGCCAAACTGTTCGGTTTTCCACACTTTGCAAGGAACTTCGGTATTTTTGATCGTCACCGTGACGGTAATGCCGGTGTCCTCCAGAAATTCATACTCATGATCGGTAAACGTATCGTAAGGCCGTCCATTCTCACCGATTCGCTGGTCGGTATATCCTTGCTTCCACTTGATTCCAATGCCGACGAGGGGAGCGCTGATGTCTCTGGCTCCTTTGATGAAATCGCCGGCGAGGATGCCTAGTCCTCCCGCATACATTTTAAAATCGGAATGAAGACCGTACTCCATGCTGAAATAAGCAACGGTAGGGAGTTGCCTTTCGCCCATGGGAATACCTCCTTTGATATGCAAACGTCGTGTTGCACTGAAAGCGATTTACGCTATTAGTGTAGTCCGAAGGCGGGCGGAAGGTGACTGAAGGGGGCGCTTAAGCGCGTGAGAGCGAGAGGGAGGCGGCGGGAGTAGAGGGCTGCTGAATGCTTTACTATCCGGCAATGCATCCAATCATATTAAGCAGGACCCAAATCATCCGGGGACAGATCGCTGTCAACGTAAGCCCGATCCTGTTCTTCGTTGGCGATCGCTTGAATTTCTTCGGAGCCGATGTTGATGTAGACGTAACCGTCCTGGGCTTGCTTCTTTAAGGCTCGTTCCTTAAAATATTTCGGACTTGCCTCGCCCGCCTCCTCATCATAAACGAGCAGAATGCCGTCAGTCTTGCGGAACAGCAGCTCGTCCCGGCCCGTAAACTGCCAAGGACCAAGGTATCCCTCCTTACTTGCGGCTGCGTAATGGTCGACCTGGCGCAGAATTTGCGAATAGTAGTCCTTTTTCTCGTCGCTCCATTTCTCTTCTTGACGGCTGTAGGCGGTGATGATCGAGCATTTCAGCTGAGGATACCGCTTCTTCAACTCAATAACAGCTTCGCAAGCCCACAGATCCACGCCGTATTGGCCAGGGGTAATGACCCATTCTAACCCTTCTTCGAGCAAGGGAATGAGGCGATTGATCATCGCTTGGCGGATATAGGGAATGCCAGGATGCTTCTGGTTGAAGATACCGAGCTCATGGGCGCGGTAACCGGTGACAAGCAGATTTTTCAAATTAATAACTCCTTAACATAAGTTGATCCTAGTGCCGATCACGGCCACGTAACGTATTATACCTTGCTTTTCTTAACCGGCAAAAACAAAAACACCGCTTCGCGCAGGAGGAAGACCTCACTGGCTCGGCGGTAGATGTTTGACATTCACCATATACGGGATCAGGCAGGTCGCCCAAGCCCATGGCAGCGGTTACAAGAAGCGTGACGAATTAACCGTGAATCGAGAGTAGGGTAAACACGGTGTAGAACACCGCATAAAAAACACCTAATCCTACAATCCATAGAAAAGCGTTGCCTTTCAATTTCTCCGGTTGCCACATGAGGATTCGCTCCTTTACGTTACACTGGACTTACAAATGTGAACAAATTGTGTCTGACTTAATTATTGAACATTTTGTGTCAAAAATCAAACAATTTATTGAACAAATTCAATTTTTTTTTGAAAATCAACAAAAAACCATGCCCCGTAGGGCATGGTCGGTCATTTGAGTTTTCTGTTATTATCCTTTAAATGGAGAAAAGCCTTCCTCCGCCAAATACTCCCCGGCTTCCTCACGGGTTTCGAAAGCCATCTCCAGGCTTAATCCGGAGTAGATATACCACAAATCATCCTCATATTTGAGTGTCAGCTTCTCGCCTTTGTTATTCACCCAGATCCCCCCGGTTGAGGTGTTGTGCGAGGAACCGTCTGTCGCTCCCGAGTGAGCAGGGGATGAAACGCTGTCTTCGTCCTTTCGGGCGGACAAAGAGGCAATGGACGCTTCGACCAGGCGACGTAACTCCGGCTCTGCCATGTCCCGGATATTTACGAATCCTTTGGCATCGGTCTCATACCCGTCCAGCAGCCCGGCGTATACAAAACCGTTCCCGTTGGGGTGCAGGTGGTAGACGACGGTTTTTTTATCATAAACGCTGCCTTCATAGTGGAAATTTACCCGGCCCAGCGATACGTTTCTTTGCTCCAACTCAGGGAATGATTTGAAAATTTCCAGTTTCTGATCAAATGTCAGCATGCGGCCCAACCTCTCAATTGGCGATATTACGGGGCTTGTCCTTCCCGCGTCTATTGATTATAGCATATCGGACTCTCCAATTCGTGCCGTTTCCCGATTGGGGGGTTAGCAGGTATAATGGATGGAAGATGAATCGAGCAAAGGAGGAAGGAATGAATGGGAGAGGCGACGATCAAGTGGGGAATTTTAGCGGCCGGGGGAATTGCCGGATCGTTTGCGGGGGACTTGGCGCATGCGAGCAACGGCGAAGCTTATGCCATCGGTTCGAGAAATTTGGAGAAGGCCAAGGCGTTTGCTGAGAAATTTGGGATTCCTAAAGCGTATGGAAGCTATGAGGAACTGGTCGCCGACCCCGAGGTCGATGCCGTCTATGTCGCTACACCCCATCCTTATCATAAGGAAAATGTGTTGATGGCACTGCGCGCGGGAAAGGCCGTCTTATGCGAGAAGCCGTTTACGGTTAATGCTGCCGAATTGGAAGAACTGGTTGCCTATGCCCGTGAACACAAGCTGTTCTTGATGGAAGCGATGTGGACGCGATTCCTGCCGGTCATCCGCCGGGTGCGGGAATGGCTGGCGGCTGGACGGATCGGCGAAGTGCGCATGGTGAAGGCGGACTTTGGTTTTCGCGCGGGCTGGGATCCGGCCGGAAGGCTGCTGAACCCCGAGCTTGGCGGCGGGGCGCTGCTGGACGCCGGGATCTACCCGGTTTCCTTTGCGTCGATGGTGCTGGGACCGCACCCGCAAACCATTCAGAGTACGGCGCATATCGGGGAAACTGGGGTCGATGAGCACTTCTCCGTATTGTTGACCTATGAAAATGGGGCTGTCGCTTCTTTGAACGGCGCCGTACGGTTGGCGATCGGCAACGATGCTTATATTCATGGAACGAACGGCAAGATTTACATTCCTGGGTTCCTTAATGCGACCACGGCCACGTTGTATGTCGAGGGGGAAGAGCCTGAGACCGTAACCGATGATCGGACTTTTCGAGGTTATGCCTATGAGGCGGAAGCCGTCGGTCAGGCCCTGAACGCCGGGTTGACTGAAAACAGCGACATTTCGCTCGATGAATCGCTGGCCATCCTGCGCTTGATGGATCAGATTCGCGGGCAATGGGGGCTGAAATATCCGTTTGAATGAAATGAAGAAGGAGTAGTTTTAGATGACTGATCAGACGAACCAACTGCTAGAGGAGAACAATATTAAGCATGCGATGATTGGCGAGGTGATGCATCGACTTACGGACATCTTGCCGAGCCTGACCAAGACCCGGCTGGCTGCATTGGCTGCCGTGTATAGTGTCTCGGGCCGCTCGAAGATGAAGAAGGAGGAGCTGGCTGCTGCCGTTCAAGCAAGCATTGAACATCCCGAATCGCTGGAGGTCGCTTTATTAAATAGCAGACCAAAGGAATGGGAGCTGTTCACCTCGGTGTTGGATGGATCCTATCAACCAAACAACGCAACACCTTTCGGATACTATTATTACTTCCTGGATCGCGGCTTGCTGTTTACGTTTTTCAGCGAGAACCAGTTGCACCTGGTGATTCCCGATGAAGTGAAGGCGGCCTTCCGGAAGCTGGATCAACCGGCTTTCCGGCAGGCGCTGGAACGAAGCCATCGGATCTACAATTACTTGATGGCGGCGATTAATCTGTATGGAATCATCGAACCCGTGAAGCTGACGGAGATCTATAACAAGCAGAACAGCCAGGCGTCCATTACGGAAGAGGAATTGCTTCAACAGCTGAACCAATTTCTGCTACGGACGGATCAGTATTTTGAGCTTCGTCAGGGCTATATCGCCTCTTTGGATATGGAAGACAAGGAGTTTGAAGATCTTCAGGGGAAAGTGCAAGGCAAACCTTACTATGTACCGGAGGCGCATGAGCTGCTGAAATATGCGGATCAAGACTATTTTGAAATGACTCCGCAACTGACGGCGTTGCGGGAGTTTGTGACGAAGGAGTTTCATTTGGATGCGGAAAGCGCCGAGTATTTAGTGGACGACATTCAGCTCGGTTGTTCGATGGAAGCCTCCTTGCAGGACCTGATCTATGAATTCGAGCGTCGCGATCTGAGCTTTGCGTCGCAGAAGCAGGCACAGCAAGCGGTAGCGCTCATTGGCGACGTATATGATCACACCCGGATGTGGTCCAATGCTGGACACACGTTGGACGAGCTGCGCCGGATGCAGAATCCTTCCGGAAGCTCACTAGAAACACCTTCCATTCGCGGATATGTCGTGAAGCAAGCCCGATCGAACAAGATCGGCCGCAACGAACCGTGCCCTTGCGGAAGCGGTTTGAAGTACAAGAAATGCTGCGGGAAATAAAATACAAGCGTCAATACAAGAAGGCTGCCTAAGCACTCAAGCTCAGGCAGCCTTCTTTACATTTGGGAACACTGTTTTATCCGACATCAACGGATTCCGAAATTGCTGGTTCGCTGGATTCCACCTGGGAGTACAGCTTGCGGTACTGACCAGGAGTTAAGCCGGTTTCCTTCTTAAACTTGCGGATGAAGTTAGGCGTATCGAGGTAGCCGACCCGCTGAATAATGTCCTTCAGTGGATCGTTGGTGGACGTCAGATCGTTCATCACCGCCATCATCCGTTTTTGCCAAATATATTGGACGAAATTGATCCCCATCTGGTCTTTGAAGGAGCGGCTGAAATGGGATACCGAAATCGAATATTTGCAGGAGATGGCCTCCAGACTTAACGAGTGATCCATATAATTGCTGTCGATGTAAGCGATAATTCGATCCATCAGGGAATGTTCTTCTTTGCGTTCGTTATGCAGCGCCAACTCGCAAATCCGTGAAGCAAGACTAAGGAAATGACGCTCTAATTCTTGCAGAGAATTAAACGCATCAGAGCTTGGAATTTCGTAGGTCCAATCGCGAATCTCCATCTCCATGCCTGTTCGCAGAATCGTATTCAGGATGTCAAAGCTGATGCAACGCTTCATCTCGACGGACAGCTCCGGATTTTGCAATACCTTCATCGACTCGCCGATCGTTTGGGCGGCCACCTCGTAGCTGCCTTGCTTTAAGCTTTGGGACAGCTTCAGCAGCTCGTTCTTTGGTACCCAAGACGTTTCTCCTGCCACATGGGACAGTTTTTCGAAGTAGGTGATGCTGCCGTGCCCGGTAAACATCCGCGATTCAAACGCCGAGCAGGCTTCAATAAACGATTGGTTCAGTTGATCGGGATCGTTGTAATAAGTACCTACACCGATAGCGGGGTCGATCCTGAACTGCTCCAGCAGATTATCGTGGATGCGGTGGACGATCCGGCGGAATTGGTCGGGACCAGACATGGATTCAAGCTTGTCAAAGCCAACGATCAGAGCGATTTGTCTAGGCTTTGGCAGCTCCACGCTGTAAAGGCACGCGCTGTATTCAGGAATTTCCGCCTTCGCCAGCCGCCCGATCATCTCCTGCCAATCGTGGCTGTTCAGACGGCTCTTCGCCGCTTCATCCCGGCCGATCACCATGGCGAAATAATGAGCTTTGTTCAGATTGATCTCCAGCGAGTTTAACAGCTCCGGCATCAGGCTGCGGGCGTTCCCGTATTTGAGAAGCATCAATAGAAAATGATTGCGTGCATACGGCTCCTGCAGATCGGCACGCGAGCTGTATTCCTGCAGCGCTGTACGGATGCGGTCCAGTTCGTTGCCCGCTTTGCGCGGTTTGGCCTCCAGTACGCCGGGTTTCGATTTGGAATCGGCAAACTTGACGAGGTCAAGAATCGGATGAAGCTGACGCCGCGCCAAGATGAGAGCCGCCAAGGTGCCGACGACGGTCAGCACAGCCAGCAGCAGGGCCATTAAGCTGCGCAAGTGCATTACGCTGTCAAGGAATTGCGAGCTTGGCATCAAGGTGACATACTCCCAGCCGTTGGTATCTGATTTGACCGAAACCACGGAATGCGATACCCCGCCTAATTCGATGCTGTGGATCCCTGTTGAAAGCGCAACCAATTGTTGCAGGTCCGATCCCTGAAGCGGCTGATCTTGATTGTTCTTGGATGCCATGACACGACCATGGTTATCAAAAATATAAGAAGAGCCTTCATAGTTGCCAAGAATCGTATCAATCAGTCGGGTCATTTCCGTTTTAGGGATCAAGTACATTAAGGTCCCGTGCGGGTTCGGGTTGTTAGGTGTAATCGGAACGAGATAAGCCAACACCGACTGTTGGATCGTTCCGTTCTGGTTCAGCATCTCGGTGGAGTGAATGACAGGAAACTTGGTGGAATTCAATTCCTCAACCAGTGCTGGACCGTCCCAGTTCAGAAAATGATAATGATCGTGGAAAACATCCAGACTTGTCATCCCGGCGGTGGAATATATCCTCTCATCGCCATGGAAGTATAGGAACATTTCCCCGATGATTGGGCTGGTCGCCTTGTAATTTTTGAGCGCATTAATCGCCTCTAAGCTGTAATACGGGTCATGCACGCGATAACGGGCCAGTTGATCGTCATAGGCAACCCGCGAAGCGATATCGCTGAGCTGCTGGACATGGCTGTCCACGATCGTCTTGGCCTGCGTCAACTGGTTCAGATGGGATTGTTCGATTTCGGAGCGGAGATTGCGGACCGCGCTGTTATAGATGAAGACCGATAACAATGCAAGTGGAACCAGCAGCATGAACAAGTAAGACCAGGTGTATTTTTGAAAAAGCTTAGACTTGAAGTAATTCAGCTTCACGTTACGTCTGCCCCCTCACCCGCTCTATTTATTTTTTTATATAAAATGTAAAGGAGTTTGCCGAATAACGCAAGGGAGGAAAGTAGCGGGACCCGCTGATGTTAACATGTTATTTTTGCTTGGCAATACTTGCTCTCTGGCTTTTTTCGGCGTAGATCGCGGAATGGGCCGCAAAAAAATACACATTTCAGCCATTCATTCAGGACAAGTATGTGTTAAGTTAATTTACATGAAAAGATATGAAAATCAATCAATTTGTTAAATTTGCCACGGCGATTTGTGGTCGCGAAGTAAAATGACATATTTACGAATGCTCGGCGCCCCGATTACACTTCAGAAAAAAAGGAGGAGTCGCCGATGCAGAAAAGCGCACCAACCGCGATCGACACCAGGCCTATAACCCAAATCGCAACCAAAAGAAAACTCAGGACAAAAATCCTCCGGAATTGGCAATTGTACATTTTTATCGCACCTGCATTATTAAGTATTTTGATCTTTAGCTACGTGCCGATGTACGGGATTCAAATCGCTTTTAAAAACTTTATTCCCGTAAACGGAATTTTGGGCAGTCCATGGGTGGGCTTCGATCACTTTGTCCGTTTCTTTAATTCTTATTATTTCTGGGATCTGCTGTGGAACACGCTGGGGATCAGCTTGTACGGGCTGGCGGTCGGGTTCCCGCTCCCGATTATTCTAGCGTTAGCATTTAACGAAGTGAAGGACGGCTTCTTCAAAAGAACGGTTCAGACCGTAACCTATGCACCACACTTTATCTCGATGGTTGTTATGGCGGGGATGATCATTACGTTCCTGACGCCTTCCACAGGGATGATCGTGAACTTGATTGAAGCGTTTGGCATTAAGCCTCCAGATTTCTTGTCCGATCCTCGCTGGTTCAAAACTGTATATGTGTTGTCTGACGTATGGCAAGGAACCGGCTGGGGCACGATCATTTACTTAGCCGCATTAACCGGGGTTGATCCGGGGCTTCATGAAGCGGCGATTCTGGATGGGGCATCGCGTATGCAGCGGATTCGGTACATCAATATTCCGGCGATTCTGCCCACCATTACAATCCTGATGATTCTGAATATGGGGAGTCTGCTCGGCGTTGGGTTCGAGAAAATCCTGTTGCTGCAAAACCCGCTGAACATGGAATCCTCCGACGTCATCTCGACGTTCGTCTACCGGTCAGGCTTGCTGGATGCGCAGTACAGCTTCTCCACGGCGGTTGGCTTGTTCAACTCGGTTGTTAACGCGATATTACTTGTCACCGTCAATCAGATCGTTCGGCGCGTCAGTGAAAACAGCCTATGGTAGAAGAAAGGAGTGGGACATGTGGTATCGGCAATTAAGGAAACTCGGCGAGATCGTATTTTTCTAGCATGTAACTATCTGTTTTTGTTCCTGGCGCTGGTCATCGTCGCCTATCCGATCATTTACATCATCAGCGCCTCTGTCAGTACCCCGAAATACGTCTCTTCCGGGGAAATGTGGTTATGGCCGATGGGCCTTACCTTTGAAGGATATGAACGGGTGTTCCGGGATCCGCAAATCTGGACCGGCTACGGGAACACCATTCTCTATACCGTTGTAGGTACGCTGGTCAACCTGGCGGTGACCATCCCGGCCGCCTATGCGCTCAGTCGGAAAGATTTTGTTGGGCGGAATCTGTTTATGGGGATTTTTATGGTCACGATGTTCTTCAGCGGTGGTTTGGTACCGACCTATTTGCTCATTAAGGATTTGGGCATGGTCAACACGATGTGGGCTTTAATCCTACCGGGGGCCACCTCCGTTTGGAATTTGATTGTATGCCGGACGTTCTTCCAATCCAATATCCCCAAAGAGCTCCAGGAGGCCGCAGAAATCGATGGATGCAGTAACTTCCGGCTGTTCTTTCAAATTGTGTTGCCTTTGTCGACTTCGATTATTGCAGTAATGGCCTTGTTCTTCGGGGTAGGTCATTGGAACAGCTACTTTTCAGCCATGATTTACTTGAATGATGATGCAAAATATCCGCTTCAGCTTGTGCTGCGGCAAATTCTGGTCCTGCAGGAGATGTCGGCGCAGACCGGTTCGATTGATGCTGCTACTGCCACCGCCTTGAATAACCGGGCGGAAGTGGCCGCACTGGTTAAATACGCAGTGATTATTGTAGCGACGCTGCCGGTCATTGTCGTATATCCGTTCCTGCAACGCTATTTTGTGCAAGGTGTCATGATCGGTTCCGTTAAGGGATGATCTTGCCATACATTTAAATATTCAAAAGGAGGATTCATTCATGCAGAAGCTAAAAAGACGTGGAGCGCTAGCTTTAAGCTTGCTCCTGCTGGCCTCGTTGCTGGCAGCCTGCGGTTCGTCCGGCAATTCGGGCAACACGGCAAGTAATTCAGGGAATGGGGCGAACTCGGGAACGAACGCTGCCACTTCCGAACAATCGGAAGAAGTGAAGGGCGTTAAGAAAGAGGGATTCCCTATCGTCGATGAGCCGCTTACGCTGACGATGCTGGCTCCGGATGCCGGGATGGCGGATTGGAGCACGATGCCCGTAGTCCAAGAGATGGAAAAGCTGTCGGGGATCAAAGTGGAATTCCAAACGGCTCCTATCGATAGCTTCAGTACGAAGAAAAACCTGGTGTTCGCCAGCGGCGACCTGCCAGATGCGCTGTACGCAGCAGACATTACCCCTGCGGAACAAGTCACCTATGGCAGCCAAGGGATTCTGATTCCTCTGGAGGATCTGATCGACAACTACGCTCCTAACTTGAAGAAGATCCTCGATGAGAACCCAGACATTCGTAAGAACATTACGACGACGGATGGACATATTTATGCCCTGCCGTTCATTGATACCGCAGCAGTATGGTATCGCGGTCCGATGTGGTATAACGGTAAATTCTTGAAGGCGTTAAATGCGGAAGAGCCTAAGACCACGGAAGAGCTCTACACCTATCTGAAACGGGTGAAGGAAGAGGATCCGAACGGGAACGGCAAAGCGGATGAAATCCCGCTCTCGTCCGTAAAACTGGACGACCTGCGGATGTTCTTCTTCGGGTTCTGGGGGATGTATGACACGACCATCTATGCCGATAAGGAAGGCAAAGTGCATTATGCACGACAAGAAGAAGGCTATAAAGAGTATTTGACCTTTATGAACCGCCTGTGGAAGGAAGAACTGCTGGATCACGAGACGTTCTCGCAAACCGATGATCAGAAGAAAGCCAAAGGGAAAAATAACCAGGTTGCTCTGTTCAGCGACTATCATCCATATTTCACGCTCGGCGGGGAGCCAAGTGATGAGCATCCGCTGATGACTCCGGTAGCAAGTGATATTGCAGGTACGCCGGTTTATGGTAAGCATCCGGGCATGTCGGCCAACGGAACCTTCGCGATTACGAAGAGCAACCCGAATCCGGCAGCGACGATGCGTTGGATCGATTATCAATACAGCTATGAAGGCTCCACTTTGTGGACGCAAGGTCCTGAAGGACTGTTGTGGCAGTACAAGGATAAAGAGAACAAAGTGAAGGAATGGTTGCCGGTACCGGATGGCAAAGACCGTGAAGAGTATCGCGGAACGATTACACCAAACTACGGTATTTTGACACCGGGCGTCAACCTGAGCGAATTGACGAATGGCCTCAAGACAGAATTTGACGAATGGATTGAAAAACAAACGCAAGAGAAGCTGGCTCCGATCGGCAAACCGCCGTTCCCGAACGCCTTCCTGACGACCGATGAGCAATCCGAGGTGTCTGCGTTGCTTTCTGACTTGAATACGTATGTAACGCAAATGGAAGCGAAGTTCGTTACGGGCCAAGAATCGCTTGATAACTGGGATAAATACATCAGCCAGCTGAAGAAAATGGGCAGCGATCGCGTTGCCGAAGTATACCAAGCGGCTTATGACCGTTGGAATCAAGCCAGCTAAGCCAATGGCAGATATGGTAGCAAGTTCAAATCAATAAATCTATCGGACCGAGACAAGGAGGCATCCATGAGCGAGAAGGAAATCGCGTATCAGGAGCCGTCGGCCGAGCCGCAGAAGGCGCCCTCCGAGGCGCCTTTTGCAGCTGAACCGGCTGTGGAGCAAGGTGTGCACAATTACAGCAGTGAACAAAACTGGGTGAGACCGGAAGATCCGCTCCTCCTCGAGCGGCTGGAATGGTTCCAGGATCAGAAGCTGGGCCTGATGATGCACTGGGGGCCGTACTCCCAGCTTGGCCTGGTGGAGTCCTGGGCGCTCAGCGATGAGGACGGAGACTGGTCTCGCAACGACATTGACTGGATTGATGACATGGAACGGTTCAAACAAGAATATTTTGATTTGAATCGTACGTTTAATCCGATCCGATTTCAGCCCGAGTTATGGGCCAAAGCGGCAGCGGATGGCGGGTTCAAGTATTTAACGTTTACGACCAAGCATCATGACGGATTTTGCATGTGGGACACCCATACCACCAACTACCGGATCACCGGGCCGGATTGTCCGTTCCATATGCACCGTTATGCGGATATTTGCCGGGTGCTGTTCGATGCGTTTCGTGCCGAAGGATTGGCGATCTCCGCTTATTTCTCCAAAGCGGATTGGCATACGCCGTATTACTGGGCACCGGGCATGGAACGGGGCAGCAGAATGTGGCGCGGACCTTCGTATGACCCGAAGCAGTACCCTTGGCTGTGGGAGCAATTCGTTCAGTTTACCCATGCGCAAATCATGGAGCTGATGACGCGGTATGGCCGCATCGATATGTTATGGCTGGACGCCGGGTGGGTAAATGCCCGCCGCAATCAGGACATTCGACTCGGCGAAGTGGTGGAGAAGGCACGGCAAATCCAACCTTGGTTGTTGACCGCGGACCGCACGGTGGGCGGGCCATACGAGAACCTGATCACCCCCGAGCAAACTGTGCCGGAGCGGCCGCTCACCGTTCCTTGGGAGAGCTGCATCACGATGGGGCATTCCTTCTCGTTCAGCTTTAACGACAGCTATAAATCTGTCCGCGAACTGGTGCATCTGCTCGTCGAAATCGTCGCCAAAGGCGGCAATCTGGCGCTTAACGTCGGGCCGCAGCCGGACGGAAGGCTGCCGAAGCCGGCGCTGGAACGAATGAAAGGGTTAGGCGAGTGGCTGAAGGTGTACGGCGAAGCCATTTACGGGACACGGATCTGTGAGCCGTATGCTTCCGGGAACATTTACTTCACTCGCAAGGGAGAGACAAGATACGCCTTGATGCTGGTGCAAGAAGGCGCGGAGATCATTCCGGAGGAAGTGCTTCTGCCGCTTTCCGCTTCCGGCATAAACCGAATTGACCTGGTCTGCGGCGCCGAAGCCTTGGACTTCCGCCCATCTGCGGAGGACGGCGTGGCGGTGCGCTTACCCGATGCCGCGCGGCAAGGGGAGACCCCGATCGCGATCGTGCTGCGCATTCGGTGATTCGCGGGGGGGCTTTTTGCCTCTCTAGACGCTGCGCGCGCGAGGGAGGGAAGCCGCCTTGCGAGATTTGCGTCGTAACGGACCTGAAAGACCTTATTTGCTGGAAAAGATGTCAATCCACAATGTAACGGACTGGAGAGCCGTTATCCGCTTGGAATGGGCTGAATTGATGGTCCAAACCGCCAAATAAGGTCGACTGGGTCCGTTAGATGCTGATAACTGGGATTTTCATCGAAATAACGGCGCTGAGGTCCGTTAGCGTAAGGAGGGAGAAAACGATGGTGAATTACAGCGAGGTGCCTGAACCTTCAATCGAATTTGCACCCAAAACCTATATCTGCAAGCGGGCCGCCGGGCCGCTTGTCCTGGACGGACGGATCGACAAGCCGTTCTGGGACGCCGCGGCATGGACGGACGACTTCGTGGATATCGAAGGCGATGTACGGCCCAAGCCAAGCAAACGGACGCGGGCGAAAATGCTGTGGGATGACGAATATTTCTACGTGGCAGCCGAAATGGAAGAGGACGAAATTTGGGCGACGCTGACGGAACGAGATTCGGTGATTTTCCATGACAACGACTTTGAAATCTTTATCGATCCAGATGGCGACAGCCACCTGTATTATGAATTTGAAATCAACGCCCTGAATACAGTATGGGATTTGTTATTGGTCAAGCCTTACCGGGACGGTGGACCGCCGGTGAACGGCTGGGACATTCACGGACTGCGCACGGCTGTATATATCGATGGGAAGTTAAACGATCCGACGGCACAGAATCGACGGTGGAGCGTGGAGGTAGCCCTCCCGTGGGCCGCGCTGCGCGAATGTGCGCCGGAGGGGCGTCCGCCGATGCCGGGGGAGTTCTGGCGGGTGAATTTTTCCCGGGTCGAATGGCGAGTCGAGGTGCAAGACGGCCGCTACGTCAAGCAAATCAACCCGGAGACCGGGAAGCCTTACCCCGAGGACAACTGGGTATGGTCTCCGCAGGGCATCATTAACATGCATTATCCCGAGCTGTGGGGGTATGTGGTTTTTGCGGACGAGGGAGCCGATGCGGGTGATGGATCTAAGGCTTTCCCGCTGCCGCAGGACGAATATATCAAATGGGAGCTGCGCCGGTTGTATTATCGCCAGCGAAGCTATTATGCCCGTCATGGCCGTTTTACGACGGAACTTACAGAGCTCGTAAGTGCGGAAGAAAAGGATGTGCTGCGCATTCAGCCGACGGTTGAGGCCGCGAGCAGAAGATTTGAGATTTCCGCGCCAGCATCGGACGGCAAGGGGATCTATTATATCCGGGAAGACGGAAAACTGTGGAAGGAGTGAGCATGGATGAGCGTGGAGACACCGGTGTTTTCGTTAAGTGAACAGGAGCTGGAGCAGATGGAACGCAAGTTTGCGGACATCCGAAAGCTCGCCCAGGGCCGGGAGAAGGAGTTGTTTGGCGTTTTTGACGGCCCGTTAACGGCTGAAGAGACGTGGGCATTAAAATTTCTGTATGTGCATATGCCGCTGAACGATTTGGCCGATTATGACGGCACGTTTTTCTTAACTCATGTTCGTCAGGCGCTGGCTATCCGTAAGCAGGTACCTTGGGGCGACCGGGTGCCGGACTACCTGTTCTTGCATTTCGTGCTTCCGGTCAGAGTGAACACCGAGAACCTCGAGGATTTCCGTGACGTCATTTATGCGGAACTGGGACCGCGGACGGCAGGATTATCGATGGCGGAGGCGATTCTCGAGGCGAATTATTGGTGTCATGAAAAAGCGACCTACATCGGCAGCGACTTGCGCACGTTGTCGCCGATCGGAATGATTCGCAACGCACGCGGGCGCTGTGGCGAGGAATCCACGCTGGCGGTTGCGGCGTTGCGCAGCATCGGCATTCCGGCGCGGCAGTGCTACACGCCGCGTTGGGCGCACTGCGACGATAATCACGCTTGGGTCGAGGCATGGGCAGACGGCAAATGGCATTATATCGGCGCTTGCGAGCCGGAGGCGCGTCTGGACCAAGGTTGGTTCAGCGGTCCGGCACGACGGGCGATGCTGGTGCATACCCGCGTCCCGGCCACCTATACTGGGCCGGAGGAAATTACCGTCAAGAGCGGCCCGTATGCCGAGCTGAACCTGCTGGCGAATTACGCGCCAACCCGGACCATCGCCGTGGAGGTGCGGGAGACGGACGGCACGCCGGCGGTTGGGGCTAAGGTGCAGTTCCAACTGTACAACTATGCCGAGCTCTTCCCGCTGGCTGAGCTGATCACGGATGAGCATGGCGAAGTTCGGTTCACGACCGGTTACGGGGATCTGATCGTTCGGGCCGTGCGTGACGGGGCTTGGGGGCAGCGGAAGATCCGAATCGCGGACGGTGACCGGTTCGAGGTCGTATTAAGCAAAGCGGTTGGAGAGCAGCCGGTTGACAGCGAGGATTTCGAGCTGGTGCCTCCGCCGGAGTTGGACGGTCCGGAGTCTGAACCGCTCCCTGTGGAAAAGTTACAGCGGCATGAAGAACGCGTGGCCGAAGGGGCTGCCTTGCGCCGGGCATATGAAGAGACGTTCTTGACAGAGGAAGATGCCAAACAACTCGCTGCCCAGCTTGAGCTGCCGGCCGACCGGGTATGGAAAGTGCTGGAGCCTGCTCGCGGCAACAGCCGGGAAATCGCTGCTTTCCTGGAGGAGCGCGTTCCGGAACATGGTGAATGGCCGCTGCTTCTGCTCGAAAGCCTGCGGGAGAAAGATTTAACCGATACGATGCGCGAGACGCTGACTGACCACTTAACCGGATCGTTGCCGTGGAAGGATTCGTACGATCGGGAGTTGTTCGTTACGTACGTGATGTGCCCGCGCGTTTTGTTTGAGATGATCACCCCTTACCGGACGGCGCTGCAGTCTCAATTTACCGAAGCAGAGATCGAAGCTTATCAAGCCGATCCTTCCCGACTTGTTCAGTTCCTGAATGAAGGCTGGAAGGTGCATATGGGGCCGGGGAACCTGCGCGGCAAAGCAGGACCTCTTGGCACATTCCAGCTGCGGATTGCGGATCAAGGCGCGCTGGACATTCTGTTCGTCGCATTATGCCGGAGCCTTGGCATTCCGGCAAGGCTGCATCCGAACGAGTTGAAGCCACAGTATTATGCGGCGGGTACTTGGGTGGATGCAGCAATCGGAAGCGTACCCGAAGAACAGGCTGCGGACGCTGATGTCCGTACCGGCCAGCTGGTGCTTCGGCGCGAAGCGGATGGCGAAACAGACGCACCAAACGCCTCTTATATGGAGAACTTCACGATCGCGCGGTTGGAAAATGGGTTCTATAAAACGCTGCTGTACCCGCACGGCAAATCCGATGTGTACGATACAGCGTTTGATGTTGAGCCGGGCGATTACCGGATTACCTCGGGCGTGCGGCTGAAGGACGGCACTGTGCTGGGACGGCTGACGTACTTCCGGGTGGCGGAGCAAGAGCAGACTGAGGTGACGCTGACCTTCCCAGCCCCATCACGGCATATCCCGGTGTACGGATCGCCGGATCCCAAGACGCCGCTATGGAAAGCCGATGGGACAGAGACAACGCTGGGGGCGCTGTGCCAAGGTCCGCGCGGCGCCATGATCGCTTGGTTGGAGCCGGAGCGGGAGCCATCGAAGCATCTGCTGCGTGAAACAGGAGAACTCGCGGAAACGTTTGACGCTTTGGGAATCCCGGTTGTTTTTGTCCTTGGGCGTGAGGAGGACTCACCGGCTCCTGCCATCCCTGAAGCTGCTGCAGGATTGCCGAATCGCGCGGTGTTTGCCGGCGATCCCGGTCACAGGGCGCTGCGCCGGTTCACGGATGCCGGCATCCGGTTAGGGAGCGGAGGGTTCCCGCACCTATTTGTCCTGGACCCAGAAGGGAACGTCCGTTACGTGCAATCGGGTTATAAGCCGGGAAGCGGCAAGGAAGCACTTCAAATTTTAAGCGATTTGTAACTGTGTATGAGACGATTAACTCAGGTTGGCGCGGGCGGCCGCGCCAGCCAAGGGAGGAGCACCAAATGAGCCGGAACTATGTGGTGGCGGGCTACGTTAGCGATCGCCACCTCCCTGAACTGAAGAAGGAAGAACTGAAGAAGCTGACCCATATCAACATCGCCTTTGGCCATGTACGTGAAGACCGGATTCAAACGGGACATCTGCAAAACTTAAAATTATTGCCCGAACTCAAACGGGAGAATCCTGACCTGACGATCCTGCTGTCTGTTGGCGGCTGGAGCGCCGGCGGCTTCTCGGAGGCTGCTTCAACGGAAGCCGGGCGGCAGGCCATGGCCGAGTCGGCGGTTCGCGCCGTTACGGAATATGCGCTTGACGGGGTCGACCTGGATTGGGAGTACCCTTGCTATGCCGAGGCGGGGATTGCCGCCAGCCCGGACGACAAGGCGAATTTTACGTTGCTGCTGCGGACGATGAGGGAGGCGCTCGATCGGCAAGGCGAACGGGATGGCCGCCGCTATTGGCTGACAATTGCTGCCGGAGCAGACCAATATTATATTGACGGTACGGAAATGGCCGAGGTCCAGCGTTACCTCGATTTTGTCCAGTTGATGACGTACGACATGCGCGGCGGTTTCCAGACGTTGACCGGGCATCACACCAACCTGTACACCGGAACCGGGGACCTCTTCCGCATCAGCGTTGACGCCTCGGTGAACCTGTTTGTTCGGGCCGGGGTGCCTAAGGAGAAAATCGTCATCGGCGCAGCGTTTTATTCGCGTATGTGGAAGGACGTACCGAACGTGAACCGCGGGTTGTATCAAATGTCCCCTGGATCGGGCGGGTACGGCCCAGATTTTACGGAATTAGCCGCTGAGTATATCGATCGCAACGGATTTGTCCGTTACTGGGATGAGGAAGTGAAAGCGCCGTATCTGTTCGACGGCCAAACGTTTATCTCCTATGACGATGAAATGTCGATTCGCTGCAAATGCGATTATGTGAAGGCCCAAGATTTGGCCGGCGTGATGTTCTGGGAGTATGGCTGCGATCGGACGCACCGGCTGCTTGATGCCCTGTACCAAGGGTTACAATCATCGTAAGGGACAATCCTGAACGTTTCCAGCCCGCAAAAAGCCTCATGCTTCGTGAACCTTGAACCAAAAGGATCGCGAGCAGCATGGGGCTTTTTGTGATGACATCAAACGTTCTAACTTTGCCGGGCCCGTCATAGATATAAATAGGGGTGTTTTTACCCGCAACTGCGGTACAACCTTAGGCCTGAGGATTTTCACAGTTTCCTAGATTCTTTACTGCTGGAGGCTCCTGAGGTCTGTCGATCTTCGCCCAGAATATCATCCAGCCGCTGTACTTCTTCGGAGAGAGCCTGCAAGGAAGCCTCGATGTTGCCCAATTTATCGCCAACGGTTTGCAGCACATATTTGATCAGGATGAAGCAAAGTGTGACAGGAAAGCCAACATTCGCAACCAACGACACAATATCTGCAACCTGCATAATGGGTACCTCCTTGAACTTTTTATTGGGCCCTTCACTATATGGGGAAAAAAAGTTCGTCTTAGTACAACCAAATTCTAGAAAAAATGTTATAATCATTACTACTTATATAATTATGGTTGTATAACCCCCTTGAAAATTTCCCTATACATAGAAGATGAAAATGAAAGGGGGAGGTAGTTTTGAAGGAACAACATACCGTGTACGAGCAATATCGGAAAGAAGTTTATCGTATTGCATGGAGGGTTCAATACAGAGCGAGAGTCGTCAGAAAACGGGAATGTTCATTCAATGGAGTCGAGCCGGCCGTAACCTGCTTCACCTCATCTTCTGATAACAAAATTGTTGTGAGACAGCTGATCAATGCGCTTCCTTCTACGACGGGAAAAACGATCATCTCCAAAATCTATTTACAGGACAAAACGGAGGGGGAAGTCGCCCGCGAGTTGAATATGAGTCAGCAAGGGGTGAACAAATGGAAACGAAAGATGATCAAAGAGTTATCCCGGATGATGAAGAGTTCCTGAGTTTGCTTCAAAAAGCAAGGGATAACGATCCCGATGCGACGTTAAAGTTAATCGAGCTGTTTAAAGGCGATATTGTGCATATAAGCAAGTATATTCATATGTCCGAAGAGGACGCCGTTTCCGACATCATTCTCGAGTTCCTGGAGATGATTAAGAGGCGGGAAGAGAAGTAATGAGTATACCTCAGAAAGTCGGTCAGGAAGTTCACTCCTGATCGACTTTTTATTTTTTTGAGATCTGGTTGTGAATGCGGCATCCGATTTTCCCTTATAGATGAGTGTGTTTAGAAGGGCTTTATGAGAGAAAAGCATTGGGAGAAGGAAGCGTTAAACCGATAGAGTCTCAGACTCATGAAACAGTTCCTGAAATGCTTGCCGCGTGTATTCCCGATCTGTCAGCTTGTTTTGCACCGCAGCTTGCCATGTGGCAGAGTTGGTGGTTAAAGAAGAAAACTGATCAACGCCGTACCAGTGCAGCAGTTCTTCACGCGTTACACGGTAGGCCGCTGAACCTTGGTTGAAAATCACAGCCTCCAGGTTATCGATATAAGCAAAAGCTGCCGTGGCGCTGTATAAATACGCGCGATCGCGATCGGCTTCCGCCATCGGCACCGAAAAATCCAGATTCACTTGCACCGTGAACTCATCTGGATCAAGGGCAAAAGAACGAATGGGTCCCACCGGGAGTGACTGAAAAAGTCCGGATACCTTGGCCGCATTGCCCATGTAAGGCGTCGCGAAAGAGGCTGTACGGGTAATGTCATGGGTTAACGGATTGTTTTGCGCTTCGTTGTAGAGCGCCTCCTGCTGATCCTGGCGGGGAAGTGCCACGCCTTCTACCACACCTAAGCATACGAATCCGGCGATGAGCAGAACGAAAATTCCGATGTTCCAACGTTTGATGCTTTGTCTTGTTGTCATGCTTCCCAATCACCTACTTCATGTTTTGTCATTAACGAAGCGCTGAGCTGGAACGCCAGCGGAATCCAAATCGTGAGAAACGGCTTGGCGTATTGAATGCCCAGTTGTGCAAACTGATACGGACCGCCGATCTTCACTTGATAGCCATACCAGATATTGCTCCCGAACCGGAGGGCGGTAATCGCAAGCAAGGTAATCAGAATGAACAGGCCCCACAGCAGCCACACGATCCGGCTTCGCCGCCGGGCCGCCGCGAGATGTCGAGGAGCTGTTACCTCAAGCGCTCGGCCGCGCCATGCAAAATGCAGCACGAGATATAGGAGGCCAAGAACCAGAACGAAGCCCAGAAGGAAGAAACTTAAGGGTGTGCGTTCGATCAAACGTAATGGTATGGTGAAGATCCACAGCATGATGGCTAAAAACAGCGACTTTTGCATCCATTCCAATCGATAACGGTTGACATAGATCAGCGGCTGCTCGTCAATCAGCCCGTCGATGCGGGTGAAGCTGGACGTTGCCGTCCGGACGGCCTGTTCGTAATCCATCCCGCCAGCCATGAGATCGGCGACTTTGGCTTCCAGATTGCTGATGATTTCCTCTTTCATTTCACGATTGCGCCGAGTCGCCGGATAGCCGGCAAATAAACGATCCACGTGGTTATGCAACGAATTCATGATGGGAATCCCTCCTGTTTCTCGATCAGAACGTCGATGATTTCGCGGGACAATTTCCATGCTGCCAAATTGGCTTTGTAAACCTCGACTCCCGCAGGGGTGACATGGTAATATTTGCGCCGACCGCCCAAGCTGCGATCTTCGCCCCAATAGGACTCGATCAACCCCTGGGCCTCCAATCGCTTTAGGCTGGTGTAGAGCGACGGTTCTTTTAATTCGTAACGTCCTTGGCTGATGGAGGAAATGGATTTCATGATCTCATACCCGTAGTTATCTCCCTCTAGCAGGACCCGGAGAATAATGGTATCGATATGGCCGCGGATCAAATCCCGGCTGATGGCGCTGTCGTTCACTTTGGTTCACCTCTTTCGAAACAATGTAATACATATTACTATGTGTGTCAAGGTAGTTGGTGTCAGGTTACTTGGTCACGCGATTGCGGCGTAATGGGCATCTAGGTTACGAGAACCACGAGGTTGCTAATTTTCTAGGGTCGCAGGAAAGCTTGGATTTGGCTTAAGTTACTGTCTTTTTCGTTGTTTCATGGGTTCGTTGTTGCGGCATCCCTGGGAAAATGTTGTAAAATAGATAGACTGATGAGAGGAGGAAAGTTGGTTATGGAGGGGAATCCTCAATCTGCGTCGACGCTGCTAAATCATGACATACAGCCAGGAGAACAGATGACCTTTGGCTCGTATCCCCATTTCATTTCGCCGATGGAACGGTTCAGCCGATCGTATGGCGGGTTCTCCAAAATACGGGCGATGAGTTGTTCTTGTTGAGTGAAGAGATATTGGACTGCAAGCGATATCACGGGAAAAGCAAGGACGTCGCGTGGCGGGATGCCGTCGACATCTCCTGGAGTGACTGCGATTTACGGCAGTGGTTAAACGAGGAGTTTTTCACTATGGTCTTTAGCCCGGAGGAGCAAGCATTGATCAAGCGGACTTGTTGTACAGATAACGGGGAAGGCTGCCCGGACACGGAGGACAATGTGTTTCTGTTGAGTGTTCCAGAGGTCAAGGCTTTCATCGCAAGCCTTGGCAAGGCCTGGCTGACTACTGTAGGGACGGATTATGCGAAATTGAAGAAGCCTGACGGCTGCAGTCTTTACGTCTATGACAAAGGCGAAGAAGCCAATTATGTGCTGCGAAACGGCCAGAAGCTGGGCTGTTCCTGGTGGTGGCTGTGCACGCAGGGCAATCAACCTTCGCGCGCTCACTTTATCGGTCCGGGCGCCAGCATCCGCAGTTATGCCAACGTCAGTCTAGCACGGGATGGGGTGCGGCCTGCGGTGAAGTTGAGTATGTTCAAGTAGACTGGCGTTAGTTTGATCACTGGCGGCTGGCAAAAAGACTTAACGGAACATACTGCCCTATTTGGCATGACTGCAGCTGTTTGGAACTTCTAACGGAATCAGATGACGTTATATGGCTCGAATCGGCTAGTACGGGGGGATTTTATGTCCAATAACGGCCTCGCGTTCCGTTAGAACGGGAAATGGTGCGGGAAATGAACTTTAGCGTCATCTGGTTCCGTTAGAACACACACGAGGGAGATCCGACAGCCCTAGGAATGGAATCCCGAATACACTGCAATTGACCCATCCGTTGGGAAAACGCTCATTGGGGAGTGCTAGTGCTAACAGCACCAGCCGGACTCAACGGGATAATGGCGAGAGAAGGGCGGACGTACAGTTGGTGGATTCAACGGGATAATGGTGAGAGAAGGAGCGGACGTACAGTTGGTGGATTCAACGGGATAATGGTGAGAGAAGGAGCGGACGTACGGATGGTGAATTCAACGGGATAATGGTGGAAAAGGGGCAGTACAGGCTTTGGTCCCCCTAGGATTGTAAGCGCTTCAAAAAAACTCTTGTCATCCCCAAAGTCCCTTGTTATAATCGCATTGAAAAGCTTTTCAAACCGAGGATGCCAACGATGAACAAAAACAAAAGCAAACCAACGATCCGTGATGTTGCTAAAAAGGCGGGGGTCTCCATCAGTACGGTTTCGCGCGTCATGAACGCGCCGGCTACAGTGGTGGAGAGCAAGCGAAAGCGCGTGCTGGCGGCGATCCAGGAATTGAATTACCAGCCGAACGCTTTTGCCCGCGGACTGATTTACAAGAAGTCTTTTACCTTAGGATTGTTAATTCCCGATATTGAGAACATGTATTACGCGGGAATGATCCGGGGAATGCAGGATGCCTGCAACAAGCTGGGGTACAGCCTGATGATCTGCAACACGGACCGTGATAAGGAGCGGATGTTGTCGTATATCGATACGTTTCATGAGAAGCAGGTGGATGGGATCGTATTTGCAAGCGACAAAATGTTTCCGGAGTACTACGAGAAACTGATCGGTTGCCGCATCCCTTGTGTCATGGTGTCATCCCATTCGGACGAATACGATATTCCGTGCGTCGAAGTTGACGACGAGGCTGCAGCTTATGACGCAGCCGTTTACCTTATCGAGCTTGGTCATCGCCAAATCGGTATGATTGGCTTTAATCACAACAATTCCATTTCTGGCCCGCCGCGATTCGCCGGGTTTGTTCGGGCCATGAAGGAATACGGACTGACATCGAATATTGAACACGTGAAATTTGCCAGTCACTATTTTGAGCATGCGTATCAGGCGGCACACGAGCTGTTTACTGAGCATCCTGATTTGACCGCGGTGTTCTGCGTAGCCGACGAATTTGCCATGGGGACGATTTCGTATCTTCGAGACCGACACATTCTCGTCCCGGGGCAGGTGTCCGTCATTGGCTTTGACAATCACCGAATGGCAAGCATGTATATCCCTAAGCTGACCACGATATCCCAACCTATCTATGATCTTGGCCACCGTGCCGCAGAGAAGCTGCATGAACTGCTAACTACCGGGAGTGTGGCGGTGCCCAGAGAGATTCTCCAACACAAGCTGATCGTCAGAGAATCCTCGCGGGAAAGAGCCACGATTTAACCAAGTAATTACACACACAACGCAACAAACACACAACGTTACAACATACTCAGAACGCAATACAACTCACACATCGCAACACAACACACGTAATAGAAACTACTCACACATTCCAACACCATCACCATGAACAATAGTTGAACAGAATTATGAAAAGCTTTTCAAAAAAACGGAACATTCCGGCTGGGCAGGTCATACATTTATACCAAAATGAAAACGGATACATTCCTATTTTTATCGTTGCTTGTTGTTGAAAGGCTTGATTAAGGGGGTGATTCGCCGAAAGCGAATAAGGGTCAGTCAGACCTAAGATGGTTGTTCCTAAATCATATCGAAGGGGATGAAAGGGTCAATGAAAAAAAGATCAAAATGGAGTTCTTTATTGCTCGTGAGCGGGTTATCGTTCACACTTCTCCTCAGCGCCTGCGGCGGAGGGAACAATGCGGCAAACAATGAACCGGCAGCTCCGGCGAATACGGGGACCACGGGACAGAACACAAATGATACTGCCGCAACCAATGACAGTTCTTCCACTGGCTCTCCGCTCGAGCTGGCGTTGAAAGGTGAATATAAAGGGACGAAAGTGACGATGTTTGGCCCGTTCGTAGATGCTGACCAAGTGAAGTTCGAGACCAGCATCAAAGAGTTCGAAGAGAAAACAGGGATCGATATTCAATACGAGGGCTCCAAAGAGTTCGAAGCGACCATTAACGTCCGTGTAGACGGCGGCAACGCCCCTGACATCGCGGACTTCCCGCAACCGGGTCTGCTGGCTGCCGTGGCCAAGACCGGTAAGGTCATCGATCTGAACAACATTCTCGATCAGGAGAAGCTGAAGGCGAACTACAACCAAAGCTGGCTCGACATGGCGACGATGGAAGATAAGGATGGCAAGCAAATCATGGCGGGCGTTTGGAACCGCAGTAACGTAAAGAGCCTGGTATGGTATCCGAAGAAGCAATTTGAGGAAGCGGGTTATACCATTCCACAAACTTGGGATGAGCTGATGGCACTGACCGAGCAAATCGCTAAGGACGGCGACACCGCTTGGGGGATCGGTATCGAAAGCGGTGCGGCGACAGGCTGGCCGGCTACCGACTGGGTAGAAGACATCATGCTCCGCACGACTTCGCCGGAAAACTATGATAAATGGGTTAGCGGCGAACTGCCGTTCACTTCCCCTGAAGTGAAGCATGCTGTTGAAGTGATGTCAGAAATCTGGATGAATCCAGATTACGTATACGGCGGCACGAAGTCGATCGTCACGACCGCATTTGGGGATTCGGCGTTGCCGATGTTCGACAACCCGCCGAAAATTTGGCTGCATCGTCAAGCGAACTTTATCACCAGCTTCTTCCCGGAAACGGCGAAGATCGATGAAGACTACGACTGGTTCTACCTGCCGCCGATCGACGAGCAATACGGGAAGCCGGTGCTGGTAGCTGGCGATATCTACGCGATGTTCAACGATCGTCCTGAGGTTCGTGCGGTTATGGAATTCTTTACAACGGGTGAATCGATCAAATCGTGGGTACAATCCGGCGGCGTGATCGCTCCGATGAACGATGCTTCGCTTGACTGGTATACTTCCGAAGCCGATCGTCGTATGGCTCAACTTGTGCAAGAAGCGACGACGCTGCGTTTTGACGGCTCTGACCTGATGCCGGGTAAAGTAGGTGCCGGTACCTTCTGGAAAGGCATGACCGACTACGTGAGCGGTACGTCCACACTGGATGAAGCGTTGGCGCAAATTCAGGAAGGCTGGAACAACTAAGTCAATTCTGAACTGCGATCTAAACGATAACTGAAGCACCGCGGAGGGGCGCGCGAGCCGAAACGTGGGTTCCGGCACACACGCCCCTTCCTTTTTCATCCATTAAGCTGGTTCAAGATGTAACGCTCACAAACCATTTAGGAGGGGTCATGATGAGTTCAGAGGCCAAGCGAATCGTCAGCCTGAGGGCCGTGCTCTTCACCCTGATCGTTCTGGTTGCGAATGCTGCCGGACACGGCCTGATCTTCCGCTTCTTCCGCGACTCGACGCTGAATCCGCTGCTGACTGCGATCTTCGCTGTTTTATGGGGCGTGCTCGGCGTGTACTTGCTATTTTATACCTTTAACTGGGCGGTGGAGCAGTATCCGGAGCAAGTGCGTCGGAAGGTGTTGCCGTATATTTTCATCGGTCCGGCCGTAATTTTGCTGGGCTGGCTGCTGGTGCTGCCAGCCGTTCGGACGTTGTATTTGAGCTTCTTTAACGCTTCATCGGAGAAATTCGTTGGGCTCGCCAACTATGCGGCGATCTTTACCGATAAGCTGATGGGAACGGCGCTGCGCAACAACCTGTTGTGGGTATTCCTCGGCACGCTTGCTTGCGTCGCGCTTGGGCTGCTGATTGCCATCCTTGCTGACCGCAGCAGCTACGAGAAGATTGCCAAGTCGATTATTTTTATGCCGATGGCGATCTCGTTTGTGGCCGCAGGTGTCATCTGGAAGTTCGTTTATTATTATCAGCCCGGCGACCAGCAAATTGGTCTGCTTAACGCTATCGTCACTGCTTTCGGAGGAGAAGCGCAAGCCTGGACCAGCATGCTGCAGCCGTGGAACAACCTGTTTCTAATTCTGATCCTGATCTGGATGCAAACCGGGTTCGCCATGGTGATTTTCTCTGCGGCGATCAAAGGCGTCCCGGAGGATATTTTGGAAGCGGCGCGTGTAGACGGGGCCGGTGAGATTAAAATCTTTTTCCAGATCATCATCCCGTATATCTCAGTGACGATCTTGACGGTGACGACAACCATCATCGTGTTTACGCTCAAAATTTTCGACGTAGTCATGGTCATGACTGGCGGACAATACGGGACCGAAGTAGTGGCCACGCAGTTCTATCGGCAATTCTTCATGTACCGTAACTTCGGGTACGGGTCCACGCTGGCGATCGTCTTGCTGATTGCTGTCACACCGGTCATCTTCTTTAATCTGCGGCAGATCCGCAAGCAGGGGGGATTCTAATGGCGGGTACGAAATTGCGTAAGCGCAAACGCGGTAAAACGATCGTTAATCTCGTTCTCGGCCTCATCTGCTTGGTGTGGCTCATCCCGACGCTGGGATTGCTGATCTCATCTTTCCGTCCGGCGGCAGACATCTTGCAAACCGGTTGGTGGAACGTGTTCCCGCACAAGGCATGGACGAACGCGGAGACGATTCAGCTTTCCAAAGATATCGATTTGCGTGAACCGATTGAAGTGAACGGGGAAACCTACAGCGACGATGAACTGAAAGCCGGGGTTGTGAAAGACGGACAACGGATGATCTGGGAAAATCGCCGGGCCCGTACGATTAACGTTCAGGAGCAGGGCTGGGAGTTCAAACCAGCGTTGACGTTGGAGAATTATAAAAACGTGCTGTCCGGTAAGGAATACAAGCTGAAGCTCGCCGACGGCAGCGAATCGATTCAGAGAGGGACCGGGTTGTCCCAGGCATTCTGGAACACGCTGACGATCGCCGTTCCGGCCACGGTGATTCCGGTGCTAATCGCTTCATTTGCCGCCTATGCGTTTGCTTGGCTGAGATTCCCTGGCCGCAAAACCCTGTTTGTGGTGATCATCGCGATGCTGGTGATTCCGCTGCAGGTTGCGCTGATCCCGGTGCTGAAGGATTATACTGCGCTGGGCTTAAACGGCAGCTACTTGGGGATCTGGCTGGCGCATACCGCCTTTGG
Organism: Paenibacillus barengoltzii G22; assembly: GCF_000403375.2. Taxonomy (NCBI): domain Bacteria; kingdom Bacillati; phylum Bacillota; class Bacilli; order Caryophanales; family Paenibacillaceae; genus Paenibacillus; species Paenibacillus barengoltzii. The sequence goes on along the minus strand of NZ_KE159653.1, from coordinate 1,216,543 downwards.
TTTGCCGCTTGTCACGTACTTTATGTATAACTTCATCAGCCAGCTGCCCAAAGATTTGTTTGAGTCAGCCTTTATCGATGGCGCGAACCATTTTACGATCTTCTCCCGGCTGATCCTGCCGTTGTCAGTGCCGGCACTCGCTTCGATCGGGATCTTCCAGTTCCTGTGGGTCTGGAACGACTATCTGGTATCGCTGATCTTTATCGGCAACCAGCCAAGCGTACAGGTGATGTCGATGAAGATCGCCGATCTCGTAGGTTCAAGAGGCAACGATTGGCATTTGCTGACGTCCGCTGCATTTATTTCAATGCTGATGCCGCTCGCGATCTTCTTCCTCCTGCAAAAGTACTTTGTTAGAGGGCTTATGGGAGGCTCGGTGAAAGGATGAACGAGCAGTCAAATGAGCATACGGAGAATCTGTCTCTCGATCCGGGGTGGAATCTGATCGAGGAGGCTTACGACGAGAAAGACAATCAGCGCATGGAGAGCTTGTTTTCCTTAGGCAATGGATATTTTGGAATGCGCGGTTATTTTGAGGAGGGGTACCACGGTAAGAAAGGAGCCTCGGTGCGGGGCAACTATGTGAACGGATTTTATGATACCGCACCGATCCATTATCCGGAGGGGGCGTACGGGTATCCGACCGAAGGCCAGGCAATGCTGAATGTGACGGACGCCGGGATTATCCGGCTGACTGTGGAGGGCGAATCTTTTCATCTGAACCAGGGACAGGTGCTGGTTTACCGAAGAGTGTTGGATATGCAAAACGGTGTGTTGCACAGGCTGGTGGAATGGGAATCCCCAGCCGGGCACCGCGTGCGGATTGAGATCCGCCGCCTGGTGTCGTTAACTCATCGGCACCTGGCGGCGATCCGCTATGAGGTGACGGCGCTGAACTTCGCCGGCACCGTCTCGATCTGCTCGGCGATGGACGGAGACATCGCCGAGGCGGAAGGGGCGGCGGACCGGGGCGGGGACCCCCGCCTGGGGGCGCGCCGCACGGAGCCCAGCCTCCTGTTCGAGGAGGCGGGGAGCGACGGGCGCGGCGGCGGCTGGCTGAAGCAGCGCACGCGGCGCAGCCGCTTCGCGCTGCTGACGGCGGTGAGCCACCAGCTGGAGCTGCCGCCGTCAGCCGCGTTCGGCCTGTCGGAGCAGCAAGACGGGCCGTGGTTTTCGGTGCAGTACGACGTGTCGCTGCGCCAAGGGGAGAAGGTGTCGCTGAGCAAGTTCATCAGCGTTCATACGTCCCGGGATACCCGGGAGGAAGAGCTGCGGATGCGAAGCGCGGAAGAGCTGCGCTTGGCCGTCAGCCGCGGCTTTGACGGACTGGCCAAGGAGCAGCGCGCTTACCTGGACGCGTTCTGGCACCGCGCCGACGTGGAAATTGCTGGTGATCCCGCGCTCCAGCAGGGGCTGCGGTTTAACGCGTTTGGCCTGCTGCAGTCGGCCGGTCGCGACGGCAGAACCAGCATGGCCGCGAAGGGGCTCACCGGCGAAGGGTACGAAGGGCATTATTTCTGGGATACCGAAATGTACGTACTGCCCTTCTTCACCTTCACGACGCCGGAGATCGGCCGGGCCTTGCTGGAGTTCCGCTACCGCACGCTGGAGCAAGCGCGGCAGCGGGCGCAGGTGATGTCGCAGCGGGGCGCGCTGTATCCGTGGCGAACGATCGGCGGCGAAGAGAACTCTGCCTATTTCCCGGCAGGCACCGCCCAGGCGCATATCAACGCCGATATCGCGTACGGCATCCGCCAATACGTCCAGGCGACGGGGGACGAGGATTTTCTCGTGCGCCAAGGCGCGGAAATCTTGTTCGAGACGTCGCGATTCTGGGTGGATCTGGGCCATTATAACCAGGCCCGTGGCGGCGCCTTCTGCATCGACGGCGTGACCGGGCCGGATGAGTATACCGCGTTGGTGAACAACAACGCCTATACAAATCTTATGGCCCGCGAGCACCTGCGCTATGCCTGTGAGACGGCGAAGCTGCTGCGCGAGCGATACCCTATGGAATACGCCCGGCTGGCGCGGGAGATCGGTCTTACCGAGGAGGAACTCTGCGAGTGGCAGCGGGCGGCGGACAAGATGTACGTCCCGTATGATTCGGAATTGGGGATATACGCGCAGGATGATACATTTTTGTCCAAGCAGAAATGGGATTTCGCTGGCACGCCACCCGAAAAATACCCATTGATGCTCCACTATCACCCGCTTGTGATTTACCGCCATCAGGTGCTGAAGCAGGCGGATCTGGTGATGGTGTTGTTTTTGCTGAGCGAGCAGTTTTCGACCGAGGAGAAAATCCGCAACTATCGGTATTACGAACCGCTGACCACGCATGATTCGTCGCTGTCGCCATGCATCCATAGCATCGTTGCCGCCGAGATTGGCGATCTGAAGGCGGCATACGACTACTTCAGCCGGACGGTGCGGATGGATCTCGATGACGTGAACGGCAATGCCAAAGACGGCTTGCATACCGCAGCGATGGCGGGTTCATGGATGGCGGTGGTGAACGGGTTTGGTGGGATGCGGTTAGTTGGCGACGAGCTCAGCTTTAAGCCGGTGTTGCCACCGCAATGGAGCAGCTGCCGGTTTAAAGTGATGCATCGGGGGCAGCTGCTGGAGGTGTTCTTCGACCGGGAGCAGGTCGTGTACACCCTGCGCGAAGGAGAGGGGCTTGTGATTCGGCACGAAGGAGAACCGATGTCGATTCACTCCGGAGAAGCTGTTCGACGTACGTTGGCGGCGAATCATCCCTCCTCTGGCGGCCACCTGGTCAGTTAACGGAGCGTCAAATCTACCGATTGAATTCGGCATTTAGCTCAATAAAATCGCTGGCGTGTGGAAACGCCGTGAACATAAGCGACCCCTTTGCATAAAACAAAGGTGGCCGCTTTTATTTTGCATGGCAGAAGGGAGGAAAAAAGAACTTAAGGTGTTTTGTACCCTGACGCAGCGATAACTGCGGCGTTATGATAGGGAATGATCAAGCTGGAAGGGTTGATCCAATGTTGGAGATCTTTAACTCATGATGAATAGGAGGTGGAGCACGATGTATCTCAACAATTTAGACATTGCGAAGCAGCATATTCGGGACCTTAGTCAGGAGTTGGATCGTTGCTTGCTGGCTGAGCAAATCCGGCGCAGGGAGCGGGAGAAGCCCAAAAATGAGCGGACCAAAGTCCCCATAGGTTTCAACTCGGTACTGGTTACCATCCTCACCAGGATGAGAAAGCGGCTGTAACCCCGAGTCCTCCCTCCGGCAAGTCCCCCATTTTAGGAAAGGCCGCCCCTCGTAAGGAACGGTCCTTCGCTTCGCAACGTTTTTATCTAATTATCCGTTGGTGTATGTCGTAAGTTCCCGGTTCTGACGTTACTAGTGTTCATCTGGATTTCCGCGTCCGAGAGGATTGATATAGCTCTGTGATGAGCCGCAGCGACTTGAGGCCTTCTTCGCCGTCAATCGCAAAGCGAGTTCCTGTTCGGACGCGGTCGTAAAAGTCGGCAATTAACAACCGATGGCTGGAGCCCCAGTAGGATTTACCGATGATTTGTCCTGAGTCATTCAGGTTCGTCGGCGGTTCGCACACCAGGCTCTCCCGACCGCCCTGGGTTAAATACAGGCAATCGTCCCGCTGCCGCAGCGTGCCGCCTTCAAACACCAGCTCCAGTTCAACCGGGGAATTGGTGAGATACGCGTTGGTGGCGTAAAACAACCCGCGAACACCGTTCGCAAACAGGAGTCGGGCATGCGCCGTATCCTCCACTTCGATCACATCCCCAAGGGCGTCGGCGGTGACGCTGCCCTGGATGGAGAGAACTTCACCGCCGAACCATTGGAGCAGGTCAAGCGTATGGATCGCCTGGTTGATCAACACACCGCCGCCTTCCGTCGACCAGCGGCCTCGCCATGGGCTGTCGGTGTAATAGGCTTCGTCCCGCTGCCAGGTGACGATGCCCTTCAGACAGATGAGCCGGCCCAGCGTGTTTGATTCCAGGAATTCGCGGATTTTTTGGGACGAGGCATTATAACGATTCTGAAAAACAACGCCCAGCTGCGCCTCGCTGCGCCGAGCTTCTGCCACCAGGTTCTCCGCCGCTTGCAAAGCATGGGCGAGCGGTTTTTCCGTCAGCACATGTTTGCCGGCGCGGAGCAGCTGCGTCGCCATTTCCGCATGCAGGTGGTGAGGTGTACAGAGGTGGACGACTTGAATATCGTCACGTTCCAGCAAGCTCAGGTAATCACTTGCAGCTTCACAGGAAAATGTCGCTGCGGCCTGCTCTGCCTTGGCGGGATCGCGGTCGACAACCATTTTCAGCTTCACGCCGTCAAGTTGCTGTAACGCCTCGGCATGCAGCGGGAAAATCGCACCGCAGCCAATAATTGCCGCACCGATCGGTTCTTGCATCGTCATCGTAAGGTCCCTTCCTGTCCTAGTAAGATGAGGTGACACGAAGTGCCTGCTGCTGAGCTTTCAGACACAGCTCTGCGGCTTTGAAGGCGTGCTCCTGGGTCATGGCATTTTCCGTGCGGTTCAAGCAATCCAGAATCAGCTCGCCAAAGAACGGATAGCCGACTTGCCCGCGGACGGCAAAATGCTGCTCCCCGTCCTGATTCACCAGGTAGACATGGTCGCCTTCCGCATCCCGGGCCAGGTCGACGTATTTGCGCAGCTCGATATATCCTTCGGTGCCCAAGATGAACGTCCGCCCGTCTCCCCAGGTGCTGAGGCCGTCCGGGGTAAACCAGTCCACGCGAAAATATTGCGTCGCCCCGTTATCCCCAACCAATGTCGCGTCGCCGAAATCCTCCAGCTCGGGGTATTCGGGATGGTGGTAGTTGGCTACCTTGCTGTGCAGCACTTGGGCATCCTTGCACCCGGTGTAGAACAGAAACTGTTCGATTTGATGGCTGCCGATGTCGCAAAGGATTCCTCCATATTTTTCCTTCTGAAAAAACCACTCCGGCCGCGAACCCGCATTCAGCCGGTGCGGACCAAACCCGGTTACCTGCAGTACGCGCCCAATTGCCCCTTGCTGTACGAGCTGACCGGCATACACGGCGGATTCCACGTGGAGGCGTTCGCTGTAATAGACCATATATTTGCGTCCGGTTTCGCGTACCTTCTGACGCGCCGCTTCCAGCTGGTCCAGGCGGGTGAACGGGGTCTTATCGGTAAAATAATCCTTCCCGGCGTCCATCACCCTGAGCCCGAGCGGACCACGTTCCGACGGCACCGCTGCTGCAGCGACGAGCCGCACTTCGGGGTCGGAGAGGATCTGCTCTAGACTGTCTGCCCGGGCAGCTTGCGGGTACTGCTCCACGAACGCTTGGACTTTGGCCGGGTCGGGATCGTACACCCACTTTAAGGTCGCACCGGCTTCGATCAAGCCGCCGGTCATGCCGTAAATATGCCCGTGATCGAGGTGCACCGCAGCAAAGATGAATTCACCGGGTTTCACGACGGCATTGGGACGTCCCTTTGGCGCATAGTTCATTCCGTCTTTCGCTTGAAAAGAAGGTTTCTGTTGTCGTGCATTCATCGTTAGCCTTACATCCTTTCGTGGATAAACTCGGCAAACTGGCGGAGCATTTCCTTCGATTCGTAGTGGCCGCTGAAATCCTCGATTCCGAGGTAGCCGTCGTAGCCAACGGATTTCAGGTCTTGGAGCAGGCGGCGGTAATCGACCACGCCGTCCGCCAGAGGTGACCACTCGCAGCGCCATGCCTCAGTGCCGTCCTCGCGTTTGCCGGTTTGCGACCAGGCGGCGTTTTTGACGTGAACATGGGCGAGATAGGGACCCAGCAGCTCCAGTCCCATTTTGAACTGCTCATACCCTTCGTGTACCATGTTGCCCGGATCGTACAGGACGCCGATCTGATCGGGATTGCAATGGCTGACCAGACGATAGGCCAGACTGGCGCTCGGTGCGATCGTCAGATGATGCGTTTCCACAACCCCTTTGACACCGTATTGCTTAGCTAGGCGCTCCGCTTCCTTCAGGTAGCGCACGGTTTTTTCGTACAACTCGGGATAGGGGATGGTGCCGTCATATCCGGCCGCGCCGACGCGGATCATTTTGGCGCCGAGCAGACGGGCGACAGAGAACACCCGCTCCGTCTCCTCCAGATCCAGCGAGTTTAAATAAGGTGTGATGCTGGCGACCTCCAGTCCTTCCGCTTCGGTGATCCGTTTGAAACGGAGCAGCTGCTCTTCGGAAGAAGACGGGGCGATCGAGCACAGATTGTTGCGCCAGTACGAGGGTTTTTCGCCAGCGACTTCGGCGGGAACCTCCTTGAAACGCCACTCTACGCCGTGGAGCCCGGCTTCGCGCGCGGCCTGCACCAGCTCCTCCGGCGTCAAATCCGGGGTGGATACGGTAAATACGGACAATTTCATGGACTATCGCTCCTCCTTGAAAATCCTGATTGCTTGCTCGTTTGTTGGTTAACGATGGCGGACGGCTGAACTACTTACTTAAACTTAATAAGGGAAAAAAATGGCCTTATTTTGCGTTTGCGGAACGGATGCGGGGAAATAAGGGACTTTTTTGTTCTTATTTCCATCGGAACGGGCGCTAAGCGGGCAAAATTAGCTTGTTTCCGAAAAATAAGGCCATAATTTACCCTTATTCCAGCTCAACAGGCAGAATTGGAGCAAATAGAGGAAAAAAAGTCCGCTATTTGCTCGGAAGGCGGCCTCCCAGGCAGGTTTCCGCCGCAAAAGTGCGTGTTGCTGACGTGCTATGGCACAGTCGTGCGGCCCCGGAGCGTTCCGGGCATATCCCACATTGCACATCCGCGCTATCTTAGTGAGAGTCCGGCACGCCAATTACGTTCCAGCGCCACTTTACTGCGTCCGAACCCGCCCCCACCCGCACCGCCTTAGTGCGTACCCGACACGTCCAGCACCTTGCCGCTGCCGCCTTCCTTGCGGAACGAGGAGGTGCGGATCTTCTCCTGGAGCTTGGTGTAGAACAGATCCTCGTCCAGCGGCAGCTCCACCCAGTCATCCGTCCAGGCCGACAGGTGCATGGCGTTGGAGAGCGTCAGGCCGAGGATGCCTTCCTCACCAGGGGCAAGCAACTTCTCACCGTGCAGCAACGCGTTCGTGAAGTTCTGCAATATCCCTTTATGCTGCGTGCCATCGCCGCCGCTCACCGGGATTTCGCATTTCCAGCATTCCGGCTGACCGAAACCGCCGGTATATTCCGCGTTAAACTTCGGCTCAGGCACGCGCAACCGCCAGAACGTGAGCTTGCCATCCTCCACGACGATTTTGCCGTTGTCGCCGGTCAACTCGAAGCGGTTCGTCCCCGGGGCTTCGCCAGTTGTGGTGACGAACAGACCGGTGGCGCCGTTTTCGTATTCCACATAGGCGGTCACATCGTCCTCGACTTCGATATTGCGGTATTTGCCGAAGTGGCAAAACGCACGCACCCGCTTCGGCATCATCCCGGTCGTCCACTGCCAAAGATCAAGCTGGTGCGGGTCCTGATTCAGCAGCACGCCGCCGCCTTCTCCAGCCCAAGTGGCGCGCCAACCGCCGGAGTCGTAATAGCTTTGCGAGCGGTACCAGTTCGTGATGATCCAGTTCGTGCGGCGGATCGTCCCCAGCTCCCCGGACAATACAAGGTCACGCAGCTTTGCGTACAGCGGATTCGTACGCTGATTGTACATAATGCCGAACTGCTTCCCAGACTTCGCCGCCGCTTCATTCATCTCGCGAACCGCTTTGGTATACACGCCGGCGGGCTTCTCCACCAGCACATGGTAACCGCTCTCAAAAGCTTGCACCGCCAGTGTCGGATGATCATAATGCGGCGTAGCGATCAGCACGGTATCCATCGCGACCGAAGCAAACAGCGCTTCCGGGGTATCGAAGGTCAGTACCGTCTCCGGCAGATGCTCCTTCGCCCACTTCAAGCGGTCGGGGTTCGTGTCGCATACGGCGGTCAATTCCGCCCCCCGAATCTCGCCGCTGCTGAGGTTGAGTGCATGGGACGTTCCCATATTGCCGATGCCAATGATCGCGAAACGTACTTTGTCCATGTAATCCTCCCTTTTACCTTCATTAAACTCCTGTTCTATCAGCTTCTAGGTAGTCCTGTCGCTCTTAGCTTAGCTTGAATCGGAAGGGTTGAGAATGGCACGAATTAAGGCGGTTTTGCACAAAATTAAGGTGTATTCGATAAATAACGCTGATACAATAGGATAAGAATCTTTCGAATTGAAAGGGCTTACAGAGAGGCGGAGGGGAGGAGGAAGAAGACGATGAATGAAATAGACCAGTTGGCCGGGCGTTTGCCCGAGAGCTTAACCGTCACCGTGACGCATGCGCAGCTGAGAAGCGGCTTTCCTGGTTGGAACCGGACGGAGCTGGCCCCCAGCTTTAATCGGCTGTATTTTATCGCGGAGGGGGAAGGGTCAGTCATCATCAACGGGGAGACGTATTATCCCCGGCCAGGGCAGCTGATGATCATGCCGGCGGGAAGCAGTCAAACGACGTTTACGAACCCGGAAAATCCTTATACCCGATATTTCTGTCACTTCGATGCTCAGGTGGGGGAATGGCCGCTGTTTCATGCCAGCAGCAAGTTGTATATCAGCGATGCCGGCAATCCCGAGGAGGTCCAAGCGACCTTCGAGGAGCTCATTCACCAGTTTCAGTCCGGAGGGCCCTTTGCCGGGTTGCGGATGCAAGCTTGTCTGCTGAATCTGCTGGCCTGCTGCCTGGAGGAAGGCGGTTATCATGATTATTTGAAGGACTATATGCAGTTTACAGAACGAAACAAGCTGAACGACGTGTTGAGATATATCCAGGAGCATCTGCACGAGCCGATCGAAATCGAGACTTTGGCTGACTTGGTGCATTTGCATCCGAACTATTTTATTCCTTATTTCAAAAAAATCATGGGAGTCACCCCGATGCACTATGTGCAGCGCAAACGGATGGAGGAAGCCAAACGGCTGTTGACCTATACGGATGACAGCATCGCCGACATCGCTGACCGGCTGGGTATGCAGCTAGCGCATTTTTCCCGCCAGTTTAAGAGTCATGCCGGGATATCACCAACGGCTTATCGGGCTTGCACGCGGTAATCTACTTCGTTACCCGGCATCGACAACCCAGATCCCCTGCAAAGTTGGTGCACGGAAAGTCGGAAGAGCTCGGAGAACTCTTAGTATGATGAGAATCAGAGGAGGTGCAAACGATGGATACGCTTAAAAATATGAACGATGCGCTAGGATACATCGAGCGGAATTTGACGGAGGAGATCGATTATGGAGAGGTTGCCCGAATCGCGGTTTGTTCGGAGTACCATTTTAAACGGATGTTCTCGTTCCTGGCCGGGATTCCGCTGACGGAATATATCCGCCGTCGTCGATTAACGCTGGCTGCTTTCGAGCTGCAGCAAGGGCCGGTGCGGGTCATCGACCTCGCGGTGAAGTATGGCTACGGTTCCGCGGATGCTTTTACCCGAGCGTTTCAAGCCATGCATGGCATCACGCCGTCGGAGGCCAGAGATCCGGGAGCGCCGCTAAAAGCTTATCCTCGGATGTCCTTCCAACTCACCATACAAGGAGGAAACGAAATGAATTATCGGATCGTAGATAAGGATGCTTTTCGGATCGTTGGTCTGCATAAGCGGGTGCCGATCCAATTTCACGGGGTGAACCCGCATATCGCAGAAATGGCACAGCAGTTAACCCCGGAGAAGATTGCTGAGTTGAAAGGGTTGTCCAATATCGAACCAACCGGGATCGTCAATGCATCGATCAATTTCTCGGATGGACGCATGGAGGAGCAAGGGGAACTGGATCATTATTTGGGTGTGGCGACAACGCAGCTTGGCCCGGACGGCTATGCTTCGCTGGAGGTGGCTGCTTCGACGTGGGCGGTATTCACTGCCGTCGGCCCGTTCCCGGAGACGCTGCAGAACGTTTGGGGACGGATTTATTCCGAGTGGTTCCCGTCTGCTCATTACGAATTGGCCGAAGGACCGGAGCTTCTATGGAACGAGAGCCCGGACACGTCGCTATCCAATTACCGAAGCGAAATCTGGATTCCCGTGGCACGCAAAAGCTGAAGCTTCGACCGAGCTGCGGTTGTCCTTCGGCTTAACCTATAGTACTATCTGCTAAGAGAGTGTTGAACAGATAGGCTATACAGGAAGGAAGAAGGAGAACCATGGATAACGAGAAAAGCAAAGTGGGAGTGTTGTTTGTATGCCTGGGGAACATTTGCCGTTCGCCCATGGCGGAAGCCGTCTTTCGGCATCTGGTGAACGAAGCCGGATACAGCGAACGATTTGTGATCGATTCGGCGGGAACCGGTAACTGGCATACAGGCAATCCTCCGCATCACGGCACGCGCCGCATTTTGGATCAGTACGGCATTTCCTATGAAGGGCTGAAAGCGCGGCAGGTGGCGCAGGACGATTTTGCCAAATTCGACTATATCATTGCGATGGATAACCAGAACGAACGCGATTTGAAGGCGCTGGCCCGTAAGGCCGATGCCCGGATCGTGAAGCTCCTGGATCTGGTGCCGGACTCGCAGTTGAAGGAGGTTCCCGATCCGTATTACACCGGGAACTTTGAAGAGGTTTATGGCCTAGTGCAGAAGGGCTGCCGTGCTTTGCTGGAGTTGATCCGGCAGGAGCACGCCCTCGGTTAAACCGGCCGAGGCAGGCCCAGATTAACCTAAACTTCAGAGCCCATCCCAAGACACATAACCCGTCCGGCAAACCGCCGCGACGGGTTTCTTCATTAAATATAGTTAGCTTTTGATCGCGCCCATCATAATCCCTTTGACGAAATATTTTTGCACGAACGGGTACACCATGATGATCGGCAGCGTCGCTACCATCGTAACCGCCATCCGGATGCTTTCGCTGGAGACCGGGATGCGTTTGGCGTTTTGCGCCAGTTGCTGGGCATCGGTCATCATCGCGCCGGTCTGGAACTGGTTCAGGATCTTGACCAGAACCGCCTGCAGCGTCTTGAGCTCCGGTTTATACGTATAGATGTAGGAATCGTACCAAGCGTTCCAGTGGCCGATGGCCAGGAACAAGCCGATGGTCGCCAGCACCGGGACGCACAGCGGGAGCACGATGCGAACGAACACCTGCAAATCGTTGGCGCCGTCGATTTTGGCGGATTCCTCGATTTCACCGGGCAGCTGCTCGATGAAGGTACGTACGAGGATCATCAGGAACACTCCGATCAGCCCCGGGAAAATAAACACCCAAAACGAATCAATTAACCCCAACGCCTTGATCACCATATACGTTGGAATCAAGCCGCCCCCAAAGTACATCGTAAACACAAAGAAGAACGAAAAATACTTCCAGCCAAGCAAATACCGTTTGCTTAAAGAGTAAGCCAGCATGGAGATGCAAATGATCGACACCGCGGTCCCGATCACCGTTCGCAGCGCCGTCACCTGCAGCGCACTCCAGATTTCAGGGTTGCGGAAGATCGTAATATAGCTGGCGGTCGTAAACTCCCGCGGCCAGAAATACAGGTTGCCGCGCAGCGAGTCCGTTGCGTCATTCAGCGAGATGATGAGTATGTTCCAGAACGGATAGAACGTGACGAGAAAAATGCACGTCAGGAACAGGTACAAGGCCGCGTCAAACAGATGCTCGGTCAGCGTTTTTTGGTTTTTCATGCAGTTCCCTCCATGCCAGGTTCAGAATAAGGACTGGCCGTTGATTTTTTTCGCGATTTGGTTAACGATCACCACGATAATAAAAGCGACCACCGAGCTGAACATGCCGACAGCGGAAGCGTAAGAGAACATTCCGTTCTGGATCCCGTAGCGGAACGAATAGGTGGAGAGCACGTCAGAATAATCCTTCGTCAGATCGTTCCCGAGCAGAAAGTGCTGGTCAAACCCAGCGTTCAGAATGCCGCCCATAGCCAGAATCAGCAGGATGACAATCGTCGCCTTCAGATGCGGGAATGTGATATAGCGGATTTGCTTAAACCGGTTGGCCCCATCCACCTTGGCCGCTTCGTACAATTCCGGGTTGATCGAAGAGATCGCTGCCAAATACATGATCGAGCTGTAGCCCATATCCTTCCAAGTATTGCCCAAGGCAACAATCCACCAGAAATACTTCCCGTTCTGCAGGAACAGGATGCTCTCATCGGTGAGATGGAAGAACTTCAGCAACGCGTTCACGGCACCATCCGAAGACAGCAGCGTTACGATAATGTTGGCCGCGATAACCCAGGAGATGAAATACGGCAAATAGGATGACGTTTGCACGATTTTTTTGAATTGGACGTTCTTGATTTCGTTAATCGCCAGCGCGATCAGGATTGGCATCGGGAATGAGAACAGGAGTGTGATTAACGTCGAAGCCAATGTGTTGCGCATGATGATCAGGAAATCGCCATTATTGAAAAAATAACGAAACCACTGCAGGCCTACGAATTCACTGTGGAACAGACTGTACCAGAAACGGCCGAGCGTGGGCTGGTAGTTCACGAACGACATATACAACCCGGCCATTGGCGCATAAGCGAACAGGATCGCCCAGATCAGCGCCGGCAGCATGAGGAGAAACAGGTATTTTTGTTGTTTGAAGACGGGCCAAACTTTCCGGCGCGGGAGGTTTAGGTCCGTGCCTTCACGAAGCTTCAAGTCGGTTTGCATAGCGGCACCTCGCATTGGTTTTCTAGTTCAAGTTCAAGTCAGGACGTCCAGCCTATGGCTTACAAAAATTATAAGACTCCCGAAAAATCCATGTCGATAAAGCAAAACATCGAATCATGCTTGAAAATAACTTTCATGCGTAAGGAGGATTCAGCTCCCGGAGATGTAAGCGCTATAATTGAAGTGGACGCACGAAGTCATAAGTTGATAGAACCGTCTCCCAGGACGGTCATCGGGCGTAGAAAGACAAACGAAGGGGGCTTGCGGACATGTACAGCATTTTTCTGGTGGACGACGAGGAATTGGAATTGGAAATGATGCGGGACATCATCCGTTGGGAAGAGATGGGGATTTACGTCGCTGGCGTCGGCATCAATGGGAAGGACGCTCAGGAGAAAATCCAAGCCATCCAGCCCGACATCGTGCTGACAGACGTTCAGATGCCCTTCATGGACGGCCTGGAGTTGGCCAAGTGGGTCAGGGAGCAGTATGACTGGATGCAGATCGTGTTTCTGACCGGTCATGACGAGTTTAGTTACGTGAAATCAGCCTTGCACGTCGGAGCAGTAGGTTATTTGCTGAAGCCGCTGGATCTGGAGGAAATTTCCGGCGTGATTGCGCAGGTGAAGCAAAAGTGCGAAGAGGTGCGTTTAAAATATAAATCGGTCCAGATGACCAAAGCCAAGTTGTTGAAGGAGCTGCTTCACGAAAAATCTCTAGTTCGGCAGGAGCAACTCGCCGTCGAGCTAGGAAAGTTGGAACGGGGGAGGGGAGCATCCGCTCCTTCCTACACACTGGCGCTCTGCAGTGTGGACCGCTGCGCAAGCGGAAGTATCAACCGCGGGGAGAACGACGTCAGAGGGGAGGCGGGGTCGTTGGAAACGGCGATCTCCCGTCTGCCGGAAGTGTTGGAGGATTATTTTCACGCGATTCGTAAAGACGCGATGGTGGCTACGCTGCAGGAAGGGGAGCTGGCGATCTTTATCGCAGCTGAACCTGAGAGAGGAAGCCAACCCGCTATGACACGAGAGCAGTGGGGGACACTGCAACAGACGGTCCGAGGATTGCTGAGGCTGTCAGTCACGCTCGCCATCAGCAACGAAGCAGCCGAACTTGCCGGTATCGCTCAGCTGTATGAACGGGTGTGCAGCTTAAGGGACGAACGCTTCTTCCTTGGGCCGGGGCAGATTTTATTTGTCGGTGACGTCAAACCGGGATACCGTTATGGAGAGCTGCCGCCCTTCTCAGAGCAGGCGTGGATGGAGGTGCTGCAGCAACAGCGCAGTGAAGAGGCAGAAGCGATCTTGCGTGATTATCTCATGAACGTTCGCCAGCTGCGGATCGATAAATCGCTTGTGTACGAGTGGGCGATCGATTTGTTGGACCGCTTGGAGGAACAGATTCACACTCCGAGCCTAAATTGCCAAGCCGAGCCGGTCAAACGTGCCGCCTTGTATCAATCGGTGTACGACTGCCAGACGTTGCAGGAGATTGAAGCGGCGATTTGGCGGGCGGCAGCCCATTACTTGGAGCTGCTGATGGAGCGGTCCACGGACAAGAACGCCAAGCTGGTACATCAGGTCTGCCAGATCATCGACAATACGTATCATGAGCCGATCACAATTCAAAGCTTGTCCAGCCAAGTGTATTTGTCACCGAACTATCTGCGCTCGATTTTCCGGGACAAAACCGGGATGACGATTCATGACTATCTGACTCGCATCCGCCTGGAGAAAGCCAAGGAGATGCTGGCAGATCCATCGCTGAAGGTACAGGATATCGCCCAGAAAATCGGTTACGAGAGCACGTCCTACTTCATTTCCTTATTCGTGAAAAACCAAGGAGTCACGCCAAATGAATATCGAAAAAATCTCTAAAAGGACGAAAGGCATGAACCCGATCACTCGGCGATTGTTCCCGTTCAGGCACCATTGGTTTACTAACCTTCGGCTGCGCAATAAGCTGTTTATTATTTTCCTTCTCGTGTCCTTTATCCCGTGCTCCGTGCTGATTTATTATTCCTACACTTCTACGCGGGACACGATTACGGAGCAGACGTACGCTTCGTTAAGCGGGACGTTAAATCAGATCAATACGAACTTGGAGAACCGGCTGGGGTATTACGAGCAGCTGACCAATATTTTGTATATGGATGCACAGCTGCGGAATTACCTGTCCAATGATTATGAGCAGGCTTTTTATTATATTGATGCCTTTCGCTATATCAATCGGACGATGTCCTCCATGATGATTTCCAATTCTAATCTTCAGGGCATTACCATTTACATCGATAACAAGACGCTCTATTCCGATAAGCAATACATCCGCTACACCGAGGAGCTCCCGGAAAGGGTGAAGCAGCAGGCGCTGGACGCGGCCGGAAGTCCGGTCTACACCCATATCGAAGATCCGCAGACCGGCACGTCCTATGTCACACTGGCCCGTTCGCTGAGCTACTTCAGCTTATCGCAACCGTATGGCATTCTAACGATCAATATCGACGACAAGGAAATCTATTCCCTGATCGAAAAAGAGAACGTCAACAAGAGCGTCTACATCATCGACGAGACCGGTCGCGTGATCAGTTCCGGTGATGCGGCGATGAAGGGCAATCAGCTGTTCGACCTCTATCCGATTCAAGGGGATATAACGTTGTCCAGCGGGAAGTTCGATAAGCGGATCGACGGACAGGAGTTGTTTTTTACCTACAAAAAGTTACGTAACGGATGGACGACGGTCATCACCGTTCCCTATGACGAGCTGCTCGCCAATACGAATAAGGCGACCAAACGAATTGTCTGGATATCAGTCACTGTGATTGCGGTTGCCGCTCTGCTTATTTTTGTGACGGCCAAGGTAATTACGAAACGGATCGAGGGGCTGCTGCAGCAAATCCGCAAGGTAGAGCGGGGGAACTTCCAGGTGCAACGCATGCCGATGGGCAACGATGAGATCGGGCAGCTGTCGTACGCATTCCAGAAGATGGCGGCGCGTATTCAGGAACTGATTAATGAGGTATACGTGAAGGAAATCGCGGTCAAGGATTCGGAGCTGACGACGCTGCAGGCGCAGATTAATCCGCATTTTTTATACAATACGTTGTCCTCGATCTCTTCGCTGGCATTGAAGGAAGGCAGCATGCAGGTGTACCAGATGGTTAACCATTTATCGAAATATTATCGAATCTCGTTGAACAAGGGCAAACGGGTGGTGTTGCTGGAACAAGAAATCCAGTTGGTCAAAAACTACGTTTCCATCCAGGCGATTCGGTTCCGCGGGATGCTGCATATGCACTACGATTTGGACGAGTCGTTGTTTAACCGCACGGTGATCAAGTTGATTTTGCAGCCATTTATCGAGAACTGCATCAATCACGCGATTTGGAGTGAGTCTGGCATCAACATTATCGTCAAGCTCAAGGCGGAAGGAGAAGATCTTCTGCTGCAGGTCATTGACGACGGCCAAGGCATGACCCGCAAGCGGCTGGAGGAGGCGTTTAACAAAGCGAGCAATCAATCCGGCTATGGGATCAAAAATGTGGATGACCGGATCAAACTGGCTTATGGGGAGCGATACGGGGTGGTAATTTTCAGCCGGCTTGGCATCGGGACGAATGTGACGATCCGCCTGCCGCTGAACCCCAATGCGTCCGAGCTGGAAACGCGGCTGAATATAGGCTGATATAGGGGTTCTAACGGAGGGAAGTCGATGAAAGTCGTTTTCCATTATGAATAGTAACTTTACGTTATAGATATCCCGGGGGGCGCTTTTTACAATTGAGGTGAGCTTGAGGTCCAAGCGCAAAAGTTCAAGAGAGGGGTTTACGCGAATGAAGAAAAAGCTGCTATTCATGGTATCCTCTATGTTGGTCCTGGCCTTGCTCGCAGGCTGCGGGTCCGGGAACACCCCGTCGGCGGGAGGCAATTCTCCTGCGGCGAGCGGAACAACCGGAGAGGCACCGGCGGATGACAAGTCGCCGATCACGCTGACGTTGTTTGACCAGAACACCGGGGATCCATTTACAAACCCTGTAGCGAAAGCGATTACAGAAAAAACGGGCGTGACGGTAGAAATCCAGCAGCCCACCGGGAATCCAGCGGAGAAGCTGAACCTGATGCTGGCAAGTAACGATTTGCCGGACATCGTGCTGATGAGCCGCGGAAGCGACATCATGAACAAGTATATCTCCTCGGGAGCCGTGATCCCGCTGGACGATCTGATCGAGCAATACGGCCCGAACATCAAGAAGATGTATGGGGATACGCTGAAGAAGACGCGCAGTGCGGACGGGAAGAACTACTATCTGGCTAACTGGTACGGTCTGGAGCAGTATCCGGTATTCGGCTTCCTGATGCGGATGGATTTGATGAAGGAGCTGGGTGTTGGGGATAAGGTGAACAACGGCGAGCCGTTTACCGCCGAAGAGTTCGAGAACCTGCTAAAGGCGTTTAAGGAGAAGTACCCAACAATCGATGGCAAGGAAACCATTCCGATGACGTTAAATGGCGACAACATGAGCGGGGTCACCGGTACGTTTAAAGGAATGTATGGCATTATGCCGTATTACGAGAAAGACGGCAAGCTGCTGAAGGATATCCGCGATCCGCGGTATTTGGAAATGATGAAATATATGAACTCATTGTATCGCCAACGTCTACTCGACAAAGAGTGGGTAACGATGAAGACGAAGCAGTATGAACAGAAGCTGGCAGCTGGGAACGTTTTTGCTACCGCGGATGCAGGTTGGAACGTAGGCGGAGCCAACGGTCTGTTGAAGGCAGATGCTCCGGACCCCGCGAAGGCGGAGGAAAGACAGTTCTATCAATATAAAGTGCTGGCACCGGGCATCGGACCAGACCAAACGACGTACGGGCCAAAGAGCTCGCTTGGTTGGGACGGCATCTCCATCACCAAGACGAACAAGGACCCGGTTCGCACGATCAAGTTCCTGGATTTCCTCGCCAGCGAGGAAGGGCAGTATTTGATGATGTGGGGCGTGGAAGGCGAGCATTGGGATATGAAGGACGGCAAGCACGTGCCGCGTCAAGAAGTACTGGACGCCTTCAAGAAGGATTGGGCAGAAGCCTCCCGCACGACCGGGATCCGCAAATGGACTTGGACGATCAAGAACGGACCGGGCTCTGACGGCACGCCATATGACTTGATTGGCCGTGGGATGAGCGATCCGACGACGGATCTGGCGATCAAGAACTTGGCGGATACGTCGTTTGATACGGCGCCTTACGATAGCCTTGGCCCGGACGGTGGCACACCGGAAGCCATTATGGAGACGAAGGTGAACGAGACGATTAACGAGTACTTCCTGAAGATGGCCTTGGCTCCTAGCGAGCAAGACGTGGTGACGTTGTACGACACCATGATGAAGCAAGTGGAGGCTGCTGGCCTATCGAAACTGGAAGATGTGTATAACAAGAAGTATCAAGAACGTATGGAACTGTGGAAATAAGACGATGTGACTGAAGCGGCGGGGGAATGGGTTCCTCCGCTGCTTTGTTTTTGAACGAAGCTGCTAATCAAAAAAGGCATATCCCGCTATCAATCGGAACATCGTTGCATGGAACCTCATAAGGTTCGACCTTATAATGGGGGCGAATAAGCGGAGAAAGGGTGGGGTTGAATGACGATTAACGGAACGATCACGGAAAAAGTCCGCTTCTGGGTGGAATCAGATACGCTTAAATTTTTGGATAACGGGCTTGGTCGCTTAAGCTTTGATTTGGCTGGCGGCACCTTTGCCTGGACCTGCCGCGAAGCGCTGGTGTGGCACGAGATTCGCAGCGCGTTTCGGTGGCAGGGGAGGGAATACCATACCGGCCTGTATGAGCGCCATGAAGTGATCGGGGAGCCGAAGGAGCTTAGCGATGCGTTTGGATGCGGCCTGCAGGTGGGGATTCGTCACGAAAAACCGGGGTTGCCGATCGTGGAGCAGTATTTTTCCCTTTATGAGCAGCAACCTTTCTTCTTGATCCGGGTTGTTGTGGCAGCTGAAGGCGGACTAAAGTTAAACCGGATTGTGGTGCTGCAGTCCGCCAAGCTGAGTATCGAAAACGCTCCCTCGCGTCACGAGGCGTCTGGGGAGGATCAACTGCATGCTCTTCGCATCCCTTACGACAACGATAAATGGGTGCGTTACATTGCACAGCCGTTGCCTTGGGAGACAGAAAGCTATGAAGCGGCCGCGTTGTTTTATCCGGGCAGCCGGCGGGGCTTTGTGACGGGCTCGGTGTCCCACGACGTTTGGAAGACGGGCATCCGCATCCGAAGTGAACGAGCTGGCAGGCTGGATGAATTCGAGCTGTATGCCGGGGCAGCCGGCGTGATGACACGGGATACGCAGCCGCACGGGTATGTGCACGGGCCGCGGGTCGAATCCCCGCTGGTGTTCGCGGGATATTATGACGATTACCGCGAGGGGCTGGAGGCATATGGCCAAGCCAACGCGGCGGTTGAGCCACCGCTGAAGTGGGAAGGCGGCGTACCGTTTGGCTGGAACAGCTGGTCGGCGGCAATGAGCACGTTGGATTACGAGCTGTATACGTCAACCAGTGATTTTCTGAGAGGTGAAGTGCAGCCGCTGGGATTTGAGAGCGGAGAGACACTCTACATCAACTTCGATGCCTTCTGGGATCGGCTGACGGCAGAAGAGATGGCGGATGCACTGCGCCGGGTGCGGGAGAATGGACATAAGCCGGGAACGTATTGGACGCCGTTTGCCTTCTGGGGCAGTCCTGAGCAATTCAGCCGGGAAGTGGAGGGCACGGGCGGCAAGTATACGTACGGTGAGATCTTGCTTCGCGATGCGGAAGGGGAAATCGTGGCCGATATCGCCGGCGGTCTGGCGATTGATCCCACACATCCGGGGGCGTTGCAGCGGATCGATTGGTTTACGGAGAAGATCATTCGCGAAGGCTTCGAATACGTGAAGCTCGACTTCATGGCGCACGGGGCGCTGGAAGGGAAGCATTATGACCCTGCGATCACGACCGGCATCGCGGCTTACCGCCACGGCTTATCCTATTTGGCATCAAAGCTGTCGCCGGAGGCGGTTGGACGGCCATTTTTTATCAATCTGTCGATTGCGCCGCTGTTTCCGTACGCTTTTGCCCATAGCCGCCGCATTTCCTGCGATGTGTTTGGACAGATCGGAGATACGGAATATTTGCTCAACTCGTTGACTTACGGCTGGTGGATGAATGGCTGCTTGTACCGATTTAACGATCCAGACCACACGGTACTCTACAAAAGCTTCAATCAGGACGAGACTGGCTGGCATGAAGGGCGGAGCCGCCTGACGGCATCGGTCATTGCCGGAACACTGCTATTGCTTGGCGATGACTTCCGCAAGGAAGGCGCCGCAGAACGTGCCAAGGCTTGGCTGGGCAATCGCGCGGTGATGGACATCGCCCGATTGGGGCAAACTTTCCGGCCGTTGGAAGGGGGCTTTGGTGATCGGGCAGCTGATGTGTTTGTGTTGGAGGTTCCTGCTTCAAATCCTGAGGGCGGAGATGCGTGGTATATGGCCGTGTTTAACTTTGATGGGACGAAGGGGGCTCGGAAGACGGTATCTCTATCGCGTGCGGGTCTGAATCCGAAGGTGCTGTACCGGGTTGATGATTTGTGGGAAGGTACGGAACAGGAAACTGCGGGCGAGCTGGTTGTCGACCTGAAGCCGGCGGAAGCCAAACTATTTAAACTCACTCAGCGGACGGTGATCTGAATATGGCAATTTGGGTGGATGAACAACATCAGATTTTTGCATTGCAAACGAACGGCAGCTCTTATGTATTTGGCTTGAATGAGAAAGGCAGACTGCAGCATCTATATTGGGGAGCGCCGATCGATCCGATCGAGGCGTTGCCGCTGTTGAGAACGCGGGGGCATAGCTCCTTCGACGCGGAGATTGAACGGGAAACGGAGGAGTACAGCTTCTGGGGCGGTGTAGGATATGTTGAACCGTCGCTAAAAGTGACTTGGCCGGATGGGGTGCGGGATTTTTGCCCGAAGTATGCGGGGTACCGGGTCGATCAGCCAAACGGGAAAGATACGCTGACGCTTACCTTTCAAGATGAGGTGTATCCGTTTGAGGTTCGCTTGAGCTATGTGGTGATTCCTGAACATGATGTGCTGGAGCGGTCCGCCAGCTTTGTGAATTTGGGCGGTGAACCGGTGCTGTTGGAGACGATGCAATCGGCTGCTTGGACGATGCCGGTGTTGCGGGACTATCGGTTGACGCATGTCACAGGGAAGTGGGCGGGCGAGTTCCAACTGCGACGTACCTTCTTATCCGAAGGCAAAAAAGTCCTGGAATCGCGCCGCGGCTTCACCGACGGCCATGCGAATCCGTGGTTTGCCGTTGATGACGGGACGGCGGCGGAGGATCGCGGCGATGTATGGTTCGGGGCGCTGGCATGGAGCGGCAACTGGAAAATCGTCGCCGAACAAACTGCATTTCGTCACGTTCGCGTAATCGGAGGCATCCACGATTTCGACAGTGCGTGGTTACTTGGCCCCGGCGAGACGTTTACCGCACCGATGTTTGTCGGCGGGTATAGCGCCGCCGGGTTCGGCGAGATGAGCCGCAAGCTGCATCGCTATCAACACGATTACGTGCTGCCGAGCCGAGAGCCGCGCAAGGTGCTATACAATTCGTGGGAAGCGACGTACTTCGATGTGAACGTGCAGGACCAAATGGCTTTAGCGGAGCGCGCGGCCAAGCTTGGTGTGGAGCTGTTCGTCGTTGACGACGGCTGGTTTGGGGCGCGCAACCATGATCGCGCCGGGCTGGGCGACTGGGTCGTCAACCGGGAGAAGTTCCCGAACGGGCTGAGCGAGCTGATCGATCGGGTACATGAGCTGGGCATGGACTTCGGGATCTGGGTGGAGCCGGAAGCGGTGAACCCGGACAGCGACCTGTACCGGAGTCATCCGGATTGGGTGTACCATTTTCCGACTCGGGGAAGGACGGAGCTGCGCAACCAGCTGCTCTTAAACATCTCCAAGCCGGAGGTCAAAAACTACATCCTGGAGTTCATGACTGATCTGCTTAGCCAACACCAAATCAAGTTCATTAAATGGGACATGAACCGGACGGTGACGGAGCCAGGGATGAAGGATCATCCGCTGAATCGCCAGAAGGAGATTTGGATTCGGCACGTGCAAAGCCTATATGAGATCTGGGCCGAGCTGCGCCGGCGGTTCCCGCACGTGGAGTTTGAGACTTGTGCGGGCGGGGGCTCGCGGATTGATCTTGGCATTTTCCAATATGCGGATCAGTCTTGGACCAGCGATAATACAGATGCCTTCGACCGGCTGAGCATCCAGGAGGGTTTCTCCTATGTGTATGCGCCGAAGATGATGACCTGCTGGGTGACGGAGTCCCCTACCGGGATGAACCGCCGCGTGCTGTCGTTGCCGTACCGGTTCCACAGCGCGATGATGGGAACGCTGGGCATCGGCGCGAACCTCAACCATTGGAGCGAAGCGGAGCTGCAGGAGGCCGCCGGATTTGTCCAGCTTTACAAAACGATCCGCCCACTGGTGCAGTTCGGCGACCAGTACCGGCTGAATGCGCTGAGCCACCTGGGGGTGACGGCGGTTCAGTACGTGGACGCCGCTCGCGGGGATAGCGTGCTGCTGGCGTTCCTGCATTCGCAACGGCTGGGCGACTGCCTGCCTCGCTTGCGTCTGCAAGGCCTTGCGCCGGACAAAACCTACGCCATCGAAGGGGTGTCCGGCGCCTGGAGCGGCCGCAGCCTGATGCAAATCGGCATCGAGTTGCCCCTGCGCGGCGACTTCGACAGCGTGCTGTACCGGATTCGCGAAGCGTAACGTTGGCGTTCGCCCCCACAGTTTTTGTCTAACGGTAAAAAAAGTCCCTTATTTCTGGTTCCACTTAGGGAATCGAGGAAATAAGGGGGGAGGCTGTTGATTCGGTTAGATAAACTGAATCCAATGTGAGAACAGGGCAATACCCTTCCTAGTAAAAAAATCAGCCCCAAGCGGCACAAACCGCTTGGGGCTGATTTGCTTTCAGATCGTGTCCAAGGAATTACCGGATCACGATTTTGTGAACCACGCTGCTTACCGCGCCGGCGTTATCAGTCACCGTCAAAGTGACGGTGTACGATCCAGCAGTGGAGAAGCGGTGTTTGACTTTGGGGCCGAGCCCAGTGCTGCCGTCGCCAAACGACCAACTGTAGCGGACGATGCGACCGTCGGCATCCGAGGAGGCTGCTCCGTCAAAATCGACTTGCTTATTTTTGGCTGCACGGTCTACCGCATGGATGACGGCAACCGGCGAGACGTTCGGGGGGTTATCGGGGCTTTCCCCTGGATCCCCACCTGGATTCTCGCCTGGATCTTCTCCCGGATCTTCACCCGATGCGCTGACGAACAAGCGGCCCGGTGCCTGGAAGTCGCCGCTGTTTCCAGCCGCATCTTGGACAGTAACAACGATCACGCCGCCTTCCAAGACAAGCGAGGCAGGTGTCGTGTACGTTCCTTCATAGTGACCTGGCTCCGTTTCCGTCAACGGAATCCCGTTGCTCGAACCGCCTAATATCGATAGCGGCAATTCGATGTGGAACGAAGCCGTCAGCCCTGGAACGCTGTCAAAGGAGACCGTCAGCGCTTCACCTGCGGTTAAATGAACATCCTCTGCCGGTGTCAGATTCGTGATCTCCGGCAGCTCGGTATCTACGTAGACCGTCCGAGTGACTGTCGTTTCGTTTCCGGCATGGTCCGTCGCGGTCACGGTGATCAGATTCTCACCGGCGTTAATCAGCATACGATATGCGAACGCGCCGCTGCCTTCCAGCGGAACCTCTTGCCCGTTGACGGTCAACTTGTTGATGAACTCATCGAACGCAGAACCCGTCACATTCAATACTTCTGAATTGGTTCGGAAGCCGTCCACAGGTGAAACGACTTCAAGTTCCGGAGCAACAGTATCCAGTGTAATTATGGCTGGCAGTGAACGATCGGTTGCTTTCCCGTTCACGAGGACTTCGGCAGTCAACTCATTGGCTCCGTCATGAAGCTCGATCGGCAGACTGAATTGCCCGTTTTCAACTGTTGTTGTTCCTGCCAGCTCGGTGCCGTTGTACACCTTCACCTCAGCGCCGTTCGCCATAGAGGTTCCGGTTACGGTAAAGGCGGCTTGATTCGTATAAGATCCATCCTCCGGAGACGTAATCACTGGTGCATGCACCGGATAACGAACGACGGCGCGAATCATAAAGTTGCCTTGTGATTGATCAACCAAGCTCCACACCCCGTTGATGCGATTCCAGCTGCGACCGGCGTTCGGGCTGGATTCGTCCGCTCCAATCCCCGGAGCACTGGTTCCGGCTAAGGTTTGAATGTAGACGATGTAGAAGTCGCCTTCAACTGTAACCGGTTCTGGCAGCTCCAGCACGGTCCATTCATCATTACGCAAAGCAGTGCCATCAAAAGGACCGGCGATTTGCTGGCCTGGTGCTCCGTCCGGGCCGGAGGCATCGTAAACGGCGTATTGGATTTCGGTTCCGCCCGGAACCGGCCATTCCGTATTCATGAAACGGATCAATGCACCGGTGACTTGCACCGCGCCGGCTTCCGGCGTCATGCGTACCGCCCAAGCGTTGTCTGCTTTGTTGAAGACCCACGCATTTTCCAGTGTGCCGTCATCGTAGGCGATTTCGCCAGGCAAGCCCACAAACGGCTTAAGTGCCAGCGAGCCGTCAGCAGTTCCGTTCGGCGGTACCGTAACCGTTAACGTATCGCCGTAATAATCGGCTGCAATTACCGACAACGTATAGGTCCCTTCCAGAAGTTCTAAGGAGAAGCTGCCATCAGCCCCGGTGATTTGTGGTGCAACCATCGCATCTTCAAGTACGGATACTGTTGCACCTTCGATTGGCTCGCCTGTACGTTCATCCGTGATCGTGCCGGTGAGCGTGCCTTTCGGAATCGGCTGCAAAGTGAAGTTCGCCTTGGCGTTCACCTGATCGGCGATGGTCACATTTGCCGTTTGCGGATAATAGCCGTAGGCTTCCGCTTTCAGCGTGTAATCCCCAGCCATATGATTTAAGCTGTAACGTCCGGTGGCTGGATCGGTTTTGACAGAACGACCGGTTTCCACCACCGTCACGGTTGCGCTGGCCGGCAGGCTGCTGATGCCGATGTCACCAGATGGCTTCGCTTCCTTCACTAGTCGTTCGAATTCAGCCTTACTTGTGCGCGTCAGTTTGTAGGCTGGTCCGGATTTTACAACCTTGTCCATTTTCGTTCCAGTGTTGCCAAGCACATTGCTTGTCACCTGATCTTCAGGTGTATTCACATTCAGCACCTGAACATTGTCGATGTACCAGCCGGCTCTCACAACGCTGCCGTCTGTATTTAATCGGAAACGAACCTGTACCTGTTCTCCGACGTAATCCTCGAGATCGTAATAAGCAGTGCTCCAAACCTTGCCCTCGGTGTTATGCGAAAATCTCCCCAGCTCGTGCCATGTCGCTCCGCCGTCGGAGCTGGCTTCCACATAACCGTAATCAAAGTTGGTCTCAATTTCAAACCAATGATCAAACACAAGGGTTGCATTATCGACGGTACTCAAATCGATCGTTGGGGAGACAAGCGAAGCATTTGTTCCATTCTCATAATAGTTGTCGAGATCAGTTCCCCATACGTTTGGCTCAGATACAGCGCTGGTCGGACCGGGATCCATCGGAGTGCCGCGTTCCCATTTGTCCCCTGCGCCGCTGTGCGTCCAGCCGTTATCGCTGTCGCCGTCAAAGTTGTCGCTGAAAATGGTAATCGGATGAACAACGTTGATCTCCAATTCTTCCGACTTGGCGCTTTCATTACCGCTGTAGTCCGTTGCGGTGACCGCATAATAATACGTTTGGTCCGTTTCGGTTGTGGTGTCGGTATATTCCGTCGAAGACGTTGTAATGAGCTCTTCATAACCGGATCCTGAAGTTGTGGAACGGTATACGGTGTACTCTTTTACGTCCTCATCAACGGAAGGAGACCAGGTCAGTTCAACGCTGCCAACGAAGGTGGCGGAGCCGCTCAGATCTGTAGGAGCTGCAGGAGCAGAGTCATCAGGCAATTGCAGGGAGAGATCATCCAGATACCACCCTGCTTTCTGCACGACACCGTCACTCGTTAAGCCAAATTGCAAGTACACTTGCTGACCGGCATAGTCGCGCAGATCCAGATATTGCGTTTCCCAGCCGTTGCTCGTTCCTGTATATTCTGCCACCGGTACAAAGGCATAATCGGTATCCAAGGTTGCCATGTACAACGTACCGACATCAAATTCTTCCTCAAGATCGTACCAATGTTTGAAAGAGAGGATGGCCCCTTCCGGGCTGTCGGTTAAATCAATTGGAGGTGCCAGCAGATAGGAATTGGCAAGGGGTTCATAACTGTCGGTTAGATTGGTAGCGTACACCTTGTCACCGGAATAAGCACTGCCCGGTCCGCTGACCGGTGTTCCCCAAGCCCAGGTATTCCCGGCTCCGCCGGACATAAACCCAGAGATATCCGTTTCGAAATCCTGCAGATAACCGGGCACAACACCGGCGGATACGGTCACGGAGTAAGGGGCGCTGTCAAACCCGTTGTTACCGTAGTCGTTCACCCGAATGTAGTAGTCGAGCCCGGCCGTACTAATTAGGAAAGAGGGGATCGTTGCTTCATATACCCCGTCTTTTTCGTTCCCCGACACTCGTACAGCTGGAATGTATACATAATGGCTGGTTCCGGCTTCTTTGGCGTAAAATTCAACGGATGTGACGGCAACATCATCGCTTACTTGAGCGGATAACGTCACATCGAAGCCTTCATATATTAAAGTAGGCGGTGTATGTGTCAGCACCGGTTCCTCTAAATCCTCCCCTGCCGTGATCACACGACCTGAGACCGTACCGATGCCTTGCAGCACGGAGCCTACGGCATCCAACGCATTAACGATACCACTTCCATATCCGTTGTTAGGCGTCGTCGGATATTCGCTGTCCGTACGTGGTGTAGCCGTGCTGGTCAGAATTTCTTCCAACTGGTCTACTGTGAGCGAGTGGTTCGCCTGCAGCAGCAAGGCCGCGATGGCTGTCGTATGCGGACCTGCCATCGAGGTGCCGTTCCAGCCGCCCTGATAAGCTCCGCCAGGAACAGAGGAACGAATGTTAACACCTGGCGCGGAAACCTCCGGTTTAATTTCATCGTAAGGGGAAGGTCCACGCAAAGAGAAATCCGCTAAATTCCCGTTGATGTCCGTAGCGCCGGTAGCGAACGCTTCTGGATAGTTCGCTGGCGCAGCTACCGAACCCGGACCGCCGGGGTTATCAAAATCGGTGTTGCCCGCCGAGAACTCAGGGAAGATTTGCGCGCTTCTCCAAGCTTGTACGATCGGGCGGAACCATTCATCGATGCCGGGACCGCCTCCCCAGGAGTTGTTCACCACGTCAGGAGCGAGCTCCGGATGCAGATTCCCTTCGGCATCCACTGGCGCGAGCAGCCATTGGCCGCCATCCAGGATGATGTCATCCGTTGTGGTAGGATTAAAAATCCGGACAGCGATCCATTTTGCACCAGGCGCGACGCCGATCTGGTTCGAGCCGTCTGGCTCCGAACCAACCATCGTTCCCATGGTGTGCGTACCGTGGCCATGGGAATCGGCAGGCAGCGGAGCGTGGCTGTGCGGATCATACCAGCTGAGCTCGGGATCCACGATATTGCCCGAAGCATCCAGTCCGCGCCATTTGCTTCTTAAGGCCGGGTGGTTGTAATCCACGCCGGTATCGAGGTTGGCGACCACGATGCCGGTGCCATCGATGCCCATGTTCCACACCTCAGGGGCGTTGATTTGGGCAATATTCCATTCAACGCTGCTTGGGTTAACGTCCTTGGTCGCTTGCTTTGAATCGCCCAGTGAAGTGGAGACCTCGTCGGCCGGTTTCACAGCAGGCATCTTTACGGCAGGCTCTACAGCCGCATCTTTATCGATTTCAACCTTTTGCAGATGTCGTTCTTCATTCGGCAGAATTTTCTCCACTTCGGGGAAAAGGGCGATTCGCTCCAGCACTTCTTTGGAGCTTGTCACGGCCATGGCATTTACGATAAAGTAGCTTTTGTAGTCTTTCACCTCTCCGGATTGCTGGGCTTTCCGCAAGTATTCCTCCAGCTTATATTGGGTGCGGGAGGCCGTTTCGCGCAAAGCGCTGACAACGGAAGTCCGTACGGACAGCTTCGCGGCGGAAGGAGTCGATTTCTCCAGCTGGGCTTTCTGAAGAGCCAGCTTGGCGACCGAGTTGGTATCGGTCTGCTCCTTGAGTTTGACGAGGTAGGTGACGAAGTCGTCTTGCTTAAACTGGGACTGCAATTTAGCGTCGATTTTGGCTTCGGCCACTTGGGGCGCGGACGATCTCAAGCTGCTTTGTCCCGATACGCTGCTGCTGCTGGCGGAAGCGACGGGAACGAGAGTTAACGCAAGAAGGATCGACATGCCAAGCGAGAAAGGTTTGCGAAATCTCTTGAGACTTATCAACTTCTTCACTCCCTTTGATTAAGTTTTAAGCCCAACATTCATCCTGTGACGGTCGTCCGGAGTAACAAGAGCTGAGTCCGGACGCATGACGACTGACAAAAAATGAATCAATTGCCTCTTGGTTACATCACCTCCTTTATGTAAAATAGTGGAATCAGGCGTAGTAAACCATGGAAGATGTGAGTTGAAACCAATGGTGTGGAGTGAATCGTTAGGTTAGCAGGGGTCATAGTGTGAAGAAAAGTTAACATGGAATGAACCTTATTTCTCAACATTTCATAAAATAAGGTAATATCTGGGGTTGTTACGGACAGTATATATCTGCAAAATCAGGCGTACAAGTGGCTGGATGTGTAAAATATACATATTTTCTCATAAAAATAGGAAAAAATAACTAGAATTTGATGCAAATTATCGGATTTTATGTGAGTTATCTTGACATCTTGCTAACTTCGGTTTACATTAAGCACAAATTCATATTGGCGAATGAGGATGATGGGAGAGTCCGCGGGCTGAACCGAAGAGGGAACCGGCTTAGCGGCACCGAAGGAGCAAGGGTCGGTCCTGCAGCCGGCAGCCGAATCTCTCAGGTACAAGGACCATGATCGGACGCCACTCTGGAGAGAGCGAACAGCCACCCAAGAGGTACATGGATCTCGGATGTTAGGTTTGGACCGGGACCATTAAACTTTCAGGTAACGGGGACAGAGCGAAAGGCAGCAGCCTTTTTGTTCTGTCTCTTTTTCGTCATATAAAAATGATGGGGAGATGTAGCGATGCGATTTAAAAGCGTATTTTCAATTATTGGTCCAGCGATGATTGGGCCTTCCAGTTCACATACGGCCGGTGCTGTACGGATTGGACGATTTGCCCGTCAGCTGCTCGGAACCGCGCCGGTCAAGGCGGAGATTTGCTTTTACGGCTCCTTTGCTGAGACGTACAGTGGACACGGAACCGATCTGGCCATCGTTGGCGGCATACTGGATTACCGAACGGACGATGAGCGAATCCGCCAGTCGATACAGAATGCTGAACAGCAGGGGATTGAAGTGGTGTTTACCACTGGAGTCCTGCCTGGGGCTCATCCGAATACGGTAAAAATAAAACTGACCTGCCAAGACGGAAGTTCTATCGAGGTCATGGGGGCATCCATCGGCGGAGGGACCATCGTTATTCGCAATATTAACGGTTTTGAGGTGAAATGCTCAGGCGAGCTGCCAACGCTGGTCATCTCCCACGCGGACCGACAAGGAGTGTTGGCAGGAATTACGGCTTTGTTCAGCCGGGAGAATGTGAATATCGGCTACATTATTACCGATCGGAAAGGGCGGACTGCCGAGGCGCTGACGGTTGTGGAGGCCGACTCGTCCATTCCGCCGGAATTAGTGGAGGCGATCCGTGCGTTGGAGCATGTCAGCCAAGTGTCCTACATTGATCTGACGAAGTAAAACGAGGAGGGAGCACGATGCGTTTTAAAAATTTGCGTGAGCTGGTTGAACTTTGTGAACGGGAATCCAAGACGATCTCCAGCATCATGATTCAGGATCAGGTGGAAGAGAGCGGGCAAACGGAGGAAGAAATTGTGGCTGCCATGAACGAGTACTACCAAATCATGAAAACGGCGGTACATAAAGGGCTGACCGAGGACATCGTCTCCACAAGCGGGCTGACTGGCGGCGATGCCAAAAGGGTCGAAGCCTACCGCAATCGCAGTGAGGCTTCGGTTGGTGACATCGCATGTCAGGCCATGGCTTATGCGCTGGCCGTCTCCGAGGTGAACGCCTCGATGGGGCGCATCGTCGCTACGCCGACGGCGGGCTCCTGCGGCATCATCCCTGGCGTGTTCGTCAGCGCCCAAGAGCGCTTCGGATGGGAGGATGAGCATCTCGTGCGCGGGCTGTTTTGCGCTGGAGCCATCGGTTATGTGATCGCCAACAACTCGTTTATTTCCGGCGCGGAAGGCGGCTGCCAGGCAGAGGTTGGATCGGCGATCGGAATGGCGGCCGGGGCGATGGTCGAGCTGCGCGGCGGGACGCCGGAACAGGCGGTGCACGCCGTTGGCCTCGCGCTCAAGAACACGCTGGGCCTGATCTGCGATCCTGTTGGCGGCCTGGTCGAAATCCCTTGCATCGTTCGCAACGGCTTTGGAGCGGTCAATGCGCTGGCTGCCGCTGATATGGCCTTGGCCGGTGTGCGCAGCGCGATCCCGTCGGATGAAGTGATCGACGTGATGCTGGAGGTCGGCTCAGCGATGCCTAGCCGCCACCGCGAAACCGCGCAAGGAGGGCTGGCGCAAACGCCAACCGGCCGTAAGATCATGAAGGAGCTGCGCAGTCGGAAGAAGTGATTGTGTACCCCTTATCTTCAACTTAACGCCGCTGCTGCACTGGATATTGCGGAACTGGATTGCGAAAAAAACAAAACCCCTGCGGGGCATCGATAGGATCGCCTATGGAATGCTCCCTCAGGGGTTGTATGAGTTTTATCGGGTTATGCTTCCAAAGAGGTACTTTGTTGCGGACTTATTTTAACAGTAACGCTGCGCAAATAGACGAACGACGAGACGAGTGCAAGCAGCGCGATCACCATCAAGCCCCAGAAAATGTTCGAGTAAGCCGTGGACAACGGCAAACCGTGCTGCCATTCCATTGCGCTGGATGCCATGGCGACGCTGAAAGCACCGCTAAAGAATTGCAACAGCTGGTAAAGGCCCATTCCCGAACCTACCTGAGATGCCGGAAGAACACGGGAGATTTCATTGGATACACTGCTCGAGATTATCGTAAATCCAAGGCTCATCAGAATATAGATAAACAGGATGGCGAGCCATGATTGCCCGCTGAACAACGCGAACAAAACCATAGAGATCAATACGAGCAGCGGAACGTACCGCAGGATCATACCGTTCCCGTGACGGTCTATGATTGAACCTACCTTGCGGGAAGCCACCGTCGCGAGGATCGAACCCGGGAAGATGATCAGACCGGCATGGCTGGCAGTTAATTCGAAGTGATGCACTAAAATTTGCGGCAGCAAAAACAAGGTGGCAAAGCTGGCCAAATACGACGCGATCCCTACGATCGACAATGCTAAATATGACCCGTTACGAAATAAAGCGGGCGAAACAAACGGATCTGCGACGGTGCGTATGCGCCAGACGAACAGCGCTAGCGCAACTGCGCCAATGGCGAGTGCCAACCAGGAATGCTGTGTCAAGTACATCAGCAAACCTGTTGTTCCCACAGCGACGAATATTGCACCAAGAGTGTCAAACGATCCCCGTACGGGTTGTTCTTTTGGAATATACCGAAGAAACAGCGGTACCAGAATCAGAGTTAACGCCGTGATGATAAACAGGTATCTCCAGCCAAAATATTCGACAATCGCGCCGCCGGCAACGGGCCCCAGACCAAGACCCAGTGATACGGCCGACATGATCATAGCCATCGCTTTGCCACGCCGCTCGACGGGAACGTAACGGGATAATGTAACCAGGGATAACGATATGACTGCTCCTGCACCAGATGCTTGCACGATGCGAACAACGAGCACGATCCAGAAGTTGGGGCTGAACAACCCGGTAATGGCGGCAAGACCCAGTGTCGTAAGTCCAATTGCCAGTAATCGCCGAATCGGCAGGAAATCGGAAAGCCGGCTGAATGTGATCGACGAGATGGCGAACATAATCGAATAGCCGGTGACGATTAGTGACGAAGTGGCCGCTGACATTTGGAACGTATTGGTGATGTCCGGCAGCGCCAAGTTAAACATCGCTGTATTCATGATGACCAGAACGACAGCGAAAGCAAGCAACACTGTCAGCAGCCCTTCGCGTTGGAGTGCTTCCGAAGAAGTGGGAGTTCCGGAAGATTGAGGACCGGTGGTAGTGTTACGCATGATTTTTACCTCCACTCTTATCTTTGTTCTATTGTTCTAATATAATCGAACGTTTGAAATATAACACGCCTTATCTTATGATGTAAAGAGGGGAGAATAAAATTCATCACGAAATTTAGTAATAAAGGAGTTTTTCCTTATGAAAGTTCTATACCACCCCGAACGGGATGATATTCAATTGTCTTCCGTATTATATGCGTTAAGTGACCCGATTCGGCTTAGCGTCGTGGCGGAAATGCGGCGTTCCGGCGAACGGCCATGTAATTATTTCGAGGTTCCAATCGCGAAATCAACGTTGTCTCACCATATCCGGACACTGCGGGAAGCCGGTGTCATCACGACTCGAATCCAAGGGACACAGCGGTTTATATCGGTGCGGGAAGAGGATTTGGAAGCCCGCTTTCCCGGGTTGTTGAATTCGATCCTGGAGGCTTATGAGAAAACCCAATCGCAGGAGCAATGCGCCGAATCGGAGTAAGATGTTCTTATTTAAGATGTTCTTATTAAAGTAGAGACTTGAGTGAGAAATCGAAGCCAAAGGGGAGCTTACCTTATGTTAAATCTGGATCTCTCAGGACAAATTGCGCTGATTACCGGAGCGACTGGGCAGTTAGGTCGGGTGATCACCCGGACATTGTCCGATTGCGGAGCAAAGGTAGTTATTCATTATGTGAATAACGAAGCCAAAGCCCGGGAATTATTTCAAGAGATCACTGCGACCGGAAGAGAGGCCTTGATCGTACAAGGCGACATTACGAAGGAAGCGGATATCCAAGCAATCCAAGCGAAGGTTACGGCGGAACTTGGCGATCCGGACATCGTTGTTGCCAATGCCGTGGTGCAATATAACTGGACTTCGGTTCTGAAGCAACCAGCGGAAGACTACGTGAGCCAGTTTGAATCCTGTGTTCTGCAGAGTGTGTTCCTGGCCAAGGCATTTATTCCTGCGATGATGGACAAAAGAAAGGGGCGCTTTATCGGAATTAATACCGAGTGCGCTATGCAGAACTTCCCCAACCAGTCGGCGTATACGGCAGGGAAAAGAGGCATGGACGGCGTTTACCGCGTCCTGGCTAAAGAGGTTGGGGAGTACGGGATAACCGTAAATCAGGTCGCCCCGGGCTGGACGATCAGCGATCGCGACCGTGAACTGACGGATCGGAATGATACAGCTTATATTACTGGAGTTCCGCTGAAGCGGCGGGGAGAAGATCAAGATATTGCCAATGCGGTGGCGTTCCTGGCTTCTGATTTAGCTGGTTTTATCACAGGAGCGTACCTCCCGGTGACCGGTGGAAATGTGATGCCGGCTATTTAGGCCATGGCTAAGTGAGGCTGGATAAGAAGGAGGCGCGCAAGGTGGAATCGGCGGAAGGAAGCTACTCGTTGATCCAGAGCCATTTACGACAGATGGAGATGGCGGAGCGGGTGCGGATTTTGTATGCCTGCGAAGCGGGCAGCCGGGCCTGGGGTACTGCGTCTCCTGCCAGCGACTACGACGTCAGGTTCATTTATGTGCGGCCGGTGGAGTGGTATTTGTCGCTCCGAGAAAAAAGGGACGTCATCGAGTATGGCCCAACGGGAGAAACAGAAGAACGAGCCACTGGCGTTGATTCACTTGGTCCGGCTCAGTTGGGGAACGCCTGCAGCCTTGACCTTGCGGGTTGGGATCTGCGCAAGGCTCTGTCGCTGCTTGGGAAGGGTAACCCGTCTTTGTTCGAGTGGCTGTCTGCTCCTATTGTTTATACCGAAGCCTACTCCTTAAAGGAACGGTTGCAGTCGCTCGCAGAACGTGCTTTCTCTGCCAAAGCGGCGATGTACCATTACTTGCATATGGCGAAGCAAAATTGGCGCCCCCAGCACCTCGGCAAGCAAGCTGCCCCAAAGGCATACCTTTCGGTACTCCGGCCTGTGTTGGCTTGTGCTTGGATCGAGCGCTATAGCAGCCCGCCGCCAATGAGCATAGAGTTGCTGCTTGAAGCTGCATTACCGGACTTGGACGGCGGGATCCGCGAAGAGATCGACCTGCTGCTGGAATTGAAGCGAAGCGGAGCCCACCCAGAGTCCGAGTCCCGTCTTTCGCGTTTGGACGGTTATTTAACCGGTCGAATAGAAGGATACGAGCGGCTCGCATCGATCTTGGAGCCCCCGAGTCGAAATAGGGGCTCGGCTTTGTCTGAAATGCTGGATGAAATGTTCATTTCCGTTCTGCAGGAAGTGTGGAAGATGAGAATAAGGTAAGAACCACTCAAAGGACCGCTGAGGCGGTTCTTTCTTTTTTCTCTTTTATAATAAACATCAAAAATTAGTGACACAGATGCATACATGGTCTATAATCAACGGAAGAAAGCACAATGTAACAGAATAAAAAAATAAGTAATACAGTCACTGGAGTGAGAGGGGGGACGCTTATCATCACGTTGGAGCATGTCAGCAAAACGTACAGCTTGCAAAACGGGCAATTTGAAGCGTTGCGCAATGTCTCCCTGCAGATCCCGGAAGGCACCATCCACGGCATTATCGGACCTAGCGGAGCAGGGAAATCGACGTTGCTGCGAATGATGAATGCTCTGGAGCTGCCGGATCAAGGGAAAGTGACAGTTCTGGGCCAGGAGCTCACTGCGCTCCCTGAAACAGCGCGGCGTGAGGTGCGGCGCTCGATCGGCATGATTTTTCAACAGTTCCACTTGCTGAATAACCGGACGGTCAGCGGGAACGTATCGGTTCCGCTGGAGCTTGCCGGATTACCGAAGAAGGAGCGCGCCGAACGCGTGGGGGAATGTCTGCGTTTCGTTGGCCTGGAGGACAAGGCTGACCAATATCCGGCATCCCTCAGCGGGGGACAGAAGCAGCGGGTAGCCATTGCCCGGGCGTTGGCAAGTCAGCCTAGCATCCTGCTGTGCGATGAGCCGACCTCCTCGCTTGATCCGAAAACCACAGCAGAGATTCTCGAGGTGCTGCTGCATATCCATCGGACCTTAGGGGTGACGATCGTGATCGTCACGCATGAGATGGACGTGGTGCGCAGCATTTGCCAAGGGGTTTCGGTGATGGAAGAGGGGCGGATCACCGATGCGTTTACGCTTCAGCGGAATGAGGCGGAAGTTGGCACTGCTGGAAGAACCGGTTACCACGCCTCGTACCGGGAGCAGTTGCTTGGCGGGATGGAGGTGTAAAGGCGTTGGATTTTCTCATGATGATGTGGGAGGGCTTCGTTCAGTACCGCAGTCAAATTGGCGAAGCGATCGGCGAGACCTTCATGATGGTTGGGATCGCGTTGCTGGCAGCCTTACTAATTGGCTTACCGCTGGGAACAGCATTGTATCTGAACGGTAAAGGCCAGTTATATGAGCACTCCCTGAGGTACGCTCTGCTGAACGGGATCGTGAACGTCGTTCGTTCCTTTCCGTTCCTGTTGCTGGTGGTGTTTATGATTCCGCTCACCCGCCTGATCGTGGGTACGGCGATCGGAACGCTGGCTGCCTCGATTCCGCTGGCCGTTGTGGCCATTGCCATCTATGCGCGATTCGTTGAGCAATCGCTGTTGGAGGTGCCGCGCGGCGTTATTGAATCGGCCCGGTCGATGGGGGCGTCCAAGCTGCAGATCATCACGAAATTTTTGTATGTTGAAGCCCGTTCCGGCCTGGTGCTGGGATTAACCTCCTCGACGATCAGCTTCATTTCCTATTCGACGGTGATGGGTGTGGTTGGCGGCGGAGGGGTTGGCGATTTTGCCATCCGTTACGGTTATCAACGGTTCGAAACCGAGCTGATGGCTGTGGTGATTGTGCTGATGGTTATTTTGGTACAAGGAATTCAATTTATAGGAAATGCGTTGTCCCGATGGTTGGATAAACGCTGACAATGGAGGGAGAAACCATGCTAAAAACAGGAAAATGGATCATGTCGCTCGTAGTTCTGATGTTGGTGCTGAGCGCTTGCGGCAATAACAGCAATACCTCGAATAACGGAACAGGTGTGGAAGCACCGGCAGCGGCAGAGACGGAGACGACAGAGAACGGAACTACAGAAACCACACTGAAAGTAGCTTCGCTGATTCCACCGATGACGGACATTCTGGAACTGATCAAACCGCAGCTGAAGGAAGAGGGCATCAACCTGGAAGTTGTGATCTTGTCGGACAATGTGCAGCCCAATGATGCACTGGCGAACAAGGAAGTGGATGCGAACTTCTTCCAGCATGTCCCTTGGATGGAGGAGTACAATAAAAACAAAAACGCGAACCTCGTACCGGTTCAGCCGGTGTATCATGCGGTATACGGCGCTTATTCCAAACGGTATAAATCGATGGAAGAGCTCCCGGATGGAGCAACGATTGTTATCGCCAATGACGCGTCTAACGGTGGACGCTCCCTTGACATGCTGGACAAAGCCGGCGTGATTAAATTGAAGGAAGGCGTAGGGATTAACGGGACTGTTGCAGATATCGTAGAGAACAAACATAACTATAAATTCGAGGAAGTTGACCTGCTCATGTTGGCCCGGATGCTGGACGATGCCGATTTGGTGCTGATGACACCGGCTTATGCCAGCCCGCTGGGACTTACACCGAAGAAGGATGCTTTGCTGACGGAAACCATCGAATCGGCATTTGCCATCACTTTGGTGGCTCGTGAGGATAACCGCGATTCCGAGCCGATTCAGAAGCTGGCAAAGGCGATTTCTAGTCCAGAGGTCAAGCAGTTCCTCGAGGACAACTACGACGAGATTGCGCTTCCGGCGTTTTAATTTAGTGCCCTGGCACGAATCTTGGTATAGTACCTGCTGATCGGAATAGGTCAAACTTCCCTCCTCATAGGATGATGTTAGCATGATCCATATGGAGGAGGGGAGTCGATGCAGGTTCATATCGTCCAGCCGGGGCAAACGACATATCGTATCGCACAATCCTATGGCATACCTTATGAAGATATCGTTGAAGCTAATGAATTGCCGAATCCGGAGAGGCTCGTGGTTGGACAAACCTTGGTCATCCCGAACGTCGGCAACTATTATTGGGTCCGGCCTGGGGACAGCTTATGGTCGATCGCTCAACGATTTGGATTAAGTTATCATGAGTTGGCCCGCGTGAATGCCATCAGCGTAGATCAACCCCTTTCGATCGGGTTTCGGCTGTACATTCCGCCGCGGCCGCGAAGAAGAGCGGAGTTTAACGCTTATGTAGAGCCGCGCGGCGGAACGGTCTCTGCAGCGCTGGAGGAAAGTGCGCGGGAAACCGCGCGATATCTGACCTACCTGGCTCCGTTCAGCTTCCTAGCGCAACGGGACGGCTCGCTTCGAGAGCCGCCGCTCAATCAGTTTCCGGAAATTGCTCGGTCAAACCGGGTTGTCCTGATGATGGTGATCACGAATCAGGAGAACGACCAGTTTAGCGATGAGCTTGGCCGGATCTTGCTCAATGATATCCCGATTCAAGATCGGTTTCTGGACAACATCGTCACGACCGCAAACCGATACGGATTTCGGGATATTCATTTCGATTTCGAGTTTTTGCGGCCCGAAGACCGCGAGGCATACAACGCCTTCTTGCGTAAAGCCAAAGCGCGATTCGCGGAGCAGGGCTGGCTGATGTCGACTGCTTTAGCGCCAAAGACCAGTGCCGATCAGAAAGGCAAATGGTATGAAGGGCATGATTACCGGGCCCACGGTGAAATCGCCGATTTTGTTGTGATCATGACCTATGAATGGGGCTACAGCGGTGGACCGGCTCAGGCAGTGTCGCCGATTGGTCCTGTCCGCCGGGTACTTGAATATGCGCTGACGGAAATGCCGGGCTCCAAGATCATGATGGGGCAAAACCTATACGGGTATGACTGGACGTTGCCATTTGTGGAGGGAAGCTCCGCAAGGGCGATTAGTCCGCAGCAGGCGATTCAAATTGCCGCGCGGCATGGCGTCGCCATTCAATACAGCGAGCGGGATCAGGCACCTTTTTTCCAATATTGGGATGCGGAAGGTCGGGAGCATGAAGTTTGGTTTGAGGATGCTCGCTCGATTCAAGCGAAGTTTGACCTGATCAAGGAGTTAGGGCTGCGCGGAATGAGTTATTGGAAGCTGGGTTTAAGTTTTCCGCAAAATTGGCTGTTGCTTGAAGACAATTTCGAGGTGGTCAAACGGGGATAACTTTGATTGATTGGGACGCGAGTAAACTTTGTGATTTTTGTAACAGAGACACTTGACAGCCTGCGGTATGATAGAAGCAACTTAAGTAATCCAAAATTAAATGAATAGAGATCTTCGGGGTAGGGTGAAATTCCCGACCGGCGGTGAGGTTTCGTCAAGAGGAAACCGCAGCCCGCGACTCGCGGATGGCTTTCATAGCCTGAAGTGACTGACTTGGTGAGAATCCAAGGCCGACGGTATAGTCCGGATGGGAGGAGATCAATGAAGCTTAAAGTTTGAATCAGGGACCTGTCATGGTCGCCTGCCAAGCTTATTTGGTCAGCCCTCGCAAAGCCTTCAGGAAGGTCGATGCGGGGGTTTTCTACGTAGACCCTCTATTCAAGAAGGGGACAGACACCATGGAGAAAGTCAAAGTAAGCAGTGGTATGCAATTCTCAGCTGGAGTGAATGCAGGAGCGCTTGCCGGCGCATCCGGTCCGATTCAACATTCGCCGAGAACGGCTCAAGCCCGCAAATCGCGCAGCGGTTTCTGGCTTGTCGTGTTGGGGGCAGCCTTGTGGGGCGTTGACCCGTTGTTTCGGGTCATCCTGCTGAAGTCGCTCACCTCGGCGCAAATCGTACTGATTGAGCATCTGATTATTGCGCTTTTTGCCATCCCGGTCTTATGGAAAAATCGCTCTGAGCTTAAAGGGCTAGGTTGGCGTCAAGGAGGCGCGCTGCTATTCATTTCGTGGGGCGGTTCGGCGATTGCCACGATTCTGTTTACGTTAGCTTTGTCGAGCGGAGATCTGAACGCCGTCCTGTTGCTGCAAAAAATGCAGCCGCTGTTTGCCATCCTGCTGGCCGGATTGCTGCTTAAGGAGAAACTGCCGCGCTACTTTTTCGGATATTTGCTTATTGCGTTGCTGGGCACGTATCTGCTGACCTTCGGTTTTACGATGCCGATTGGGCATTGGAGCGATTTCGTGCAGCTCGGCAGCCTGCTCTCGTTAGGGGCAGCCGCCTTGTGGGGCGGATCCACAGTGATGGGGCGGTTGATGGTAGGAACGATGAAATATGAGACAGTGACATCGTTGCGGTTTATTTTGGCGTTGCCGCTGTTGCTGGCGATCACTTGGAATGAAGGGGCTGCATGGAGCCTGCCGACCGGCACCTCGCAAATTGCTGCATTTTCCCTCAATATGCTTGGACAAGCGTTGTTGCCAGGCCTGCTAAGCTTGCTCGTCTATTACAAGGGGCTGACCACAACCAAAGCGTCGGTCGCTACTCTGGCGGAGCTGAGCTTCCCAATGGTTGGCGTTCTGATTAATTGGATTGCGTTCCAGCAATTGATTACAGTCGCCCAAGCCTGTGGGTTCGTGCTGATATGGGGCACGTTATTCCTGATCTCCCGTCAGGGAGATACTAACCAATAATTTTAATAATCGATGAAATAGCGGGGATCTCCTCCTGTCTGACAGGAAGGAAATCCTCGTTTTTTTTTCATTCTCTGCATCCTCTTTGGCGAAATTTGTTATATGATAAGAAAAAGTATCAAATAAGGATGAAGATTATTTCGTGGGATGGAGACGGTGGAAAGCTTCATGTTGGATCTAAAATTAGATATGGGAACGGAATTCGTATTGCTCGTATTGGGCCATCTTCTGACCATCATTCTCTTTAGTGCATACAAGTTCCGTAATTCCAAACAGTCAGTGATGGACGTGTTTTATGCCGCCAAATGGCTGCAGGCTGTAACCTGGGGTTTGTTTATATTATCGGAAAATACATCGGGCATAGCCGTGCTCACAGCGGCGAATTTGTTTTTACTGCTGGGGGCTGCCTTTGAAATGGTTGCATTGCTGCAAGTGACTGACGGATTTAGCACCAAAGCGAGGAGGTTCTACGTATATTGGACCGCAGCGGGTATGACAGCCTACCTGCTGGTTGTTCTCCTGCATAATACCGCTTCACTTCGCATTGCTGTCGTCTCCCTCTCTATCGCGGTGATGCTGGCGATTCCTGCCGTTCGGTTAGTGACATCGTCATTGAATTCCTCATTGTCCCAGCTGATAGGTTACATGTACCTCACAATCGCGATTGTCTTGACCGCTCGCACCCCGCTGGCTTTCTTCAGTCTCGGATTGGTGGACATGATGAACCCCGGCGTCTATCAAACGTTAACCTTCCTGGCTTTGTATGCGCTTTTAATGCTGGGGAACATGGGCTTCTTCCTTCTCTCCAAGGAGCGGACGGACCGGGAGTTGATGAGATTGGCCAGCTATGACGATCTGACTGGTGCGTTGAACCGGCGGGCCTTTATGCACCATACCCAGCAGACCTTGCGGCAATGCCGGAGGGTGGGGATCCCGGCCTCGTTTATTCTGATCGATGTGGACCATTTTAAGACGATTAATGACTCCTTTGGTCATCATATCGGAGACGAGCTGCTGCAGGAATTCGCCGGGAAGGTCCATCCCTGGCTGCGGGAGGGGGATTTGTTTGGTCGGTATGGCGGAGACGAATTCGCTATCTTCCTTCCGGGAGCGGACGAGCAGGCCTCGGATGAGTTCGCTGAAAATCTGCGTGCCGCCGTGCTGGAGAGTCAGAGAAATCACGGACGCCTGGACACTAGACCCGAGTATACCATCAGCATTGGTGTGGTCACTGTTCCCGCAGGCTCGGATGTGCCGTTGCAGGAGTTGTTTAAATCCAGCGATGAAGCCTTGTATCAAGCCAAGCATGCTGGCCGTAACCAGGCCGCACGCAGCGGAGCGTAACAGCGAAAGGCCGGGCCCATAAGGGACCGGCCTTTTTTTGGTTGTGTGCAAGCGGGATCAGTTCTCGTCCAGCCACAAAATTGCTGTAACCCCGCGCGGATAATACCGACTTCCGCAGATGACACCGGCCATCATCTGGTCGCTCCAGCTCCAGTAGGCATTCTTCTCGGAAGTCAGCCAGCCCACATGTGCTGCATCGGCAGCTTGACCTCGTTCGTCCCACGGAAGACCCAAGATCCGGCGGGCGATGAACTGGCAGAGATAAATTTTACTTAGCCAGGAGTTGTTGCTCGTTGAGGACAACTTCCAACCGCCGTCCTCGAACAGGCAGATGCCCGGCTGCAGCACTGTGTTCAGGTGCGTGGACAGCGCTGCGATATATGCGCCGAATCGACCGTTTGGATCCAGCGCTTCTTCGCAGCCGGTGTAGAGCGGGTAGATAAGACCCTCGATCGCAGGGATGATCTTCGAGTCATTGTTCTCTTGAATGACCGCTGGAATGTAACCGCCCGGCAGCATATGAGAAGTAATCGTGGCGGCGCACAAATCGGCTTGGCGTCCTGCCAGCGCAGCCGCCGTTTCGCGGCCATTGTCGCGAAGCAGCTTCTCTAAGGCAACGTACGCTGCCCAGCTCTTGCCGGCCAAATAAATGTTATTCCGCGCTTGCCCCAGCGAGACGTCCAGACTGTCATAGGTGGTGATTTCCGCTCCGCCCATTGTACGGGAGCTGTCGAGGCCCATAATGCCGGTACGCTGCGACGGATCAGGATGGTCGCGGTTTACCATGCTTTCCAGGCATTGCTCCAGAATCGGCAGGTTCTGCTTCAACCATTCGCGATCGTTCGTTTGATGGACGTAAACGGTGGCGCTTAACACCCAGTTGACGAGTTGCTCCTGCGTCATGTGAGAGAAGCAGTCGTCGAGCGCATGCAGCTCATAAGACGAATAGCCAGGAAGGGTAAACGAGTTCTTTACGCCCATGTCATGCGTGAAGCTGATGCCGCCAGGATATTCGGTTGAATCTCCCGGAAACCGCACCGTATCCCGGTAGCTGTAGCGGCTGGTGTAGAAATCGAGTTCGTTTTTAACCGTCCATGGATTCATTTTGATCTCGTAAAACAACTGGTCAACCAGCAAATCAAACGTATTCATCATCCGGTATTCGCCTTCATTGACGATCCAGAGCGGCTTGCCCTCATGCTCTAGCAGCTCCGTGGAACCGTAATAGCTGCGGATGGCATGTGCAAGCATAAACTTCTGATCCTCGCTTAGCTTAGCGTCGTTCACTAGCGCGTCGCCTTGGCGGGCAACCTCCAGCTTACGGTCAAATTGTGCTAACGCATACTCGGCTACTTCTTCGATGTTCGCGAAATACCGCGTATAGTAGTAGGATGCATCTATCCCTGTTGTGACGTAACCGGCGCGGTAGAAGCAAAGTGCAAAGCGGTAAGTGGCTTTCTCGCCAGCCGGTGTCTCCATAAGCAGTGCGCCCACGGGGCCAAGGCCAAACCGGAGATTTTCCGGAACCTTTGGTTTGAGAATCGATTCCATCGTAAAAAAGCCAGCGCTGGTAATCCGCGGATCGCTCGCCGCAATGGCGGTATGGCGGCCTTGTCCAATGCCGCAAATGCGGCCGCTCGTCACGTCCTCCAGGCGGCGAATGGCGCTGACAGGGTCGTTGTTTTGCATACCAAAGAAGGCTTTGCGCGTCGACGTTCCCCGGG
This sequence comes from Paenibacillus barengoltzii G22, assembly GCF_000403375.2. NCBI lineage: Bacteria > Bacillati > Bacillota > Bacilli > Caryophanales > Paenibacillaceae > Paenibacillus > Paenibacillus barengoltzii. The sequence goes on along the minus strand of NZ_KE159653.1, from coordinate 1,173,789 downwards.
TATTGTCCACCGTGATCTCGGCAAGCACGGCCGGCATCAGCGCGAAACGCAGCTGCTCTTCCGTTGCTGTCTCGGGATCAGGTACGCCTTCAAACGGGGAGATTAAGCGGAACGTCAAATCGCCGGCTTGCCATTCGTCGATGGCTGCCCCAAATCGGCGGACGATTTCATTCCGATTGTACGGCAGGATGAGACCGCCCTCTACTTGCTGAACGGAATGTCGCTCGCTGGAGCCTGAATTGCTCTCTTCGGTCGTGTAACGATTACGCTCGTCCAGACCTTCGCCAAAGAACGGGAAAGCGCGGTAATGCTCTTGCCCATCGTCCTGCAGGCCAATATAGATGTTTTGGTTCGGCGGGCTGGCCATTTCTAGGTCGAAGCCGCCGCTTTGGCCGGGATAACCTAATGTAAAGCTGGCAAACGCTCCCATCGGAGAGTGATGCGCGTTAAAAAATATATTTTTACCCAAGTTAATTACCTCCTGTTCAATTCACAGCGGTTATGCTAGTTTTGATTATAACAAGGCTTTTGGGGAACGCCCATGTCCAAACCGCCGATCGATTTATCCAAAACGTGCACGGCGGTGAGGCAGGGAAAGCGATTAAAGAGAAGCGGAGGGATAAGGGTGGCTAGAGAACATCAGGTTACCGAATATATGCTGCCAAATATGGATTCGACGTTTAAGCTCTTTGCCGCGCATTTGCGAACGGTCACGCCGGAGTGGTCGTATCCGCGCCACAGCCACCCGCTGTTCGAGGTGAACTTGCTGCTGGCAGGCAGTCAAGAGATGATCGTCGGCGGTAAACGTTATGTGCAGCAGCCCGGCGATTTTCTGCTGCTGCGCCCCGAGGACATGCACGAAAGCCGGGCGCTGGGAACAGAGTCGATGACGTATTATTGCTTGCATTTTAACGTCGATGAGCCCGTGCTTCGCGAGCTGCTGTGCCGCGGCGAGAATCCGCTCTACACCGCAGACGGACCGCTGGCCCAAATTATTCGGCCAAGCTTGGACAAGCTCATCGCGCTTACTTCGGACGGGTCAGGTACGAAGGTGGCGGACAAGATGCGGACGATGGCTGCGCTGTTCGAGCTGTTTGCAGGGCTGAGCGAAGGGTTGGCCAAACAGGACGCCGGCGCGCCAAGCAGCCGGATGAACCGGATCGCGGCGGAGATCGCCGCCGCGCTGGAGCGCAGCGTCGAGGAGCCGGGGGCGGCGTGGAACGTGTCAACATTAGGGAACGCAAGCACCATAAGCAGCAGTTCCAGAAACAGCAGTTCCAGCATCACCGGCGAAAAGGGTATCAGCAGTAATGTTAGTCGCGGTAGTGTCTCCCGTGATGAAGGCTCCTCCGGTCGTCGATCCGTCGACGTTCTGGACGCCGATCGATCACGCGAGACTGTCGCGGCGGTCACTGCCGGACTTGGGTACAGCGCGTCCTCCTGCAATCGGATTTTCCGCAGCGTGTACGGGATGTCGCCGCGCCAGTATTTATCGGCGCTGAAGCTTAAGAAGGCCAAGCTGCTGCTGTTGGAGCCGGAGTTATCGGTGGAAGCCGTTTCGATACGACTTGGTTACAAGGATATTGCCCATTTCAGCCGTCAGTTTAAACGCTGGACTGGAGAATCACCCGGCAAGTTTAGAGCGCGGTTTCATATTTAACTTGAAGTCATATCCATTTTATTTTGAAAGGGGCTTGCTGTTTTGATCACTAAAAATGAAAGCGCTGACTTGTTAGCGGTACCGCGAAGCAAGCGAATTGTCTTTTTTGGCGACAGCATTACGGAGAACGGTACGTATATCCGGAACTTGGAGGCTTTTTTCCTGAAGCATCTGCCGGAACACCGACTGGAGTGGATCAATTTGGGGGTCAGCAGCGAGACTGTAGCGGGAACCAGCGAAAAAGATCACCCCTTCCCCCGTCCCTGCGTGCATGAGCGCCTGGAGCGCGCTTTGGCCGAAACCCGGCCGGATTGGGTGTTTATTTGCTACGGAATGAACGACGGAATTTATCATCCGTTTGGGGAGGCGCGTTTTGAAGCCTACCGCGATGGGTTGCGTCAAGCTGTGGAACAGGTGCAAAGCGTCGGAGCCCGCGTCATCCTGATGACGCCGCCGCCATTTGATGTTGCTTCGATTGGCGGAGAGGCGCTGCCAGACGGGAAGGATATGAATGAATACTCGTTTGAGCGACCGTATGTCAAATATAACGAAGTCTTGGAACGCTACGCAGCTTGGGTGCAGCAGTACGGCGAAGCAGAAGGGCTGACGGTGGTAGATCTCCGCCGCCCGTTGAGTGAACTGATTCGTAAACGTCGTGAGGCGGACGCGGGTTATCGTTACGGCGATGGCATCCATCCGAACGAAGACGGGCATTGGGTAATCGCCCAGACGATCCTGAGCCGTGTGTTCCATTTGGAGCTGGAGCGGATACCGGCCTGGGCTGAGGTCGACGGGGGCGACAGCGAGTTTATCCGGCTCGTCGGCCAGCGGCGAGCCGTGCTGAATGCGGCGTGGCGAGAGCATGTCGGGCACACGAACCCGAACAAGCTGGAGACACCGCCGCTGGCGGAGGCGCTGCAGCAGGCGGAGGCACTGCTGCCAGCAATCGAGCGCGCCGCTGCGCTGGAAGGCGGCACAGAGAGCGCGGAGGTGCGCGAATGGATGGGGTTCGCGCGCACCGACTTCTACTTCGGCGGCCGCGAATGCGTGGTAGTTGCTCCGCGGGAGGCCGCGCCCGGCCGGCCTTGGGTTTGGCGGAGCGAATTCTTCGGCGCCTTCGCGGACGCCGACCTGGCCCTGCTCGAGCAAGGCTGGCACGTGGCCTACTGCCGGCTGAGCCACCTCTACGGCTGCCCGTACGCCTCCGGGCAGATGGAAGCATTTCGCGCCTGGCTGACCGCGAAATATGAGCTCGCCCCGAAGCCGGTGTTGTTCGGCTTCAGCCGGGGCGGCCTGTACGCGCTGCGGTACGCCGCGCTGTACCCTGACCACGTCGCGGCGCTGTATCTTGACGCGCCGGTGGTGGACATCCGCAGCTGGCCGGGGGGCCAGGGTGCGGGTCGGGGCGCGCCGGAGGAGTGGCACGACTGCTTGGCGGTGTATGACATCGCCAAGTCAGCAGCCACTCCGGCGGAGGCCAACCGGCTCGCCGGCGAGGAGACGGATCGCCTGCTCGCGGGGCTCACCGCACCGGCCAGCGCTGGCGTGCCGGTGCTGCTCATCTCCGGCGACGCCGATCTCGACGTGCCGTTTGAGGAGAACGGGGCGGTGCTTGAGCGCACCTACCGGGCACATGGCGGATCGGTGATGACCATCCTTAAGCCAGGCGGGGGCCACCACCCGCACAGCTTGCCCGATGTCACGCCGATTGTGCAGTTTGTCCTTTCTTCGGCTGCGAACCGAGTACAATAGCTGCCTATAGACCGTCCGATGGATATCGGACGGTTTTTTGCTTCGAATTGGAAGACTTCTTCCTTTGGGGGGAGGGGAACCTAGTCTTTCCGCGTTCTTTTCAACGATTATCCCGTTGCATCAGGAAATGGAAACAAGAGAAAGAAAGTGTGATATGCAAAATTGAAGCAAGATGCCGGTAAACCGATAAGTACGGATATGTGCAAGAGGGAGGAATACGTTCTCGTCCTCCTTTTTAACGATTATCCCGTTGAATCAGCCGGTGGAGAATGTGAAGGAAGTAGGGGGCAGAAAGTAGCATCCAAGTAATATCCAAGTGTAGTAGTATGCAAGATCAGTAATAAAAAAGTGATGTGAGAAAACCGATGGGTAGGAACATTTGAGCTACAACTCACTGAGTTAATATAGATTAGATTGTGAAAAAAACGATAAATTGAACTTGGGTATAGCTTAAATCGGTTGAGCTGAAAGGGAAAATACTGAATAAGAAGCGGAAATGCTGAAATTGGTATAGCTGTAAATGAGTCGATTAACTGTGTTCGAAAGTCAAGGTAGGGGCGATTTCATGTTGTTTGGCATTCCGATCAGCATTCTTTCTTTTCTCAATAAAAATCGCATAGTACCTCAGTTAGCAGCCTCACGCTGCACCTGCAAGGAACGGCTTCCGCTGGCGTGCGTTCAGACCATGGGCGATTAACTGGCGGTAAGGGATGGCAGGAATGGACAAGCACATTTGCAGCAGGTTTTGGCGCATCTCTTCCTCGGAACAAGTCATGCGCAGGTAACGGCGGACGGTGTACTCATTCAAATACGCCTGCAAATGCGTTATTCCCAGCGAGACATACGTGCGTCGGATCGAGTCTCTTGCTTGTCTCACGACTTTCCGCAAGGGCAGATACATCCGATAAGCGAAAGGAAACCACCGCTTGGTTGAGGTATGTTGTCCATCGACATACTTGTTGATGAATGTCTCAAGATCGCTCCGGTCAGCCTGTTGCTCGCCCCCTCCTCTTTTGTGCGGAATCAGTTGAATCTTCACTTGCTCGGGTTCACCAGTCTCCGTGACCGTGCAGCCGGCAACAACCGCGGTGGCATAAGGCTGACAAGCTGGATGAAAGCGTTTGGTATCCGTCCCATACTGATCGCGGCTTACCTTTACTTCTCCAGAGAGCAAGACCTTCGCCTCACATTCGCCAAGGGTATGACGGATTTTGTGCAGCATGAGCCAAGCGGTCTTGTAGGTCACTTGGATTACCTGACTCAACCGCAGCGCCGAGATGCCATCCGGGAGCAGAAACAGCTCCAGTGCTTGGAACCACTTCACCAAAGGCAAATGGGTTCTTTCAAAAATGGTGCCGACCAAAGGAGAGGCTTGATAGCCACATTTTCCGCATTCAAATAAAGGAATATGTCGAGTGGACAGACGGGTGCACTCGGTATAAGCACAGCGCGGGCAGATGAAGCCATTTGGCCATTTCATCGCGATAATTGCCTCGATACAGTCGGCCTCGCTTTGAAAACGGCTGCTGATAGATTTAAGCTCCATGCTCGTACCTAATTCCATGTCCGATCCCTCCAATTGAAGTTCCTCTAGTTCACTGAATGCGTACGTGTGTTCCCTTTTTTCTCATTATAGCAAACATACGTTCTTGTAGCAACTAAAAAATCCCAAATCTTCACGAAAAATGTGGATGTTCAGATCACTGTGCAGCTTTAGTTTAATCTCCTTGATCGATTCGCCAATCCTGAATCAAAGGGATAATCGTGCAAAAGGTGGGACTGGGGGAAGAAGCCTCTCCTCCTAATCTATTAATCAGTCATGGGTTCGAGCAGGATGGGTTCAGGATGGGTTCATGCGTTCAAGTTTTCGTGTGGTCAAGTGTGGTCAAGTCAGTCAAGCGGTCGTGAAAATTGTTCGAAGACCTGTCACATTACTTCGGGAGTTTCTGGCAAACGGATGGGATTCTATCGACTCTTTTCTGGTAGTATGGTATTATGATAGTCTGATAACGTATTAGCGAACTAAAGCGGTGTTTTGAGTTGAGCTAATAGTATTACTCAGGGGGAGAGAGATAGATGAAAGTTAATAGAAAAATGGTTTTGATGAGCCTAGTGATGGCTCTGGTGTTAACGATGCTGGCCGGGTGTTCGGGGTCAGGAGCGGGGAAAGAGGATAATCAGCTGGTGATCGGCATTGACGATAAGTTCGCACCGATGGGCTTCCGCGATGAAAATAACGAGATTGTGGGCTTCGATATTGATTACGCTAAAGCGGCGGCGGAGAAAATGGGAATGGAAGCCACGTTCCAGCCGATCGACTGGTCGGCTAAGGAATCTGAGTTAAACAGCGGACGGATCGATCTGATCTGGAACGGATATACGATTACGGAGGAGCGCAAGGGCAAGGTCCTCTTTACGAAGCCTTATTTGAAAAATAGCCAAGTGGTCGTAACGCTGGCCGATTCGGAAATTACTCAGCTGAGTGATCTAGCTGGCAAGACAGTGGGCCTGCAGGCGTTGTCCTCCGCAGCGGATGCGCTGGATGCAGCTCCGATCAAGAGCGAGATCAAAACGATCTCGGAGTTCCCGGACAACGTACTTGCTCTTACGGATCTCAAAACGAAACGGCTTGATGCGGTCGTAATCGACGAAGTTGTGGCGAGATACTACATGGCGAAAGAAGAAGGTACGTTTAAGCTGCTGGATGAGTCGCTGGCGCCTGAAGAATACGGCATCGGCGTGAAGAAAGGCAACGAGGAGCTGCTGAACAAGCTGCAGAAAGCGCTCGACGAGCTGAACCAGGACGGTACCGCTTCGGAAATTTCGAAGAAATGGTTTGGCGAAGATAAAGTGCTGAAGTAGATACGAAAGCGTAGAAACCGGATTGCTTCGGAATCCGGTTTTTTGCTGATTAAGTTAAAATTCAAGATGTTCCGAGGAGAGCGATCATGAGTCTGGAGTATTTGTTAAGTATCCTAGGGCCGATGCTGGAAGGAACGAAAACGACGATTTGGCTGTTTCTGCTGGCCATTGTGACCTCGATTCCGCTGGGCTTCGCCTTTACCTTTATGGTTCGCAGCCGAATCAAGCCGGTCGCTTGGTTTGCCGGAGCTTATATTTACGTCATGCGCGGTACGCCGTTGCTGCTGCAAATGCTGTTCGTTTGCTTTGGGCTGCCGGTTATCCCGGGTATCGGCGAGTACCTCGTCATGGATCGGTTTGTTGCTGCTTGCGTTGCTTTTACGCTGAATTACGCGGCGTACTTCGCCGAGATCTTCCGGGGCGGCTTGCTGGCGATTGACAAAGGACAATATGAAGCCGCAAAGGTGCTAGGGCTTAGCCGCTGGCAGACGACAACGCGAATCGTGTTGCCGCAGATGCTGCGCATCGCGCTGCCCGCTGTCTCCAATGAGTCGATTACGCTGATCAAGGATACAGCGCTGCTTTATGCAGTGGCTGTTCCCGAGCTGCTGCATTTCGCGCAAACTGCCGTCAACCGGGATTTTACGATCGTACCTTTTGTACTTGCAGGCGTGTTATATCTGTTGATGACATTGGTGTTGACCGTGCTGTTTAAGGCGTTGGAACGGAAGTTCAAATTTGAGTAAAGGGCTGGAATCATGGATCAAGCAATCGTTCAAGTCGAGCATTTACGTAAATCGTTTGGCCACCTGGAGGTGCTGAAAAACATTTCCTTTAATGTCGCTGCGAGCGAAGTGCTGGCGGTGATTGGGCCGTCCGGATCGGGCAAGAGCACGATGCTGCGCGCCTTGGCCCATCTTGAGGAAATTGATGGGGGGACGATCCGGATTGGCGGGGAGCCGCTGGTTGACAATGGGCGGTATGCCGGCAGCGCCAAGCTCAAGGAAATTGCTACCCGCATGGGCATGGTGTTCCAGCATTTTAATCTGTTCCCGCACCTTACGGTGCGCGGGAACCTGGAGCTCGCGCCTAAGCTGGTAAAAAGGCAGCCGTCTGCCGACATCCGCGCTAAAGCGACGGAGTTGCTGGAGAAAGTGGGGCTCTCCGATAAAGCGGAGGTCTATCCGTCTAACTTGTCCGGGGGGCAAAAGCAACGGGTTGCCATCGCCCGGGCCCTGATGATGAACCCGGAGATCCTGCTGTTCGACGAGCCGACCTCTGCGCTGGATCCTGAGTTGACGGGCGAGGTACTGCAGGTGATGAAGCAGCTCGCCGAAGAGCGGATGACGATGATTGTCGTCACGCATGAGATGGGTTTTGCGCGGGAGGTAGCCGACCGCGTGATGTTTATGGCGGACGGGGAGATTATCGAGTCCGGCCCGCCGGAGCAGCTGTTTGGTGCGCCGCAGCATGAGCGTACGCGGTCCTTTTTGCAGCGGGTGCTGTGATCACTAAATTCAAAAACGGCGGCAGCCTCGGAACTTCAACTACGAAGTTTGAGGCTGCCGCCGTTTTTTACCACCCTATTTTATTTCACCGAGTAAACCCCTTCTTTGTAAATCAACGTATAAATCATGCCCGAGTCGGTCAGAACGTACTGGTCCACGGCATCCTTGGACAAGCGACGTTGTTTCCCGTCGGCAGCAATATGGTATATGCCGGGCTCATAACCGTGGGATACGTAGTAGACACCGGACTTACTGACCTCAAAGGTCGTATCAGCCGTCGCACCGGGCGCCAGAGCAGCCAGTCTCTTCTCTTGACCTGTTGCTGGGTCAAACCGGAATAACTCCATGTCCGTGCCGCTGGCGGACGTATAATAAAATACGTTCTCATACATCCGGATCTGGGAAATGTTCCGTGACGACAAGGCAACGGCGGGCTTTCCGCCATTTAACCCGGTGCGCATCAAGTGACCCGAGCTGTCTTCTAGATAATACAGTTGCTCGCCAATCACCCAGAATTGGCTTGCGCCCGCGGCCAGCTTCACATGCGCCCGGCCGGTTGTATCGATCTGGTACACGGAGTTCGGATCCTTCGGATCGCTGTCATTAAAGCCGATCGTATAAAGGGCTCCGTTTTTCAGCACCAACGAGGAATCGGTTCTGTACCCGACCCCGCCGTTTTCTTCCACCGAACGGGCCACGCCGTAGGCATATCCGGGCTCTCCGAGCAATTCCTTCTCTCCGGTTGTCATGTTAAACCGGCTCAAGTTGTTCGCCACTTCCGTCATAAACCGGAAATCGGTATAGTACAGGGCTTCCCGGTCTGAGGCAAGACCGGCCAAACTTTTCGCCGACAAGACCTCCTGCAATGCTCCGTTCTTCACCCGGTACAACATGTCCCCGCCCATCGTTAAATCGCCGACATGCAGGTTAACAAATAGTTCGTTATCTGATTTCCATACATCCGTCAGCCAGCCATCCTCCGGCCGCCAATCGCCGAGCGTGGCGATTTTTTCGGCCTGTTGCTTTTTAAGGTCATAGGCGTACAGGTACGCTTGATTCTTCACCGTGGACACGTAGTAGAAAAGATCGCCGATCCGTTTTCCCGAATGGAACACCGGTGTACCGGGTACCTGAACTCGCGTCGCTTGGTTGCTTCCCGATTTCCGGAAAAGCTGCTCCTCTACGGAAGCGCCGTTGTTCAGGTATACGGTCTTCATGTAATAGACGTCGGTTCCATACTGCGTCAACGGGGTCGCTATCTTCTCGTAGTCCACCCGTTTCCGCCGATCGGTCAGCTGTGTTTTAATCGAGTCTTTGACTGCTAGCGTATCCGGGTGCTTCAGGTTAATCGGCGTATCGCCGATCAGAATCAACCCGTCCAGCCAAGCGATCTGCTTGCCAAGTGCAGTCGCGGCATCCCTCAGAGGCAACATAACCCGCCCGCCGATTTTTTGCGGCGGCACGTCGAGCTTCACCGATTCATCGTTAACAAGCATGGTCTTGCTGTTCACTTTGAATTTGACCGTTCGCTTGAGTGTTACGTTCCGGAGGACCACATCGTCCGGTGTCTTCGCGTTCCAGACGACTTCCCAATACCCTTGGTTGGCCCCGGTGGTATGCTCGGCCAAGTATCCCATCAGACGAATAGGCACGAGGACGCGCCCGTTACGCTGGACGACTTCATAATCTCCGCTAATATCTGTCTTCTGTCCTTGCAAAAACGCTTTGCTTTGATAGTCGTAAGGAATGATCGCCAGCTCGTTGAACGCCTCTTTCAGCGAACTGCTGCTGCTTCCTTGGACTGGGCTGCTAGCTTTCTCAGCGGCATGAACTCCGGCTGTTCCCAGCCCTAGACATGCTGTTAATAGCAGCAACATGATTTTCTTCTTCAATACGAAACTCTCCCTTCAATAAACCAGACACAAGATGTCATCTAATGACTAGACGCTTCAACTCTTGTAAAAGTTGCTATGTCAAAAGCTGGCGCAATTAGGAGGTAACGCGAGCATTTTTGACAACCCTGTTGTAGAATCAAAAAGAAGCCGTTTACACCAGCAGGATGGAGGAACCTACGAAATGATAGATCAATATGCATCGGCCACCGTCGTTTCGACGGCATGCAATTATATCATGGAGCGTCCGGACAAGTTCACTCATACCTACCGGACCTATATTAAATTAAGAGAAAACGGAGCACAAGAACTCCGATTCTGGCATAGCAATGCCATCGATTCCACATGGGATAACGGTTCGGTTGCCCGCGGTGGGGAATATGGCGGACAGTGGCGAATCGAAGCTGCCTACGTCGGGGACGGCGGCTTGGAACCGCAGGGTTCGGTCGTGCCCGGTTCACAGGTACGCGTTACGTTTGACGGCGGCAACGAAGTCAAAGCGGTCGCCCCCGGGGAGTTGTTTTGGAGCGATCCGGTCAAGATCGACCTGCCGGAAGGCCATCTGCTGGCGTTTACTTGGACGATTTCAACGGAGTCGGGAGGCAAAACGGTTCCCTACAATACCGAGCAGATGTTAGTAATGGCGTTTGATGCGCCGGGAGCATGTGCGGATCAAGCTGCTGCCGATGGCTTTGTGCAGTCGGAGAATCTGCTGGTCATGCCTGCACTGATTGCCAGCGCAAAGCCGGTGCAGCAACGCCTCATCTTCCTTGGTGATTCGATTACGCAAGGCGTAAGGACTCGCCGGGACGGTTACGAGTATTGGGCGGCGCGAATTGCCGATGGCTTAGGCAATGATTATGCTGTATGGAACCTTGGCTCCGGCTGGGCACGAGCCTACGATGCTGCCGCCGATCGGGCCTGGCTGAACAAGGTGAAGCTGGGGCAGGCTCCAGGGACGAACACCCAAATCATCCTGGCGCTTGGGGTTAACGATATCGATATCGGCGCCCGTACTTCAGAGGAGCTGCTGGCCGACCTGACGACCATCGTTTCCTTACTTCGCCAAAACGATCCGACTACGGAAATAATCCTGTTCACCGTTCCGCCATTTAATTTCAGCGAAGAGCGGGAACAGGTCTGGCGGCGGGTCAATGATCATATCCGCTCCGCCTCGCTTCCGGGCGTTGACCGCGTCTTTGACATGGCCGTTCATCTGTCCCAGCCCGCGCCGCAGGATCACCGGCTGCGTCCGGAATTCATGAGCTCGGAGTACGATCCCCATCCGAATGGAGCGGCAGGCAAGGTCGTGGCCGACGCATTCTTGGCGTGGTACTTCAGTGATGATGAACGGGAGCGCTGAGATGATGAGCACCCCTCTTCTGAATGTAGGGATCTTTGCCCATGTCGATGCGGGCAAGACAACGACGACGGAACATATTTTGTATACCAGCGGGCGGATTCGGACGCCGGGCCGTGTGGATGACGGCACCGCGCTGACGGACTCGCTGGAAGTTGAACGCCAGCGCGGGATTTCCGTTCGTGCGGCGATGACGAATTTTACTTGGAAAGGTACGCAGGTGAACTTGATTGATACGCCGGGCCACGTCGATTTCCTGTCCGAAGTGGAGCGTTCGCTGCGCGTGATGGATTGCGCGGTGCTGGTGATCTCCGCCGTAGAAGGCGTTCAGGCCCAAACGGAAATGATCTGGAACGCGCTTCTTAAGCTGCGAATTCCAACGATTCTATTCGTCAACAAAATGGACCGGGTTGGCGCGGACCCTGATGCGGTGCTGGCGCAAGCACGCAAATATCTGTCCCCGGACATCGTTCCAGTCCAGCATCCGCTGGGGATGTGGCAGGATTATCAAGGAGCGGCGGATTTGTGGAGCGCGGGAGGTGAAGCGGCGGCGGCTGATGCGGGAAGTCTTGAGGCGTTCACGGCGGCGCGGAGCGGCTTGATCGAAGCGTTGGCCGAGCGAGACGAGGCGTTGCTCGAGGCCTACCTTAGCGGGGAGGATGTCGCGGAGGAACGCTGGGAACGCTGTGCGGAGGAGCAAGCGAGATCTGCCCGAATCTATCCGCTGCTGTACGGGGCGGCGACGAAGGGAATGGGTATCGCTGAGCTGCTGGATGCCATGGTGCGCTACTTCCCTCCGGCGGAAGGGGATCCGGAGGCCCCGCCCTCCGGCGTCGTGTTCAAGATCGAACGCGACAAGACGATGGGCCGGATGGCTTATGTTCGCCTTTATGAGGGCAGCCTCCGCAATCGCGATACCGTGTACAACTATACGCAGAACCTCAGCGAGAAGGTGACACAGATCCGCAAAATCGACGGAACACGTTCGGAAGATATCGGTCTGCTGCGGGCAGGCGATATCGCGGCCGTCTGCGGCTTATCCCACGTCCGGATCGGCGATGTACTGGGGCGGCCGGATGCAGTGCCGGCTGAAGCGAAGCTGGCCGTTCCGCTGCTTACGGTACAGGCTCATCCAGCCAACGAAGCAGAATACCGCGCCGTAGCGGAAGCGCTGCAGGAGCTGTCCGACGAAGATCCGCTGCTGGACGTGCAATGGCTGCAGGAAGAACGAGAGCTGCACGTAAAGGTGATGGGGCCGATCCAGCTGGAAGTGTTAAGCAGCGTCATGGAATCCCGTTACGGCTTGAAGGTGACCTTTGGGAAGCCATCGGTCATTTATAAAGAAACACCGAAGCAAGCCGGGGAAGGGTTCATCGCTTATACGATGCCGAAGCCGTGCTGGGCGATCCTGCGATTCCAGATCGAGCCCGGACCTCGGGGAAGCGGCTTGGTCTACGAAGCCCGGGTGCGGGACGAGGATCTGCTGCCGCAATATCAGAACGAGGTGGCGCGCCGTGTTCCTGAGGCGTTGCAGCAAGGGCTGTATGGCTGGGAGGTTACTGATCTGAAGGTGACGTTGGTCTATGGCCAGCATCACGTATGGCATACCCATCCGCTGGATTTTGCTGTCGCCACGCCGATGGGAATTATGAATGGGCTGGCGAATACCGGGACCCAATTGCTGGAGCCTATTTTGCATGTCCGCATCGTTGTCCCCGAAGAGAATGCCGGTCGGGTAATGAATGACCTCGTGCAGATGCGCGGCCGGTTCGAGCCGCCTCAGCTGCAAGGAGAACGAGTGCTGATTGAAGGGCATGTACCGCTCTCGACTTCGCTGGATTATCCCATTGAACTTAGCTCGTACACCAAGGGACGCAGCACCTTTGCTTCCTCCTTTGCCGGCTATGAACCGTGCCCGCCGGATGTGCACGCCGAGCGGGTTCGGCGAGGGGTTAATCCGTTAGATCAGGCGAAATATATTCTCAGTGTGCGCAAAGCACTGCAAGGGTAGTTCATCAACAGGTTCATCTTAGTCGAAATAGGAACCGAATTGCTTAATGTAGAAGGAACAATGGACCTTGACCGGAAGCTGGCTGAACATCTCATGCCAATCGGTCTTTTTCCACTCATCATAACTCATGCTGTTGCGCACATATTTCCCGAGCCCAATCCCGTCGGTGCGGTGGCGTTGCATGGTCTTGATCACCCGCAGCGCTTCCGAAACGATATGTTCGCTGACCAGCTTTTCAACCTTTGCCCGTTCAGAGGTGCTTAGTTTTGCATTGCCAATGTACTCATCCACACTTCCATAGATCTTCAAATAAATATTCGCTTCATAATCGCCGGACGTGTTCTTCGTAATCACGATCCGGCGTTTGCTTTTTACCGCCTTGACGGAAATCGCCTTCAAGTCGGGATGCTCCGTCGTCAGGGTAAACTCGCCCTCTTGCAGGTTCGAATACAACAGCATGAACAGGTAAACGTCTTCCCACGGCAGCTTCGCAATCATTCGATCATCCCGCATCAAGGCGATGCCGCTGATGGTAATATCCTTCTCCTTCTCCAGGACTAAGGCGGCAATTGGATCCTCCCCGTCATCGAAGTAATCGCGGGTAAATTCGTACAACGAGGTTCGGGGGAGCGATTGTATTGAGTATTCTTTTTGCAACAGCTTGTTGATATAGTTCGCCGTCTTGGTATGCCGCGGATATTCTTGGCTGATGATCTTCCCGGCATCTCCCTCGACGACGACCATTGAAGTTCGGATGGAAATGCTGGGATCGCGCAGAAACGTATCTAAATACGACCAGAAGCCGCGGCGGGCTAACTCCTCACCGATCAAAAAGGTGCGAATTTGTCCGCTGGCAATGATTCGGCTGGTCCGCAACGACAAGGCCTCCCTCGCTTGCTTTGGACTTGAAGCGATCGTTGACAGCAATTCGTCGGTCGTTTTGCCATCCCGGGCGTATTGCGAAACCAGCGGAATGCTGACCGTAGCCTTAATCTTATTCTCGGGAGCCGCATCAAAAGCGGCCGTTTCAATATAACCAACTCGTTCCAGAATCCGCTGGTCCTGGCTGCAGCCGGTGAGTACAAGGATGAGAACGGCAGCGAGCAGAAATCGTCTAAGCATGCTTCTTCAACCTCCTTTGCATGAGTAGAAGCACAATCAGCAGCAACGGGAGCCCGAAGGCAACACCTATCTGTACAAAGGTGAAATAGCTGGACCAAGACTCTACGACGATTAAGGTATTGGGGATCATCCCTACAAGGATGGTTGCAACCATGGAAACGAAGACGATCACCTTCCAGGGGATTTGGGGAAAGACCTGCGCCAACGCCTCCTGACCGGCCCAATAGTACATGCCTGCCGTCTGCACGATTGAGAACAAGAACAGGCTGAAGAGAAAGTTCTGGATGCGTTCAATGAACGGAAACCGTAAATAAGCATACATATCGAGGATCGGAAACGACGAATGGACCAGAGCGTGATGACCGAAGAAGCCGTAAGCCATAATCGAAACGAGCAGATACACGAACATGGTAATTCCGTTTCCTAGATGGATATATTTCAACCATTTTTTGTTTTTTTCCGCATAGGGAAAAAGAAACAGGCACAACTCGTATCCCAAAAACGCGCCGTACAGGTTGTTCAGCCCCTCGTACATATCCGCTCCTTCCTTAAGCCAAAAAGGAGTAAAGCGGGAGAGATCAAACTCATGGACGAAGAGTACGATCAGCGGAATTTGCAACAGCAGGAGCAGCGAGAAGATGACATTCGCTTTAGACATGGTATAGATCCCTTTAGTAATGTAGAGAACCACCAGCACGTCCACGAAGGTTTTGAGAATGAGGTCAGAGGTCGCCGGAAAGATCAGCATCTGATATATCAAAGCGTATTGCTTGATGACAAGGCAACCGATCATGCTGAATAACCCCCATAACAGCACATATAGAGGGATTAGCAGGAATCGCGGCAGTGAAGCGCTGAGAATGTCAAATATTGATTGGCCTCGGCCCATTCGGTACACCGCAGAGATCAGCATAATGTTCAGCGTCACCAGCACGAACATAGGAAGGATCATCAGCCAGCCGTTGGTCCCGAAATCGTGGGCCGTGAGGCGCGGCAGAGTGAACAGGACGGCACCGCTTTGGGTATTGAACACCATCAGGGCGATATGGAAGCGATTGAGTTTTTCCCGTTCCACTGGAGTCACCTATTTCTTCATTTTGTTGGACGTTTTGTTGGGAGTACGGGATTGCGTTGGGCGTTTGGACAACATCCAGAAGGGGCCCCGGATAAAGGTATCCTTCCAATCGCCCGGTTTAATCGGCGCGAGCGGAAGGGTGTACGGCGCACCTAAGCTGGTCAGCTTGGACAGATGGATAATCACCAGCCCGAGGCCGAACATAAATCCGAAGTTCCCGAGCATCCCGGATAAGATGATCAGCAAGAATCGAATCAGTCGAATCGAACCGCTCATCGTGTAGCTGGGAATGACGAAGGAAGCGATGGCGGACATTGCAACGGCAATGATCAGAATGTTACTGGTAAACCCGGCTTCCACCGCTGCAGTACCGATCACGATACCGCCAACGATACCGATCGTTTGCCCGATTTTGGTAGGCAGACGAACCCCAGCTTCTCGCAGCAACTCCAAGGTTGTTTCCATCATCAGCGCCTCCAGGACGGGAGGGAAGGGGACGCGGCTGCGCGATTCAGACATCGAAGCGAGCAAATTTTGCGGAATCATCTCGTAATGGTACGTTGTGATTGATACATACATCGAAGTTAAGGTGAGCGTAAGAATAAAGGCGACATAGCGCAACAGTCGAAGAAACGTCCCCACAGCCCAGCGGCTGTAATAGTCGTCAGGGGAGGTAAAAAATTCAAATACGGTTGTAGGCCCAATGATGACCGACGGGCTCTGGTCCAAGAGCACAAGCACCCGACCTTCGTTCAACTTGGATACGGCAACGTCAGGCCGCTCCGAGCTCAGATAAAGAGGGAAAATGGTGGCAGGGTAGTCTTCGATCATCTGTAAAAACATGCTGCCATCCAAAACACCGCTGTACTCGATGCCCTGAATCCGCTCCGACATCCGATTGACGAAGTCCATATTGGCAAATCCGTCGATATAAAGCATACATACCTTCGTTTTGAACACTTCGCCGACTTCAAATTGTACAACTTTCAGACGATTGCTCTTCAGCCTGCGGCGGATAATGGACAGATTGGTATCCAGCGATTCATTAAAGGCATCATGCGGGCCGACGATGACAGATTCCGTTTCAGACTGCTCGATGGATCGGACGTCGGGACCGTAAGCCGAAATTAAATAAACCCCCTGAGGTACAAATAGAGCGGCTTCGCCCTCCAAAATCCCTTGAATCACGTTCTTCGTTTCTTCTTCGCGCACGAACTGGGATTGCTGCAAGAGAGCTCCCAGTTCCTCCCTTTGAATATTTTCCAGCGGAATGATCACGTTGTTGATAAACTTGTGGTTGTCGACTAAATGATCAAAGTAGATAATGTCAGCCTGGATGGACGGATACGACCGATGCGATAGATCGGAACACCCGTTAAATTCCTCCAACACCCGCTCCAAAGTGAGCGGACCAGGGGCTTGAGGCTCAGTAAGATGTGATGTTTGTTGCTCTGGTTTATGCTTTACCATCGTCATGATAGTTTTCAATAATCGGGAGTTCAAGGCGCAATTCCTCCAACTGAGGTATTTTCTTCTATTGTGTGTAGCATTGATCGAACTATGCAGATTTTGACGGGATGGGTTGCAGAACAAGTGCAAAAAAAAGAATACTGCGATGGTTCGCAGCATTCTATGTATGGTTATTCTATGGATTCACTTCAGCAACAGCCGGGATAATTCAGCATAACTGATAACCGGGGTATGGGGGAGATGCGGATCTGATTCGGGCTGGATGCCGCGGTGATTAAACCAAATGGAGTGCCAGCCGGCGCCGGCCGCTCCCACGACATCGTTACGCCAGGAATCTCCGATATACCAGCACTGATCCGGTGCCATCTCCAGCTTCCCGGCAATCAGATTAAACAAGCGTGCATCCGGTTTCGTTAAACCTACCGCGCCTGAGATGAAGACCCGTTCGGCAGAAATCAGCCGATCGACCCCGAGTGCCCGGATTTTTCGCCATTGGTGGTCCGGCGGCCCGTTCGTAATGATTCCGACAACAGCGCCGCGCGCCTTAAGTTCGCCGATCAGCTCCAGCGCTCCGGAGAACGGCCGAATGTCAAATTGACGGCTTAGGTAAGCGGCCTGTACCGCTGCGGCTTGATCGGTTGTCAGCGAAAGCCCAAACTCCCCTAAGGAACGTACGAAACGTTCGGTGCGCATTGATTCCAACTCATGTCCGTGGGTGGGCGTCCCCCCGACTTGGGCAGAGAGATAATCGCTGTAATAACGCATTCGGTGGTACGCTGATTCATAGGGGAAGTCCGGCCCGGTGTGCAGGATTTCTTCCAGTGCCTCGCGAAAAGGCTGCAGGTGGTCGTATAACGTATCATCTACGTCAAAAAAGATCGCGCGGTTTGAAGTCATTGCGTTCATTGTGATGATCCCCTTCTCTTTACCAGCCGCAGTAGAAAACCGCGGCCTTTTCCTATAAAATGCTTATGTATTGTCCTGGCTGCGGGAGCCGTCGCCTTCCCATTATACGTGACAATTTCGAAAAATCCATAGTTCGACCGGTCCTTTTCGGATATGATGGGATCGGACTGTATACTTTGGGTGGAAAGGTTTGGAGCGGACGTGAAAAAGCCGAAACGATGGTTTACCTTAAGAAATCAAATCTTCATCAGTTTTATGCTGCTGATGATTTTTGTCCTGGGCATCGCCAGCGTACTCACTTATTATCGGATGTCCGCGCTGCTGCAAACCAATGCGGAGAAGCATATCAGTCAAACCGCGATGCAGGCTAATGGTCGATTGGATGCACTGATTGCCCAGATCAATACGCTGACCACGCAGGTCGCCACCGATGCTTACGTTCAGAGGCTGCTGCTCGCTGAGGTGCAAGGGAAGGAGACGCCCTTTAGTTCGCGCCAATCGCTGCTGCCGCTGTTTAGTGACTATCAGGCTTATGTGACCGGCATCAAGTCGCTGGAATTATATACCAATGATTACCGCCGTTTGTTCCCGCTGAACGAAACCCAGTTGATTGACACGATCGACTCGGAATGGATTAATGCAGCGAATTGGGGCAAAGGTTCGCTTGTCTGGATCGGGATCGATCCGCGCGATCCGTCCACCGTGCTGGCACTGCGCCGGGTGAGCTTGCTCGACCGCTGGTTTTCATCCGGGGGATATTTGATGGTGCGGCTCGATCGGACTTATTTTCAAATTCATGATCAGATCGACGAGGATGTGGGGGAGTATATTCTGCTGGTCGACGGGAATCAACGTCCGGTGGCAACCAACTTCAGCTTCCCTGCGGAAGAATTAAATGTGAAGGAACTGCTGAGCAACGAGGGGAAAAATATCACCATCGGCGAACAGAAGTTTATCGAGGTCAAGCAAGCCTCTAAAGCAACCGGGTGGACGCTGGTCTTCTTCACACCCATGAGCTACGTCACCAGCGGGATTTCCGCGCTGCGCACAGCTGTCCTCGCTTCGGGAGCCATCGGGGTGCTGCTGTTCCTGATCATGTCGCTGTCGCTGTCGACGATGATTACCCGCCCGATCTTCCGGCTCATCAAGGCGATGCGCGGGGCGAGATTCGGGGTGCTTCAGCGGAACCCGATGTTCTCAAGCACGATGGAAATTAACGAGCTGAACAATTCCTATAACCAAATGGTCGATAATATGAACGAATTGATCCGCGTCGTTTATGAGAAGGAGCTTCTGCAGAGCCGAACCGAATTAAAAGCGCTGCAGGCTCAGATCAATCCTCATTTCCTGTTTAATACGCTGGAGGCCTTCTATTGGTCACTGGAGGATAAGGGAGAGGAGGAGTTGGCCAACCTGGTCGTCGGCATGTCCAGCTTGTTCCGGTACATTATCAGCAGTCCCAACCAGGACGAGTGGGTGACGATTGAGGACGAGCTGGAGCATGTGGAACGTTATCTGCAGCTGATGGATATTCGGCTTGCAGAACGCTTAACCTGGTCCATTGATGCCGGCGAATTCCGCCACGTGAAAATTCCTAAGCTTCTGATTCAGCCGCTCGTGGAAAACGCGATTTGGCATGGGGTTGAAAAGCAACTCGGCCAGGGCAAAGTAAGCGTATGTGTTGAACCCTCAAACAAGGAAGGGTACTTAAAAATCACTGTGCAGGACAACGGTCCCGGCATGGATGAGGAGACGTTAAGCGGCTTAATGCAAGCGATGGAAGGCGGGCCTTCCATCTCCTCGAAGGGGACAGGCGTCGGGATTGTGAATGTACACCGGCGGTTGCGTTTGTATTATGATGAGCAAGGGAAGAAGCACGGTTTGCAAGTAACCAGCCGCCCGGGCGAAGGAACGTCCGTGAGCTTTGAAATACCTAGTGATTACGGGGGAACGGTATGAAGCAGACAAAAACCATACTTGTGGTGGAAGATGAACCGAGAACAAGACAGGGCTTTACGAAAACATTGGAAGCCTGGTCTGCCGGTCGATACCGGATCGAGGCAGCGGACAGCGGACAGGCGGCGCTGGCTTGGCTTGAACACAATGTCGCTCACCTGCTCATCACGGACATCCGCATGCCTGGCATCAGCGGGCTGGAGTTGATTGAGATGCAGCAACGCCATAAGCATTTCAAGCCGGTGGCGATCATCATTTCGGGTTATGCGGAATTCGAATATGCGCAAAAAGCGATGCAGCTCGGCGTCGTTAATTACTTGCTGAAGCCAGTGGACAAGCATAAGCTGGTTCAAGCCGTAGAGCAGGCGCTGCGGGTAGAGGACGACCGGCATCGGATCGAAACGATGGAGAAACTGGTGGATCCACGGTTGCTGGAGACCAAGGATACGGATACGCAATATACGCCTCAGGTCCAGGAGGCATTGAACTACCTGGACGAACATTTGCACGAGCCGATTACGATGCGTCAGGTGGCCGATCATCTGCATCTGAATCCAAGTTACTTTAGCGTGCTGTTCAAAGAGCAGACCGAGCTTACCTTCAGCGAATATATCACCCGATTGCGGGTGCTCCGTGCCAAGGAGCTGCTGCTAAGGACAACGATGTCCGTTGGGGAGATTGCGGAGCGTGTCGGTTATCAAAGCGACAAGTACTTTATCAAGGTGTTCAAAAATTACGAAGGAATGAGTCCCAGCAAATACCGCAGCCAGACGAAAGAGACGGAAGATGACGCTTAAGCCTTGACCATTTTGTCACAGATCTTTGCGGCGAAATGGGGGTTCAGCTTCGCGTGCTATGGAAGCGGAATCATCAACGTGATAAACTTGGATTGAAGCGGTTACACGAATAGCCGAGATAATTAGGGGGCTAAAGCATGTCCAACCAGAAAACAGCATCCATTCTGTGGATTGCGCTTCTCCTGTTGTTGGGACTTACCGGTTGCGTAGGCGACAAGGTGGCAGGAGGGGGCGGGGCGGATGACCATGAAGCATCGGCGGCCAGTGCGAAGGTCACGATCCAATTCATGCATCTGTGGCCGGCAGGTTCCTCTCCGCAGCAAAATAAACTGGTAAATGAGATCATTGACCAATATCAATCCGAGCATCCGAATATCACCATACAGCAAGAAGTGATGGAAAATGAGCAATACAAAAACAAACTAAAAATACTGTCTGCGGCGAACGAACTGCCTGACGTTGGTGTCACTTGGGCGGCGGGTTTCATGGACCCTTACGTGAAGGGAGATCTGTTTGCCCCGCTTGATGATGTGTTGGAACGCGGTTTGAAGGACCAATTCGTACCGGGGGCCACTGATGCCTATGCGGTACAGGGCAAAACGTACGGCTTGCCGATCGAACTGAACATCTCACCGATTTATTATAATAAGGCAATTTTTGATAAATACAATTTGGAAGTGCCGCAGACCTACGATCAGTTCCTGGACGTGATTCACACGCTGAACATCAAAGGGGTCACCCCCATCGCGCTGGGGAACCGGGATCGTTGGACGGGCTCGATCTGGTATATGTACCTGGCCGACCGGATCGGCGGACCGGAAACGCTGAAGCAGGCCATCGATCGCACGGGCAGCTTCGAGAATCCAGCGTTGATTCAGGCGGCGGCTGAAATTCAGAAGCTGGTGGATATGAACGCTTTTAATAAAGGCTTTAACGGATTGTCTAATGAGGAAGGCAAAACGGTCTTCATGAAGGAACAGGCCGCCATGTTCTTGGCGGGAACCTGGGAGGTGCCTAACTTTACGAGTAACCCGGACGTCCCTCAGCAATTTAAAGACAATGTCGGGTTCTTCAAGTTCCCGACCTTTACCGGCGGTAAAGGGGACATTAACAGCTGGGTAGGCGGACCTGGGGGCGGCTTGTTCGTTGCAGAGAACTCCAAGGTCAAAGACGAAGCGAAGAAGTTCGTGGAGTATTTCATTAGCAAGTGGGGAGCTGATTCGGTAAGTACGGCCGGGGTCGTTCCGGCAACGAAGGTGGATACGACAGTTTCGGATCTGCCCAAACTCTACATTGATCTGTTGGATGAGCTGAACAATGCCAGCAACCTGACCTTATTTGCCGACGTCCAAATGAAAGGGAACGCGGCCCAGACGCACTTAAATATGATCCAAGCCTTGTTCGGTAAAGCGGTGACGCCGGAGCAATTCGTGAAGGAGCATGAAGCCGCATTGAAGCAAGATGAATAAAGAATCCGGGCTTAAAGCAAGAACCTTCCGCCAATTGGCGCAAGGTTCTTATTTTTGGGGACTAGCCGACGTATTTAGATAGGGAGATCAGCGCCGTCATCGTAATGATGTTCAGCAGTGTGGAGATCAGCACGGTTTGTGAGGCGAAATCGGGTTCGTTGTCGTACTCCTCCGCCAGGATGGTGCTGTTAACGCCGGTTGGCATACCGGAAGCGATCAACAGGGCTTGGGCCGGAATTCCTTTGAGGCCCAGCACCCACACCAAGATGAATCCGATCACCGGGCCAATCAACAGACGCAGAGCGACGCTCACATAGACATCAATCCGGTCGAGCCGCAACGGATATTTGACAATTTGGGCGCCAAGCGTCAATAGGGCGATGGCTACCATCGAGTCGGCGATATAGCCAAGCGGCTTAGACACAAAATAAGGGATCGGCCATTGAAGCAAGTGCAGCGCCATCCCAAGCACCAAGGCGTAAGGTACCGGCATCTTGAGAAACCCGATCAACGCGGCCTTCAGCGTACCGCCGGATTTGGCCCGTTGCACGGACATCACGCCGTAGGTGAACGTGACCAGGCTCTGGAACGTCATGACCAGCGCTTGAACGGAAGTAGCCAACGGATCGCCTTTAAAGGCCAGCTGATTAATCGGCAATCCGTAATTGCCGGAGTTGTCGAGGATCAAGCTGTTGGTGAAGGCGGCCCGCATGCCAGGTCTAAACTTCAGACGCCAGCTGACGAGCCGGCTGACCCCATAGAGCAGCAGGACGTACAAAACGTAAAATGCTGTCACGCTTCCCAGCAGCTCGGCGGACATCTCCGATTCGTACATGCTGACGAAGACGACGGCAGGCGTCACGAAGTAGAAGTTGATTTTGGCCAGTGTATACAAATCAAGCTTAAAGGCTCGTTGCATCAAGGCGCCTAATCCAATGAGGATAAAAATAGGCAAAACGACATCTAATACAATCTCGCCGATCATCTCTTGCTGTTCACTTCTTTCTGATGCGCTAATCTAGAATTAGACGCGGATCTGGAATCGAATACCGTTTAATGGCAGTCGCTAGTTATTATAACACGCCTGCCGCTGTGTAGAAGATGCAAATTGATCTGCTGCTGCAGGTAGGTTATCATAGCCCCCGCTTGAGCGGATAAAGACTTGTAGTACAAAATGAATGAAGTGAGAACGTGAAAAGGAGAAAGCGCCTATGATGACTCCTTCCAGACAACCTCATCCTGTTCTTCGCGATGTGGAACGATTGATTCAACTGGAGATGGAGATGACGAAGTTTAATAACGAACGTTCTTTGTATTTGAAGGAATCTCATTTTACAGTGACACAAGTCGGCGGGACGACGCTGCTGTCTGACGAGTTGTCCCCGCTATCAAGTTATTACAATCGCGTGATTGGCTTTGGCCCTGCCGATTTGGAGCGGCTGCCGGAGATTCTTGGGAAGTATGCTGCCTCTGGTATCGATCCTTGCTTTGACCTGAGCCCGGACCGGCAAACCAGCGAAGTGGCGGAGGCGTTGGCCGCTGAAGGCTTCGTGCCGAGGCTTCAGCTCGCTTTTCTCAAGCATGAGTTCGATAAGGAAAACTTCGGATTAGAGTCTTCGGAACGAGCTCAATCGAGGGAAGGAATTCACATGGCTCGGGTCTCTAACGAAGCAGAGGCTCTTGCTTTTATCCAGTTGATCGAGCGATCACGAGGCGGGGACGGTTCATCGCTGGACGAAGGAATGGTGAAGCGGAAGATCCGGTATTACTATCGGGACGATTTTCGAAATTACGTTGCCTCTCTTGGAGGAGAGCCGGCAGGAATGGGGTCTTTGTTTGTGCGCGGCGATACCGGGTATTTAGCCAACGATTATACGTTCCCGGCGTACCGGAATCGCGGTATCCAAACATCGCTGATTCGGCATCGGCTGCAAACGGCGAGGAAGCTCGGACTGAAACGGGTTTACACCGATGTGGAGTTTGCTTCGGTCAGCCATGCGAACATGTTGAAGTGCGGTTTTGAGCTGGTGTATATGAATATGTTTTGGATGAAAACGGCGCTGCCGCGATAAGCGGTTAGCGCCGTTTTAAGGTTTGGCTGTTCGCTTGCCGCGGGATCCGCCGAATTAAGAGCTGGCCGAGCACTTCAGACAAGACAAGCCCTATCGCGATCGAACCGGATAGGAGGAAGGCCTTGGCGGCGAGCTCCACAGCCAAATTGTATTCATTCTCCACGAACCGCCGCATCGCATCATACGCGAGCCCGCCCGGAACCAAAGGGATAATCCCGGCTACGCTGAAGATAATGACCGGCTTCTTGTAAACGCGGGCAAACAGCTGGCTCAAGACGCCAACCAAGAACGTAGCCGCAACGGTTGAAAATACGCTCTCCATCCTTGGCTCCAGCAGGATGTAGACGAGCCAGCCAAGCATACCGGACAGGCCGCATTGGAGCAGCGTTCGTTTGGGGGCGTTGAAGAGGATGCCAAAAGCCCCTGAAGCGATAAAACTAATTAGCAGATGAACGAGTATGTACATTGGACGATAGGTCCCCTTTAAGTGCGATTTAAATCAAAGTGAAGACGACGGCAATCCCGGCTCCAATGGCAAAGGCGGTAAGAAAAGCCTCCGCTCCCCGGGATAACCCGGACACGAGATGCCCAGCCATCAGGTCCCGGACTGCATTGGTGATCAGCAGTCCCGGCACGAGCGGCATCACCGAACCGATAATGATTTTATCCAAGTCCCGGCCTAGCGATATCTGCACGAACCCCGTGGCCAACAGACCGATGATCAGTGCTGCGGTAAACTCGGCGAAAAATTTCACCTTCACCAGCCGATGGAACAGCAGATACGCGGCAAATCCTACTCCGCCGCACAATAAGCCTGGCAGGAAATCTTCCGCCTGGCCGCGGAACATCAAGGTGAAGCAGCCGCTGGACAAGGCCGCAGCCGCCATTTGCAGCGGCATCGGATAAGCGTGCTTCTCCGACTCAATCTCGCGGAGCAAGGCATGAGCTTCTGCTGCTGTGATATCCCCGCTGTGCAGCTTCCGGGAGATGTCGTTCACTGCAGACACTTTCTGCAGGTCGGTCGTCCGCTCCACGATGCGGATCAGCTTGGCAGATTCCGTTTCGCCGGATTGAAAGACGATCCCCGTCGGGGTCACATAACTATGCGAGCCGGAGAGTCCCAGTGCATCGGCCATCCGAGTCATCGTATCCTCCACGCGATACGTTTCCGCTCCGCTCTGAAGCATGATTTTTCCCGCCAATAGACACACCTGTACAGGCTCCTGTCCTTGGACCGCAGCCATGTCATTCATTACCGTCACCCTTTCAACAATCTGACGTCATTATATCATGACCCGCAGGGCAGAAAAACGCAGTCGACAGAAGGTGTCTAAAGATGTCGAATAAAATCGAAAAATAGTAGAAATATCTTATTTTTGTCGCTTTAATATGTTATGCTAGCACTACTTACATAATGCTTTATATACATCTGAGAGGAACATTTGATGCTGCAAAGCTTACTGAATAATTTAACACTGCTGACGACGGGAATCCTTTTTGGACATATAGTAAAAAGCGCCTTAACCGAACGCCTGCAAAAGGCGTTAGGGACACGGCTCGCACTGGGCATTGTTTCTGGGCTGTTGGGCGTGCTTCTGATGCATTACCATTTTCAGATCTCCAGGCATATAGTGGTCGATTTCAGGCAGTTGCCCATCCTGATCTCCGTTTATTTAGGAGGCGGCATTTCGGGAGCGATTACGACGCTGTTGATCATGATTTATCGGTTGTTTCTGCATGAGTTCGGAACGCACGCTGTGATCGCTGCCTTGAATTCGCCGGTGACGTTTCTCATTGGGGTTCTCTTCTTGCGCAAGGAAAAGACAACGATGCCGCGTCTCTTCCTGGTGCTTGGGTTAAGTTCGGTGAGTATGGTGGTGATCGCTTGGATTCTGTACGACGGCTTTCCCTATTTGGAGATGGGGTTATATTTGCCTCTGTTCTTTATTGCGGGTGTGATCGCATTTTCCATTCTGCATTATCTCCGGAACAAGGACGACTCCATTCGTAAGATGAGGGAAGCGGCGAACCGAGATTTCTTGACGAGCTTATACAATTCTCGGGCTTTTGCAAAGAAAATGGAGCAAAAAATCGCGGCCGCCCAGCGCGACAACATTCCGTTCACTCTGCTAATCATCGACATTGACTACTTCAAGCGTGTCAATGATCAGTATGGTCACCTGGCGGGCGATGCTGTACTGCTGCAAATCGCTGATGTAATGCGAGAGACGTTCTCACAGCGAGATCACATTGCCCGCAAGGGCGGCGAGGAATTCGTGATTTTGGTAGATCGTTGCGATGCGGACCAAATCAAAGTGATTGCCGAACGATTGCGCCGCAATGTGGAGAACCATCTTTTTGTTTTGCCGGATGGGGAGAAATTAAAGCTAACGATCTCGGGAGGAAGTGCAACCTATCCGAATGTTGATGAGGTGGAGTTATTCCTCAAGGCAGATCAGGCACTTTATCGAGCGAAGGAGGCAGGACGAAACCGGGTATACGTGACATAGACCATGCGCTAAGTAAGCATTACCTTACCTGTTCAAGGCGGATTCCAATGACTATTGAAGCGATTTTAGGGGGCATATCATCGTGAGTCGACAGTTATCATTTTCCATTCGTCAAAAGCTCATCATCACGTTTGTGATCATCCTGCTAGTTCCGAGCCTGGTGATCTCAAGTACAACCTATTGGAAAGCAAGTGATTACATCGAAGAGGAGATCATGTACAGCGCGGCAGAAAGCGTGTCAACGGCAAATTCGTTGATCACAAATGAGATTGAGAGCGTAGGATCGGATCTGGATTATTTCGTGAACGAACTTGGGCTCGAAACGGCATCTGTTGAGGCGGACCTGGCGTCGGGTGGAACGGCGGTGAAGAATCGACTTAGTCAGTACTTGGGCTTGCATAAAGAAGTTATTAATATCTATGTTGGAACTAATCAAGGCGGGATGTTGCTTGGTAAAGATGAGGAATTGCCAGCTGATTATGACCCGAGAACGCGGGATTGGTATAAGCTGGCGATGGACAGCTCCAAGGCCGTGGTTACACCCGTCTATCTCTCTGCTGACGGGAATACCGTCGTATCCGTTGCGAAGAAGCTTCGGGATGGGAAAGGCGTTCTTTCACTCGACCTGAACTTAACCAGCATCTCCAATCTGGCAAGCATGAAAGTAGGAGAAGAAGGATACATCCTGATTCTCGACAATACCAAGAATGTGATTGTGAATCCGAAGGGCGGCCTCGGAGAAGCAGCGGATGATACCATTGCAGCTCCAATGTTCGCAGCGGATGAGGGAACCTTCGAATACGGCATGGACGGCCAAAAATATAAAATGAAGTTCCTGACCAATGAACTGACGGGATGGAAAATTGGCGGAACGATGAATAAAGACGAGGTGACCCAGCAAACGGCAGCCATTCGCAATACGTCCATCCTTGTTGTCGTCCTTTCGATAGTTGGAGGAGCCCTCCTGATCATCTTTAATATCCGTTCGGTTCTGCTTCCGATCCGTAAATTAAATCGGGCGACTGCGATCCTTGGCCAAGGCGACCTGACGGAAAAGTTGGATGGATTTAACCGGGATGAAATCGGAGAACTTGCCGCTAACTTCCAGAAGATGGTTGATAGTTTGCGTGAAATGGTTGAAGGAGTCCGGGAGATGACCGATAACGTTTCCGCTTCAGCGGAGCAACTCTCCGCTGGATCCGAGCAGACCACGAAGGCGATTGAACATGTGACAGTAGCGATCCAGGACGTTGCTGCCGGCAGCGAGCAGCAGATGCAAAGCGTAGAACGCGGCGCAACCAGCGTAAATACGATGGTTCAGCAGGTGGAATACGTATCCGGCAATATGCAGCTAATTAATCGGACAATGGCAGGAATGGCCAACTCAGCTCAAGAAGGAACCCAACTGGTGGAAGGCGCCGAACATAAGATCCGTGACGTTGAACAAACGGTTACGAAGCTGACAGACATCACCAACTCATTAAACCAACGTGCGGAGCAAATTGGCGGCATCGCGGCTGTGATGGCGGAGATTGCACAGAAGACGAACCTGCTGTCGCTGAACGCGGCAATCGAAGCGTCGCGAGCCGGGGAAGAAGGTCGCGGCTTTGCGGTAGTTGCGAGCGAAATTCGCAAGCTGGCCGAAGGCTCAAGCCATTCGGCAGACCAAATCCGCGAATTGATCACCCGCATTCAGGACGAGATGAATCATGCGGCGGCTGCGATGATCGACATTCAGCATAAAGTAACCGAAGGCCGGGAAGCCGTTGATTTGTCGGGACAATCGTTTATTGCGATCAGCCAATCGGTGATGAATGCGGCGGAAGCCGTCGAAGCTGCTGCTGCCACGATGCAGGAGGTTGCAGGGGAAAGTGAGGCCGCCCGAGATGCGATTGAGCAAATTCGCATGCTTTCGGAGCAGACTGCGGGCAACACCCAAACGATCTCTGCGGCGGCAGAAGAACAGCTGGCGTCTGTGGAGGAAAGCTCTTCCTCCTCGGCGGATTTAAGCCGGATGGCTGAACAGCTGCAGGCTTTGGTAGGTAAGTTTAAAGTTTATAAAGATTAACGTGATTAGGTTGAAGAAGCCTTCCATAGGACATGGAAGGCTTCTTACGTTGTGTGGTTTATTCGGTTTCGTCGCCATCAAAGCCGTTAAGTAAATCGGTGCCGTGCATGGCATCTGGATCGGGAGCGACCGGGTCGACGGGACTGTCCTTCTGGATCGCGTCCGCATCGGGTACATCAGGAAACGGATCATCTTCGCTGTTGACCGTACCTTTAGGTTCACTGATGCCTTGGACAATTCGCGTATCGTGCGGCAGCAAGTCATCGAAGGGAATGTCATTCTCCGGGCGATACTCCTGAAGCAGCTTGTAACGTTCATATTCGAAGTCCGCGGAGTTTTTGTTGTCATCGTCCATATCAGATCAGCGCCTTTCCTATTCAAAGTTGTGATTCCCCCAAAAGTTTGCCCCAAAATAATTCAGCAAATCCGGCAAATTTAACTCAATCACAAGGTTCAGGACATTCCTGAGCCTTGTGATTTTTTTTTCTGACCAATAGGACTCATAACGCTTGATATGGTTGACTTCCAGCGCCCCTGCGGCTACAATGGCCTGTGAATCCGGTTTCGAGCTCTGCTTGGATCCGGGCAGAGGAGATGAGAACGTTGATCACGATCTATGATATTGCACAAAAGACCGGCTTTTCGCCTACGACCGTATCTAAGGTGTTTAATGGATATTCCGATGTCAGTGAGAAGACGCGCCGCAAAATTTTAGATGCTGCGGACGAGCTTGGCTACTTGCCCAATGCTCACGCCCGTTCGCTGACCACCAAACGCTCTTGGACGATTGGCGTGCTGTTTATTGAGCCTTCCGGTGCGGGTATCCTGCATCCGTTTTTTGGCGGCGTGATCGAAGGCTTCAAGCGGGTGGCTACTTCTAAGGGATACGATCTGATGTTTCTTTCCAAGGATATCGGCGGCAAGAAAAGCAGTTATCTGGAACACTGTAAAATCCGCGGCATTGACGGCGTGGTTGTGGTGCTGCCGGATGCTACCGATCCGTATTATCAGGAGTTGCTCGAGTCGGATATTCCTTGCGTGCTGTTGGATCAGGAATCTTCCGTCAAGAGTACGGTGTACTCGGACAATATAGAAGGCGCCCGTCAGGCCGTGAAATATTTGCATTCCCTGGGTCACCGGAAGATCGCGCATATCGGCGGCGGTCCAACCTTCGCTGGTGAGCAGCGGTTAAACGGATTTCGGCAAGCGATGCAAGAGCTAGGGCTGACGATTCATCCGCAGCATATCGTACAAGGAAGCTACGACTATACCGTAGAGAGCGGCAGCAAAGCGATGGAGGAGCTATTGCAGGCGGACGAGCGGCCAACAGCTGTGTTTGCAGCCGGCGACAATTTGGCAGTCGGGGCCATGATAGCGATCAAGCGGCACGGTTTGCGCGTGCCTGAAGATATTTCGCTGCTAGGTTTTGACGATATAGAAATGGCGAAATATCTAACTCCTGCGTTAACGACGGTACGACAAAATACAGATGTACTTGGCAGCAGGGCGGCTGACATGTTAATCTATTCGATAGAAGGCGGGGAAGACGTGCAACAAGGCGTCATCCCGGTAGAGCTGGTTATTCGCGATTCTTGCCGATCGCTGTAAACCGCTCGGCCTCTATTTTTTTACAAGAGATCGAAACCGGTTTCGTTCCTTGTATTTCTTCAATTTATTGAAGATCGGCGCGCTTTTCCGGTACTGCTCTTGTTGATTTTGAAATCGATTACAGAAACACCAAATCAAAAACCAAGGAGAGGATTACGATGGCAAAATGGGTGAAAGTGCTCACTTCGCGTGATTCCGCCGACCGCTTGCAGCCGCAAGGGGAAGTGGCGGTTCAATCCAGCGCAGCAGCTGGCACGGAACAGAAGCTGAAGGTTCTGCCGGAGCAGACCTACCAAACGGTGATGGGATTTGGCGGTGCGTTCACCGAAGCGGCCGCTTATACGTTGTCTCGGATCAGCCCGCAGAAACGGGAAGAAGTGATCCGCAAGTATTTCGATCCGCAGGAGGGGCTGGGATATACGCTGGGTCGCGTGCACATCCACAGCTGCGACTTCGCGCTGGAGAACTACACGTATATCGAGGATGGCGATGTGGAATTGAAAACGTTCGATATTTCCCGCGATCACAAATGGGTGATTCCGTTCGTTCATGATGCGGCGAAAGTTGCCGGGAAGAACATCACCATACTGGCCTCTCCTTGGAGCCCTCCGGCTTGGATGAAAACGAACGGCGATATGAATCACGGCGGTCAGCTGAAGCCGGAATATCGCGAGGTGTGGGCGTTGTATTATACGAAGTTCATCAAAGCTTATCACGAGGCTGGCATCCCGATCTGGGGCATCACGGTACAAAATGAACCGGCGGCGGTGCAAACCTGGGATTCCTGTATTTACAGCGGCGAGGAAGAACGTGATTTCGTACGGGATTACCTGGGTCCGGTGATGCACCGGGAAGGCCTGTCGGACGTCCATATTCTCATCTGGGACCACAATCGGGATATTATGGTTGAGCGTGCCTCTGCCGTACTAAGCGATCCCGAAGCGGCGAAATACGTATGGGGCACCGGCTTCCACTGGTACGTCAGCGAAGCGTTCGAGAACGTTGGCAAAGTGCATGAGCTGTTCCCCGACAAGCATCTTCTGTTCACGGAAGGCTGTCAGGAAGGTGGCGTAAAGCTTGGCGAGTGGTTCACCGGCGAACGCTACGGCCGGAACATTATCGGTGACTTGAACCATTGGAATGAAGGGTTCTTGGATTGGAATTTGGTGTTGGATGAAACGGGCGGTCCGAACCATGTAGGCAACCTATGTGATGCGCCCATCATCGCGGATACGACAACCGATACCCTTCACTACAACAGCTCGTACTACTACATCGGGCATTTCAGTAAATATATCAAACCGGGAGCTGCCCGCATTGGCTTGGAAGCCCAAGCTCCGGACTTGCTGGCTACTGCGTTCCGTAATCCAGACGGCAGCATCGCGGTTGTCGTGCAGAACGAAAGTGATGTAGCGCAGCCGTTTGCCCTGGAGTTCGGCGGTGAGGCTGCAAGCGAAACGTTGCCGGCGCATTCGATTGCGACATATATCATCCAAGGCTAGTTACATCCTTATTTAATGAACGGAGGGATAGTCCTTATGTCGAATTATTCTTTTGAGGGAAATGCGTTCGTGATCGAGCAGTTTGACCGGGCGAAACCGTTCTCCAGCTTCCTTCCCGGCCTTGCCGGCATGAAGGGGATTCCGATGTGGACGTTTTATGTGAACCGGGGGCAGTCGGTCTGCAGCTTTGGGATCCGGGACAAAAACAGCCCGATCATGGAATTCTCCCCGGCCAGCATTACGTATCAATCGGTTGCGATGAAAGGCTTCCGGACGTTTATCAAAACCGCAGGGAAAGCGGGGATCTATGAGCCGTTCCAAAGTGCCTTTCCTGATGCGTCAGCCGTTCGCCGTATGCACATTTTAACCAATGAGCTGACGATTGAGGAAACCCATGAAGCGCAGGGGCTGCGGGTGAAGGTAAGTTATTTTCAGGTTCCTAATGATGATTATGCGGCACTGGTCCGTCAGGTGGAGGTCACGAATATTTCCGGAACGCCGGTGCAGCTGGAAATGCTGGATGGGATGCCGGAGATTCTTCCGTATGGGGTAGAGAACGCCGGCTACAAGGAAATCGGGAATCTGCTGCGCAGCTGGATGGAGGTCGACAATATCGAGAATGGGATTCCGTTCTATCGGGTCCGTTCCAGCACCCATGATGAGGCCGAAGTGAGCGAGGTGCAAAGCGGACATTTCTACCTCACCTTTGGAGAAGACGGGAAGCTGCTGCAGACGATAGCCGACATTGCGGTTATTTTCGGCGATAATACGTCGCTGGCGTATCCCGACCGTTTTGCCGAGCAGCCGCTGGCCGCATTAACGGCGGCACCGCAGTATTGCACCAATAAGGTGCCTTGCGGATTTTCGGCATTCGCTGCCGAGCTTGCCCCCGGCGAAAGCCGCCGCATTTACACGTTGATCGGGCATATCGAAAGCGTGGAACGGTTAAATCGCAAAGCGGCCGAGATTGCCAGCCCGGCTTACATTGCCCGCAAGCATGCAGAGGCCAGCCAGTTAACCGAGGATTTGACTGCAGACATCGCCACGAAGACAGCTCTGCCGCTGTTTGATGCCTACTGCCGGCAGAGCTATCTGGACAATTTTCTGCGCGGCGGGTATCCGTTTATTTTCGAAAATGGCCGGGAAGGGTTCGTGGTTCACCTGTATTCCCGGAAGCACGGTGATTTGGAGCGGGACTATAACTTCTTCTCGATCGCCCCGGAATATTATTCGCAGGGCAACGGCAATTTCCGCGATGCCAACCAAAACCGGCGCAACGATGTCTATTTTCATCCTCGGGTTGGAACGTTTAATATCCGCACGTTCTTCAGCCTGATACAGGCAGATGGTTATAATCCGCTAGGCGTGGAAGGCACTACCTTCCGAGTTCCGGCTGAACGGGCGGAGGATCTATCTGCCTTCCTGGAGAAGGCGGCGGCCGATCATCGAGAGGAGCTGGCTGCTCTGTGCTTGGGATCGTTTACTCCGGGCAAGCTGATTTCGCTCGTGAATCATCGTGGCATAAGGCTGCTTGTAGAGGAGAATGAGCTGTTGACCGGCGTGCTATCGCTCGCTGAACAGCAAATTGAAGCCTCCTTTGGAGAAGGCTACTGGACGGACCATTGGACTTACAATATGGACTTGATTGACAATTATCTTGATATTTTTCCAGATCGTAAAGAACAGCTGCTGTTTGGAGAACGGGAGTATACGTACTTCGACAGTCCGGCCCGCGTCCTGCCGCGCAGTGAGAAATATGTTATCAGCGGCGGTAAAGTACGCCAATACGGCTCGCTGGTGCACGATGAAGAGAAGATGGCCCAATTCGGCCTGACACTCAAGAGCACCAACTGGCTAAAAACCGAACACGGCCGCGGTGAAATTTACCAAACGACCTTGTTCGTCAAGCTGTTGTCGCTGGGACTGGTCAAATTTGCCACCTTAGATCCGTTTGGCATGGGCGTGGAGATGGAAGCGAACAAGCCGGGATGGAACGATGCGATGAACGGCTTGCCTGGGCTGTTTGGCTCGGGGATGAGCGAAACCTTTGAGTTAAAGCGGCTGCTGAAGTTCGTTCAGGAAGTTTGTACTGAAGCTGTAGCCGCTGGCAACGACCTAGTCGTGCAAGTGCCCGAGGAAGTTGCTGCGCTGCTCAGCGAAGTGGAAAGGCTGCTGGAAGCGCGTTTGGCAGGGAGCCTGGAGGCGTTTGACTATTGGGATCAGGTGACGACGGCGCGTGAGAAATACCGGGATGCTATTCGTTTCGGGATCAGCGGGACGGAATCTCCGCTGGAGCTTCAGGCGATCGGCCGGCTGGCGGATCGCATGCTGGAGCAGATCGAGCGCGGCATCCGGGAGGCGATCCGACTGGGCGGCGGCGTGACACCTACGTATTTCGCCTACGAAGCGGCGGAATTTGAGCCGGTGACTGATGCCCAAGGAAACCCGGTGATCAGCGGATACGGTCTGCCGAAGGCGGTCGTGAAGAAATTTACCGTGCGCCCGCTGCCGCATTTCCTGGAAGGTCCTGCTCGATGGTTGAAGACGGTTGAGGACCCTAACGAAGCCAAGCGGACTTATGAGCAAATTCGCCGCAGCGACTTGTTCGACACCCAGCTTCAAATGTATAAAACCTCCGTCAGCCTAGATACGGAGACCCATGAGATCGGCCGCATTCGCGCCTTTACGCCGGGGTGGCTGGAACGGGAATCGGTGTTCCTGCATATGAGCTATAAGTACTTACTGGCGCTGCTTAAGAGCGGTTTGACCGAGGAGTTCTTCTCCGAGCTTCGCACCTCGTTAATTCCGTTCCTCGATCCGGCAGTGTATGGCCGCAGCACGCTGGAGAACTCCTCCTTTATCGCGACGAGCGTAAATCCGGATCCGGATACCCATGGCCGCGGGTATGTCGCCCGGCTTAGCGGATCCACCGCCGAGTTCCTCAGCATGTGGATGACGATGATGGCGGGGAAACGGATCTTCCGCCTGCATGAAGGCAAGCTCCGGCTTGCGCTGAATCCGCGCCTGCCCGGTTGGCTCTTTGATGCGCAAGGCGAGGTGTCGTTCCGCTTCCTGGGTACGACGGAGGTCATCTACCGGAACCCGCAGAAGAAGGACACTTATGGCCCGAATGCTGCAGTGATTCGCCGGTTGATGGTGCAGAAGCACGATGGATCGGAGCTTGCGGTAGACGGTGCTGTCATCGATGGCGAGTTGGCCGAGGAGATCCGCACCGGCACGGTGCGTCGGATTGTAGCAGAATTAGTCTAGCGAGAGATCATTGAGGTTCAAGGAAACTCCGGATGAGCGCGAGGTAACGATGCCTTGCGTTTGTCCGGCGTCTTTTTTATGCGTGTAGATGGTATAATTAGGTCATCATTTACGGGGAAGGCAGGAACCAGCGATGCATCTAGACATCAACAGCGATCGATTCGAGATTACCGCAGAGGGGCTTACGGTGGAGCTGTTACCGAAGGAGTTCGCGCTGTTTCAGTTCTTGTACCGTAACGTGGGCCGGACATTTACCCGAGAGCAACTGCTGGACAAGGTGTGGCCTCTGGAATACCCGGTCGAACGTACGGTGGACGACCATATCTACCGGCTTCGCAAAAAGCTAAAGCCTATCCATGGGCTGGAGATCAGGACCGTTCGGGGCTTAGGCTACAGCCTGGTGCTTCCGGTTCCTCATCCCGCAGAGGGAGTCATTCCAACCTTAGCGGACCCGGAGCTGCATGAGACGATGCGAGCGCTTTTCAGTAAATACCAGCTCTATGGCCAAGGGCGTTCGATGCTGACGCTGGCGCGCCAACAGGATGTGCTGGGTTATCAACTGGACCCGTTCTATTCGGTGTACATTCAGTTTGTTCAAGGCGATTTGGACTGGCTCTTAAATAAGAGCGAAGCCCCTTTGCGGGACCGCTTGTTCTACTTGCTGGTGTTCTTCTGCCTGACAAAGAGTCCGGAGCAGACCTTGCCGGTATGCGAGCGCGTGCTTGCCCTGAAGTTGCTGCCGCCCCCTTATCATAGGGAGATGGAGATTCTGACGATTTTGGACGTCTATACGCTGGCCGGTGAGCCGAACAAAGCGCTGGAACGCGTGAGCTTCAGCTATCGCGTCATCGCGGAGTTGAAATATGACAGCTTCATCCCGCAAATCACGATCGCTGAGATGCTGGCTCATGTGGTGGCAGGATCACCGGAGCCCCAAATTGCGAAGCTGGCGGATGCCGTAGAAAATGGGATGTTGAACGAGAAACCCTTCTTAAGAGAGATCGGCAGTTATAGGGTGGTAAAAGGGTTGTGGCTACAGCGGAAAGGGGAATCGACGGAGGCGGAAAAGCAGCTGGACGAAGGGCTGACGGTGCTGGATCGGTCTGGCTTCGTGCCGCTTCGATTACACTCCCTATACCGAATCGTGAATGTTTTCGCCATGTTCCCGCCCCCCTTAGCGTTGCAGCAAAAATACCTGGAATTATACAACCTAGAACTGGATCGGATAGGCGTCACCCGCTTGTCGGCTGGGCTCGATGCGGTCATCCGTGAACAGTTAGCTTGATCTGGAAAGTCGCTCTGATATTCTTCTGACATTCCTCCGCTACATTGATCTTAGTTGATACGAAACTAGGTTGGTTGGAGGAATAATCATGACAGGTAATGTACAGGCCGGGCCTGCGGGTCTGCTTCGCAACAAAACTTTTACGCGCGTTTATGCGGCATATACGGCGGCGACATTTGGCGATTGGTTTGACATGCTGGCGATTCAGGTGCTGGTGGGATACCGCTGGGAGGCTGGACCGCTTATGCTAGCGCTGATCCCCGTAGCCAACGCTCTACCCAGTGTCCTGCTTGGGTCCTTTGCCGGCGTGGTCGCCGACCGGATCCATCAGTTGAAGCTGATGCGACTTTGCGATCTGCTGACAGCGGCACTCACCCTGATGATTCTGCTCTCTCCGAACATGCTGTGGTTGCTTCCGGTGTTAACGTTGCGCGCAACTCTCTCTACCTTTATAATTCCCGCCCAGCAATCATTGACGCGCAGTATCGTTCGGGAAGATCAGCTATTTCAAGCGACCTCGCTGAACGGCTTCGTCAACCAGGGCTCTAAAATCGCCGGTCCGCTGCTTGGCGGCTTCGCACTAGCCCTGTTAACCCCCGAATGGTGCATTCTACTGAATGTTTGCTTTCGGATGTTTTCATTGCTGATCCTGCTCACGATCAAAAAGGCGGAAGTTGAATTCCAGAAGGCCGGACGAAATCCTGGTCGATCTTCCTCCTCGGCTCTGGAAACGGTTGAAGATACGTCCCTCCGTACCATGTGGATCGAAGGCTTACGTTTTATCCTGAAAACCCGGCTTTTACTAGTAACTCTTCTGTTTGGTTTTGTCGCGACGGCAGCGATCCAAATGATCGATTTTCAATTCACCAGCCTATTTCGGGAAATTGCCCCTCTGAAGGAGGCTTATCTCAGTTGGATGGTTGCTGCGGCGGGAATGGGTGCTGTGCTGATCATAGCGGTGCTTAACCGTTGGAATAAGGGGGCGGCGGGTTACGCATGGAAATTCAGTGCCGGATACGGGCTGATTGGAATGGCCGTCGGCGGTCTGGGCCTGCTTCCCACGGGGAGTGCGGCAGTTCCCATCCTGTTGCTGGGATTTGGATTAGGCGTCGGCAATGGGGTGGTGGTCGTCACGTTTAATTACTGCTTGCAGAAAGAAACGCCAGCGGACATGGTCGGCCGTGTCTTTGGTATCCAAACCTCCCTTTGGGCTTAGTGATGCTCGTAGCTCCTTTACTCGGAGGACTTCTGGTCGAATGGATCGGACCAGGCCGATCTTTCATATACTTAGGTGGAGTCATCGCAGCGCTTGGCTTGTTGGTGCTCACGTTGGGGAAAGTACTGTGGCGTTCGGAAGAAGTGTCCGTTGTGCAAAGTGACGCGAACCGAGCAATAGAGGGAATATAGATCTGTTCGCCGGAAGGCGAACATTGTAACGCAGGAGACAGCTCCTGCGTTTTTTTTGATAGAAAATTAAAACTATTCATAGATAAAACTAGCTATCCACGGTAAAATAACTGTGGCACGTCTCTTCTAAAAAAAATTATCACTATTTCCATAAATTGAAGGTTATTGCGAGATTTTAATCGAATGGTATAAAGTAGCCCTGCTCAGATCCTTTCGAACTGAGGCGCGTCAACCGGGTTAACACTTTAGAATATCTCCAGAGGTGTCTAATGAAGTCTTTGATCAAAGGATTTGTCGTCTTGTTTGTCATATTCATTGCTGCATTTTACGGTATTATTTTTCGAAATTCGAGTGCAGTGGGCTCGGAGGTACAGCAAATTAGAAACTGGCAGGTCACTTGGACGGATCAGTTGGATCCCAATCCGAGCAAGGAATGGCTAGAGGCACTGGACGGCTGGACGAGTGTAAGCGCGGGAGAAGAGAGCCCGGTGAAGCCGGAGAAGGGTAGTGTTCAGTGGATCAAAATCATCCTTCCTCAAATCACCGAAAATTCCCAGGTCGTATTGATCGATAAAATATATGGTAAACACATTACGGTAAATTTGGACGGAGCGAAAGTATTCGAATCCCAGCGCAAGTTTAACTTTAGTATCAATAGTGTGCTGGTACCGGTATCTCCACAAAATTCGGGTCAGACGCTGTATATCGGCGTATCCTCAACGACAAATACCATCGGGATCTTTGATCCGATTCGGATCGGAAATAACCAGGAATTGATCAAGAGCTTTGTACGCGGCAACATCACCGACTTAATTTTGGGCAGCACGCTGATCTTCATCTCGGTAATTATGTTGTTCTGTTCGGTTTTCCTGAAATATGTGAACATGCCGATGTGGTTCTCGCTGTGCGCGGTTATTTTCTCCAGCGGCTTGCTTGTGCTGACGTATTCTCCGTTTGTTTTTTGGCTGTTTGACTATACGACGGCGGGCAGAATACTGGTGGTCATGTTTGACTTGGCTTTATTTATTCTGCTTCCTTCGTTTATCTTTTTCTTTGAGAAAATCTTTGGTCCTGGTTATTTTGCTTTAATTCGGCGCTCGCGCAAAGTGTTTGTGGCCTTCTCCGCGCTTTGCATCCTGTTGCTGTTAGCCAACGAGTTGTCCGGTAATCGTTACTATGATATCTATAAGCTCATTACGACTCAATTTGCCGGTTATCTGATTATCGCGCAGTTTCTGATCTTGGCGGGCATTTTAACCGTTTATGTGGCGAAAGGGAACAAAGAGGCTCTGATCTTTCTGGCCGGGGTCCTCTCGTTTACGCTGCTATCCGCAGGTGAATTGATTTGGTATTACTTTTACGACGGATACTATAAGCTATTTTTGTGGAAATTAGGTATCGTGTGCTTCCTGACCTCGTTGATTATCATTCTGGGCCGAAGATTTGCAGAGAATCACAGGCAAGTCGTGGAATACTCCAAGCAGTTGGAGATGTTTAATAACGAGCTGCAGCGTTCGGAGAAGATGGAGATCATCAGCGAATTAGCCGCCTCGGTCGCCCATGAGGTCCGCAATCCGTTGCAGGTGACCCGAGGTTTTTTGCAATTGCTAGTTGAGAAGCAGCAGAATTCGGACAAGGTGTATTTAAGCATGGCGTTGGAAGAGCTGGATCGCGCTTCGGCGATTATTACGGACTTCCTCACGTTTGCCAAGCCGGAAGGCGGCAAGGTAACGACGCTGAACGTGCTGGAGGAATTTATTCATATCGAAGGGATCTTGATCCCTCTGGCAAACCTGCAGGGGGGCAAGATCACAGTTCATATTCCTAAAAATCTATATGTGCGCGGCAATTCTTCTAAATTTAAGCAAGCATTTATTAATATCATCAAGAATAGCATCGAAGCGCTTCGGGGCGAAGGGGACATCCAAATTTGGAGCTATGAAGAAAACGATAATGTGGTGATCCATATCAAGGACAACGGCGAGGGGATGGACGAAGAAGTACTGGCTCGCCTGGGTGAGCCATATTTCTCTAACAAAACGAAGGGCACAGGCCTAGGTTTGATGGTGACGTTCCGGATTATAGAAGTAATGAACGGTCAAATTCATTTTACGAGCAAAAAAGGAGCAGGGACCGAAGTCGTTATCCGCTTCCCTTCCGTTCAAGTGGAGGAGTATGCTTTGGGATAAGTCGTTCGGCCCCTGCTCGGGTGCTAGCGAAGATCGTAAGGGGTTATTCGCCCCAGATTCCTGCTGGTTTAATTTTGCTCATGACAACTTTCTCCGGTTGAGGCGGCAATACGACGTAAAATTCGTCGGTGCTTTCCTCGACCGCTTTAATTTTGATGTGATCCGGGAGAACTACACCTAGTGCCTCCTGGATCGCAGCTTTCGGGTCGGCAAGCAGCTTCGCTTTGAAGCTAGGATCTTGCCAAGCTTTTTCCACAACTTGCGTTTGAAGGAGCGCTCCTGATGTCATAAGATCACCCTTTCTCAGTAAAAATAGTTATATTTTCCTTATTACTATAACATGGAATTCGCCAGAACGCTAGGATAGGATCTTCTGATTGCTAGGTTTAGATCTTCTGATTCGCCAACCAATAGGCTAAACCGCCCTGGGCTAGCAAACTTCGCTCATCTTTTAAACTTTCAGCTCCTTGGCGGAGATTGGTTCTGAGATAATCGTGGAACTCGTGCAGGTGCGTTAGACCCGGGGCGTTTGCCTCTAATATCGCTGCGTTCTGATCCGTTCGTTCGGCAAAAATGAACAGGATATCCCGAACATGCAACGCGTGTTTGACTTCATCCGGTGTAGGTCTGCGATCGGAAGGAATCTGCAGTTCATGCTGTACAACGGAAATCAGAGAATTATAGCTTCCTTCTCGCAAATCCTTCTCCCAATCCTCCCAATCATCCAGCATCTGCAGCGTCACCAGCACGGCATCCACGGCAGATTCGAAAGGAGCAATCAGTTGGTCGTGTTCGGTCAGGAGCAGCATGCCCGCCACCGACAGCTTCACAGGGGAGGCTTTATGCGCAATACGAACCGGATTGTCTTGGAAGAAGTCATGTTGATTTTCTAGCAAGACGGCTTCTGCCCATTCGGCAGTATACTTCCGGTAATAACTCCAAAACGGGGATTCGGAAGTAAACAAGGCGGCGTAAATCCGAGAAAATTCAAGCTGAAGCAAATTCGCCAGCGGCAACCTCCACTTGTCCCCCGCCTCTGGATTGTCCATCACTTCATCGATTAAATGGTAATGCAGCATGACCAAGATCATGGCTGCGGTCAACTCGCGGCTAAGCTCTGGCTTGGCACCGGCAGCCTCCTGCATCCAGAATGGAAGTAAATAGCATATGTAGTTCTGGGAGCCAGACTTTTTTAACGCGTGAAATTTCCCCAAATAATTGAGAGCATGTCCTCGGAATTCTTCCGGCAGCTCGGATAGAACCTTCTCAGTTTG
Organism: Paenibacillus barengoltzii G22; assembly: GCF_000403375.2. Taxonomy (NCBI): domain Bacteria; kingdom Bacillati; phylum Bacillota; class Bacilli; order Caryophanales; family Paenibacillaceae; genus Paenibacillus; species Paenibacillus barengoltzii. Next base: position 1,132,764 of record NZ_KE159653.1, on the reverse strand, counting down.
ATCGAAAGCCGCCTCTAAATCTTTTTCATAGCTATGAAACCAATTCCAGTTCACAAATCGAACCTCCTTTATAGGAACCATCCTCTTCATTATATAGGAAAATTTGTAGACAAGGTAGTTTGCTAGAAACTCTTGCAAAGCCCCTTAGGATGCGAGGGGCTTTGCCTTATCTTTAGTAAAGGTTAGAAAAGTTGATGAATGCCGATGAGAATTAACAGCAGACCGGAAATGACGGTGGCCCGATTCCCAAATTTCTCTGCGGCGACCTTCTCGGCCAGACCGGCGCATGCGGCCAGCAACAGGTAGCTGAACAAACCAACGGACAGCGAAGTATACCAGATGTTCAGTTGGGTGATACCGGCATTAAAGCCGCCGGCCAGCGCATTCATGGCTAAAGCGATCCCGAGGACAATCGATTCGCCAAGACTGATGGATTTGGAGCTGTCTTTATCTGCTTCTTCAGGATTGCGCAGCAGGCGGGTCAGCGGATTGACATCATCCTCTTCCTGAATCGAAATGTTCTTCTTCTCCAGAAATGGCTGCAACAGCACCCATACACCAACCCCAACGATCACAATCGTTCCGAGCAACTGTCCGATCCAGGGATGGACCCACGAGGATAACCAGCTTCCGAAATAACCCGACACCAGAGTGGCCAAAAAGGAAATGGCGGCGATGGCCAGATTGGAATACCAAGGAATGCGGATTTTTCGTACTCCATAGGCGATACCGACTCCCGCATTATCCAAGTTGGACGCGAGTCCAATGGCGATGACGGCCAACAGACTGTAAGAACCCATGATGTTCGCTCCTTTGCAATACATGATGACACAGCATATGCCCAGAAGAGGGAAATGGTTTATGGCCTAGCATCATCTTGTTTGCTGAGACACCCGGAACGGTTGATAAAGGGTTTCCATTGTATTCAAGAAAGTAGTATAATGTCCACAAGGATACTCGATGGGAGTGATAAATGTGCTTGAAAACTTGTTGCGTCCGTCTCACTTGCTGCTTCTAGTTATCGCAGCATTGTTGTTATTTGGTCCCAGCAAGCTGCCGGAATTAGGGCGCAGCTTTGGCACGATGCTCAAGGAGTTTAAGAGAGGCGCACGTGGGGACATTCTCGAAGACGAGCAGCCGCAGAAAGCGGAAGTTCAACCCGCTGCAGATACGAATAAATCATCCTGATGCCATTAACAAAGACCCTGTTTGGGGTCTTTTTTTGTGGGGGATTCCGTACAATACAAAGCGCGTGCTACCGGGAAGAACCGGGCACGCGCTTTTGGGTTGGAACGACTAGAAGGCCGTTCGCTTTCATTTCGTTTCGTTAGACTTGCAACAGCAGCAGAATGATGGACGACAGTCCCAGACAGGTGCTGATCAGGTACAGGAACATAACCACCTGCTTCTGATTTAATCCGGCCCGAAGCAACCGATAATGGACTTGGCTGGCATCGGCGACGTAAGGTGATTTTCCTTGCAGCATCCGTTTGATCACGACAAACAGATTATCGAAAATCGGTACGCCAAGGGCCAGCACCGGAATAAACAGGGACAGGACGGTAGCCTGCTTGAATGCGCCGTCCAATGCGATTACCGCAAGCATAAACCCAAGGAACGTAGCTCCCGCATCGCCCATAAAGACTTTGGCTGGCGGTTTATTGTACCGCAGGTAGGCCAGCGTCACCCCGATCAAGGCAACCGAAAGCATCGCCGAGTTGGTCTGCCCTTTGGTTAATGCCACTACAAACAGCGTCACGGCCGAGATCGCGGATAATCCTCCGGCCAAACCGTCCAGTCCGTCCGAGAAATTGATGACGGTGGTGACGCCAAAGATCCAGAGAATCGTTAAGATAAACTGGAGCCATGCCGGCAGCAGGACATAGTCGCCGCTAAAGGGATTCACGAAGCCGCTGAAGGTGATGCCGGATGCATAAACGAGCACCGCAGCAGACACTTGAACGATCAGTTTAGGCAGTGCCGGAAAGTCTTTGCCTTTCGTTTTGTACCAGTCGTCGACGGTCCCAATGGCCAGCAATAGCACTCCGCCTGCAAACAATGCTCCCGTCTCCCAGGAGAAGTTGCGCGTGAACAGCAGGTATGCAACAAAGAATCCGGCAAATATCGCATAGCTGGCTGTAAGCGGAATTGGCTGACGATGGATCTTGCGTTCGACGTCCGCTCGGGGTTTGTCCACGAAATCCAGACGGAAGGCCAACTTGCCGAGCGGGGGAATCAGAAAATACACGATCAGAAACGATAACAGAAAAGTACATAAGTATAAAATCGCTACTCACCACCAGATGTTAGACTCAGGCTATTGACTATTATAAAAAGAAAACGGGACAATGTCGAATACTTGTATCACCCGCATCCTAACGTGGAGATGAACGAAAGGGCAATAATGTGGTACATTAGAGTAGATACGACTGCTTTTGCAGATTAACTGCGCTGGATAACCTTTTAGGCAGGTACGGAGGGATTTGGAATGCAAGACGATTACGCGCGCAAGCTGGAAGACCAGAAAAGCTTGTTTCGACAATTAGGAATCAAGCTGGATGCGCTCTCCATTCACGAAAAAGATTTTGACGCCAAAATGCGGGGCTACGATAAGGAGGAAGTTGACCGCTTCCTCGATGACATTATCGTTGATTATGAACGCTTCTACGATATTATTACCGATCTGCTGGACAAATATAAAGAAATCCAGCGTCGGCAAGCGTATTGGGAAGAGGAGAAGAAGGCTTTGGCCCGCAGACCTTCCTTCGACATGGAAAATGCGGTGGACCGCAGACTGGTGGAGGACGGCATTCGCCAAGTGGAACGAAGCCTGGAGCAATTTAAGCTGCATTTGCGCGGCGAGCGGTAAATGGAGTTGAACCGAACCGGAGAATACTACCGGTTCGTTTTTTTTTTGCATAGGTAAGGGAAAAGAGGTACAGAATAAACCTGATGTTGGTTGGTATTTCATGCAATATTCATGAAAATGATGGTTGCATATCTAAAAGTGGAGTGGTATGATATAAACAAGATTTAGATTTAGTCTAAATTTAATTTAGTTCAAGTTTTAGGTAACTGTCACAATGGTACGTTAAATATTTCATATGTTGAATGGAGGAATTCACAATGGCAAACCAAACCTTAACCCAAGCAAATCAAGAACTTCAGAAACAACTGAACCTGCAAATCGCAAACTGGACGGTCCTGTATACGAAGCTGCACAATTTCCACTGGTTTGTAAAAGGTCCGAACTTCTTTACACTTCATGAGAAATTCGAAGCCCTTTATGACGAAGCGGCTGGTTATATTGATGATATTGCTGAACGATTGTTGGCCATTGGCGGCACCCCGATTGCAACTTTGCGTGAAGCCCTAGCGACGGCCAGCATCACCGAAGCCAGCGGCAAGGAAAGTGCTGAAGAAATGGTAGCAGCCGTCGTGGCGGACTTTGCAAAATTGGACAGCGAGCTGAAGGAAGGCATGGAAGCGGCAGAAAGAGCAGAAGATGAAGCAACAAGTGATCTGTTGCTCGGTATCGTCTCCTCGCTGGAGAAACATCGTTGGATGCTGAACGCTTACCTCGGCAAATAAGTTCTTGCCGAATACATGAAAGACCTTGCCCAGCAAGATGGCTTGCTGGGCAAGGTCTTTTTTAGCAATTACATGACTTTAAAACGTTCGATCATGGAATGAAGCCGCTCCGCTAGGCTGGACAGGAAGCTGGCGGAAGCATCAACCTCTTCCATCGCAGCCAACTGTTGTTGGGAGAATGAAGACATCTCCTGTGCGCTGACTGCAGTCTGGCCGGCGAACTTCACGATATCGTCAATCGACTTCACCAGTCGTTGTGAGTTGTTTGACAGGAGCCGAACCGCTTCGCTGATATCCGCAATCGATGCAGCGGTAATTTCTGTTGAAGCTGCGATGTCACTAAAGGAAGCTCCAGCGCTGCTCACGAGCTCGACGCCTCGCTTCGTTTCACGGACGGTCTCATCCATTGCACTGCTGGTGAGCTCAACCTGCCCAACGATGTGGGTGATCAGCTCACTGATTTGCTGCGCCGAGGCAGCGGAACGTTCCGCCAGCTTGCGGACCGAGGAGGCAACGACGGCAAATCCGCTGCCGTATTCTCCCGCGCGGGCTGCTTCGATTGAAGCATTTAACGCGAGAAGGTTAGTTTCAGCGGCGATGTCGGTCATAATGTCCAGGATGCTCTGCACTTCTTTGGAGCGGCTGCCCAGCTCCTCAACAATCGCAGAGAGATGAATGATTTTGGCTTCCATGGTGGACATCTGTGCTACGCTGGACTGGATGGCTTGCTCCCCTTGGTTGGATGCATCGGAGACCTGCTGCGCCGATGCTAAGACGCCTTCGGCATGGCGAGCAATCTGACCAATCCGTTCGGACATGTCATGCAGCATGGTTGCCCCGGTTTCCAGGTTCGTGAGCTGCCGCTCCGACCCGTCGGCAAGGGATTGGGTGATTTCTGCCGCATGTTCACCCGCTTTTCCAATTTGCTGTGCACTCGCGGAGAGCTGCTCAGAGGAGGAGGCCACATGCATCGAAGTTCCGTTCACCTCGGTGATCAACTCCCGCAGGCTACTAACCATTTTCGCAAAATTTTGAGTTAATTTGCCGATCTCGTCCTTACCTTGACGCACGTTAGTCTGCACAGTCAAATCGCCCTCGGCAACCCGTTCTACCTGCCGGGACAACGTTTCCAGCGGCCGAATCATCCGGTGGATAAAGAAGTACACAAATACAACTGCGGCGAGCAGGACGACGATGCCGATGATGAATGGCAGGAGCAGAATGTCACGAGTTCTCTCGCCGATGATCGAGGCGTCGAAGTTAATGACCATAAGACCGATGATCTCTTCGTTAGGGTCATGATTTTTGAAGATCGGGCCGTAACCGGTGAGCAGCTTTACGCCATCATAAGAATAGACCTTGGTGTATACAGGATGCTTCATCTCAAGAATCATATTCCGGTCCTGCTCATTGAAATAAAAAGCGTCTCCTGCTTGGTACCCACGGCTTTTGAGATTCTGGTCGGCCGCAAGAATGGTGCCGTCCAGGGACATCAAGAACACTTCCTTAAATAACGATTTATGCTCTACCGTCCAGTTTAATTGTTCCTCCAGCTCCGCAAGGCCGCTGCGGTCACCGGAGGCAAGACGGGAAACCGCTTCCGGATCCACCAGGCCGGTGGTAATATTAGCACAGCCGACCGTTTCAATACCGACGGATGTCTCGACCTCACGATACGACGTCTGATAAGCAAATATCCCGATGAGTGAACCAACTAAAAGCAGTAGTCCGATCAGGACAGAGGTGATTTTTTGAGCGAAACTCATGTTCCATCTCCTATCTCCCAAGCTTGAAGAGTGTATATGCTAGCAGCACTAAGACACATTATATAGAGAATAAATGTGCTGGATGTAACTAATCGCACGTTGGCGTGTCGAATTAAGTAAAAAATTGAGAAAAAAATCACAAAAGGTGACGAATCATGTCAATTAACGAAGATAAATGGAGATTATTTATCGCTGTCCCTCTTCCGCCAGAGATCAAGCAGAAGCTGGAGACGTGGTGCAGCGAGCAAAAAACGAGGTTGGATTTCAAAAAGTGGGTACACACGGAAGACTACCATATTACCGTGCAATTTCTGGGTGATACAGCTCCGGGGCGTTTGGATGAGCTGCTGGCGGCTTTGACGCGGGCAGCAAAAGGGATCATCGGGCCGTTGGAAATGGAAGCGACGGGGATTGGCACCTTTGGACGTCCGACAAGTCCCAGTGTGTTATGGGCTGGCGTCCGAGGTGATGTAGCCGGGCTGGAGAGTCTGCATAGCCGGGTGACGTCGGAGAACCGGGCACTTGGCTTTGTGCCGGAGGAAAGACGTTTCAGTCCGCATATTACGTTGGCCCGGAAATTTCGGGAAGGGGCCAGATTAGATCCTGCAGCGTTGCAGACCCAACCGGATTTCGGCCGCTGGACGGCCGATCGTCTGGTCATTTATCGTACGCATATGCATAAGCGTCCGATGTATGAGGCGGTTGGATCTGCGCTGCTGACTTAGTTGGCCTGCTGCTCAGCAGGGCTGGCCGTCTGCAGGCGTATGCGGACCGGAGCGGCAGCCTGATACAGCAGATGAAGCACGGCTTCGGCGCAGCGTTCGGGCTGATAACCGGGGTGCTGCAAGGCAGGCTCCGGCCAAGGTTGAAGATTCGAAGCGTGCTGATGGCGAATGTTATCAAACCACTCGTCCAACACGTCCGGTGAGGTTAGCTCCGCCCCATAGCCGTGTTGCACGAAGTATTCGCGATTCTTCTCCTCTTGACCTGGAATCGACTCAAAGAACAACATTGGGATGCCTTTGGCCATTCCCTCGGTGCAAGTCATTCCGCCGGGTTTGGTAATCAGAAGGTCAGAGGCATCCATCCATTTGCCGATTTGCCGCGTGAACCCAATCACCTTCATGTTTGGATGGTGAAACGTTGGATGTGCACGCAGTCGAGCAGCAAGCTTCTCGTTGCTGCCGGTGCAGCAGACAACTTGAATGTCCTCTCGCCAAGCCGCTAGTTTGTCCAGTAGCTCCTCACGAAGCAACAATCCCCAACCCCCGCCCATGACGAGGGCTGTAGGCATATTTTTTAACCCTAATTCTTCCCGGGCGGACGCCTTCTCTTGCTTGCTCCAGAAATCCGGGTGCACAGGAATGCCCGTCACCTGTACCTTGGTGGGAGCGACTCCGCGTTGGACAAGCAAAGCTTTGACCTCAGGTGCGGAGACGAGGTACCGATCCACGCCGGGACTCATCCAGGAACCGTGGGCATCGTAATCTGTGATGAGCGTGCACAGCGGCACATTCACATCTGAATTAAGCTTCAGGTAGGACACGATAGCGCTGGGAATCGGATGCGTGCAGACGATCAGGTCGGGCTGAAGCTGCGCGATTACTTCGGCTGCATGAGTATAGAACATTTTATGCAAAGCCAGGCGAGCAAACTTGCCAACCGGCTTCTCGTATTTGTGCTTATAAAACAGGCCTACCAGTGCAGGACTCGTATTCACCGTCATCCGATATGCGGATAGGATAAGCGGTGCGACTGTCGGATTCAGAAACGAGCCCAGCTCCATCACTTTCGTCTGGATTTGCGGGTTCTTCCGCTTTAATCCGGCTGCCAGCGCGTGTCCGGCCTGGGTATGTCCACTTCCAAAACCTTCCGATAGGATCAACACTCTTCTTTTTCGCATGAGGATATCACCTGCTTCTTCTATATAGATCGTTCCGATTCATGGCTTCCTAATACTAAGTTTATGTTGATTATATTCCGGATTAAAGAGGCTCGAGACGGGTCGATCCACTGGACCTAGGTCGGGGAGAATCAGAGCCAACGGGATATGGAACAAGCTGGTGAAAGTGAATGAAACATTCTGAAAAAAACATCTTGCATTTCTATAGCAAGTGGAGTAAAGTATGAATTGACCAAATGACCAAAAATGAATTTCAGTCATTTTTTTGGCCAGGAAATGTGTTTCCATTATTCATTCCAAGCGCAGGGAGGTGACATGGATGGCTGTAGTAGATCGCCGTAAGCTCGTTATCGAAGCAGCTGAAAAGTCCTTTGCTTTATTTGGCTACAAAGCGACGACAATGGATCAAGTGGCGAAAATAGCAAATGTGGCGAAAGGAACAATCTACACCTTCTTCACGAACAAAGAAGAACTGTTCGATGAAATTCTGCGTTCCGTCATTACGGAGATGAAGCGGGTGATCGAGCCGGAGATTGATGAGGAGAAGCCCTTCTTTGAGAATTTGCACCGGGCGATGGATGCACTGCTGGGATTTCGCCGTGAGCATGAGCTGCTCATTAAGTTGTCCCAAGAGGTTCGTGACTTCGGCACCCCGAAAGCCAAGGAGGGATTGGAGCAAATCGAAAACGCGATTCTGGAATATCTGGAGCGTCATCTGTCCCGGGCAGCTGAGCGGGAGGAGATTCGCTCGTATGATCCCAAGCTGCTCGCTTTCGTCGTGTTTAAGCTCTATATCGCGTTAACCTCGGACTGGAACAAGAATAATCCGCCTTTGAGCAAAGAGCAAATCAAGGAGTTTATCCACGATTTTCTAGCTGGAGGCTTGCTTCTGCCAAGGGAAGTTTAAAGGAATTACATTTAACTATTAGAGAAAGAAGCCACCAAGGGGAGAGAAAGCAAAAATGAAATCATTAAGTGTATTTTTCAAGGATATGGGGGCCACCTTTAAGAATCCTAAAGTGTTGATCCCGATTCTTGTAGTGCTGTTCATTCCCGTACTGTATAGCGGCATGTTCCTGACGGCCTTCTGGGATCCGTACGGGAAGATGAACGAGCTGCCGGTAGCGGTGGTGAACGAGGATGTAGGCGCACAATACGAAGGGAAAGACCTTAAGGTCGGCGAGGACCTCGTTACTGAACTAAAGAAGAGTGACGATTTCCAATGGAAGTTCGTCACCCGTGAGCAAGCGGAAACTGGAATGAAGAATAATGAGTATTACATGACGATCATCATTCCGGACAATTTCTCTTCACAAGCGACCACATTGATGGATGAAAATCCTTCGCCGGCTCAATTGATCTTCGAGCCAAACGAAGGTTACAACTTCCTGGCCGCGCAAATCGGCGGTACGGCTGTGAAAGAGATCAAATCCAAGGTGTCCGCCAAAGTGACGGAAGCCTATACGGAGACCTTGTTTGACCAAGTGGAGAAAATTTCGGGCGGTCTCAGCGAGGCCGGCAACGGGGCCAGCACCCTCAACGAGGGAGCGGTGAAGCTCGATGATGGAACCAAGAAGCTGAAAGAAAATTTGGCGAAGCTCGTTGACGGCACGATGAAACTCGAGGACGGCGTTGCTCCGCTGGAGAAAGGTACACAGTCCTTATACCAAGGCATTAATGATGTGAAAGACGGAGCGGGCAGCCTGGCCAGCGGCTTGACGCAGTTGGAAGCTGCCAGCCAACAGCTGGAAGCCGGCGCTAAACAAGCGCATCAAGGCGGTACCCAGCTACAGACAGGGCTTCAATCGTCGCTGGAAGGCGCGAAGAAGCTGGAAGCTGGCTTGACTGCATCTGAACAAGGCAGCGCCCAGTTGCAAACTGGTCTGGAAGCGTCGGTCCAAGGCAGCGAGAAGGTGGCTGCAGGAGCGAACAGCGTGGCGCAAGGTTTAGAGCAGCTGGCCCAAGCGAATCCGGAACTCGCGAAGAACGCAGCGGTTCAGCAGTTGATCGCAGCCAGCAAGCAGGTTGCCCAAGGCAGCGAGCAGCTGCACCAAGGGAATCAACAATTGCTGAAAGGCAGCCAGGACCTGCACAACGCTCAACAGCAGTTGCTGCAAGGCGGGAAGCAATTAACGGCAGGCCAAGAACAGTTGCTGCAAGGCATGACTGAGCTGAACGCCGGACAAGAGAAACTGGCGAGCGGCTTGCAGCAATTTAATGGCAAGCTGTCGGAAGCAACGGCTGGCGGTAAGAAGCTGGCAAGCGGTGCCGGGCAGCTGAGCGCAGGCGCCAAACAACTGCTTGGCGGCGTTGAGCAATTATCTGGCGGCGTAGGTACGTTGGCCGACGGTTCGAAGCAACTGGATGCAGGTGCGGGTGAACTGAAGGACGGCATGACCCAACTGACGGAGGGCTCGGGCGAGCTGGCTTCAAAGCTGACCGATGCCGCAGAACAAACCTCTGGCGTGAAGAAAACCGATGCGCTTGTGAACATGTATGCTCAGCCGATCGAGATCAATGAGCAGAAGGTGAATGAAGTACCTAACTACGGCACGGGCTTTGCTCCATACTTCTTGTCGCTGGGCCTGTTCGTCGGTGCGCTGATCTCGACGCTGGTGGTGCCGGTCAGAGGCAGTTCGGTGGCGGAAGCCAGTGGCTGGAGCCGCTTCGTAAGCCGTACGTTGACTTTTGCCGGCATGAGTCTGCTTCAGTCCTTGCTGGCATCTGCACTGGTTCTTTATGGATTAGGGCTTGAGGTTAAGAGTGTTCCGCTCTTCTATCTCTTCGCCTTTGTTACTAGCTTGTGCTACATGTTGATCATTCAAGCACTTGTCACCTGGATGGAGAACCCGGGACGGTTCTTGGCGATCCTGATGCTGATTTTCCAACTGACGACCAGCGCAGGAACGTTCCCGCTCGAACTGATTCCGAACTGGATGAAAGCCTTCAACCCGATCCTGCCAATGACGTACAGCGTCAAAGGCTTCAAGGCGGTCATCTCCACCGGCGATATGGCGATGGCTTGGGAAAACATTGGTTGGCTGGCCGTGTTTGGCGTTGTATTCCTGGTGTTTACACTGGTGTACTTCCTGCGCCACGAACGCAGTACAGAGCGCAGTCCTGAAGCCAACCTGAGCGTACAGTCGCACTAATCGAATCATAAATATAGAAGATCCGCTCTCTGGATTTCTGGAGGGCGGGTCTTTTTCTGTAGGGGAGATATTCCGGCACCGAGCCTTTTGCAGGATGATCCCGTAATCATCAGTCGAGTTGGGTCGGGACACATTTTATGCGGGGACATAAACTCTATAGTAACTAAGTTCTCGATCGGGTTATGGACGCTATGAGCAACGGATGGCAGGCTCGACTATTTTCTCTGATCAAAAGGGATAATGGTGCAAATAGACAGGCAAAGACAACCATACATCTCCATATGGTGACGCTTTCGTGGCAAAACCGCCCTGCAACGGCCTAAAAGTTCTAATCAATAGTGCAAAATAAAGAGAATATAATGCAAAAACAGATGTGACATTTTCCGTTAGAATAAAAAGAAAGATTGAACCGGGCTTATCCGGCGTAGTCGCAGGACATAGGGACTGATCTATTTCTATTCGCTAACGATGTTTGAACTACCTCTAAATAGAAAGGTTGCGTCAGATGATGAAACATACCGTATTACCTCCCAAGCAGGGACTCTATGATCCCGCTTTCGAAAAAGACGCTTGCGGCATGGGCTTCGTGGCTCATATCAAGGGGAAAGCTTCCCACGATATCGTAAGCCAAGCGTTGACCATGCTAGCGAATATGGAGCACCGGGGCGGCCAAGGCAGCGAGCCGAATTCGGGGGATGGCGCAGGTATTTTACTGCAAATCCCGCACCGTTTTTTTGCCGCTGAAGCAGCTAAGCTTGGATTTACCCTGCCAGAGGCAGGACAGTATGGCGTTGGCATGCTGTTCCTGCCTCATGACGAAGCCGTTCGGACGAAGCAGGAGGAAGAACTCGTGCGCATCGCCGAAGAGGAAGGACAACACGTCCTCGGCTTCCGTACGGTGCCAACTCGCGACGATATGCTGGGTCAATCGGCCAAAGCAGCTAAACCGTTCGTTCGCCAGATTTTTATCGAGCGTTCCGCAGATCTGAAGGAGGATCTGGACTTTGAGCGCAAGCTGTACGTGATCCGGCGCCGGGCTGAACGCGCGATCCGCTATAGCGGCGCAGAGCAGGGGGATGCTTTTTACGTATCCAGCTTGTCGTGCCGGAAGGTGGTCTACAAAGGGATGTTGACCACGGAGCAGGTCGGACAATTCTATCTGGATTTGCGAGACGAGAGATTGGAGTCGGCCATTGCGATGGTTCACTCGCGCTTCAGTACGAATACGTTCCCAAGCTGGGAGCGGGCGCATCCGTACCGCTTTATGATTCATAATGGCGAGATTAATACGCTGCGCGGCAACGTGAACTGGATGCATGCGCGTCAGTCGATGTTTAAGACCGAGAAGTTTGGCGACGATCTGGAGAAAGTAAAACCGATCATCAATCCGGACGGGTCAGATACGGCGATGTTTGACAACACGTTTGAATTCCTGTACTTGAGCGGACGCTCCCTGCCTCACGTAGCGATGATGATGGTGCCTGAGCCATGGGTCGGCCGGGAGGACATGGACCCGGACAAAAAGGCGTTCTATGAATATCACAGCACAATGATGGAGCCATGGGACGGGCCTGCAGCGATGGGCTTTACCGACGGCGTTCAGATCGGGGCGATTTTGGACCGGAACGGCTTGCGCCCATCGCGTTACTACGTGACGAAGGATGACCTGATCGTCCTCTCCTCGGAGGTCGGCGTACTGGATATCCCGGCGGAGAACGTACTCTATAAGGATCGGCTGCGTCCGGGCCGGATGCTGCTAGTCGACACGCAGGAAGGCCGGATTATTTCCGACGAGGAAGTGAAGTCAGCAATCGCGAAGGAGCATCCGTACCGTGAATGGCTGAACGAACATCTCGTTGAGCTGGAAGATCTGCCGGAAGCGAAGGAGCTGCCGCCGGAGAGCCATGAAGACATTGCACGCCGTCAAATGGCATTTGGTTATACGTATGAAGACCTGCGGAAGGTGCTTGAGCCGATGGCCTTAACCGGTCAGGAAAATATCGCTTCGATGGGGTACGACGCGCCGCTTGCCGTCTTGTCCGAACATCCGCAACGACTGTACAACTACTTCAAGCAAATGTTCGCGCAAGTCACCAACCCGCCGATCGATGCGATCCGCGAGGAACTCGTTACCTCGACCGCTACGACGATTGGTCCGGAGCGCAACCTGCTACAACCAGAGCCGGAGAGCTGCCGTCAGATTCGGTTGGATTCGCCAATTTTGTCCAATGAGGACTTCGCCAAAATCCGCCATCTGCACCGGCCAGGCTTCAAGGCGATCACGATTCCGATCCTGTTCCCGGCTGCCGAAGGAGCAGAGGGGCTGCGTAAGGCGTTGGATACGTTATGCGAAGCAGCAGATCGGGTCATCGCCAAAGGCCACAATATTCTGATCTTGTCCGACCGCGGGATGGATGCGGAGAACGCAGCGATACCGGCGCTGTTGGCAGTGTCCTGCTTGCATCACCATTTGATTCGCGAAGAGACGCGGACCAAGGTCAGCCTGCTGTTGGAGTCGGGCGAGCCGCGTGAGGTACACCATTTTGCGTTGCTGCTCGGGTACGGCGTCAGCGCAGTGAATCCGTATCTTGCGTTCGAATCGCTGAAGGATATGATTGCCCAAGGCATGCTGCAAGGCATTTCGCATGAAAAAGCGGTGTACAACTTCATCAAAGCAGCGACCAAAGGGGTCGTCAAAACCTTGTCCAAAATGGGCATCTCGACGATTCAATCGTACCGCGGGGCGCAAATTTTCGAAGCGGTTGGCCTGGAGCCTTCCTTCGTCGATCGTTACTTTACGTGGACGCCGTCGCGGATTGGGGGCATCGGCCTGAAAGAAGTGGCTGCCGAGACGCTCGCCCATCATTTCCGGGCCTTTACTGACAAGGACGGCAACGATAAAGTGCTGGATTCCATCGGAGAATACCAGTGGCGCAGCGGCGGGGAAGAGCATCTGTTCAACCCGCAGACGGTGCATTTGCTGCAACAGGCGGTCCGTACGGGCGATTATAAGCTGTATAAAAAATTCGCTGAGCTGGTGCAAGGCGAGAACAACAAGCATTTGACGCTGCGTTCCTTGCTGGAACTGAAGCCGGTTGGGCCGAAGGTGCCGCTGGAGGAAGTTGAATCGACGGCTTCGATCATGCGCCGCTTCAAGACCGGGGCAATGTCGTTTGGCTCGATCAGCAAAGAAGCGCATGAGACGATTGCGATCGCTATGAACCGCATCGGCGGCAAGAGCAACACCGGCGAAGGCGGCGAGGATCCGGCGCGTTATGTACCGGACGCGAACGGCGATCTGCGCCGCAGCGCGATCAAGCAGGTAGCGTCGGGACGGTTTGGCGTTACGTCGCATTACCTGGTGAACGCCGATGAAATCCAGATCAAGATGGCGCAAGGGGCGAAACCGGGTGAAGGCGGTCAGCTTCCGGGCCGTAAGGTGTATCCATGGGTAGCGGAAGTGCGCGGCTCCACGCCGGGGGTTGGCTTGATTTCACCGCCGCCGCACCATGATATCTATTCGATCGAGGATTTGGCGGAGCTGATCTACGATTTGAAGAACGCCAATCCGCAGGCGCGTATCAACGTGAAGCTGGTGGCTGAGGCCGGCGTCGGAACGATCGCTGCCGGCGTTGCCAAAGGCCGTGCGGACGTCATTCTGATCAGCGGTTATGACGGAGGCACCGGTGCTTCGCCGCAAAGCTCGATCCGCCATGCGGGTCTGCCGTGGGAGCTGGGGTTGGCTGAAACGCATCAGACCCTAATCTTAAACAACCTGCGCGACCGCGTCGTGCTGGAAACCGACGGCAAGATGCTGAACGGTCGCGACCTTGCTGTCGCCGCACTGCTTGGCGCCGAGGAATTTGGCTTCTCGACTGCCCCTCTGGTAGCGGTTGGCTGTATCATGATGCGCGTCTGCCAGCTGGATACATGCCCTGTGGGGGTTGCCACGCAAAATCCGGAGCTGCGTAAAAACTTCACCGGAGATCCGCAACATGTGGTCAACTTTATGACCTTCGTGGCAGAGGATTTGCGCGAATGGATGTCCGAGCTGGGCTTCCGCACGCTGGAAGAGATGATCGGACGTACCGATTGCCTGGATGCGGTGAAGGCGGTGGATCATTGGAAGAAGAAAGGCGTCGACCTCAATTCTCTGCTGCATATGCCGGAGCTTCCGGAGGGAAGCAGCCGCTATTGTACAAGACAGCAGAACCATGGGCTGGAAGAGACATTGGATATGACGAAGCTGCTGCCGCTGGCACTGCCTGCACTGGAGCGCGGCGAAGCCGTCAGCGCCCGGCTGCCGATCTGCAACGTGAACCGGGCAACCGGGACGATTGTGGGCTACGAAGTTACCCGGCGTTATGGACAGCAGGGATTGCCTGAGGATACGATCACGTTCCATTTTGAAGGTTCTGCGGGTCAAAGCTTTGGGGCGTTTATCCCTAAAGGCATGACGCTCACCGTTGAAGGCGATGCTAACGACTACACCGGCAAAGGGCTGTCCGGCGGTAAGGTCATTGTGAAGCCGTCGCCGCGTGCAACGTTTGTTCCTGAGGAGAACATCATCATCGGCAATACATCGTTCTATGGTGCAACCAGCGGGGAGGCTTACATCCGCGGGATTGCCGGAGAACGGTTCGCGGTGCGGAACTCGGGTGCCAACGTTGTCGTTGAAGGTGTCGGCGACCACGGTTGCGAATATATGACCGGCGGACGTGTCGTTATCTTGGGTGAAACTGGCCGGAACTTTGCAGCTGGGATGTCCGGCGGGATCGCCTACGTGCTTGACGAGAGCGGAGACTTTGCAAGCCGTTGTAACTTAGAAATGGTGCTGCTTGAGTCGGTAGAAGATCCGGCGGAGATCGATCAACTGCGCACGCTAATCAGCCGTCACATTCTGTATACGGATAGTGCGGTTGGGCGCCGCGTGTTGGATCGTTGGAACGAGTATCTGCCGAAATTCGTCCGCGTTATTCCGAAGGACTACAAGCGGATGTTAGAACAAATCCGCAAAGTTGAAAATGAAGGGCTGAAGGGTGAAGCCGCGCTGCTGGCCGCATTTGAAGCAAATGCACGCGAGCTGGCCCGTGCCGGCAACAACTAATAAATTTTAGCGATAGCGATGATAGTATGGACCGCCCCGGTTGTCTGAACAAGACAGCGGGGCGGTCTTGTTCAGTATAGAATAAATCGATTGTGCGAACATATGTTTTTGGTGTAATATGATTTGGAGATAATTAGGAAGTGAACGTGGAAGGGGGAGCGACTTTTTGGCTGAACAATCTGTTGCATCGCAAAGCGGCAAACGAAGGACGAGACCTCTCGGGCATTATCGCGAAATGCTGGAGAAATACGTGTTCACGCAACGCAAGCTGCTAATTAAAATGGCTGCGCTGCTGTTGATCTCGATTGCTCTGCAGCTG
Source organism: Paenibacillus barengoltzii G22 (assembly GCF_000403375.2). Taxonomy (NCBI): domain Bacteria; kingdom Bacillati; phylum Bacillota; class Bacilli; order Caryophanales; family Paenibacillaceae; genus Paenibacillus; species Paenibacillus barengoltzii. The sequence continues at coordinate 1,116,926 of NZ_KE159653.1, read as the reverse complement.
ATCAATCCGCAAGTCATTCGTTATTTTATCGATACCGCCCAAGGGGAAGGAAGCTTGAAACCGTTATATATCGCGGCGGGACTCTTCATCGGTTTCTCTCTGGTTCAGCAGCTCGTATCGGTGTGTGCGTCTTACTTCAGTGAGAACCTGGGCTGGACCACGACGAACAAGCTGCGGGCAGACCTCGTCAGACATTGTCTATCGCTGGATATGTCGTTCCATAAATCGAACACCTCCGGCTCATTGATTGAACGGGTGGATGGGGACGTCAATGCGCTGGCCAACTTCTTCTCCAGCTTCCTGATCCATATGATCGGTAATTTACTGCTGATGACGGGCATCCTGTTGCTGTTGTTCCGTGAAAGCATCTGGATTGGTGCGGCCATGAGCTTGTTTGTCGTTGGCGCTATCTTCATGATTCGGATAATTCGCGAATTTATGGTTCCGGTGTGGACCAAATGGCGCGCCCAAAATGCCGAGCTTTACGGCTTTATCGGCGAACAATTGGAAGGTACCGAGGATACCCGGGCGAATGGAGCTGCCGGTTACGTGCTGGAGCGCTTCTATGCGATGGCACGGCGGATGTTGCCGGTACGCGTTCGCGCATCAGTGGGCTTCGGCATGATGTGGGGGACAACGATTCTCGTATTCGCCCTGGGTAATGCCGCTGCTTTTCTGGTTTGCGCCTGGTTATGGAGACGAGGGGAGCTGACGATCGGTTCGATTTACCTCGTGTTTTATTACACGGAACTGTTGGCTCAGCCAATCGAGAAGATCCGTACTCAGTTGGATGATCTGCAAAAAGCCGACGCCAGCCTGATCCGTGTCCGGGACCTGCTGAATACGAAATCACGGATTACTGACGGTCCAGGTGCACCGTTGCCGAAGGGGCCATTATCCGTAAAAATCGACCGGCTGACGTTCTCGTACGAGGAAGAGGGGGAGCCGACACTGCAGAACATAGATCTGATGCTGAAGCCGGGGGAAACGCTGGGCTTGCTGGGCCGCACCGGCAGCGGCAAATCGACATTGGCACGGCTTTTGCTGCGCTTCTACGATCCACAGCAAGGCAAGATCGAGCTGTCAGGCATCGATATCCGTGAGTGCAAGCTGCACGAGCTGCGGAGCAAGGTGGCGATGGTGACGCAAAATATCGAGATTATGGAAGGCACCGTCCGCGATAACTTGGCTTTGTTTGATGAAAGCATCCGAGATGAGGACATCATCGCCGTGTTAAATGAGCTGGGATTGCAGGAATGGTACGCGGCCTTGCCGGATGGGCTGGATACGGTGCTCTCCTCCGGAGGGGGCAGCCTGTCGGCAGGTGAAGCGCAGCTGCTGGCATTTGCCCGGGTATTCCTGACGAATCCAGGGTTGGTGATTCTGGACGAAGCCAGCTCGCGCCTCGACCCGCTGACCGAACAACGAATCGAGACCGCGATCAACCGGCTGTTGGAGTCGCGGACGTGCATGATGATCGCGCACCGTTTATCGACGGTACAACGCGCCGATCATATCCTTATTCTGGAGAACGGACGAATCGTAGAATATGGACCACGCAAAGAGCTGGCGGCTGATCCAAGCTCTCGATTCAGCCGAATGTTGTCCGTTGGTCTGGAGGAGGTGTTGGCATGAGTACGCGGCATTTTTTCTGGAGATTGCTGCTGAATCGACCGGCGATTTATATCGCGAACCTGCTCTCTTGGACGATCATCCATATGATTCCGCTGCTTCCGGGACTGATTACGAAGGCGTTCTTTGATAACCTAGAAGGCAACGTCAACCTCCCGTTTGGAGTGGAGGGTCTAACGGCGTTGCTGATCGGTGTGGCGCTGGCGCGCATCGCGATGATCGCTGTGGGCTGCTTTACGGACGGCAGCTACCGATTCCGGATCAGCATGCTGCTGCGGCGGAATATGCTGGCCCATGTGCTCCGGGAGCCCGGCGCCAAAGCAATTCCTTGCGCCCCGGGGGAAGCGATCAGCAACTTCCGGGATGACGTGGATCAAGCGGAAGAAGCGATGAGCTGGTCGGTGGATATGTTTGGCCTGATGGGCTTTGTGATCATCTCCAGTTATATTTTGATTTCGATCGATGCGCAGCTGACGTTCTTCGTCTTCGTCCCGCTCATTCTGGTTGTGACCGCGGCGCAAATTGCGACAGCGCGCATTCAGAAGTACCGGGCTGCCAGCCGCACTGCCACGGCGAATGTGACCAGCTCTATCAGCGAGATGTTCGCCAACGTGCAGGCGATTCAAGTCGCTGGAGCGGAAGAGCGGATCGTCCGGCGGTTCGAACGGCTGAGCGATGAGCGGCGGAAGATGATGGTCAAGGACAAGCTGATTACTGAATCGCTGTCCTCTGTGTTTACGAACTCCGTTAACCTCGGCACCGGACTGATTCTGGTGTTGGCCGGCTACAAGATGCGGAGCGGTTCGTTTTCCGTCGGTGACTTGTCACTGTTCATTTATTACTTAACCTTTGTCACGCAGTTGATTTCGAACGTTGGGAACTTTATGACGTTTTATAAGCAGATGGCGATCAGCTTCTCCCGCTTGAAGCACATGCTTCAAGGCGCCCCCGCCAAGTTGTTGACGGCTCCCGCATACATCGGGATCGGCAAGCGGAGAGCGTCCGATGCTGACCACGGGATGAAGAGCGCGGCAACGGCGTTAAGCGGCTCGAGGTTGGAGCCGTCTCTGTCGGAACTCGCATTAGTGCAGGGGGAACCACATCGGATGGCTGCCCATCTGCCGGTGGAGCCGCTGCAGCTGCTGGAGGCAAGGGGACTGACGTATCGCTATCCCGAGACCGGCCGGGGCATCGAGAACATCAGCCTGCGGCTGCCGCGCGGCTCGTTTACGGTCGTGACCGGCATGATCGGCTCCGGCAAAACGACGCTGCTGCGGGCATTGCTCGGCCTCCTGCCGGCGGAAGCCGGGGAGATCCGCTGGAACGGCCGCCTTGTCCGTACGCCGGCTGACTTTTTTGTTCCGCCGCAAAGTGCGTATACGGCGCAAATCCCGCGCCTGTACAGCGACAAGCTGCGGAACAACATCTTGCTCGGGCTGCCAGAGGACGAGAGCAGCCTGACGCAAGCGCTGCACGTCGCCGTGCTGGAAGACGACGTGGCGCAGCTCGCCCACGGCCTCGACACGATGGTCGGACCGCGCGGGGTCAAGCTCTCCGGCGGCCAGGTCCAGCGGACCGCGGCCGCCCGGATGCTCGTGCGCGAGGCACAGCTGTACGTGTTCGACGACTTGTCGAGCGCACTCGACGTCGAGACCGAACGGAAGCTGTGGGAGCGGTTGTTCCAATCCCGAGGCGAGGCCACCTGCCTCGTGGTGTCCCACCGCAAGGCCGCGCTCTCGCACGCGGACCATATCATCGTGCTGAAGGACGGCACGATTGAAGCCGAAGGCACGGCGGAGCAGTTGCTCGCCACCAGCGCCAGCTTCCGCCAGCTTTGGTACGGCGAGGAGCCGCAGACAGACGGTGCATGAGACGTCCGAATCTAGCTCCAGGCGCTCATTGGTGGTCTGAAGGGCAGCTAGTGGTTATGATGACCCGGGTCAATCCCGGGTCATTTTCGAGTTGATCGCCCGGGTTAATCGTCCGGATGTTTCGCTGGGGCGATGGACCTATGTCAGCTTGCTATCAGTCCCTCATCACTGCCCGGAGCTTTAGCTGACGGAAACCTTATGGTAGAATAGGGGAAATTATCCTGATTGAACGGGATACAGTTCGCAAAGAGAGTGGGGAGTATCCTATGGAGTTGACGCAGGAACCCGTCGTACGCATGCGGGACGTCACCAAGCGCATCGGCAGTAAGACGCTGATCGATCGATTAACGCTGGACATCCCGAGAGGACAAGTGTACGGCTTCCTGGGGCCTAACGGAGCCGGGAAGACGACGACGATCCGGATGATGGTTGGCCTGATGTCGATATCGGAAGGCGATATTCTGATCGAGGGAGCCAGCATCAAGGAGCGTTTCGAAGAGGCGATTTCGCATGTCGGCGCCATCGTGGAGAACCCGGAGATGTACAAGTTCCTGACCGGGTACCAGAATTTGCTGCATTATGCTCGCATGTCTCCAGGAGTCACGAAAGAACGGATCTGGGAGGCGGTCGAGCGGGTTGGCATGCAGAACCGTATCCATGACAAGGTTAAGACGTATTCGCTGGGCATGCGCCAGCGGCTGGGCGTAGCGCAGGCCATCCTGCATCGGCCGAAGCTGCTGGTGCTGGACGAGCCTACCAACGGGCTCGACCCGCAAGGCATCCGCGAGCTCCGCGATTATCTGCGGGCGCTGGCGCGGGAGGAAGGAACGACCGTGTTTGTCTCCAGCCATTTGCTGTCGGAAATGGAGCTGATGTGCGACACGGTCGCGGTCATTCAGCAGGGACGACTGGTGGATGTCAAGTCCCTGCACCCGGAAGCTGCCGAAGGCCGGGCACTGGAAACGGCCTTCGACGTAAGCGATCCGCAGCGCGCAGCGGCGCTGATCGAAGGCGGACACCTCGAAGGCGGCCGACTAATCGTATCTGCCGACCGGAAAGCAGTGGCGGAGATCAACGCGAAGCTGGTCATGGCGGGCATTGACGTGTACGCCATCCAGGCGGTGACGCGTTCGCTGGAGGATCAATTCTTGGAGCTGACGGGAGGGAAGGACATTGAATAATTTTCTCGCGCTGGTCCAAAACGAAAATATGAAAATTTATCGGCGGGTTCGCACCTGGATCATGTTCGGGCTGCTTGTCTTGCTGACGATCCTGTTTGGGGTGCTGTTCTCGCTGGACGGCGGAAGCCAGCGGATGAGCGCCTGGGATGCGTTGGACCAACTGAGCTTCCTGTATTATCTCGTCAGCATCTATGCGGCTGTGATTGCCGCTGATATCGTAGCCGGCGAGTTCACCTGGGGAACGATCAAGCTGCTGCTGATCCGACCATGGACGCGGACGAAAGTGCTGCTGTCCAAGCTGCTGGCTGTGCTGTTATTTACGTTGGCGATGAGCGCGGTATTTTTCGTCATCGCGCTGGCTGTTTCGTTCCTGATCTTTTCGAATGAGCCGTCGCAATATCTGGGGGACAGCCCCTTAAGCCGGATTCTGGAAAGCCTGCTGTACAGCTATGTTGATCTGCTGGTCATTGCAGCATTTTCGTTTATGCTGTCGACGGTTTTTCGCTCCAGCGGTATCGCGATCGGGCTGTCGATCTTCATCTTGTTTGCAGGCAACATCTTTACGTTGTTGTTCCATCCGTCGCGTTATGCTTGGGCCAAATACTTGCTGTTTACCAATATGGACTTAGGTCAATATCGCGGGGGGCAGGTCGGGCCGGCCGGAATGACGCTGGGCTTCTCTATTACGGTGCTGGCAGTTTACGTCCTGCTGTTCCTGGCGGTGGCTTGGCTTGTATTTAAAAAACGCGACGTAGCGGCGTAAGTTGCGCAAGCTGTATGAGCATCATAAGTAGCACATAAAAGAAGCTCCTGCCTTTCTCATCGGCGGGAGCTTCTTTATCTATCACGGATTCACTTTTAACCTGCTTCAGGGCGTGCTTTCTTGACCTTGCCTTTGCCGCTAGAGGCCGTTGGGGCAGCAGCGGCGGCCACCCGTTCCATTTTGCTCGAACCGTTCAGCAGCCCGCCTTCGACGATGATCAGCTTGGCCACATCCACGTTGCCGTCGATTTGACCGCTGGCCGTAATCGTGAGTTTCCCGGTGGTGGTGATATCACCGACCACTTTGCCAGCGACGATGACATCGGCGCCTTTAATATTGGAGATAGCCTCGCCGGTTTCGCCAATGATGACCTGTCCCTTGCAATCAATTTCTCCGTGAATTTGACCCTCCACACGCAGATTGGACTTGCACTCCAGCTTGCCTTCCACCAAGCTGCCCTGACCGATCAGGGTATCGGTCAGACGAGGGGCTTTCTTGTCTTTGAACATAGCGCTTCATCAACTTCCTTTCCACATGCGGATTACTTCAAATAAGGCATCGGGTCAACGGCTTTGCCGCCCTTGACGATCTCAAAATGCAGATGGGGTCCGGTACTGCGTCCGGTGCTGCCCAAGTTGCCGATGCTGGCCCCCTTCTTCACCTCATCCCCTACGGAAACATCAATGTCGCTGAGATGCATGTACCAGGTTTGCAGGCCGCCCGGGTGCTCAATCACAATGTATTTGCCGTGGGACCCGTCCCGGTCGGCAGTGATGACCTTGCCGGCCGCAGCGGCATACACAGGGTCTCCGACTTTACCGGCAATGTCGATGCCCGCATGAAATGCGGCTCGGCCGGTAAAGGGATCGGTACGGTACCCGAAATTCGAGGTTAGCCGAGTGGACAGCGTGGGCCATTCCGACGGTGTGCCCGAGAGGGAGTATTGGGTCTGCTTCGCTTTTTTCAAGGTGAGCGGAACGTGCTTCTCCATCTCGTCCAGCATTTCGTTCATCGCGGCAAATTCGTCTCGCGTACTCGCTGCGAGTCTCTCAATCTCATTGTCATGCACAGCGATGAACTCACCGCCAACCCCGCTGTCCCCTAGAGCGTCCAGCGTCTCGTCCCAGGACAACGAAGACAGCTTGCCAAGATTCTTCGCATCCCCATCTCCGTATTTATCAATAAATTTCTGCAGCTCGGCTTCAAGCTCGGCTACCCGCTCCATCCGTTCCATCATTTCCTTGGACTGGCTTGATAAGGAGATCACTTCGTTCTGCAAGCGCTGAATCGCTTCATCCTTGTTGGTCACCACCGCTTCAAAGGCCAGGGTTTGCTGCTCAAGCTGATGTTCCAGGCGAGAAACGGTCTGTTCCGAGCGAACTTGCAGGCTGACGATCAGCCCGGAAATGGACAGCAGCGCCAGCAAAGGCACGGCAACGACAAGCGGCTTGGAGACTTGCATCTGTTTGACGGGCCGATTGGCATCCCGAAGGACAAGCAGCGTCATCCGGTTGGGATTCGGTACGCTTACGCTCCTCATGGCATCCCCTCCCTACGCTTCGTTGGTTCTATAACTTATCTATTCCTATGATTCTTAAAACATGTCAAAAAAACGGGTCCTGTCTAATATAAATACGGCGGAATCCGTTAAATTTCGAAACCTAACATGAATAAACCGTAGGCCGGATGGTTAATGATGATGGCAGGGGAGGGTGGAAGGCATGCTCTGGCTGATTGGCATTTTACTTCTTTTTATCGTACACGTTGCATTGATCCTGCTGCTGGAATTCCGCAATCCCGCCAAAGCGGTTGCCTGGATGTTTATCTTGTTTTTGTGCCCACCCTTAGGTCCCGTCCTCTACTATTTCATGGCCCGGGACTATCGGAAGCGCAAAAAACTGCTGCACCGGGGTCCCGTCCCATTCCTTAGCTTACGGATGCTGCTGCGCAATCACTTGGCAAGTCCGGTCCGCTTGCAGGAGATGAGCAACCCGGATATGCATCATCAGGAGCGGCTGTATCAGCTGCTGACGCACCATGCGGCCAATCCGATCACTGGCCGAAATCAAACGCAAGTGTATTCCTCCGGGGAAAAAGCGTTTGGGGCAATGCTGGAGCGGATGGAACAAGCACGAGATCATATTCATCTGGAATTTTATATTTTCCGCAGCGACATGATTGGCTCGGCCTTTGCCGAAGTGATGATCCGGAAAGCCCGGGAAGGGGTCAAGGTCCGGATGATCTGCGATGGTCTGGGAAGCTTTAAGCTGGAGCATGCATTTATTGAGCGGCTTCGGGCAGCCGGGGTGGAGGTCTTCTTCTTTCTGCCGGCCCGAGTGGCTATGCTGAACCGCCGGGTCAATTATCGCAATCATCGGAAAATTCTTGTGGTGGATGGGAAGTTCGGATTCGTAGGCGGATTAAATGTGGGCGACGACTATCTCGGTCTTTATGAAAAAATGGGGTACTGGCGCGACACGCATCTGCAGCTGAATGGAGATTCGGTTTATTATTTGCAGCTCACCTTCCTGGAGGATTGGCTGCTGGCATCGGGGCAGGATCTTGGAGACCTCGCTCTGTTTCCGCCCCATGAAGGGTCTGGTCAGGAGCAGGTGCAGATCTTGACCAGCGGACCCAATTTGCTGCGCAACCCGATTCATGAAATGTGCTTTAATTCGATTGCGGTGGCGAAGCGCCGGATCTGGATCGCTTCGCCCTATTTCATTCCCGACCCCAGCGTATATTCCGCCCTGAAAACGGCGGCATTAAGCGGAATCGAAGTGATCATCCTCATGCCTTACCATTCGGACAGTCGCTTGGTGAAGCTGGCTTCCTTGTCTTACGTGGAGGAGCTGCTCGAGGCCGGGGTCAAGTTCTTTCAGTATACGAAGGGCTTTATTCATGCCAAAGTGATGATCATCGACGATCTGCTCGCTTCGGTCGGGACGGCGAACATGGATATGCGCAGCTTTTTTTATAACTTCGAAATGACAGCGTTGTTGTTGGATCCGGGGACCATCGCTCGGCTGGAGAGCGACTTCAAGCAAGATCTGCTCGATTCGAGCCCAGTGGTGTTGGAGGAATTCGCTCAGCGGCCGCAAGGGCAGAAAATGCTGGAACTGCTGGCACGGCTGCTGTCGCCGTTGTTGTAGCGGTTAGCAGCGATTGCGGCGATAGGTTCCATCGTTAGGCCCGGACAGGAGATTTTAAATGCTGCAAAATCAGCTGAAGGGACTGGGGAGGGACGGTCTCAAGCAAATCTCCCCGCTCCTTCAGGCGTTGACCGATATTCAGCAGGTTAAAATCCGCAGGCCTCGGGTTCTGCCGTACCTCATCCCAGGTCAGCGGGGTCGATACGCTGGCGGCTTCCCGGGCGCGCGGGGTATAGGGAGCTGCCAGCGTTTTGCCGGCGTAATGCTGCAAATAGTCGAAGTAGATTTTGTCGCCGCGGTCTTTTTTGAGCCGTTCAATGGTAAATAGGTGAGGGTGCTTCTCGGTGACGTAGCGGGCGACAAAATGCCCAACCATCCGCAGCTCGTCAAAGGTGATGCCGTATTCGATCGGCACGATGATCTGTACGCCGGTGGCACCTGACGTCTTCGGCACCGATTGCAAGCCCAGAGATGTCAAAATATCTCCAACCAAAGCCGCGGCCTCCATAATCCGCGGTTCGTCCTCCAGTGTGGGGTCGAGGTCGATCATCCATTCGCACGGCAGTTCCTCCCCGACATAATGCAGAGACGGATGAAATTCGATGCAAGCTAGGTTGCCCAGCCACAGCAGCACCGGCAGCCGGTCAAGCACGACATAATTGATGTTCTCATGAACGGCCGTGTGGACGAAGGGCGGGAGCGGTTCGGGGGCATTTTTCTGGTAAAAAAACTTGCCGTGAATGCCGCCGGGATAACGAATCGTCGTCAGCAGACGGTTGCGGCAATATTTCAGCAGGTAAGGCGACAGCTCGGCCAGCTTCTCCAAGTACATTTGCTTGGTGATGCCGGCTTCGGGCCACAATAGCTTGTCCGGGTTAGAGATGGGAATCTCTTCGCCTTCGACGGTAATCGTTCCTTTGATCGTTCGGGGCATAACGGTTCCTCCTTGCTGGAATCGATGAAAGATGTTCGCCTGCTTCGGGTTGTTGATTCTAGGCTTGCCTGAGGGCGAGGAAACTATGAGCGAACGAACGTCCGGAATGGCTCAAGAGAGGCAGGGGCAAACTGGGGAGCAAGCGGCTGTTCGGGTTTGGAGAAGGTAAGAACCAGGATGGGCACATTGGAGCGGGGAGGTGAAGAAGCGGCATGGAATGGAAACCGATCATCCCATTTGAACCGATTCGCAGCGAGTCGATTCCTCAAGGCGAAGAATGGGTGGCCCAGGTCAAATGGGACGGAGTGCGGATGTTAACCTATAATGACGGCCGCGAGGTCAAACTGATCAACCGCAAGGGCAATGATCGAAGTATGCAGTATCCGGAGTTTCTGGATACGCGGGAATTCTGCCGGGCGCATTCGGTTATTCTTGACGGTGAGATGATCGCCCTCTCCGGCGGCAAGCCATCGTTTCATGAGATCATGCGGCGGGACAGCTTGCGGCGAGAGCAGGAGATTCGCTTTGCAGCTCAGCGGATTCCGGCGATCTATATGATCTTCGACATCTTGCATTATGACGGCAAGTGGATAAATGGAGAGCCGTTAACGCATCGCCAACAGCTGTTGCAGGAGCTGGTCATCCCTTCTGAGCGGGTGCAGATCGTCCCCAATGTGGCGGACGGGGAGCTGCTGTTTGACTTGATGAAGCAACGGGGCTGGGAAGGGATTGTATCCAAGCGGCTCGACAGCACCTATGCGTTTGGAGGCAAGGATGCTCGTTGGGTCAAGAAAAAGCTGGCCCGCGACCTGTATGCCGCCATTGGCGGGGTGACCTACCGGGACGGCGGGGTGAACGCCATCTTGTTGGGCTTGTACGACCCAGAGGGACGCTTCATCTACATCGGCCATGCCGGCAGCGGCAAATGGAGGGCGGCGGACTGGCGTGACCTGACTGAAAACGTAAAGCCGCTCATCATCCCGGACCGTCCGTTTGCCAACGTCCCTGAACGCATGAAAGGGGCCGTCTGGATTCAGCCGGCCCTAACGGTAAAGGTGCAGTTCCTGGAGTGGACGCCCGGCGGCACGATGCGCCACCCGATTATCCAAGGATGGGCGAATGTCCCGCCTGAGGCTTGTCATATGGAGCAAAGCGTGTAGTGACGGCTGGCTGGTTCGAGCAACAAGCGGTGACGATGAGGCCTTAGCTCTATTTTGCCTCCGGATTGGTGGTGGTGCGGCGCTTGGGCTTCGGCTTCACGGCAACGGTTGGCGTTACGGTCTCGTGATCCGCCCCGGCCTTTTTGGTCTTTCCTGCAGCGGAGGCGGCTTCGTCCTCGGCCTTGGCTTTTTTGGCGGCGGTCTTCCGCGTCCGCTTGGCTGGAGCCGCAGCGGCGGGACCCGGATCGGTCGCCACCGGCGGCTTGACTGCCTCGATGCTCGCCTGCAGCGCCGCCATGAGGTCGATGACGTTGGTCTCCGGCTTGGCCGGAGCCAAGCTGATTTCCTCGCCGGCGACTTTTTGCTCAATCATTTGTAGTAACCCTTCGCGGTAGTCGTCGGTGTATTTCTCCGGCTCGAATGGGGTGGACAGCTGTTCGATCAACATTTTGGCCATCGTCAGCTCTTTGTCGTTCACTTGAACGTTCTCCGGCAAGTTAGGCACTTGGGAGATCGGGCGGATCTCGTCTGGATAGAAGATCGTTTCGATCGCTAAACACCCTTCCATCACGCGGATGGCAGCTAAGCTGCTTTTGGAGCGGATGGCGATTTTGGCAATCCCGATTTTCCCCGTATCCCGCATCGCTTCAAGCAGCAGTTGATACGCATTCCCTCCGGCTTGATCCGGCGCCAAGTAATACGTCTTCTGAAAATAAATCGGATCGATTTCCTTCAAATCCACGAAATCGATGATCTTGATCGTTTTTTCGGCGTTGGCGGACAACTGCTCCAATTCTTCTTTTTCAAATAGAACGTACTTGCCCTTCTCGTATTCATAACCGCGCGAAATATCTTCCCAATTCACGTCAACGTCGCACGCCGGACAACGCCGTACATACGAAATCGGGCTGCCGCACACTTTATGGATGTATTTCATGGAGATGTCCTTGTCTTCGGTGGCCGAAAACATTTTGACCGGTACATGGACCAGCCCGAAGCTGATCGCTCCTTTCCAGACGGTATGCATCGTGTAAACCCCTTTCTTTGTGCATCCTTCAAAATCGTCGCAGGCAAATTTGCTATTAATCCGTAGTATGGTTTGAAATCTATTTTCTATTTACGTGAGGGGAGTGAATCTTCGTTCCGGTGTTCTGCGGTTGCGGGGGGTGCAGTGGACCGATATAATGAGGACAGGCCTAGCAAGGATTTGAGGCAGCACGAAATGTTGCTGTAACGGATATTGTGGACGTGGTGATGTGGGCAGGTTGCTGGAGCAGATACCATGACTTTCTAACGGACACCAGAGACGTTATATGCCTGCAGGGAAGGAAATCAGGAATCTAACGGACAGGAAAGACCTTATTTGACGGAAATGATCAACTTTTTCTTCCGAAACGTTGGATTAACGCCTTCTGAGTCCGTTAGCGCGGGAAATGTCCGGGAAATCAGCAAATAAGGTCATCTCGGTCCGTTAGTGGAGCAGGGCTGGGGAGCTTGGGTCGGCGTTGCACGATAAAGCTCAGCGTTGCTCAGTGATGCAGCACTGCCCATCATGGTTCAGCAATTCTCAGCGAAGTGTTGTCGAGTGAGTTCGGCTTAAGTCAATCAACTAAGTTCAATTTAGACCAACTGAGCAACTCAGGTGCTCGATTTCGAAGCGTTGTGACTCAAAGGTATGGCAATTTCGTTGGAACGTGATAAAAGGTGGTAAGCTAAAGTGAGCATGGATCAACATAAAGGCAGCATCTCCGCACGGTGGGTCTACGAAGCCGAGGATTTGAAGGGGACGGAGCGGCTGGCGGAAGCGTTGGCGAAGCTGGCCCAGCCGGGAACGGTGATCGCCCTGGACGGGGATCTTGGTGCGGGCAAAACGGCGTTTTCCCAGCTGTTCGCCAAGCACCTCGGCGTGAAGGACACCGTGAACAGTCCGACCTTTACCTTAATTAAGGAGTATGAGGGCAGGCTGCCTTTTTATCATATGGACGTCTATCGGCTGTCGCTGGATGAGGCGGATGAGCTGGGGCTGGATGAGTATTTCTACGGCCACGGTGTAACGCTGGTGGAGTGGGCCAGCTTGATTGAGGAATTGCTCCCGGAGGACAAGCTGCAGATTTACATCGAGACAGTGTCGGCCACGGGACGGCGTATGCATATCAACGTGCAGGGGGCAACCTATGAGCCATGGGTGCCGGCCCTGAAAGAGATTGGAGTATCCGAATCATGAGCGAACATGAAAATATACAGCCATCGCAGCGGCTGTTGACGCTGGACACCGCCACTTCTTCGCTGGCGGTGGCGGTGATGGAGGGCGGCCGCGTGCTGGCCGAACGAACGATCCATGCCGAACGGAACCATTCGGCATATTTGGTCACGGCGATCGGGGATTGCCTGAAGGCGGCAGGGCTCGCCAAGCAGGATCTGGACGGGATCGCCGTCGGGGTGGGGCCAGGCTCCTACACCGGGATCCGGATTGCCGTCACGACCGCCAAGACGTTGGCGTGGTCGTTACGGCTGCCGGTCTACGGCGTCTCGAGCCTGGCCGCCTTGGCGCTGGGCGGCTGGGCCAGCGCCAGCGGGCAAGACGCCGCCGCGCTGGGCGAGCTCGCCGCGCGGCGAAGCGCGCCGGCCGGCTCGGCCCGGCCGGCGGAAGAAGGCCGCCGCGCTGCCGCCGGCGGCCACTGGATCGCGCCGCTGATCGATGCGCGGCGCGGCCAGGCCTATTCGGCGCTGTTCGCTGCACCAGCGCCGGGCGGCCTGCCGGAGCGTCTCGAACCCGACGCGATCCGGCTGATGGACGGGTGGGCCGACGAGCTGAAGCGGCAGCTGGAGCAGCTGCCCGCAGAGGAACGGCCGGCCCGCCTCTGGTTCGTGGGCGAGACCGAGAAGCATGAGGCGGCGATCGCGCCGCTGATCGCCGCCTTCGGCGAGCTCGTCCAGCTCGTGCCTTACGAGCTGGAGGGCGCATGGGTTGGCATCGCCGGCGTGGCGCGCACCGCGCTGCCGGCGGACGATGTCCATGCGCTGGAGCCAAACTATACGCAGCTGGCCGAAGCCGAAGCCAAACGGCTGCGGAACGCTTAAGGCGAGGGGGCGGCGAAGCTGGAACAAGATCTGGAACAAGATATCGTATTCCGCAACATGACGCTCGCAGATTTGCCGGACGTCATGGTGATCGAACATGAATCGTTTACGCTTCCGTGGAGTGAGGAAGCGTTTCGTAACGAGTTAACGCATAACCATTTTGCACGGTATCAAATCATGGAATATCGCGGCGAACCGATTGGATATGCCGGGATGTGGACGATCCTCGATGAGGCCCATATCACGAACATTGCTGTTCGTACCGCTTATCGCGGGCATCATCTCGGGGAGAAGCTGCTGCGTCGGATGATGGACTGGGCCATAGAGCTGGGGATGGTCCGGATGACGCTGGAGGTGCGGGTATCCAATGTTGTTGCCCGCTCACTTTATCAGAAAATGGGCTTTACCCCGGCAGGCGTGCGGAAAGGGTATTATTCCGATAATCATGAAGATGCAATCATAATGTGGTGCGAGCTGCCAAGGTCGCAGTCGGAAACCGGGGAAGGAAGCGAAGGTTTGTGGTGAAGCAAGAGCAAGATGTGTATATTTTGGCGGTGGAGACGAGCTGTGACGAAACCTCAGCCGCCGTGGTGAAGAACGGAACGGAGGTGCTGAGCAACCTGATCGCCAGTCAGATTGAAACGCACCGGGCGTTTGGCGGCGTGGTGCCGGAGGTCGCTTCGCGCAAGCATGTCGAGAGCATTACGCGAATGCTGGAGGAAGCGGTACAGGAGGCGGGGATTGCGCCGGAATCGTTGTCGGCGATCGCCGTGACGGAAGGGCCGGGTTTGGTCGGCGCTCTGCTCGTTGGCATCATGGCAGCCAAGAGCCTCGCGTTCGCCTGGGATAAGCCCCTGATTGGCGTTCATCATATTGCTGGTCACATCTACGCCAACCGCTTGGAGGCAGAGATGGTGTATCCGTCCATGGCGCTCGTAGTATCGGGCGGTCATACCGAGCTGGTGCTGATGGAGCGGGAAGGAAGCTTCCGTCTGCTTGGACGGACGCGCGATGATGCCGTCGGTGAAGCTTACGACAAGGTGGCTCGGGCGCTGGGCTTCCCGTATCCCGGCGGTCCCTTCGTGGACAAGCTGGCTGCGGAGGCGGAGGAAGCCGAAGAGCTGCCGCGGGCTTGGCTGGAGCCGGATTCTTACGATTTCAGCTTAAGCGGACTCAAATCGGCCGTACTGAACGCGGTGAATCAGCACAAAATGCGCGGGGAGGACGGCTACCAAGCAGCGATTGCTCGCGGATTCCAAGAGTCGGTCATCGAAGTGCTGGTGGAAAAAGCGATCCGCGCGGTCAAGGCAACCGGCTCCCGCCAACTGCTGCTCTGCGGGGGCGTCGCTGCGAATCGCGGGCTGCGTGCGGCACTGACCGAGCGCTGTGAGCGCGAAGGCATCGCTTTGTTGATCCCACCGCTGAAGTATTGTACCGACAACGCCGCGATGATTGGCGCTGCCGCCTATTTGAAATGGCGCAGCGCTGAATTTTCCGATCTGGAGCTGAAAGCGGAGCCTTCCCTTTCGCTGGAGGGCTGGTCTGTCAGCCAGGGGTAGGATCAACCGAGCCATCGCAAAACAAAAGGCCGGACAGTTTGTCCAGCCTTTTTCTTATTTGATTCCTGGGATCACCAGGTTTTATAAACGTTGTCGTTTTCCTGTTTGGTGTTATTTTTGGCAGAAGGGGTTGTTTCGGGATTCGCCGTCGCCGTTGTTGCCGCAGTTTCTTTCAATGCGGCGTTGTCGACCTTGTCCGCTCCGCCCATTTTGCTGGTTCCTTCAAACACGCTGCCTTCTTCAATGGAGAGGGAGGAGGCGACCATGTTCCCGAACAGCTTGCCTTTCGATGTGATGGACAGCTTGTTCTTCGCATGGACGTTGCCGTTGACGGTACCGGCGATGATGATATTGCGGGCTAAAATATTGGAATGGACCACGCCCTTCTCCCCAACCGTCACATCTCCTTCGCACTCGATATCGCCGGTGATTTGTCCTTCGATGCGCACGCCGGCATCCGAGCGGATTTTTCCTTCAAAAATACTGCCTTCCCCGATCAGCGTATCTGTCGTGTTTGGGTCCAGCTTCACGGATTTGGTATTATTCCTTAACTTCATGAATTAATCTTCCTCTCCGGGTTTTCTAAGGTAATCGGCCGGGTCGACCGTACTGCCGTTCTTAACGACCTCAATATGCAGATGGGGGCCGGTGCTGCGGCCAGTGGAGCCCAGCTCCGCAATGATGTCGCCTTGTTTGACGGTGTCGCCCACTTTGGTCAATATTTTGCTCAAATGCATATAGTTGGTTTTTAAGCCCGAGGGATGCGAAATCGTAATATAGTTGCCGCGAGCACTGGTGCGTCCGGTTTCAATGACTTTGCCGTTGGCTGCAGCATAAATGGGATCGCCGATACTTCCCCCGATGTCCATACCGGCATGCTTCGTTAACCTCCCGGTAAACGGATCTTCCCGTTCCCCATATTCGGAGGTAATTCGAGTGGATACCGTAGGCCAATAGGTTGGCAAGATCGCCATCAGCGCCTTGTATTCCTCGACGGCTACCTTGGTCTGCTCCAGCCGCTGCTGTAAGCCGGGCATCTCATTTAAGGAGGTCATAATGCTCTCCTTCGTCTCCTGAACGAGATTCGCGATGTCCTGATCGGTCAGCGGAATTGATTCTCCGCCAACTCCGCCTTCGGCAGTGAGAGAGGTCTTCGCTGGAGCGTTGGCAGCGGCTGCGGTTTTGTCCTTCTTTTTGCCGGTGCCGCCGTTCGTAAGCGATTGAAGCTCGGCTTCCAATTGCTCAAGCTCGCTCATCTTCGACTCGATCGATTTCGATTTTTCCGACAGCTCCATCAGTTCGTTTAACAGCCGGTCAATCTCCTGTTCCTTGTTCACGACGGTGTTCCTGAACTGGTTCGACGAATCTGACAACTGGGCTTCTAGCGTCCCGATCCGGTTCGTATGGGTGCGGTTCATCGCATAGAGAACCAGTACCGAAGTGAGCAGCACCGCTGTGGCGGCCAAAACGGCCAGTAAGTAGAACAAGCGAAATTTGAAACGGAACACGGGGCTGGTACCTTCCGGTACAACGAGCAGCGTGTAACGCCGGTTCACGTTCTTTTTGAATCGAAACTTCATTTCTTCCTCCTGATCTTCTTGAGTTGAGCCTGTTATGATGTAGGACCAAGATCATACCTAATTAATGCCAATACAACTATTTCGGCAAATTGTGGCAAATCCCTTTTTCATTTTAAAAAAAATTGTAACTATTTTCACGGGGGAAGCAGGATTTTGTCGAAGGGAAGCGAAAAGAGAAATGATTGGAAATGACTTGTTTCCTATAGGTGAGGAGGTAATTATGATCAGAATTGCCGGAATCGACGTTGGCAATGACAGCGTTAAGGTAGTAGTTGACGGTTCGCAACAACCGATCATTATTCCGAGTATCGTTTCTCCCGGATATGATAGACATGTGCTGCAAGAAGAGGACTCTCCGCTGAAAGCGCTGGATGTTCGAGTCTATAGCCCTAAATTAAAGCGAAACAACCAGCGGTATTTTGTAGGCCTGTTGGCGATGGAGGACCAGGACAACTCGGAGCTGGAGGAAACGGACAACAAGGCGACCAGCGACCAGTCTCTGGTCGTAGCGCTGACCGCGCTAGCCTATGCGGCCCTTGCCGGGCAGACCTATCCGACTACGGGCGCCGGAATCGAAGAGGTGGAATACATCCTGGGCACGGGATTGCCGGTCCGCACGTATGTAGCCTTCCATCAAGCGTTCGAAGAGCGGTTAACCGGGGAGCATGAAGTGACGTTCTTGTCCACGCCGGAGCTGCGGGGGCGCACGGTACGTATTAACATCCGTCGTACGATCGTTTCGGTCGAAGGTGCGGCCGCTTTGTTCCATTTGGCTACCAATGATACGCTTCAAATGCGGAATGAAGAGCTGCAAAACGGCTGCATCGGGATTTGTGAAATCGGCGCTTTGACCACGGACTTCCCGGTGGTGAAGCGGATGAATATCGATAATCAGTTCAGTACTGGCGAACAGTTTGGCCTCGCTACCTATCTGGATTCGATTATTCGCGATGTGGAGGACCAGTTCGGTTATCGCTTCCCGAGCCGTACGAAGCTGATCGGGCGCATTCGCAACCGTGAGTTCGTCATTCAAAGAGTAGGGGAAGGACAAGCGGATATTCGTCCGATCGTGGATATGTATTTCAGCCGGGCGGCGCAGAAGTTGGTGGATCTGATCCGCAAGCGGTGGAAGAAATACCCGGATATCGAGTGCTTCTACGTCCTGGGCGGCGGCGCAGCAGCGTTGAAATCGTACCTGATCGAAGCGGCTGGCCCGATGCGTCTGCGGTTTGAAGAGAACAGTGAGATTCTGAACGTAATGGGTTACTTGAAGCTGGCTAAGAACAAGGCTGGCCAACAACCTAACCCGGCGTAAGAAACAGAGTTTTGTTCCGGCGGTGAAGGGACCGCCGGATTTTTTATGCGAAAAATCGAGTACATTTTGACGTTTTCGGTGATTTTGGCGGAAGATATATGAAAATTCATATAAATTTGACCCCCAAGGAGCCAAAAGCAGAAAATCTGTATGAAAAATCGAATATATTTTGGTTTTTTGCGCTTCGGCACCGTTTTTTATTTGAAAAATCGAGTACAATAGGGCGGAACAGAGGGCATATTCTTTAAATTTCATCCTTCAGGTATAATAAGGAAAAACTGAAGGAGGCGGGAGCCTTGAGCTACAAAAATGCCTTTATTCGCGTATCAGCCGATTGTCCCGTCGACCGCGGGATTGTCCCGGTGTCGACAAGAGCTGCAAAACCAGCCCATCTGATTCAATATGAGCTGCTCTCCCAAGCTCCGTACCGGTACAATCATGAGGAACTGCTGTTCGAGGTCCATATCCGTCACAAGCAGATTCCGGAGACGATCGTTCGGGAACGCCGAGAAGAGATCTGGGAGGAGCTGTTCAGCAAGTCTCACCCCTGCCTGCGGGCTTCGATGCTCCCTAAGAAATATGGCTGGGGTGTTCATTACGATGAGCAAGGGAAGATTGCGATCTATGGCATGGAATCGCCGGAGTACCAACGGTTTGCTGCCTCAACCGAGCTTCAGCAGCTGAATGCAATGAGGTCGAGCCGGAAGTAAACTAGCTATAGTCGGCAAACATTAGAGCCGTTGTGGAGGGATTGGAATGGGGAAAATGTTTGATTCGCTGCTGCCGGAACATGAAGCTTTTATTCACCGGCAGCATCTCTTTTTTGTGGGCTCCGCACCGCTAAGTGCCGAGGGGCATGTGAACCTGTCGCCCAAAGGGTATGATGCGTTGCGGATTCTTTCGCCTAACGAGGTTGCTTATTTGGATTTGACGGGCAGCGGGAACGAGACGGCAGCCCATCTGATGGAGAATGGCCGGATAACGATCATGTTTGCCGCCTTTGAAGGCCAACCGCTGATTTTGCGTTTATATGGTAAAGGCCGGGTGTCTCTACCGGGATCGGAGGAGTGGGATCGGCTTGAGGGACTTTTTCCTAAATTGAATGGAGCACGTCAAATCATTCTGGTGTCCGTCTACGGCGTTCAAACCTCCTGCGGCTTTGGCGTTCCGCTGTTCAGCTATGAAGGGGATCGCGAAACCTTAATCAAATGGGCAGATAACAAAGGCGACACCGGGCTAGCGGATTACCGCCGCCAGAAGAACGCGGTCAGCTTGGACGGCTTGCCGTCGTCTTTTGCGGAATAAAGTATATAGGAGAGATAAAACATGGTGGAGGAAATTCAAGGGGAATTGTACACAGTGGAGACGCTGCGGGCGGATTTGAAGGCGCTGGGCGTAAAGGAAGGCACCACGTTGCTTGTTCATTCCTCGTTTAAATCGTTAGGAAAATGGGTGTGCGGTGGTCCGACGGCGGTTGTGCTCGCTTTGGAGGCAGCGCTTGGGGAGCAAGGCACCTTGGTGATGCCTACCCATTCCAACGACCTTGGCGATCCGTCCCGCTGGCAGAATCCGCCGGTACCTCAGGCATGGTGGGATACGATCCGTGAGCAGATGCCGGCATACGATCCCGATCTGACTCCGCTGTGGTACATGGGCGTCATTCCGGACACCTTTCGTCGGCAGCAAGGTACAATACGCAGCGGTCATCCGCAGGTGTCGTTTGCGGCAAGAGGCCGCGAGGCGCTGAAGATCACCGCCGATCACGGTTTGGAGTATGGGCTCGGTGAGCGCTCGCCGCTGGCGCGAATTTACGAGCTGGGTGGAGAAGTTTTGCTGCTTGGTGTAGGGCACGAAAACAATACGTCGATCCATTTGGCGGAATGTCGGGCGAACTATCCAGGCAAACAGATCTACACGGCTAAGGCCCCGATGCGGGTTCATGGGGAAAGACGCTGGGTAGAGTTTACCGAGCTGGAGTACAATTCGGATGATTTTGAGCGGCTGGGCGCCGACTTTGCGCGGGACACCGGGTTGGTGAAGCAGGGACAAGTTGCCGGGGCCACTGCGCTCCTGATGCCTCAACGGGAGCTGGTGGATTATGCAGTAGGATGGTTGGAGCGCCATCGGATTTCATAAATAGCGGGTAGCGGGTTATTCCGCTTCAAATTGTTTCGTGTATTCGATATGACTGTACCCCCATGCACACATATCGTTCAGAACTGAGCTTAGTGTCCGTCCATGATCGGATAACGAATATTCGACCTTTGGCGGGATTTCCTGGTAGACTTGGCGCACCACAAGCCCTTCCTGCTCCAACTCCCGCAGCTGGCGGGTGAGCATTCCTTGCGTAATCTCCGGGAGCAGTCGGCGCATTTCCCCAAACCGCTTGGTTCCGTCATGCAGCAAAATAAACAGGATCAAAGGCTTCCACTTTCCCCCGATGGCGTGCAGCGTTGCTAAAATCCCTTGGGTACGATGATTGGGTTCTCGAATTTCATCATGCATGTGCTCCGCCTCCACATTATGTTTCATCCTTTGCGTAATGTCACTTTATCAGAGTATCGGGAAATCGAACAGTACGAACATTTTGGGTACTTGGTACGGTAAATCGTACTATGGATAGATTGTCCTTTGGGAGTTAATAGTAGGTTTAGGGTACTTTGTATGAAAAAAGAGCGTACTTTGCAAGCTTCACTTCCTTGCTGATAATAGAGGGTGCAGAATCGCGATGCTGCAAAACCCAAGCAAAGGATGATACGATGAACATTTTGGTGATTGCGGCACACCCTCATTTACATCAGTCTAGAGCCAATCTGGCGCTGATTCAGGAACTTCGCAAACAGGGGGATTTTCATATTCGGGATCTCTATCGGGAATACCCGGCTTGGCACATTGACGTAGAAAAGGAACAACGGATACTGCTCCAATACGCCCGAATTGTGTTCCAGTTCCCGTTTTATTGGTATAGCTGCCCGCCGCTGCTGAAGAAATGGTTTGACGATGTCCTGACTTTCGGCTGGGCTTATGGCCCTGGGGGAGAGAACCTGCTTGGCAAAGAGTTTATGCTCGCCATTACGACTGGCGGAACGGAAGCCAGCTACAGGTCAGGCGGCGATAACTCGTATACGATCAGCGAGTTCTTGCGACCGATCGAAAAGACGTTAACCCGATGCAACGGGATCTTGCTTCCGGCATTTGTGGCTTATGGTGTCAAGCATGCCAGTGCGGCGGAGTTGACCGAAACGGCCGCAAAGTACATGGAATTCATCCGGTCCCCCCGAGCCGTGCTCGTCCATTGATTTTTAAAAAAAGGGGACCGTCCTGAGGAGCTTAGAAGCGCTCTTCGGGACGGTCCCTATAATTTTGGTTGCGGATCATATTCTGCTGGGTATGGCGATGATTAATGTGATGAATTCTCGTCGAATTCGTACTCGACCTCAAGGTCCCAACCCAGCATCCCGCCTAGGAAATTGTGAACCCGTTCAAAGCCCTGCGCCTGCAAGAAACGGGCAACCTCATAGCTGCGTGAACCGCTGCGGCACACAAACACATATTCCTGCTTCGGATCGAGCTCATCCATCCGCTCCGGAATTTCCCCCATTGGGATCAGGGGAATCCCGGGAATATGGCCGGCTTCATACTCGAATGGTTCA
Organism: Paenibacillus barengoltzii G22; assembly: GCF_000403375.2. NCBI lineage: Bacteria > Bacillati > Bacillota > Bacilli > Caryophanales > Paenibacillaceae > Paenibacillus > Paenibacillus barengoltzii. The sequence goes on along the minus strand of NZ_KE159653.1, from coordinate 1,095,045 downwards.
CGCACGTCGATTACGATGGTCTCGTTGGCGGGATCCTGAAGCAAGGCGTGCAACTCGTCCTTATCGATATGGGAGATGCCTCCGATCATTTGGGGCATGGTATCAGTCCTCTTTTCCATGAGTAGGATAGTAGATTCTTCTTTCGTTTAACCTTCGGCACCTGTCGGCTCGTCAAAAATCCCCATGCTCAAGTATCTCTCTCCGGTATCCGGTGCGATGCATAACACGCGTTTGCCTGGGCCTAACCGTCTGGCCAATTGGATCCCCGCCCAGACCGATGCCCCGGACGACGGTCCAACTAAGAGCCCTTCGCGAGCGGCCAAGCGCCGCGTCGTTTCCAGGGCATCCTCATCGCTGACTTGGACGATCTCATCATAGATGGCGGTATTCAGCACAGGCGGGATAAACCCGGGACTGGTTCCCACCAGCTTGTGCGGGCCCGGTTCTCCGCCGGACAGCACTGGAGATCCTTGCGGCTCAACGACGGTGATATGGAGGTTCGGGATTTGACTCCGTAAATATTCCCCGGTTCCGGTAATCGTGCCGCCTGTGCCAGCCGTGGCGACAAACCCGTCGAGACGGCCTTCCATTTGCTGCACGATCTCCGGCCCGGTCGTCAGCCGGTGGATGTCCGGATTTGCCGGGTTTTGGAACTGCTGCGGCATAAAGCTGCCGGGGATCTGGGCGAGCAGCTCTTTGGCTTTGGCAATCGCCCCGGGCATCCGCTGTGCTGCAGGCGTGAGCACGACCTCAGCTCCGTATGCCTCCAGCAGGCGAATCCGTTCCTTCGTCATGTTGTCCGGCATGACCAGAATGATCCGGTACCCCTTGGCTGCGGCGTTCATCGCCAGCCCAATCCCCGTATTCCCGCTGGTCGGCTCGATAATCGTAGCGCCGGGGGCGAGCAGGCCTGCTTGTTCAGCCGTCCGCAGCATATGGGCAGCCGCCCGGTCCTTGACGCTTCCGCTCGGATTAGCAAACTCCAGCTTGACGTAGACGTCTGCTTCGTGCGGTGAGACGAGCCGGTTTAATTTGACGACCGGAGTCTCGCCGATCAGCTCGGTGACGTTTTGGACTGTTTTACGAGTCATGGCGGTTTGGCCCCTATCTCTAAAATTTAAAGTTATTTTATTATTCTACTCGGGAACCTCCTATGGTTTCAAGCAAGCGCCTTTTTAGAGCAGAATAAAGCCGGGTAACCCAACGTATGGGGCCCGGCAGATTCGGATAGAGTTAGATTGAAGTGTTCGCTTTACCAAGTGGATAAAGCGGTCCGTTTCCAAGTGTCTTTGGCCACGCAGATGTATATATAGTTCTCATCCCAAGCGATATCTCCAGGATTCCCCGGGGCCTTGGAGGAAGCCGGAGTGTGGGATTCGCGAATACGGATGCGATCCCCTTGGATATCCAAGGCGCTTTGTGGGTCGTCTGTGCCGATGCCAACTTGGCCGTTCTCCCGTTTGACCGTAAGCGCGCTGTCGATCGCTTCTCCTTCGTCCGAGTAACGGATCAGGTTAAAATCTGCTCCAACGTTATTGCCGCTAAGCTCAGCGCTGTTGGCGCGCAGGCTCCAAAGCGGAGTCGTGGCATTATCCTTGCCGGTGACGGCGAATTGTACGTCCCGATTGCCTTCGCCGGCTACCCGCAAAATCCCATCCATGACGTTGAAGTTGGACGAATGGGTACGAATCTCCGCAACGTCGGTATCATAAGGAATCTCCAGGCGGGTAAACAGCTGATCTTTATATTCCCCAGTCGGCGACATCGTGGTTTCAATCGAAATATGCTTATGGTCATGTTGTTCCGGATTGTTCGCTTTATCATGCGAGATAATCGCGGTTTTGTCTTTGCCTTGCTCATCGGCCCAGGCGATAGCCGGTTTGGCGCGGTCTCCTGTCCATTGCAGACGAATCAGGTCGGACAGATGACCTTCACTTTCGATCCATTGCTTATTCGTTGACAGATGAAGCCGTTCATTTTCCGGAAGGGCCAGCCCTCCGCCAGGCAGCTTGGATTCCGTAAAAGGGGATGTCGTGGAAGAAGCGCCTTTAGATGTGCCAAGCATTTGGCATCCTCCCACAAAGATGAGGCTGACGCCTAGTGCGGCGATTGAAGCGCATTTGACAAATTTCATTCCATTCTCTCCTTTTCGGTGAATATTTGACGGCGTATGTGTTTTTTCGGCCGCAACTCTATTAGAGATCATAAAGATTTTAAAATGGGCAGGGCAATAGGCATTTCGAATGGTTTCAAAGGGCGCGAAGCGGAGATGATGGCGAAATGGAAGAAAAATGGGAGGGAAGCATCAGAAGCTTGGGATGGTTGGGAAGCAAAGCATGAGCTTGGAGAAAGTTGAGGAGATAGACCTAAGACGAAAGTTTTGTCAAGCTGTGGACAAGGTTATCCACAGCTTGTTAGCTATCTTTGTGAAAATTAAATGAAAGCGCGGTGTGTCGGTCGATGAATCTGGTTTCAGAAAACAATAAGTTATGTTTTCAGAAAATTGTGGATAATGTGAATAATTTAGTGGATAAAACTAGCATGCGACAAAAAACGACGATATCCCCGTGAAAAAACGGCCCAGCGGGCCGTTTTGAAGTATCAACGATTCTGCATAATGGGGATAAAGTTGTGAATAACTTGAACGAGAAAAAATGAACTTTTGCTGAAAATTTGTGAGCCTATCCCTCGGCCAGCGCTTCCCATTCCTCGTAAGCGGAGGAAAGCTGTTCTTTCCGGCGGTCAATCCCGTCCTGCCGCTCTTGGACTGCGGTATAATCCTGATACACCTCAGGAAGGGCCAGCTCGTTTTCGAGTTCGGCGATTTCATCCTCCAACTTGGAGATCAACGCCTCCAACTGCTCGATGCGGCGTTGGCGGTTTCGTTCCTCCCGTTTGGCCTGCTTATCGGCTTCATAGGAAGCAGCACTGGATTTGGCGGCAGGTGCCTCCAGCTCGGCCTGCTTCTGAGCGGAATTTACGGACACCTTCGCAGTTCCATTTGTTGCCTGATCGGCGGCGAGTTCAGCCAGCTCTTGTTTTTTCGCCAAATAATCATCATAATTACCCAGGAAATGTTCTGCCCCGTTCGGATGCAATTCGACAATCCGCTCAGCCATCTTGTTCAGGAAATAACGGTCATGGGATATGAACAGGAGCGTTCCGTCGTATTCAATTAATGCGGACTCCAGCACTTCCTTGCTGAATAGGTCTAAATGGTTGGTCGGTTCGTCCAGAATCAGGACGTTGGCTTTTAGCAACATTAGCTTGGCCAGCGCCACCCGAGCTTTCTCACCGCCGCTTAACGCCGCCACTTTCTTGAGCACGTCGTCACCGCTGAACAGGAAATTGCCCAGCACGCTGCGAATTCGGGCTTCTTCGATATGTGGAAATGCGCTCCACACTTCCTCCAATACGGTGTTGGCCGGGTTCAGATGCGTTTGCTCCTGGTCGTAATAGCCAATCTTGACCTTAGCTCCCCAGGTAATGGTCCCATCTGTTGGCTTCAGCTCGCCAGTCAGAATTTTTAATAAGGTAGATTTCCCGATCCCGTTTGGTCCGATCAAAGCAACGGTTTCTCCGCGGTACAGGTCGAAGTTGACGTCTTGGAACAGCGGTTTGGACTTGTCCGCAAACGCGTAGGACAGGCCGTTGACGTGCAGTACTTCTTTCCCCGTCATCACTTCGGCTTCGAAGGAGAAGCTTGCGCGTTTTGGGTCGCCGAGCGGACGATCGAGGACTTCCATCTTCTCTAACGCCTTGCGCCGGCTTTGCGCCCGTTTCGTTGTGGAAGCTCGAACGATGTTCTTCTGAATAAATGCTTCCATCCGGGCGATTTCATCCTGTTGTTTCTCATATTGCTTCAGCTGGCTTTCGTATTCCGCCGCCTTCAACTCGATATACCGGCTGTAGTTGCCAGTGTAGCGGCGCGATTGATGGCGTTCAATCTCTACGATGGCTGTGACGAGCCGATCTAAGAAATAACGGTCATGTGAGACGACTAGCAGGGCGCCGGAATAATTGCGCAAATAATCTTCAAGCCAGGTTAACGTTGCGATATCGAGGTGGTTGGTTGGTTCGTCCAACATCAGCAGGTCAGGGGCCTGAAGCAGGATTCGGGCAAGAGCGAGCCGGGTCTTCTGTCCGCCGCTTAATGTTGCGATAGGCGTGTCCGGCGGAAAATCGCCAAATCCCATGCCGTGCAGTACCATCCGGATGCGAGTTTCCATTTCATAGCCGCCGTGGTCTTTGAACCAGTCGGATTTCAGCGCATAGCGGTCAAGCAATTCCTGATGCGCTTTCTCATCCCGGGCCAGCTCCGGATCAGCAATCTGTTCTTCCATTCGGCGCAGCTCACGTTCCGTTTCGATGAGCGGGGCGAACACCGCCAGCATCTCTTCCCAGATGGTGCGATCCGATTGCAATCCGCTGTTTTGCGCTAGGTATCCGATCGTAGTTTCTTTGGCTTTGAAAATTTGTCCCCCATCATAAGAAAGCTCGCCGGCTAAAATTTGCAGAAACGTCGATTTGCCCGCACCGTTGACGCCTACAAGACCGATCCGGTCCCGTTCAAGCACCTGAAGGTTTATGCCTTCCAGCACGGGGGTCACGCCGTATAATTTTGTAATGTTCGAAGCTTGAAGCAGCATAACGGTTTCGATCCTCCAAAAAAAGATTTGCAGTCCGTGCATGATAAATGTGATAGATTTGGTGAAACACGTACCTTCAGTGTACATGAAACCAACGCGAAATGCATCGCTGATTGCTTGAAAGTTCAGCTTTTGCAAAGCGGATGCATTAGTTTTCATTTTGATATAACAATGATACACTTAGGAAGAGATCAGCCGGGTTCGTCCAAGCCACTTGAACGAAGGCCGGCTAATGGAAGGCAGGAGCGGAAAGGGAGGTTTCATATGGAGCCAGCGGATGCCAAAAAAGAGCTGCGCCAGCGGATGTTGGCGGTTCGCGCCGAAATCCCGGAAGCTTCCCGTACGGAACAATCCTTGGCCGCCAGCCGAATGGCGGAGCTGGAGGTACTGAGCCCCTTGCGGTCGCAGCGCGGCGGGAAGTTAAACGTATTCTGCTACGTTTCTTTCCGGGATGAGCCGAATACGCTGGCCTTCATGGACAGATGCCAGGCCCAAGGAGACCGGTTGCTTGTGCCGAAGATTGGTGCGCAGCGCAGCCTAACGTTGCATGAGGTGACCGGAATGGCTGACTTAGTGCCAGGTACCTGGGGGATTCTGGAGCCGGCTTCGCATACGGTCATCTGGCCTCCCGAGCGCTATCCCGAGATCGATGTGATTGTGGTTCCGGGGCTGGCTTTTGATCTGAAGGGAGGGCGCATCGGATTTGGCGGCGGGTATTACGATCGCCTGATCGACGAATTGGCTCGCTGCAGCGGCGGCTTAAACCAGGTTGTCCTCGGCGCCCTCGCCCTGGAAGAGCTGATCCTGCCGGAGGCGATCCCGATGGAATCACATGACTTCCGCCTGGATCTGCTGTTTACGGCAAAAGGAACGATTTATATGAAGGAAAGTAGTGATAAGCTTGGCAAACTCGGAATCAGGGCAAGGCATGACGCATTTTAATGAACAAGGACGCGCCCGGATGGTGGATATTTCCGGGAAATCTGCAACCGTTCGCGTTGCCGTGGCAGAGACGAAAATCACCATGCTCCCACCCACCCTCGAGGCGATTAAGGAAGGTCGGATTGGCAAAGGGGATGTGCTCGCCGTCGCCCAGGTCGCTGGGATTCAAGGGGCCAAACGGACGTCCGATTGGATTCCGATGTGTCACCCGCTGGCGCTCACCGGAGTCAACATTACGTTTGGCGACAACGGACGGGACGAGCTGTATATTGAAGCCACGGTGAAGACGGAAGGCAAGACCGGCGTGGAGATGGAGGCGCTCACTGCGGTGTCGGCTGCGGCGCTGACCGTGTATGACATGTGCAAAGCGCTGCAAAAGGACATGGTTATCGGTCCGACGCTGCTGCGTTCGAAATCCGGCGGCAAGAGCGGAGATTATGTGCGTTCGTAATATTTGCGGCGGCTGTTAGATTTTGATATAGATAAAGAAGATAAGTTTGCAGTTGAAAATCAGCATGAATCGACATGATCCGGCATTACGTTGGACTTCAAAGGGAGTTCCTATATGGATGAGGAGGGTGACTTCATGGTTTGGAAAACAGCGATCCTTACCGCCAGCGACAAAGGAGCAAGGGGAGAACGTGAAGATACGAGCGCCCAAGTAATCCGTGAGCTGGTGGAGGAAGAATTGGGCGGCGAGATCGTGGAATACCGGATTGTCCCCGATGAACCGGATGAAATTATCGCCGCATTGATTGAAATGACCGATTATTTTCACGCTGATTTGGTATTAACAACGGGGGGGACGGAGCTGGCGATTCGGGACGTGACGCCGGAAGCCACAAGACGGGTGATCGAACGTGAAGTGCCCGGGATGGCAGAGGCCATGCGGTACCGATTAATGCAGAAGAACCCTGCGGCGATGTTGTTCCGGGGAATCGTGGGCATTCGCGGACGGACGCTGATTGTGAACTTGCCGGGAACGCCTAAAGGAGTGCATGAAAATTTGGCAGCGATCATGGATCAACTGCCGGAAGCGCTGCTGATGGTAACGGGACAATTCCGTTTATAGTTCGATGTTCTGTTCGTTACACAATTCCGGGACTTATTTTTCTACTACTTCGCGAAGTTGTTAAAGAAATAGACTGTAACTGTGATATTCGTTATGGTATGATGTGGGCGAGTGATTTTTATTGGAAGACCTTGTCGATTTCAATGCTGTAACGAAAGGAGAATTCCCATGGGCGCAGGCGGATTTTTGTTGATTGTGATCGCGGCGTTGCTGTTATTTGGTCCAAATAAATTACCTGATCTGGGGCGGGCGGTTGGACGCACGTTCCGTGAATTCAAGGAGGCTACCCGGGATATCGTTGATGATCAGCCGGAAGCCAGAAGAGCGGAGCCTGCACCGCAACCACAGGTAGAGGGTCCCAAACCGGACGACCGCCGTCTTCCCGAATAATCGGGAGCAGCCAATCAGTTGCATAGACGTAACCTTGATCCCTTCCTTAGCGGAGGGATTTTGCTTGAGATGGGAAGGGAAGCCCGGCGGGGAAAGGAGAACCTGAGATGTCGGAGAAAGACAAAGCGCAAAGTCTCGTAGATCATTTAACCGAATTGCGGCGACGATTGGTAGCGGTTTGCATCGTGTTTGTCGTGGTGCTGGTGGCGGCTTTTTTCGTCGTTGATCCGATCTATCACTTCTTGACGAGAAACGCCCTATCCGGCGTGACCATCGAGTTGAACGCGTTTTCGTTCTGGGACGGCGTTGGCGTGTATATGAAAATTGCGATGCTGGTTGCCTTTGGGATCACGCTGCCCTTTACGTTGTACCAGGTATGGGCGTTTGTCAGCCCCGGCTTGAAGCCCCAGGAACGCCGAGCGACCGCGAGGTATATCCCGTATGTGTTCGTCTTTTTCCTGGCAGGTCTGGCCTTTGGTTATTATGTGGTATTCCCGCTGGCGATGACGTTCACCGGTTCATTAAACAAAGAGCTGGGACTCGTCGAGACCTACGGAATGGCGGACTATTTTAAATTTCTGACCAATATCGTGCTGCCGATTTCGTTGTTGTTCGAGCTGCCGTTGATCATTTTGTTTTTGACGCAGCTGCGAATCTTAACGCCGATGCGGCTGAAGAAGATGCGCCGGGTCGCGTATTTCGCACTGGTGGTTATCTCGGTGATGATCACGCCGGCGGATTTGTTCTCTGCCTTTCTCGTGCTGATCCCGCTGATTCTGCTTTATGAGCTGAGCGTGCTCTTGTCCAAACGGGTATATGCGAAGCAACAGGCGGCGGATGCGGCACGGGCGGAAATGTATAAATGAAAGAACGCGCCTTTGCGTAAGCGGGGCGCGTTTTTCTTTGGGCCGGGCAGGGCTTGGCTTGGTGGGCGAGTGCTGTGTGGGCGGCGCTAGTGGAGGGGGAGTCGCCGCCCGGGTGAGTTGTCCGCCCTTTGCCTTGAGTGGAACGAAGGGGGAGTTGTAGGCAAAGGGCCCCAAGGCGGATGTAAACTCTGTACGGCGACTTCCCCCTCTTTTGTGCGGCCCAAGTAGCGGCACGCCAGGCATAGACGCAGGCGAAAAACCGCGTGCCCTGCCACTGCCAAGGCGGGTTTTGGGCGAGTGGCGTGAGGGCCGCGGTAGTGGAGGGGGGCGCCGCCCGGGCGCGCGAGAAAGCCCTGTAGCCTGAGCGAGCCGCTGCCATGTAAGCGAGTCGATCTCGCGGTGAGAGGAGGCTGCTGACTCGGTGAGGGAACTTGTGTGCGTTGATGAGCTCCGGCGAACATCGTTGAGGCGAAGCAGCTCGCTAACGCTTGCCAGCAACGCTATTGGGCCCAAAACGGGGACGTTGAGAATCTAACGCTTATGAGCGAGCTTATTTGCCCGTTTCACCTTCGAAACGGGGCCCTTTGGAGTAAATAAGCTCGCTGGCAAGCGTTAGAAAAGAAATTCCCCTCATTTGGCCCGAATAAGCGCTGTGGCAAGCGTTAGCCGGAACAGATCACGGCGCCCGGCGGGTTAGGAGCAGGTAAGCGCAGTCAGGCGCAGTGGCGAAGCTGCGCGCTAACGCTTGCCAGCAACGCTATTGGGCCCAAAACGGGGGCGATGAGAATCTAACGCTGATGAGAGAGCTTATTTGCCTGTTTCACCTTCGAAACGGGGCCCTTTGGAGTAAATAAGCTCGCTGGCAAGCGTTAGAAAAGAAATCCCCCTCATTTGGCCCGAATAAGCGCTGTGGCAAGCGTTAGCCGGAACAGATCACGGCGCCCGGCGGGTAGGAGCAGGTAAGCGCAGTTAGGCGCAACTAGAACAGTAAAAGTAACTTGCGCGGCGGTAGCGTAATGAGTTGGCAATTGGGAACTCGCGGAGTAACTAAAATAATCGGCATCAGAGTCATTTGCGGAACAACAACAGAAGAACTGCAGGAATAGTGACAGAAGTGACTGTGGCAGTTGCAGTGACTGTGGCAGTTGCAGTGAGTATTGGCAGTGACAGTGACTGTGACTGTGGCAATAACAGCAACAACAGTGGTAACAGTAGTAACAGTAGTAACAGCAACAACAGCAACAACAGCCGAGACACCTGCAGCCACAGCGAACCTGCGCTCCAACGCTTGCCAGCTACGCTATTTCGTCTAAAACAGGGGGTGTTGTGCATCCTTAACCCTTGAAGAGGCTGCAAACTAGCCCTTTTCGCCTCCCTAAACTCCCCAAGATGGACGTGAACTTTGTACGGTGATCTCCCCTCTTTTTTGCGGCCCAATCCCCCGGCACCAGGCCCGCAGACCATGCTCGTCCATTCCTTCGGAATATTTATCCATGTGCAAGGATACAATGGGAAGGGCGCGCTATAATCCTATGAAACCAAGAAAAAAATTTGTACAAAGGAACTTGAAATCTATTCGCAACTTGAGTAATATAAAAGTGGTTGTTAGCACTTGGGATGATCGAGTGCTAATATTAATGACAACATCTACACATAACACCACATATTTAAAGGAGGCTGTTTTTTCATGATCAAACCTTTAGGTGAACGCGTTCTCGTGCAACCGATCGAGCAAGAGGAGACAACGGCATTTGGCATCGTGCTTCCAGACACAGCCAAAGAAAAACCACAGGAAGGTAAAGTCATCGCCGTTGGCAGCGGAACTTTGAAAGATGGCGTCCGCGTTCCGTTGGAAGTGAAAGAAGGAGACCGCGTTATTTTCTCCAAATATGCTGGCACTGAAGTGAAATACGAAGGCAAAGAATACTTGATTATGAAAGAAAGCGACATCCACGCGATCATCGGCTAATCCGCCGATTCGTATCTGAACGAATATCTACACAACTATATGGGAGGTAATTGAACAATGGCAAAAGAGATTAAATTCAGTGAAGACGCCCGCCACGCGATGCTTCGTGGGGTTGACGCTTTGGCAAACGCAGTAAAAGTAACGCTCGGTCCTAAAGGCCGCAACGTTGTACTGGAGAAGAAATTCGGCAGCCCGCTCATCACGAATGACGGCGTAACGATCGCAAAGGAAATCGAACTGGAAAACGCCTTTGAAAACATGGGTGCTCAGCTCGTTAAAGAAGTTGCGACGAAAACCAATGATGTAGCCGGTGACGGTACGACAACGGCAACGGTTCTGGCGCAAGCCCTGATCCGTGAAGGTCTGAAGAACGTTACTGCCGGCGCTAGCCCAATCGGCCTGCGTAAAGGGATCGACAAAGCGGTTCGCGCTGCAGTCGAAGAACTGAAGAAGATCTCCAAAACGATCGAAGGCAAACAATCGATCGCTCAAGTTGCTGCAATCTCCGCGGCTGACGAAGAAGTTGGCGAACTGATCGCTGAAGCGATGGAGAAAGTAGGTAAAGACGGCGTAATCACGGTTGAAGAATCCCGTGGCTTTGCAACGGAGCTTGAAGTGGTTGAAGGGATGCAATTCGACCGCGGTTATGTATCTCCTTACATGATTACAGATACGGACAAAATGGAAGCCGTACTTGAAAATCCATACATCCTGATCACCGACAAGAAGATCAGCAGCACGCAAGAAATCCTGCCAATTCTGGAGAAAATCGTACAACAATCCAGACCGCTGCTTATCATTGCTGAGGACATCGAAGGCGAAGCTCAAGCCATGCTGATCGTGAACAAACTGCGTGGTACGTTCAGCGCGGTAGCTGTTAAGGCTCCTGGCTTCGGCGACCGTCGTGAAGCGATGCTGCAAGATATCGCTGCTCTGACTGGCGGCCAAGTGATCACAGAGAAACTTGGTCTGGATCTGAAGAGCACGACGATCGAGCAATTGGGTAACGCTCGTCAAGTTATCGTTACGAAAGAAAATACGACCATCGTGGACGGCAGCGGTGACAAAGCCGACATCGATGCTCGCGTGAACCAAATCCGTGCGCAACTGGAAGAAACGACTTCCGAGTTCGACAAAGAAAAACTGCAAGAACGTCTGGCTAAACTGGCTGGCGGCGTAGCCGTTATCAAAGTTGGTGCAGCTACGGAAACTGAACTGAAAGAACGCAAACTGCGCATCGAAGACGCACTGAACGCTACGCGTGCAGCTGTTGAAGAAGGTATCGTTTCCGGCGGTGGCGTAGCCCTCGTGAACGTATACAATGCAGTAGCTGCGGTTGAAGCAACTGGCGACGAAAAAACGGGCGTTAACATCGTGCTTCGCGCTCTGGAAGAGCCAGTTCGTACGATCGCTGCAAACGCTGGCGAAGAAGGCTCCGTTATCGTGGATCGCCTGAAGAAAGAACCAGTTGGCATCGGCTACAATGCGGCTACTGGCGAATGGGTGAACATGATCGAAGCAGGTATCGTTGACCCTGCGAAAGTAACTCGTTCCGCATTGCAACACGCAGCTTCCGTTGCAGGCCTGTTCCTGACAACTGAAGCCGTGATCGCGGACAAACCAGAACCAGAAAAACCAGCTGCTCCAGACATGGGCGGTATGGGCGGCATGATGTAAGATAGGCTTTAAAGTCTAGCCTAAAGAGGTCTCTCTTTTGAGAGGCCTCTTTTTTTGTCTTCTTATAATATGCAAATGGACGCTCCGTGTAGATTACAGCGGGATCCAATCCACGATTATCACCATGTCGTCAATTTATAGTTCAAATGGCACGAAAACTCATTATAATGGCTATAAAAGTTGTGTAATCTGTCTATGTTGTCGTATATTTTAAGTCAAACGCCAAGGAGGCTTACTAACAAATGATTCGCATTGGCAAAATCAGCTATTGGCACGTTCATGCAGAAGATTACACGAAGCAGGCACTAGAGCATCCCGAGACAGAGCTGGCCGCGATTTGGGATGAACTTCCCGAACGCGGGCAAGCCAAAGCGGCGCAGTACGGAGTACCGTACTATGCTTCGCTGGATGAGATGCTCGCGCAGGACGACATCGACGCGGTTATTGTGGATGCACCAACGAATATGCACCGCGACGTCATGGTGAAGGCGGCGGAGGCAGGTAAGCATATTTTCACGGAGAAAGTTATCGCCCCTACGGCTAAGGAAGTTTCGGATATACTCGCTGCGGTTCGGAAAGCGGGCGTGAAGCTGATGGTTTCGCTGCCGCGCCTGTATGACGGCTACACGCAGACGATTGATCGGGTGCTCCAAGGCGGTAAGCTCGGCAAGCTGACGATGGCGCGGGTGCGGCTGTCGCATAACGGCGCGACGGCGAACTGGCTGCCTGAACATTTCTTCTCGAAGGAGCAATGTGGCGGCGGTGCCCTTATCGACTTGGGCTGCCATCCGATGTACCTGGTGCGGCGTTTCTTGGGGATGCCAGAGAGTGTAAGTGCGAATTTCGGCTATGTGACAGGGAAGGAAGTTGAAGACAACGCCGTAGCCATTCTGCGTTATGCGGAAGGGGCGATTGGCATCGTTGAAGCGGGCTTTGTGAACAGCCACTCGCCGTTCTCCATCGAGCTCCACGGAACGGAAGGCACGCTGTTGTACGGATTCCCGGATGAAGTTCCAGTCGTTCGTTACAACGGCGGCAGCGAACAGTGGGAGAAGCTGGAACTGGATGACCGATTACCTTATGCATTCAGCCAATGGGTGGAACATATCAAACTAGGCACCGAGGCGACGGACAATATCGCAGCGGCTGTGGATCTGACTAAACTCATGGAAGCATCGAATCGCTCGGTAGCGGAAGGCCGGCCGATCCGGATCGACGAACTGGCTGAATAATCATCAAGGATGACCATTGAAGGAAAAGAGGGATCAAGATGCGGGCAGATCATCGCGAATCGACAGGGAAGAAGCCGACTGACCGTAAAACGGCGGGGAGCGCGAGTCCTTTTCCGTACGCCAGAATGGCGGAAAGACAGGATGCACTCGACCGGCTGGAGCTGCAATTCCGCTGGGGGGATTACGGCATTCGCGTGCTGCGCTGCCATCTGGCCTCGTTTCCTCCTGGACATATCATTCAGTTTCATAAGCACTCGGGCTATGAATTTCATTATATTCCGAAAGGTAAAGGCAAAGTCATTCTCGTCGACCAGACCTATGATCTCCACGAGGGGATGTTCTATTTGACCGGACCGGATCTGGTGCATTACCAGGAGTCAGACCCGGAAGATCCGATGTATGAGCTATGCCTTCATCTAGAGATCGAGCCGCTGGAGGCGGACAGCCAACCTGGCGGCTGGGGAGACGAGTTGGAGGCAGCGGAGGCGGAGGAGTGTATCACCTCGTTGGATCGATTGCCTGTTGCACCGGTCGTTGATCGGTTCCACGCGATGAGTGGTTTTTTGGAAGCGTATCGTATTTTGGAGGAACAACCGATTGGCTTCTACACGCTGCTGAAGCAGGAAATCGTGCAGATTTTGCTGCGCACCGTTCGCGTGCTGGACCGGGCCGATGACAGAACGGGAATTCCTGAGCGGGATATGAGCTTCCATCGCTACAAGTTGGCCACGCAATATATTCAGGACAACGAGAGCATGCCGATCTCGCTGGAACAGGTTGCAGAAGCCATCGGGATCAGCCCGCGGCAGCTTCAGCGGATCTTCCGAAGTGAAGGGCGGACGACGTTCCGCGATTATTTGGAGCATACGCGGCTGACCGCGATCTGTTCGGACCTGCTCCTGACGGACAAAGCGATTGAGGAGATCGCCATTGCCCACGGTTTCGCGAATCCAAACTATCTGTACCCAGTGTTCAAGAGCAAGTATGAAGTAACGCCAAGCGCGTACCGCAAAATGCATGCGGGCGAGCATTCGGCGCCCCATTCCAAACGAGAGAAGGAAGCGAGCATATGAGTAAACATGTACGTATCGGCATTATCGGAAGCGGCGGAATTGCCAAAGCCCACGTATCGGCTTACCGGAAGCTTCCGTTCGTAGAGATCGTGGCAGTCGCCGACGTGATTCCCGGCAAAGCCGCGGATTTCGTGGAGGCGCTGCAATTGGACGGAGCGGCAGCCTATGACGGCCATCGCAAGCTGCTCGAGCAAGAGCTGGACGCCGTCAGCATCTGTACGCCAAACGTCTCACATCACGAGACAACGGTGGATTCGCTGAAGGCAGGCAAGCAAGTGTTGTTGGAAAAACCGATGTCCGTCACGTTGGCCGAGGCGCTGGAGATGACGCAAGTGGCCCGCGACACCGGCAACATGTTGACGATCGGGTTCCAGCCCCGCTATGACCCGAATATGAAGCTGTTGCAGGAAATTGTGCAATCCGGTCGGTTAGGCAAGGTCTATTACGCCGAGACGGGCGGCGGCCGCCGGCGTGGAATGCCGGGAGGCACGTTTATCAGCAAGAAGCTGGCTGGGGCCGGGGCGATGGCGGATATCGGCTGCTACTCATTGGATATGGCGTTAAATACGCTGGGTTATCCTCGCCCGCTCACGGTATCTGCTTTTACGTCGAACCATTTCGGCCGCAATCCGCTTTACCATCCCGAAGCATCCAAGTTTGAAGTGGAGGATTTCGGTGTGGCGATGGTTCGCTTCGAGAACGATCTAGTGTTGCAGTTCAAAATCTCCTGGGCCATGCACATGGACACATTAGGCGCAACGATGTTCCTCGGTACCGATGCGGGACTCAAGGTTACACCGGCAGGCAGCGGTCCTTGGTCCGGTGTATGGGACGGTGCGGTAGGATCGGTTACGCTGTACCACGACGAATACGGTCGGAATACTCAGACGCCGATTCCACTTATCGAGCACAAACTGAACTTGTTCGATGAGAAGGTCCGGGACTTTGCTGAAGCGGTGCGCGACGGTCGTCCTGCGCCAATCCCCGGCGAGCAGATTTTGATCCAACAAGCGATCATCGACGGCGTGCTGCGTTCCGCTGAAGCGGGGCGCGAGGTGTCTGTAGAACTCCCGCGGAATGATTAATCTTTCATCTATATTCGTTTTATCTCAACAGCCCCTGCGCTTCATGGCAGGGGCTGTTTATGCGATGTCGCAGAAAATGAGGGGGAATGCAGGATTCAACCGGCTTCATGTTGAATAATATAAGGAATCTCATGGAAAAGGTGGGATATTTAAGATAACACAGCCATTCTAACTATGGGAAGTATTCTGACATAATCACGATGGAGTTGTGAAGAGAAAAAGACGCAGTGAGGCAATGCAAATAACCTATTAATCAACAAATTTTGCTTTAGTGCTGGTTTTACATCGTCTTTGGAACTCTCTTTCATCTAACATATTATGAAAACTTTGAAAATTTAACACTTGATTTACAAAAATAAATGCCATATTTCAAATGATCTATGTTAGAATAAGTGACAAATTGGGGTTCGGGAGGATGCAAATGTGGACTTATCTGATTCGTCGAGCTATTCAATCGGTGTTTGTGTTATTTATCGTTATGAGCGTTTGTTTTTGTGCGATGCGCCTGATGCCAGGGAATATGTGGACCCTTAGCATTGGGATGACCGAAGAGCAAATTCAATATGCGAACGAACAGAAGCATCTCTTTGGTCTGGACTTGCCGATCTACCAGCAATATTTCCGGTGGGTCAATGACCTTCTGCGTGGAAACTTTGGTCTGGATTATTATCACACACCGATTAGTAGTTATATCTGGGGATATTTCTGGAATAGCTTTTACTTATTGGGTACGTCATTTCTCATTGCTTTGCTGATTGCCATACCGTGGGGCATTTATAACAGTAAACGACAAGATGGGCTGTCGGATAAACTAGGTCTGATCCTAAGCCTGGTTGGTTACAGCATTCCTGTGTTTGTGTTGGGGCACTGGCTGCAGGAGATCTTTGCCTTCAAATTGTTCTGGTTCCCGCCAAGCAGCATGCATGCTCCAAACAAAAAAGGGGACTGGGTTGATCTTATCTACCACATGGTTCTCCCCGTGGCCACAGTTACGATCGGACTGATTGCTTATTATATGAAAATGGTTCGCACCAGCATGATTGAGGTGCTGCCTTCCGAATTTCTGAGTCTGGCCCGCGCGAAAGGGGCCTCGGAACGAAGAGTCACCTATCGACATGCATTAAGAGTCGCTGTAGTCCCCGTCATTACCATCATCATGCTGGATTTGCCGACCCTGATATCGGGTGCCGCGGTGGTCGAGAATGTTTTTAACTGGGGAGGTATAGGAAGCTTGGCGGTATTTTCCGCGCAATCCCGGAACTATCCCGTGTTGCTCATGATCATCTTAATCATCTCTGCATTTGTGGTGGTTGCCAACTTTCTGGCTGACCTGCTCTATACAATTGTCGATCCTCGGGTGAAGATTCATCGAAAAAGCGTTCTGCGGCGTTGATCAGCTGGAAGGCAGCGAGCTGTTCATGCGCTGAATAAATTCCCGCGGCGATATGCCTTCTACTTTTTTGAACACTTTGCTGAAATAAAACGCACTTTCATACCCCAGCTTCTGCGAAATTTCATAAATGCGGCCTTCACCGCGAACCATCATTTCCTTAGCGGCTGCGATTTTAGTCTCCGTGACATATTCCACGAAATTGATTTTGGCCGTTTTGGAGAAGAGATGGCTTAAGTAATTGGGGCTGAAGTTAAAAACATCCGCCACCTGATTTAAGGACAGCTTACTGTTCAAGTTCCGCTTCACATAGTCCTGCACGTTCCGCACGATTTGCTCCTTGTAACTTTGCTTGCGGGAAGACAGGATTTCGCAGCAACCGTCCCGGAATTGCACGAGCCAATCGATCACGCCTTGGGTTGTTTGCTTTTTATAGATCGCGCGATACCCCTCCGGCTCATTCTCGAAAATTTGCTCAACCACGTTCTCGCCGTCTGCCAGCAAAGAGGTGGCCATATATAAAATATTGCAAGCCGCATCGGTAGCGGGTACAACTAACTCCGGCCGGCCATTAAACCGATCAATGAGATTCGTGATCATGGTGTGCAATGCGTGGGTATCCAGTTCTTCAAAGGCGCGGCGGATCTCCGAACGGGAGACGATGGCATCGACTCCTGGGGAAGCGAGATTCTCCGCTTCGCTCTGGGTGAAGAAGACAAACGATTGCTGATCGAGGGCAAACGGCAACGCCCGCCGGGCAGCCAGGTAGCTTTCATGCAGCAGGTACGGGTCCTCCACGGCATTCCCAACCGCGCCGATGATTTTTACATTGAAATAGGAATGGAGCACCTCTGCCATATGGTGCAGGAGCTCCTCCACATCCGGCATCCAGTGGGTCGGATCTGGATCTGACAGAGGCAGCACAATTGCAAAGTTCCGCAAATCCAGGCTGGTTACGAAGCAGGGGCGCGACGAGGCGAGTGTATCCTTAGCCATCTGCACCGTGCTGGAGCACAAAGCGACCAGCTTATCCCCGCGCGGAGGGACGCTCTCCGGTCCCTGAATCCGGCAGGAGCAGACGAGGTGGGCAGGAGCGGATAAATCCAGCTCAAGATCGTCTCGTTGCAACAGGAACTGATTTTTGTTCTCGAACAGCTGATTAAACAGCCGGATAAAAAATTTATCGCGCAGCGCATGTAAATTGCTGCGGTACAGCATACTCGGGTAACTCTCCACGGTTTGGTATTCCCCCAACATGGCAACGGCCTTCTGGACGGATTCGGCCAGGATCTGCGGGGTTAGCTCCAGCTTGACTAAATAATCCGCTGCCTGAAGATGAATGGCGCGACGTGCGTATTCAAATTCCTCATAGCTCGTTAAGAAGATGAAGAGCGGTATCCGGCCATATTTGTCGCGTACGGATTCAGCGACCTGCAGACCGGTTTTGACCGGCATCTTAATGTCGGAAATGACCAGGTCAGGACGCAACGATTCGATCATTTCCTCTGCCTGAGCACCGTTGTGGGCGATGCCCACGATTTCGATCTGATAATCTTCCCATTTGAGCATGGACTGCAGGCCGATACAGACGAGTGCCTCATCATCGGCAATCAGCATTTTAATCATACGATCACTTCCTCCCGTGGTTTACGATAGCGACAAGTTGTCAAAGTTGGAGGTCAAGACTTCCGGCAGGGCAACAGCAAATGCATTCTCGTAAATTCGTTCAACTTGCTTTCGATCGAGAGGCCGTATCGATCCCCAAAGGTCAGACGCAGCCGATCGTGTACGCTGCGGAGCCCGATATTTTCGAACAGGCCTTTGGAGCCGGGTTCTTCTTGCTTGGACAAAATCGCCTCAATTTGGGCTTCACTCATTCCCACGCCGTTATCCTCAATCGTAATCCGCATGTCATACCCGCTCTTGGCCACAGACACCGTGATGTTGCCGCGCCCCTTCGGTTCGATTCCATGAAAAATCGCATTCTCCACCAGCGGCTGCAGTGTAAAGCGGGGAACCAGACTGGAAAGGAGCTCCTCGTTATCAATGATTTGATCCATCGTAATCGTGCCGCCGTAGCGATATTTCTGAATGAGGAAATAGTCATTCATCAGGCTAAGCTCTTCCTGCAGCGGAACCAACTTGCGTTGATCTTTGGCGATGCTGCGCAGCAGCCGCGATAAGGAGGTGACCATATCTGCGATACCCGTAGCGTTCTGAATCGTAGCCATCCATCTTATCGAGTTCAGGGTATTATAGAGAAAATGAGGACTGATCTGGCTTTGCAGCATGCGATATTCCAGTTCCTGCTTCTGCTTCTCGTCCGCGACACGAGATTCCATCAGCGTCAAAATATCCTGGGACAACCGATTGATGCCGCGTCCCACATCCCCGAGCTCGCTGTTCCATTCAATATTCCGGTCGATAAAGAAATTACCTTGCGCGATCTTATCGATCCGTTTGCGCAGCTTCTCTACGGGCAGGCTGATGGTGCGGGTTAAATACAACATAATAAATCCGCTTAATGCCAGCACCAGCACAGAAACGCCAATCATTAGCAGCAGCCAAGCGTTGAGCTGTGGAGCAAATTGCTTCTTGTCCAGCGTCTGGGCGAGTCTGACGCCTTCCCGCACCGGATAGGACACCGAGATGAGGCGTTCCCCGTCCTGCTCCATCCATTCGAGCTTGGTGAGCGCCCCGGTGGCTTCACTTTGATCATACGGCAACAATGTGTAAGGGCTTTCGATTTCCTGCACTTTGTCCCCTTCGATCCGGTACGTTTGGCTGCCAAGGGAGAGCAGCAATTCCGAGCCCTCCGGCAGACTGTAGCCTTTAAGCTTATCGGTGATCACGGAGGTGTTCGCCAGAAGATAGACCGTCCCAATGCGTGCAGCCCGTTCACCGTAAATTGGCAGAACGATGGGGATGCCGCTGGAGCGGGAGAACGGGTCCTGGATCACGCGCTCCCAAGCTTCCTTCGCATCTGGGACCAGACCGGGAAGCTGGGTTATATTATGAATATTCAACGGAACTGAAGCGCTTCCAGAATTGTCGACCTGAATGAACTTATCTTGGTGATCCGTGATGATCAGGCGTCGCACGTAGCTGTTGGACCGGTTCACCCGGAAGTCCTCCTGCATTGACAAGAAGGCATTCAGCCGATCTTTGGCGCTGGCTTCCGGTGAGATAAAATAGTCCTGAATCAGCTGATTGGTAGGCGAGTTCGTACTGCTGGTCAAAGCCAAAGTATACAAGTTATTTAAATCTTGATCGATGATATGAGAGACGAGCTGCAGGTTAAATTCTGTCGCCTGAATGGTGGTTTTGCGTTGAAAATACGAGATCAGCTCGTAGCTGAAAAAAGACAGAATTCCTGCGATCAGCAAGGCAAACACGGTCATGATCAGGATAATCCGGCTTTTGATAGTGGCTTTTCTTGCGCGCGTGTCGATCACCTCATCCGGTGTAAGATCAATGCGAGTTTTAACCGATATAGATAACAATAACATGAGTTGACATCATCGGTAGCGGTAAGGTTCATAAACAACCATTTTTACATCTTTTGAGTATGATTTTACAGCTTTTCATTCGTTTCTTGAAGAACCAAATAGAAAAGTGTAGGAAAAGAACGTAAAAATGTATGCCCTTTCATTTTAGATTTCGATACCATGAACCTAAGGATTCGGCGCTGCCGATCTGCAAGTTCAAAACAGGAGGAAAAGGGGTTTGAAGATGAGACGAAAGAAAATATTCGGTATTACCTTGGCGGCCGTTCTTCTTATAGGTCTGCTGGCAGGTTGTTCCGGCAACAACGGAAACTCAGGCAAAGCGAATACCACAGAGCCTCAAACGAACAATTCTGCAAGCGTTTCCAACGAGACGAGCGATAAGCCGGTCACACTGAAATGGGCGCTGTGGGATTGGGAAGCCACTGCTTACTACCAGCCTTTGATCGACGCTTATAAGAAAGACCATCCGAACGTAACGATCGAATATGTTGACCTTGGCTCTACCGACTACATGACGATGCTCAGTACGCAGCTCTCCGGTGGTGCTGACCTGGATATTCTGACCATCAAGGACATCCCGGGCTACGTCAACCTGGTGAAGCAGAACCATCTGGAACCGCTGAAGAGCTTCATTGACACTCAAGGCATTGATACTTCCCTCTATGGCGGAACGGTAGAACAAATTCAAATGAACGGCGATGTGTTCGCACTGCCTTTCCGCAGTGACTTCTGGGTCGTTTACTATAACAAGGACCTGTTTGACAAAGCCGGAGTTCCTTATCCTACCAACGATATGACACTGGATCAATACGACGAGTTAGCCCGGAAAATGACGTCCGGCAGCGGCTCGGAAAAAGTATACGGCGCGCACTACCACACTTGGCGCAGTGCAGTACAGTTGTTCGGCATCCTGGACGGCAAGAACAGCATCGTGGATGGAAATTATCAATTTTTGAAACCAATTTACGAACGAATCCTGAAACAGCAAGACGACGGCATCGTGATGGACTACGCTACGTTAAAAACCTCCAGCACTCACTATTCCGGCGTATTCTACAATAACTCCGTTGCGATGATGAACATGGGCAGCTGGTTTATCGCCACGCAAATTGATAAGGTGAAGAGCGGTGAATCCCAAGCTACCAACTGGGGGATCGTGAAATATCCGCATCCGGACGGCGTACCTGCCGGAACAACGCTGGGGACCATTACTTCACTGGCTGTAAACCAAAAGTCCGCTAACAAAGAAGCCGCTTTAGATTTCTTGAAATTCGTTACCGGTGAAGAAGGTGCAGCAGTGATCGCATCCACAGGTACGATTCCGGCGATCAAGAACGATGAAGTGGTCAGCTCCATCGCTTCCATGGACGGCTTCCCAACGGACGAGAACAGCAAAGCAGCTCTCACGACCGAGAGAACTTATCTGGAAATGCCGCTGCATGAGAAGAGTGCGGACATCGAGGTCGTCCTGAACGAAGCACACGACAACATCATGACGAAAAATGCGACCATCGACGAAGGATTGGCAGATATGGAGAAACGGGTGCAAGAGGTACTTAATAACTAATCTGATCTCGCATGAGATTTCGATGCTGCCAGGGGCGGGCCTTATGAGCCCGTCTTTTTTTCCCAATGCTCTAGCACAAGTTGGTTTGGAGGAGAAATCATGCAGAATGAACCCGTGTTAGGAACCAAAGCAGTTAAAAGAAGCGCGTTGTCTAAGAACGTCAAAGATCATTTGGTGGCGTACAGCTTCATTGCCCCCAACTTCATCGGCTTTGCCGTGTTTACGCTGGTGCCGATGGTTTATGCGTTTGTACTCGCTTTTGTGAAATGGGACGGGGCTAACCCGATGGAGTACGTGGGATTGCGTAACTTCTCTCGTCTGTTGCAGGACAGCACCTTTCACAAAGCGTTCTGGAACACCATTATTTATACGATTGGCGTGGTGCCGTTAACGATGGTTTGTGCGCTGGCGCTGGCGATCCTGCTCAATCAGAAGCTGTTTGGCCGCAACTTTATGCGGACCGTGTTCTTCTTCCCCTATGTCGCTTCACTGGTTGCCGTGGCAGCCGTTTGGAATTTCGTGTTCAGCCCCACGATGGGGCCGGTGAACAATCTGCTGCACTCGATTACCGGCATCCCCATTGAGGATTTGCCTCGCTGGGCGGCAGATAAAGATTGGGCAATGTTTACGGTCATTCTTTTTACAGTATGGAAAAATATGGGTTATTACATGGTCATTTATTTGGCAGGTTTGCAGGGAGTAAATCCCGAGCTGTATGAAGCTGCCGAGCTGGACGGGGCGGGGCCATGGAAAAGATTCGTCAACGTGACGATCCCGCAGCTGGCACCTACTACGTTCTTTGTCTTGATGATTCTGATCATCAACTCGTTTAAAGTGTACGACATCTTTATCAACTTGTTCGCCGGTGCCGATAATCAGCTGAACAATTCGACCCGGGTACTTGTCTATCAAATCTATAATACCGCGTTCCGCTCGCTGGATTACGGGTACGCCAGCGCCATGGCGATCGTGCTGTTCCTGCTCGTTCTGGGGATTACGCTCATTCAATTCCAGGGCGAGAAGAAGTACGGACAATAGGAGGATGCAAAAATGACAGGAGCTAACAAACAAGTCAAAACCGTTGCCAAGATTTTTGCGTACCTGGTACTCGCGGTCGTTGTACTATGCATGCTTGTTCCTTACGCGTGGATGCTGTCGTCCTCGCTGAAATTAAATAAGGATGTATTCTCGTTCCCGATGCAGTGGATCCCGGATGCTCCAAGATGGCAGAACTACGTGGAGATCTGGACGCGGATCCCGCTCGGCCGGTTTATATACAACACCGCGAAGCTTTCGGTGATCGTTACTTTGCTTCAACTGCTGACTTCCAGCTTTGCGGCATATGCGTTCTCGAAGCTGCGGTTCAAAGGGAGACACGCGTTGTTTCTCGGCTATATTGCGACTATTGCCATTCCGTGGCAAGCGTATATGGTTCCGCAGTTTATCATGATGCGTTCCATGGGGCTAAACAACACCCATCTTGCGATTATTTTTCTGCAGGCGTTCTCGGCCTTTGGCGTGTTCTTGATGCGTCAGTTCTATCAAGGCATTCCGGATGAACTCTGCGAAGCAGCACGGATTGACGGACTAAACGAATACGGGATCTGGGCGAAAATCATGCTTCCGCTTTCGAAGCCGGCGCTGTCCACGTTGACGATCTTCACGTTCGTGAATACATGGAACGATTTCCTCGGGCCGATGATTTACTTGACCAAGACGGAGCTCAAAACGATCCAAATCGGGCTGCGAATGTTCATTACGCAATATTCCGCTGAATATGGGTTAATTATGGCCGCCAGCGTCATTTCGATCATTCCGGTGCTGATCGTCTTCCTCGCGCTGCAAAAATATTTTGTCCAAGGTGTGGCCTCGTCCGGAATCAAAGGGTAATCAATGGTAGTCTCGGAAGAAAGGAGCTGAAGTAATGAATAGTTTGACCGTTAATGCCCCGCTCCAAACGCGCAGCGACATGGTGAACGTGTTGGAAGAACTGGTGCATCCCCTACGGCCGTTCTATAGTAAAGGCGGCGCCCGGCTTGGGCTTGGCAAGAGCGGGGTATCCTACCCGGCGGCTGTAGCGGAGATGGAAGGGTTCTCTCGGGTGCTGTGGGGATTAGTACCGTTGCTTGCGGGCGGCGGCAGCAGTGAGTTATGGGACGTTGTTCTGGACGGCATCCGCTGCGGCACGAACCCGGAGCATCCGGAGTATTGGGGCGAGGTCGGCGATTATGATCAACGGCTCGTGGAGATGGCGGTTTTTGGCTACGCGCTGGCATTGATCCCGGAACACATTTGGGAACCGCTTCACCCGGAGGAACGTGATCGGCTGTACCGCTGGCTGAATCAGATAAATCAGCACCCCTGTCACGATTGCAATTGGTTGTTCTTTAACGTGCTGGTGAATGTGGGCTTCCGTAAAGTTGGCTTGCCTTACGATGCGGAGCAGCTGGAGCGAAATCTAAACCGGCTGGACGTATTCTATCTGGAAGATGGCTGGTACAGCGACGGCGTTGGGGGACACAGCGATTATTACGTCCCGTTTGCATTTCACTATTACGGGCTGCTTTACGCACGGATCATGGAACAGGAAGATCCGCGGCGTGCGCAAGTGTATAAAGAGCGGGCCGCGATGTTCGCAGGCGAGTTTCTCGCTTGGTTCGCCCCGGACGGTGCCGCGCTGCCGTACGGACGCAGCTTAACCTACCGCTTCGCCCAATCCGCCTTTTGGAGCGCACTGGCCTATGCGGGTGTAGACGTGCTGCCGATGGGGGTAATCAAAGGTCTGGTGCTGCGCAATCTGCGCTGGTGGTTAAGTCAGCCCATGCGCAGTTCCGATGGGCTGCTCACCGTGGGCTATGCCTATCCGAACCTGGTGATGGCGGAGAACTACAATTCGCCTGGTTCGCCGTACTGGTCGCTGAAAGCGTTCCTGCCGCTGGCCTTGCCGGAGGACCATCCGTTCTGGACGGCGGAGGAGCTGCCGCTGCCGGAGCTGCCGGCGCTGAAGGTCCAGCGCCCGGCACATCTCGTGCTGGCCCGTGATCCTGCGTCCGGCCACGTAGTAGCCTTCAACACCGGTCATCGCGGCACGAACGAGCATACTCATACCTCGGCAAAATACGAGAAGTTCGTGTATTCCACCGGGTTTGGGTTCAGCGTACCGCGCGCGGAGTGGGGATTGTCCCAAGGTGCGTTTGATTCCATGCTGGCACTCAGCGAACGCGGGGAGAACCTGTACCGGGTAAGACGCCGCAATCAGAAGACATCGATTCAGGATAACGTGCTGTATGCGGTATGGAAGCCTTGGTCGAACGTGGAGGTGCACACCTGGATCGTTGCCGGACTCCCCTGGCATGTGCGGATTCATCGCATCGAGACGAAGCGAGCGCTGGATATCGCGGAAGGAGGATTCGCGCTGGGGGTGGAGACGGAGCTCGCGGAGTGGATAGAGGGAGAACGGACAGGGGGGCTGGAAGCTGGTCGGATCGCAGCCGGAGCCGCCAGTCCCGTTGGAGCCAGCGGGGTGCAAAGTCTGCTTGGCTTCGAATCAGCCGAGCTGATTCGCCCGAACGCCAATACGAACGTTCTATACCCTCGCACTGTTCTTCCCACGCTCCTTGCTTCCCTGGAGCCGGGGGTTCATCTGCTTGCCTCTGCGGTTTACGGCGATCCGTCGCCGGGAGCCAAATGGCAGCCGGTGGCGCCTGAAGCGTTAAACCTTACGATTGGGGAGCGGGCGATTGTGATCACAACCTGCTCCGGCAATGACATCCGGATTGGTTTAGCTTAGTCAACGCCGCCGTTTTGGGCTGCGGTGGAAGGAGGAAAACGGATGACCGTTCGCGAGGGCTGGGAGCAGCTGGCCGAAAGTCTTATCCCTTTGAAGGCAGAGGATTATTATCCGCCCGGCGGCGGGCTGGCGTTTTGGACATCGTTGCGTGAAGCGTCGGAGGCTCAGGTCGAGCTTGAAGTGATCCGCAGTGAAGGGGAACGGCTGCTAAAGTTCCCGGCGGAAGAGCTGACTTATTCGCTGTTTTCATTATTTGCCGTTCAGGGCTCGCGGCTGGAGTATGAACGGGTGTATTTTGAGAAGCGACGGCGGCTGAACACCTTCGCCTTTCTGTCGCTGCTTGAACCGGAGTCGGCGGTTTACGAAGCGGCGCTGCGGGATGCCGTCTGGGCGATCTGCAGCGAATTTACTTGGTGCTTGCCCGCACATGTGGAGGCGAAGCGTCCGGTCTCCGAGACCATCGACCTGTTCTCGGCGGAGACGGGGTTTGCGTTGGCGGAGTTATCTTTGCTGATGGGCTCTCGTCTGCCGGAGCTGCTGCGGGTACGGATCGCCGAACTGGTGGATGAACGACTGTTCCAGCCTTTTCTGGAGAAAGGCCCTTACCACTGGGAGGAGCTGACGAACAACTGGTCGGCGGTTTGCGCCGGCTCGATTGGTTCGGCTGCGCTGCTGCTGATGACCGAACCGCGCGATTACGCCCGGCTGGCTCGGATCTTAGAGAAAACCGAGCGCAGTATGGGCTTCTATCTGCAGGGATTCGGCGAGGATGGGTGTTGTCCGGAAGGGCTGGGCTACTGGAACTATGGGTTTGGCTACTTTGTGTATTATGCTGACCTGCTGTTAAAGCGAAGCCGGGGGCAGCGGGATTGGTTCAGCGAGGACAAGGTGCGGCGAATTGCCGAGTTCCAGCAGAAGTGTTTTCTAGGCGGCCGGCTAGTCGCCAACTTCTCTGACGCGCTGCCGTACGGGAGCGTCCAGCCCGGGCTGTCGCATTACCTTGCGGAGCGGTATGCGGAAGTCGAGGCTCCGCCTGTCTTGCTCTATGCGGATTACCGCGAGGATCACTGCAGCCGCTGGGCGCCGGCGCTGCGCAACCTGATCTGGCGGGACCGCACTGCGGCAGGCCCGGCGGAGTGGAGAGACGGCGACTTTTGGTTTGAAGACGCCGGCTGGCTGATCTCGCGAATTACTGCCGCGGGGGATACGTTTGGTTTTGCCGCAAAAGGCGGGCACAACGGCGAATCGCATAACCACAACGACCTGGGCCATTTCATGCTGGCGGGCGGAGGCGCGTTTTTCCTGTCCGATCTCGGGTGCGGGGAGTATACGCGGGATTACTTTGGCGAGGGCAGGTATCGTTATGACTGTAACGGCTCACAAGGGCATTCCGTGCCGATCATCAACGGCTGCGTGCAGCGGGAGGGACAGGAAAGGGCAGCGTCGAAGCTTCGCTGCGACATGACTGCGGAGGCATGCGAGTTTGCCTTGGAGTTGTCCAGCGCCTATGAGGATGATAATCTGCAGTCTTTTAACCGAAGTTGGATTTGGAACAAGACGGAGCTGCCCAGCTTAACGCTTCGAGACGACTTTCGCTTTACAGAAGCGCCAGAAAGTCTGGTTGAGCGGTTCGTGAGCCCAATTCAGCCGGAGATGACCCGCCCGGGGCAGCTTCGCCTTCACCGCGGCCAGTTTGTGCTGGAACTGTACTATGACCCAGATCAACTGGAGGCGGAGATGGAGGAACGGACCTACCGGGATCATCACGGGAAGGATGCGGTATGGTACGCATTAGATTTTCGGGTGAAGCAACCGGATGTGGGAATTGGCGTTGATTTTCTTTTTAAATTCGCGCGGCAATAAGGAAAATGGAGGACGAGATCATATGCATATCGGAAACGAAAGGGCATGGGTGGAAGCGGCCTGGACGAAGTCGTTGGACAAAACGTTGCGAAACACGGCGAGAATTGGCTCGGGATTTCCCCACGCCAGCAAGGGCGGGGTCTACGATCTGGCTGAGCCGGCCTGGTGGACGGCGGGGTTCTGGCCGGGGCTGCTGTGGCTGCTGTATGAAGGAAGCGGCCGGGAGGAATTGAAAGCGCTGGCACAAGCATGCGAAGCCAAGCTGGATGAGGTGCTGGACGGTTACGTGCGGCTGGATCACGATTTGGGATTCATGTGGACGCTGACCAGCATCGCTTCCTATAAGCTGACGGGGAATGAAACCTCACGGCTGCGGGCACTGAAGGCGGCGAACTATTTGGCGGCGCGCTTTAACCTGAAGGGGCGTTACATTCGAGCCTGGAATCCGTGGACGGAAGGGGAGCGGAACGAAGGCTGGGCAATCATCGATTGTTGCATGAACCTGCCGCTCTTGTTCTGGGCATCCCGGGAGAGCGGCGATCCCCGGTTCGCGCATGTTGCCGAAGCGCATTTGGACACCGTGCTCCATCATTTTGTCCGCAATGACGGCTCGGTCTATCATATCGTGGTCTTCGATCCGGTCACGGGCGAGCGGATTGGACCGCAAGGCGGTCAAGGTTACGCGCCGGAGTCGGCCTGGTCGCGCGGGGCTGCCTGGGCGATTTACGGCTTGACGCTGGGCTTCCACCATACCGACAAGCCGGAGTATCTGTCCGCTGCGCAGCGGGTCGCGGATTTCTTCCTTGATCAACTGCCGGATGATCAGGTGCCGGCTTGGGATTTCCGCGCGCCGGAAGAGCTGCGCGAGCTGCGGGATTCATCCGCCGGTGCCTGCGCAGCTAGCGGGCTGTTGCTGCTGGCAGAGAAGCTTGGCGGTGAGGGAACAGCTGCCGCGAAGTATCGCGAAGCCGGTGAACGCATCCTGAAGTCGCTGTACGAAAATTACGGCGCATGGGACGACCCGGGGGAAGAAGGGTTGATCCTGCACGGGACGAGCAACTACCCGCAAGGGACGAACATCGATGTTCCGCTGATCTACGGCGATTATTTCTTTGTGGAAGGGCTCGCCCGGCTGAAGAGCGGCGGGCCGACGTACTGGGAATAGGGGAAGTATCGGGTTCAAGTGAAGCTAGAATGATGCTAAGCTCTGATCAAAGGATGGGATCAGAGCTTTTGTCATGATCAGAGCATGAGTGATAGGTGAAGGCTATAACCCGGATGCATAGGAAGCTTTGTATTCAGAAGGTGTCATATTCATATATAACTTGAACCATTTCGAAAAGTAACTTACATGCTGGTATCCTGACTCCAAGGCAGCCTCAAGCACGTTATATCTCCCTGTGCGCAGCAATTCTGCAGCTTTATTGATACGGATAAAATTGACGTACTCCATCGGTCTCATCCCCGTTTGCGTCTTAAAAAAGGTGCAAAAGTGAGAACGGCTCAGGGAGACGGCAGCCGCAAGCTGATCCAAGTCGAGTTTTTCGTGGGAATGCTCTTCAATATAAGTCAATACTTTCTTAATTTGCTCGTTGTCTTTACGTCTATGGGGATATCCGAGAGCATCATTTTTCTCTATGAGTCCGTACCGGCGAAGATCGGCAATCAGCAGCAGGAGAATGCCTTTCACAGCCAACTCGTAGGCAGGCAGCGGATGCTCAAAGCGAAGTATGAGTTGCCGGATGTACTCCAACAATTCAGACGGTGTCCCTCTAGAAGAGGACAACAAGAGGGGGAATTTCTCGGTTCCTTGAAGGATAGGCCTGAGAAATAGCTGCTGAATCCGATCGTTTTGATAGGAGGACAGCCAGGACAATTTGAAAACAATCGAATAATAGCATACAGCCTCATGGTCGTTCACTCCCGAATGCAGCTCGCCCGGATGAACAATGAGCGCTTCCCCCTGACAAAGGGCTAACTCGTGGTTTTCGATGCGAAACGTTGCGGAACCCTGAGCCAAATAGATGATTTCCATTTCATTATGCCAATGAACGGGGAGAATGGAATGGGCTCCTGCGGGATGCTCTACCCTGTAAATGTGCATTGGAAATTCGGGAACCCCATGCAGTTTATCTTCCCGGTAACGATGCTCGTACATGGATACCCTCCTTAGGATCGTAATATTGTGATATAAAAACCGGATTATCTGCTAGATGATCCAAGAAAATCAATAATATCATTATATTAAAGCAAATCTATAAGGAAAGGTAGCGATGATTCTGAAGCTGACTCGATGGCAGGCCGAAGCAAATGGAATTCGATTGGACACTACTAATGGAATCATGCAAGTCGTCTTTTGTACACCGAGAATTGCTCGAATTCGTTATACCTTGGATTCGGATTTTAGCAGGAAACCGAGCTTCATGACGGTGGAGCGCTCGCAGAGTAGCAATGTGCAATTTAAGATCATAGACCACTCAGACGATCTGGAAATCACCACAGAGCTGCTTACGATCCGAGTAAACAAAACAACTTGTGCATTTAGCTATTGGGAGGCCGGCGGCAGACTGCTGACGAAGGAGCCGCCCCGAGGTGGAAAAACGCTTGAACGTACCGATGTCTACCGCACGATTTTTGATGTCTCAGCCGGTGAAGTTGCAACGGATCGCGGGGCAGACGGGTTCCGTGCACGTGCAGAGGGAAGCAACCAAATTTTTGACAGGACCGCCTACCATACGAAACTTGAGTTCGAATGGCAGGAGGACGAAGCGCTGTACGGACTTGGTTCACATGAAGAGGGCATGATGAATCTTCGAGGCAAACATCAATATTTGTACCAACAAAATATGAAGGCGGTTGTTCCAGCCCTAATCTCTACCCGAGGGTATGGTGTCCTGATGGACAGCTATTCTTTAATGAGTTTTCACGACGATTCCTTTGGGTCGTACATATGGACTGATGTGGACGATGAAATGGATTTCTATTTTATCTACGGTCCGGAATTTGATCAAATCATCGAGGGGATTCGTCATTTGACAGGAGACGCACCTATGCTGCCCAAATGGGCATACGGTTACATCCAATCGAAGGAGCGCTACATATCCCAAGAAGAGTTGATCGATATCGCACGGGAATATCGAGAGAGAGAGCTGCCGATTGATGGGATCGTCCTGGATTGGCAGTCCTGGACAGGAGAGCTATGGGGGCAAAAGACATTGGATCCGCAGCGCTTTCCAGACCCTTCGGAAATGATGCGGCAGTTGCATTCGTTACACGTCAAGCTGATGGTATCGATCTGGCCGATTATGAAAGAAGGGGGCGATAACCATCGAGAGATGAGCGAGCATGGATATCTGCTGGGAAATCAGGCCACTTATGATGCGTTCACAGATGGAGCCCGACGATTATATTGGGAGCAGGTTCATGCGGGGCTATTCTCCCATGGAGTCGATGCATGGTGGTGTGACTGCACTGAACCGTTTGAAGCGGATTGGACAGGACAGGTCAAGCCGGAGCCTGAACAGCGAATGCTGATCAATACGGCTGAAGCGAAGCGTTATCTTGATCCGGAATATATCAATGCTTACTCATTGCTGCATTCCAAAGGAATTTATGAAGGTCAACGCTCTGTAACCGATCATAAACGCGTAGTGAATTTAACGCGCTCTGCCTATGCAGGCCAGCATCGCTACGGCACGATCACTTGGTCAGGAGATATATCCGCCAATTGGGAGACCTTGAGGAAACAGATTGCAGATGGACTTAACTTTTGTGTGACCGGGTCACCCTACTGGACGATGGATATTGGTGCATTTTTCGTTCGGAACCAAGAGAATCTCTGGTTCTGGAACGGCGATTACAACGAGGGAGTTGCGGATTTGGGATACCGCGAGCTGTATGTCCGCTGGTTCCAATTTGGAGCCTTTCTCCCGATCTTCCGCTCCCATGGGACGGACACGCCTAGAGAGATCTGGCGATTTGGTGAACCAGGGGATCTCTTCTACGAAGCATTGGTCAAATATTTGAAGCTTCGTTATAGGCTGATGCCTTATATTTACTCGCTTGCGGGGGCGGTGGCACACCGGTGCTATACGATGTATCGAGTACTCGCTTTTGATTATCGGGAAGATCCGAGAGTACATGATATCGATGACCAGTTCTTGTTTGGACCTGCCTTTCTTGTTGCGCCTGTGACAACCGCGATGTATTATGGACCCAATTCCCGTAAGCTTCACGATGTGAGGAAGATGCGACAAGTCTACCTGCCGAGTGGAGGTTGGTATGATTTTTGGACCGATGAACATCTTGAGGGCGGGAAGACGATCGATGCGAAAGCGGATTTGGATACGCTTCCACTCTTCGTGCGCGCCGGATCCATCATTCCCATGGGGCCAGATGTCCAACACACGGGGGAACAACCGGAAGCGATGCTTCTGCTGAAAGTATATCCCGGCCAAGATGGAAGTTTTACGCTCTACGAAGATGAGGGGGACACCTATCATTACGAGAATGGCGCTTATTCGATGATCGAGATGAGCTGGGACGATACGAACCGCAGATTGACGATAGGGCAACGCATCGGCAGCTTTCCAGGGATGCCGGAGCACAGACAGTTCATGGTGGAAATTGCCGGGAGAGCGGGTCAAATCGTCGTTTCTTATCAAGGAACCCCAGTCGTCGTTCAGGCGACCGAATTCAAAGTTCAAGGGAGAGATGAAGTGTTATGAAAAAACAAGGACTAAACCCCTACCTCCCATCCTGGGAGTATATCCCGGACGGAGAACCGTATGTCTTTGGCGACCGAGTTTACGTTTATGGATCGCATGATCGTTTTAACGGCCATGTGTTTTGTTTAAACGATTATGTATGTTGGTCCGCCCCCGTGGACGACTTGAGCGACTGGCGCTATGAAGGCGTGATTTACAAGAAAACCGATGACCCTTTAAATCCGGATGGGCGGATGAACCTGTTTGCGCCGGACGTCACGCGTGGACCGGATGGGCGTTATTATCTCTATTATGTTCTCGACAAGGTTTCCGTCGTTTCCGTTGCCGTCTGTGACACTCCTGCCGGAAAATATGAGTTTTACGGGTATGTCCATTATGCCGACGGCCAACGGTTAGGGGAAAGAGCAGGCGATGAACCGCAGTTTGATCCAGGTGTGTTGACGGAAGGCGATCGGACTTATTTGTACACCGGTTTCTGCGCTATTGGTGATCGATCAAGACATGGAGCCATGGCGACGGTACTTGGGCCGGACATGCTGACGATCGTGGAAGAGCCGGTATTTGTGGCGCCAAGCGAGCCTTACAGCCAGGGCACCGGATTTGAAGGACATGAATTCTTTGAAGCGCCTTCGATCCGCAAAAGAGGGGACACTTACTACTTCATATACTCTTCAATCGTGATGCACGAGTTGTGTTATGCAACCAGCAAATCCCCGACCAGCGGCTTTGTCTACCAAGGCGTGATCATCAGCAATAACGATCTGCATATCGATACCTACAAACCGGCGGAGAAGCCGATGTATTACGGCGGAAATAACCACGGAAGCATCGAGCAAATTGGCGATAAGTGGTATATCTTTTATCACCGTCATACCAATGGTACGGCGTACTGCCGACAAGGCTGCATCGAACCGATTGTCTTCCGGGAGGATGGGACAATCCCGCAGGCGGAAATGACATCTTGCGGCCCCAATGGAGGGCCGTTGCTCGGACAAGGGGAATATCCTGCTTATCTAGCATGCAATCTGTTCTGTAAGGATGAAGCGGTGTATACTGGCGGTTTTGGTTCGGGGGCATGGTTGGACAGCCGATTCCCCAAGATTACTCAGGATGGGAAAGATGGGGATGAAGAGGTCGGTTATATCGCCAATATGACGGATTCTGCCACGGCTGGCTTCAAGTACTTTCATTGCCAAGGGATCAAGAAGGTGAAAATCAAAGTACGGGGATACTCCAAGGGTGTCTTTGAAATCAAGACGGCTTGGGACGGCCCTGTTCTCGGAGAAATTCCGATTCAGTTTGCAAATATTTGGACGGAGTACTCCGCTGACATCCGTATTCCTGACGGTGTGCAGGCGTTGTATTTCACCTTTAAAGGTGAAGGAAGTGCAAGCTTCGCCTCCTTTACCCTTGAGTAATGAGCTAAATACTCCTTTCTGTTAACAGGAAGGAGTATTTTTTATCATCGGATAAGAGATAGATATTAAAAAATGACAACGCTTTCTTAAAAATGTTGGCTTACTCTGTCCCTTCGTCAGGGAGTAACCTATTAACAAGGGAGGGACACAAATGGATGTAGATACACAATTGGCAGGACCGACCGGAATAAACAAGAAGGCATCACAATTTTGGAAGCGTTTTAAAAAGCAAAAGGTCCTGCATCTTTTCGTTGGGCTGGGCATGATTTTTTTGCTGATATTCTCGTATACCCCGATGTTCGGCATCATCATGGCATTCAAGAATTATTCGATCTCCACAGGCATCAAAGGAATATTTACAAGTGAGTGGATTGGTCTTCAGCATTTTAGCGAATTCGTCAACGATTATCAGTTTGGCAACATTGTAAGGAATACG
Source organism: Paenibacillus barengoltzii G22 (assembly GCF_000403375.2). Lineage (NCBI taxonomy): Bacteria > Bacillati > Bacillota > Bacilli > Caryophanales > Paenibacillaceae > Paenibacillus > Paenibacillus barengoltzii. The sequence continues at coordinate 1,061,390 of NZ_KE159653.1, read as the reverse complement.
CTGGTCTTGAGTTTCTTGAAGGTCATATTTGCTTTTCCGGCTCCGATCCTCTTGGCTATCTTGTTAAACGAGGCAAAAAATCTTGGATTTAAGCGGGTTGTCCAAACCGTTAGTTACTTGCCGCACTTCATCTCTTGGGTCGTTGTTGTCGGGATTTCCTTTGCTTTGTTATCTACAGATGTTGGAATGGTCAACAAGGTGCTGTTGTCCCTCGGATTGATTGACAAGCCATTAGATATACTTACCAATCCCAATTATTTCTGGGGCTTGGCGGTGACTACGGCCGTGTGGAAAGAAATGGGGTGGTGGACGATCATTTTCTTGGCAGCCATCGCAGGCATTAATCCCGCTTTGTATGAAGCCGCGCAAATTGATGGCGCCGGAAGGTTGGCGCGTATTCGCCATATTACCTTCCCGGGGATGAAAGGAACGATCGTTGTCGTACTCATTCTTACCATCGGAAGTATTCTAGGCGGGGGATTAGTTGGATCCAACTTCGAGCAAGCTTATCTGTTCGGAAATAGTATTAACAATCCCACATCCGAAATCGTACAAACCTACGCATTTAAAGTCGGGTTAAAAGATGGACGGTTTTCCTACGCCGCAGCTATTGATTTGATCCAATCCGTTATCTCGGTCGTTCTGATCTTCTCTAGTAACTTCATCGCGAAGCGAACGTCCGGATCAAGTCTATTCTAGAAGGGAGAGGAAGACATTGACGCTAAGTCAAAGACAAAAAGACCGGATAATGGATACCGTAGTAAACCTCATCTTATTCATCATCATGCTATGCATGCTTTATCCGTTCTATTACGTTCTGATCCTCTCATTCAACAAGGGGACCGATTCGCTTCTGGGAGGGGTGTATCTTTGGCCTCGAACGTTCACTTTGGAGAACTACTCCCAATTCTTGAGCGATCCTCATTGGTACCAGGCTTTTCTAGTGACGATTGCAAGAACGTTATCAGGTACCATATTAGGTGTTTTATTCACTTGTCTAGTTGCTTATGGTCTCTCTCATCGAGATTTGCTTCTTCATAAATTCTATTTCACCGTGATCATCTTCGCGATGTACTTCTCGGGCGGCCTTATTCCTTATTATGTGGTTCTTCGCTCGGTTGGATTGTTGAATTCCTTTGGCGTGTACATTATTCCGTCCATGTTAAGTACTTTTTTTCTACTCATCGCGATCTCGTTTTTTCGTGAAATTCCTGGAGAACTCAAAGAATCGGCTCATATTGATGGTGCGAACGAATTCGTGATCTATTATCGGATCATTCTTCCCGTATCGAAGCCGCTGATCGCCACCATGGCGTTGTTTATGGGGGTGGGCCAATGGAATTCCTGGCTTGACTCTGCGTACTTCGTTCAATCGGAAGAATTACGGACCCTTGCCTTCCGCATGATGGAAGTCATCAACAGAAGTAATGCGCCGATGGACGCAATCGCCGTGGCTAACAGCGCGTCGGCGGGTGTCACGAGTTACTCCCTACAGGTTGCCGCCATGGTCATCTCTATCGCACCTATTGTTTGCGTTTATCCATTCCTGCAAAAGTTTTTTATTCAAGGTATCATGCTTGGTTCTGTGAAGGGTTGATTAATCCAATTGATATTAAAGCTTTGGCTTTAATATAAACTACAAGCTTGGAGGGGTGTTTAGATGAAAAAGAACAGGGGCAAGAGATTTACACTATTATCGCTGACCTTTGTGTTGGTCATCGCTTTGCTGTCTGCATGCGGTGGTGGTAAAGAGAATAGCAGCAGTCAGCAAGAAGGTGGTTCTACCAATACATCGTCATCTGCGAAGTCTGATGAAGTCACAGAGCTTTCATTATTTATTGATGCATCATGGTATCCAGTCAAAGAATGGAAGGGACCGATAGCTGAGAAAATCACGGAAAAAACAGGAGTCAAACTGAAAGTAACCGTTGCTACGGACGATAAGCAACTTCCGCTGATGATTTCTTCCGGCGACCTCCCGGATCTCGTCTTTACTTATGCCAATATTGACCGGATGTCGGATTCGAAGCTCTCCTATCCGTGGAACGAGCTGATCGAGAAATATGCGCCGGATTTCCAAATTGATAAAACTCGTATTGCCATCCATACCATGGATGATGGCAATTTCTATACTGTGCGCAACTCCTTTGCGACTCAGGAGGAAATGGAACAGAACAAATACGCCATCGGCAGCGACGGAAACCCTGGTATTGCTGTTCGCGAGGATATCCTGCAAGAGCTTGGCAATCCGCCGATTAACTCGTTGGATGATTTCGTCAAAGTACTAGGTATGGTTAAAGAGAAGTACCCTGACATGGTCCCTCTCATTATGGATAAGGACTGGCTCGAGCAATATTTCCTGCAACAGTTTGGCGTCGAGGCGCTGTTGGATGGATGGTATGAACGTGACGGCAAAGTGGATTATGCCATCAGACAACCGGAGATGCTGGAATTCTTCAAATTTATGAACAGCCTTTATCGAAATGGGTATATTCTCGCTGAAAACTATACCTATACGAATGATCAGCTTGATGATGAATACGCCCTGAATGGAAAGGCATTTGCTCATAGTCATACCGTTAGTGTAGCGGACGCGGATAATATTAAAGCCCAAAATAATGGGAAACCGTACAAGTTCAAAATGTTGCCAAGCGCTTTGTCAGAAAATGCGAAAATCGTCAGTACGGGACTTGGCTTTGCGGGTACCTTTATTACCAAGAAAAACAAAGATCCAGAAAAATCGATCAAATTCCTTCAATATTTAGCCAGCGACGAAGGCAAGAAATTAACGATGTTTGGTATCGAAGGTGAGCATTGGACTTGGAATGAAGAAGGATACCCGGACTTGAAGTATGACCCATCGGACGCAGATTTCATTAATAGCAACGGGATCAAGTGGTGGTACTTGTACAACGATGGCGTCATGGAGGGATTGCAAAGCTATGTTCCAGGTACCCAAAAGACGCAAGCCTTAATGGAACGAAAAGAGATTACGATCTACAAACCTCAAATTGGATTGATCCAAACGCAACCGGATTCCAAGGAGAAGACAACGAAAACCAAAATAGACGAGATGATCAAGAACGAAAAAGTGAAGATTTACCTCGCCAATTCCGAAGAGGAAGCCGTGGCTAATTATCAGAACATGATAAAAACGGCTGAATCGATGGGACTTCAGGAACTAGTAGATTGGGCGAATGAAATCTATCAGAAGAAAAAGGATTTGTTCTAATAAAGTGAGCTTTCGGTAGGGACTTTACGTCCCTACCGCACTTTTATCTGCTGCAGGCTTCTTCCTGAAATGAAATGCTCATGGTAAGGTAACATTACAGTGCAGTTTCATTGCGTGAGGGGAGAATGGGGCCATGAGCATCATGCGTAAGATGATCTTCGGTTATGTGATTCTGATCTTTATTCCGGTCATTGTCTTTGGTTACCTATACTATTCTCAAATCTATAACAACTTGACGAAGCAATTTGTTGAAAGCCGACAGAAAATATTAGAGCAGGCTTATGCCAATCTCAAAATGGATTTTACCCGTATTCAATCCGTGCAACGAATGCTCCAATACAACCCGTATGTCACAGACTATTTGGATGGGGCATATCAGACGGATGCCGAAAACGTCTATGTTTTTCTACGTTATATCCGTCCGTTATATACCCAGTTGTTTTTTGCCCATCCGGAAATCAAATCGATTGAGATCTACAATATGAAGGACGCTGTGTTCCCCATTCCGGATCATTTTTTGGACCGATCCCAACTCGACCCGCAGAGGGAGGAGATTGTCCGCGACTTGAAGGCGGGGAGCGGGATATGGGTCTTTGCTGATTCGAATACGTCGGAGTTAATCTATTATCAATATTTATACAATACTCAATACACGGAGAGGATCGGACTTCTGGAGATGCGGGTCAGCAGCCGCCTCATTGCGGATTTTTATAAAGGGGCAGGTGTTGAAGGGAACTGGGCAGCCGTACTCCTCCCCACGGAAGGCGAACCGCGAATTGCGAACATGGGTGGAATCAATTTCAACGAGAAGACATTGCGGCAATTACAAGCAGAGGAGAGTCCGTTCTCGATTGATCGGAAGACGATCATCAACCAACTTGAAATAGATGAGCTTGGGGTTCGCCTGTTTGTCATTGGGGAAGTTCACAGCGTATTTCAATCCATCAAGCAGAGAGAGCAAGTCATGGTGATGATCATTGTACTGCTGCTGCTTGTGTTGTCAGTGACTTATTATATGCTGGCTACCAACATTACCAAGCGCATTTTAAGATTGGCTCGACATATGCGCAACTTAGATGATGAAAATCTGAAGCAGCGTATGATCAAGCATGATCGGCTTATCTCCAATGATGAGATTGGATTCTTGACGGAAACGTACAATACGATGCTCCAGCGGATGGATGAACTGATTAACAATGTTCATCGTGCTGAGCTACGAAATAAAGAAGCCGCTTACAAAGTGCTGCAAGCTCAAATTAAACCGCATTTTCTCTACAATACGCTGGAAACGATTCGAATGATTGCTGAGTCCAACAATGACAAGGAAGTAGCCGATATTTCCTTTTGGTTCGGGCGGTTGATGCGTTATAGTCTAACGTCCGAGCAAGATGTAACCGTTCTCGAGAAGGAAATCGAAATGGTCACCTTCTATCTCAACATTCATCAAATGCGATTGCAAAGCAGGCTAACTTACGAGATTGATGTCGCTGTCAACGCAGACTCCATCGCTTGCCCCCGGTTTATTTTACAGCCGTTGATCGAGAATAGCGTTATCCATGGGGCTTCCGCTATTATACGCCCAGTACACATCCGTCTTCATGCCAGCGAGGACGAACGGGAGATACGGATCGTTGTTCAGGATAACGGGAATGGAATTTCTGCGGAGAAGTTAGCTGTCATACAGTCTCGGCTATCAGGTCATCACGTGGCAACAGAAGCTCAGTCCGAAGGAGGCGTGGGGCTTATGAACGTGAATGAGAGAATCAAGTCTTTCTTTGGCGGTGATTCAAGGATCGAGATCTCGAGTGAACCGGGAAAAGGGACGAGTCTCTGGATCTTCATCACGAAAAGGATGGAGGCTAACGATGAGAATATTGACGGTTGATGATGAACCATTGATTCTAAACGGACTAGTCAAGATCATCCGGGAAGCTGCGCCTTCAGGGACTGAAGTGCGAGAAGCGCTAAATGCGTATGAAGCGCTTGCGTTAATGAAGGACTTTGTGCCGGATGTTACGATAACCGATCTTAACATGCCTGAGAAAAATGGATTTGAGCTTATTGAGGAAGCCAAACAGAGCGGATGGTGCGATCGTTTTATTATTCTAACAGGCTACGATGAATTTGAATACGTACGTAAGGCGCTGCGTGCCGGAGTGGTAGATTACCTGCTTAAACCGATTGACAAAATTGAAATCGCTTCATTACTGGAGCGTGTCCAGGGAGAACTGCCAAGTGATTTTGATGCGGAATACACTTGCCATGCCCAACGTATTCTGACGTACATGAAAACGCACTTCAGGAAGGATCTTTCACTTGACCATCTAGCGGATATGATGAATCTTCACCCGAACTATATCAGCAGTTTGTTCAAAAAAGAAACCGGCCACACCTTCGTGAATTATCTGAATATGCTCCGGATTAAAGAGGCTCAGAAGCTGCTCTTAGCACAGCGTGACCTTCCGGTTTGTGCCATTGGGCAACAGGTCGGATATGATAACAAGCATTACTTTACGAAGGTGTTCAAGAAATATACAGGTACGACGCCGGGCGCCTATCGAAATAGCGAGAACTTGAGTGCTATTGAAGGGGGGATGGAATCGTGATTTGGAAAGATCATACATTCGGAGATATGATTGCGCGCTATGTGAAAGATGAACATACGGAGCAAGTGGGGTTAATGTTATTACCGCAAACTACAGTATCGCAGGTATGCCCTAAGAAATTTAAGATCGATTCATTAGTGCAACTCAAATTTATCGGAGATGCGTATCCTGGTGCTTTTGCTCATGGTCATTCCATGCGAGGCAGCGGGACGATCGACGGGCTGAAGTTTGGAGAGATCCGTGAAATTGGGCGCGACGACGGCACAACCGTCGTTACTGAATGGCGCAGCTCCAATTCATGCAGAATCGAACATCATTTACTCCATTATGAGGGATATCACGCGTTGGAATCTTACACGGTCATCCGGAACGACAGCGAGGTGCCCGTGACCTTAGAAATGCTCTCCTCCTTCTCGATAACAGGACTCACTCCGTTTGCAGAAGATGATGCTCCTGAAACTCTCTTTCTTCATCGTTTATTAAGCTCATGGTCTGCGGAAGGACGTCTCGTGTCCAGCGCCATTGAAGATTTGAATCTTGAACCGGCTTGGGCACCGTTTGGAACAAGATGCCTGCGATTCGGCCAAGTAGGTTCCATGCCAGTACGTGGATATTTCCCGGTTGCATTTATGGAAGATACCGGTTCCGGCGTAACCTGGGGCGTTCAAATCGCTCATCCTGCCTCTTGGCAGATCGAAGTCGGAAGAACAGACCAGGCTTTATCAATGTCGGGTGGATTGGCGGACAGAGAATTTGGCCATTGGACCAAGACGCTCGAACCAGGTGAGACGTTTCAAACCCCCAGTGCTTATCTTACAACCGTAGCAGGCGGTGTGGACCGTGCTGCCGCGCGATTAACCGGGATTCAAGCCCGTTCACTACTCCATGGTCCGGCTGTGGAAGAAGATTTACCGATTATCTTTAACGAGTATTGCACAACCTGGGGCTCCCCGACAGCCGAAAATCTTCATCAAATAGCCGAACAACTCAAAGATAAAGGGATTCGTTATCTTGTGATCGACAGCGGCTGGTATAAGAAAGAAGGAACGAACTGGTACAACAGTATGGGGGATTGGGATATCAGCCCCATCGCATTTCCCGAAGGATTCAAGCCCACTGTCGAACATATTCGAAAATGCGGGATGATTCCCGGGATCTGGTTCGAGATCGAGGTATGTGGTGCGGAGTCCACGGCATTCCATTGGGTGGATCATCTTCTTAAACGTGATGGCTTGCCGATTACGACGGGGGGGCGGCGGTTCTGGGACTTCCGAGATCCCTTTGTCTTTGCCTATTTGAAAGAGAAAGTGATTGGTCTCATCAAACAACATGGCTTCGGATATCTGAAAATCGACTATAACGATAGCCTCGGGATCGGTTGTGACGGTGCAGAATCGCTTGGTGAAGGATTGCGTCAGCAGATGCAGGCAGTCCAGGACTTCTTCCGGTTAATCAAACAGGAAGTGCCGGATCTTGTCATTGAAAATTGTGCCTCTGGTGGACACCGTCTGGAGCCTACCATGGTTGGATTAACAAGCATGTCGTCCTTCTCGGATGCACACGAATGTGAGGAAATCCCGATCATTGCGGCAAATATGCATAGAGTGATTTTACCGAGACAAAGTCAAATCTGGGCTGTGCTCAGGAAAAATGACAGTTTGCAGCGATTGGTATACTCGCTCGCCAGTACAATGCTTGGCAGAATGTGCTTATCCGGCGACATTCATGAGTTGAATCCGGAACAGTGGAGTAAGGTAGATGAGGCGATTTCCTTCTATAAGCTCGTATCTCCAATCATTAAGGAAGGAACGACGAATCGTTTCGGACCTCGGGTGCCCAGCTATCGCCATCCTCGAGGATGGCAAGGGATCACACGCACCTCTGCAGACGGATCTCAATTGATGGCGGTCATTCATACCTTTGGAGGCGACAATCCGGAATTGATCAGACTTCCGCTTCCTGGAGCTGGGCACTACCAAATCAAGCAGGTCTTTTCGGATGGAAACGCGGATGTCAACGTGGAGGGCAGCGAGCTCATTTGTCGTTTAAGTCAACCCTTTTCTGCCGTCTGTTTGCTTCTTACAGAAATGTAATCCGACGTGGAATGAAAGGAATGAGGTGATGAAATGCGTATTGATGCGCACCAGCATTTCTGGAAGATCGATCGCGGCGATTATGGCTGGATCACACCAGAACTGCCGATCCTTTACCGTGATTTTTTGCCCACCGATCTTGAACCGTCTTTGCATAAGCATCAAATTGATAAGACTATTTTGGTCCAGGCGGCCCCAACTGTGGAGGAAACTGAATTTATTCTTCAATTAAGTGAAACCGCTGATTTTATCGCGGGCGTCGTGGGCTGGCTGGATCTTGAGGCGCCGTCTTACAGGGAGCAATATGAACGCTTTGCCCAACATCCTAAATGTATAGGATTTCGTGTGATGATACAGGACATGGAGGACCCGAACACCATATTATCACCCGCTTATCTTGAAGCGCTCTCTTATTTTGCGGATCAGGATGTGCCTATTGATTTACTGGTCCTTTCTCACCAATTGCCGCAGCTTGTTCAATTGCTGGAGCGGGTTCCGCATCTTCGAGGAGTTGTGGATCATTTGGCGAAGCCGCTCATCGCTTCAGGGGAAATCGAGCCGTGGAGAAGCCAAATGGCTGAAATTGCGAAGCATACAAACATCTACTGCAAGCTCTCTGGTATGGTGACGGAGGCGAACCGAGAATTCTGGAAGAAAGAAGATTTTACCGCATATGTCAATGAAGTTCTCGATTTATTCGGCCCAGAACGTATCATGTTCGGCAGCGATTGGCCGGTCTGTCTCCTGGCAGCGACCTATGATGAGGTGGTGGACTTGTTCCGGTATACCGTGCGGGATCGGCTGACACCGGAAGAGACTGAAGCGGTCTTTGGCGGCAACGCTGCGAAATTTTACAAGTTGTTATCCATGGGAGGGTGACGCGATGCAATACCGGAAGTTGGGAAAGACGGGGTTGGACGTATCGGCGTTAAGTTTTGGAGCTTCTTCGCTTGGGGGAGTATTTCGAGACATTCAGAAGGAGGAGGGGATCCGCACAGTTCATACCGCTATCGATATGGGAATCAACTTGATTGACGTTTCTCCCTATTACGGCTTGACTCAAGCGGAAACGGTGCTGGGGGAAGCGCTGAGATCGGTTCCTCGGGACCGTTATGTGTTGTCCACCAAAGCAGGGCGTTATGGACAAGACGCGTTTGATTTTTCGGCGAATCGGGTGATTCAAAGTGCGGAGGAAAGCATGCGGCGCCTTGGGACGGACTATCTCGACATCCTGTTGCTGCATGACATCGAATTTGGTTCGGTAAAGCAAGTGCTGGAGGAAGGGATTCCCGCACTCGAACAGCTGAAGCAATCCGGGAAAATTCGCTTCTTTGGCGTATCAGGGCTGCCTTTGAATATTTTTAATATGGTGTTGTCCCATACGACGTTGGACGTGATTTTATCGTACTGTCATTATTCCTTGAACGACTCTACGCTGCTAGAACTGCTTCCACTGCTGGAACAGCAAGACGTTGGTTTGATCAATGCTTCGCCGTTAGCTATGGGATTGCTGAGCAATCGGGATGTGCCGGAATGGCATCCTGCGAGCGAGGAGATCAAAGCGGTATGCCGACGTGCTGCTGAGTTTTGCCGAAGTCAAGGTACGGATATCGCCAAGCTGGCCATTCAGTATTCGACGGCAAATGAACGCATCACGACGACGCTGGTTAGTACGGCAAATCCGGAAAATATTCGCAACAACATTATGTGGACGGAAGAACCCCTGGATGAATCCTTGCTGAAGGAGGTTCTGGAGATCCTGAAGCCAATTGACGGTAAAACTTGGTCAAGCGGGAGCCCGGAATGGGGCGGAGAGCCTGCACATCAGAACGGGGGGCGAACTTCATGAAGGGGATCATCTGCGAAGATATCGGACGGTTCGTTGTTCGAGAAGACCTTCCGGAGCCGCAAATCGGGGAAGGGGAGGCGATTGTGAAGATCCGTAGAGTGGGGATTTGCGGAACCGATCTGCATGCGTACCGGGGGAACCAGCCTTATTTTACGTATCCGCGGATATTAGGGCATGAGTTGTCAGGAACGATCGAGCACATTGGGGAGAATCGGGAAGGGTTTCGAGCCGGGGATCAGGTAAGTGTAATTCCGTACCTTCATTGCGGCCAATGTCGTGCCTGTCGCAGCGGCAAAACGAACTGCTGCCAACAAATGAAGGTGCTTGGCGTTCATATTGACGGCGGAATGCGGGAAAGAGTGGCAGTCCCGATATCACATCTGATTCGAACGGAAGGACTAACGTTGGATCAGTCCGCGATGCTGGAACCGCTTGCGATTGGCGCTCACGCCGTCAGACGTTCAGGACTAAAGGCAGGCGATGAAGTGCTGGTCATCGGTGCTGGTCCGATCGGGTTAGGCGTTATGGCCATGGCTGGTTATGCCGGTGCGAAGGTGATTGCGATGGATGTGAACGAAGAACGTCTTGAGTTTTGCAAGGTGTGGGCAAAAGCTGAACATACCGTAAATGCGCTGCAGGCACCAAAGGAATGGTTAGCTAACCATACAGATGGCAGTTTCCCAACCTTTGTGATCGATGCTACCGGGAATGCTGCGTCCATGGAAAGCGCCTTTGGACTTGTCGGCCATGGTGGAACCTTAACATTTGTCGGATTGGTAAAAAACACGATCACCTTCAACGATTCCGATTTTCACGCGCGCGAAATGACCGTACAGGGCAGTCGAAATGCGACGAGAGAGGACTTTGTGCGCGTGCTTGCGGCGGTGTCAGAAGGCAGCATCGACATCGGCTCTTATATCACCCACCGTTGTGCATTTGAAGAGATGATAGATCATTTCGAGAAATGGCTCCAGCCTGAATCCGGGGTGATTAAAGCACTGGTGGAGCTGAAATAACCGGATGAAGCACTTTCGCACATTCTGCGGACGGGAGGAAGAGCATGACGAGCATGGCTAGTACGGAACAGAAGGACCGATTGTGGTACGGTAAGCCCGCCTTAGAATGGAACGAGGCTTTACCTATCGGCAACGGCAGACTAGGTGCAATGATTTTTGGAGGTATAGCGGAGGAGAAGCTGCAGCTTAACGAGGATTCCGTATGGTACGGGGGGCCTCGCAATCGAAATAATGAGGATGCTTTGCCTCATTTGCCTGAAGTTCGCAGGTTGATTCTGGAAGGGCAACTTCAGAAGGCTGAAGAACTGGCGGCGATGACGATGGCCGGAACGCCGGAAGCGCAGCGACACTATTTGCCGCTTGGGGATTTACTCCTTTCTTTCGGTCATCATGGGGAGCATGCCGAGGACTATGTACGGGAGCTGGATTTGGAGCACGGGGTAGCCCGGGTTAGCTATCGAATTGGCGGGGTGCGATATACCCGTGAGATGTTTGCCAGTTATCCGGATCAGGCGATCATCATTCGGGTGTCCGCGGACAAGGAGGCGGCTGTATCACTCAAAGCCCGATTTAATCGCCGGGAATGGCGATATTTGGAGCAGACAGCCAAATGGGAGAAAAACGGGTTAGTGATGCGAGGGGAGTGCGGTGGTAAAGGAGGCAGCTCCTTTTGCGCTGTATTGAAGGCGCTTCCCGAAGGCGGGACTTGCCGGACTTTGGGAGAATATTTGTTAGTGGAAGGGGCCGCCGCGATCACTCTGCTGCTCGCGGCGGGTACAACGTTCCGCCAGCCCGATCCGGAGCTTTCCTGCAAACAACAGTTGAATGAACTGAGTCGGTTCACTTATCCGGAGTTGCGAGTCCGGCATATCGCAAATTATCAGGAACTGTATGGGCGAGTGAATCTGGAGCTTCCGGAGAGCCCGGAACTTCAAGCACTGCCTACCGATGAGAGGCTGGAACGTCTCCGGAAGGGGGGAGAGGACCATGGACTGATCGCTACCTATTTCCAATTTGGACGTTATTTGCTGATCTCCTCCAGTCGGCCTGGATCTTTGCCAGCTAACCTCCAGGGTATCTGGAACGACAGCTTCACCCCGCCTTGGGACAGCAAGTTCACGATTAATATCAACACCCAAATGAACTACTGGCTGGCTGAAAATTGCAACTTGGCTGAATGTCATGAACCGCTGTTCGAACTGATTGAACGGATGAGAGAGCCCGGACGGGTGACAGCCCGCACGATGTATGGCTGCCGCGGATTCACGGCGCATCACAATACAGATATCTGGGCTGACACCGCACCGCAGGACACGTACCTTCCAGCTTCTTTCTGGCCAATGGGCGCCGCTTGGTTGTGCCTGCATTTATGGGAGCATTACCGGTTCAGCCAAGATGCCTCCTTTCTGGAGCGTTCCTATGAGACGATGAAGGAAGCGGCGTTGTTTCTGCTCGATTATTTAGTTGAAGACGAAGAAGGGCGTCTGATCACCTGTCCTTCGGTCTCGCCGGAGAACAGCTATAAGCTGCCGAGCGGGGAGACGGGTGTACTCTGCTCCGGGGCTTCAATGGACTTCCAGATTATTGAAGCGCTGTTTGAAGCTTGCATCCGCAGTTCGGAAATCCTTGGACGGGACGAGGCGTTTCGCGAGGAACTTGTTGCTACACTGAAGCGGCTGCCTGAGCCGCAAATTGGCAAATATGGACAAATTCAAGAGTGGATGGAGGATTACGAGGAACTGGAGCCAGGGCATCGTCATATTTCCCATCTATTCGCCCTTTATCCGGGTGAAGGCTTTAGCGTGGATCGGACACCGGAACTTGCTGCGGCTGCAAGGAAGACGTTGGAACGCAGATTAGCTCATGGCGGAGGACACACGGGTTGGAGTCGGGCATGGATCATTAACTTCTGGGCCAGACTGCGAGATGGCTCGAAGGCCTTTGAAAATGTAAAAGAGTTGCTTAAACACTCCACTTTACCTAACCTGTTCGACAATCATCCTCCGTTTCAGATTGATGGGAACTTCGGTGGAACCGCAGGGATTGCCGAGATGCTGTTGCAAAGTCATGAAGGAGTCATTCAATTATTACCTGCGTTGCCTGAGGCTTGGAATGAGGGGAAGGTTAGCGGACTTCGGGCTCGGGGAGGATTTACAGTTGACTTTACTTGGGCAGCGGGCAAAGTGACGGAAGCACAGGTCACGTGTTCTGTAACAGGGACATGTCGTTTGGTTGCCCCTGGTCTTGAACCTGTGACATTTGCAGGGGAGGCAGGACGAACTTACGTATTTCGGCAATAAAGCGAAGGGCGAATAAGGTGATGCTCCGGCGGGTGGATCACGAGCTGCCGGAGCATCAACATCCATGAGGGGGATATTGGGATATGATGTTATTCCACATAAAACACTTCTGCGCTTGGATGCTCACCATAGTTCCCGAAGCCCTTGCCGAATAACGTCAAACCGCCTGGATAACGGGCGTCCGGCTCCACGGATAGACGCAGCGTCCATTGCTTCTGCCGAATGTCAATGTCGTGAAGGGTGACGTCGGACATCTTCAAGCCGTCCATATATGTCCCGTCCGTTGTAATGCGCAGACGCTTCAGCAGGCCATATTGATTCGCCTGTCTTGGCCACCACTCAGGGGTATATTTTCCAGGCAGCTCTCCGTAATCGCCAGGGCTCGTCCAGATGCCCAAAACCTTGCCGTTCAAGGTAAACGTAATATCCGAAGGATAATCGTCCTTGGTTCCGGGAGCTTCGGACGCGATTTCCATCGTAAAGACCAGCTCCTCGGGCTTCTGGGAAGACAGCAAGTAATTAGGGGTTTTGTATTCGATATACCCCGTGCCAAACCAGAGAATCGCAGCATGAATCCGCTCCGGGTCCCAGAAATACCGAGGATCGTCAAAGCTGCCGATGATTTTGTCAGTTGTTGCAATGCCGCAGGTTGGCTCGATGTGAAAATCGGAGTAATGGCCAACGGGGATTTCAACCCGGTGGCTTTTGCGCTCGACTGCCGTTTGGGCAGGAAACTGAATTTCTGCGCCGGAGACAGCGAGTGAACAAATCTTCTGCAAACCGCTCTTGCCAGGCGCCATATGGGTGGCGACGAGACCGCATTCTGACAGCTTGCGCACATGCATGGTCATAATCGCGCTGGACAGCCCTACGGCTGCGGCTAACTCCTTAATGTTCATCGGGCGGTTGGCTAACAGACGCAGAATATGCAGACGAACCGGGCTTGCCAGTGCCTCATACACGGGCAGCGATTGTTCAGATAAATCAAGCTTCAAGATGCCTTCACCTCACCCGAATTTTAGTTAATCATTATATTAACGAGAATTATATTGTTTGACAAGCATCTTCCATGTAGTTGTAAAATTTGGTAGAATAATTGACGGAGTTATGGTCGTCTGCCTATAATATTAAGTAAGTAGTTATTTAATTAATATTTATATTAACTAAGGAGTGAAATGACAGATGCCACTGCATGGAGTGTTAAACGCCGATTCCGGCAAAGGAACGATTAATCGCAATATTTACGGTCATTTCTCTGAGCATTTAGGTCGCTGTATTTACGAGGGATTTTGGGTTGGAGAGGATTCTCCGATTCCGAATACCAATGGCATTCGCAACGATGTTGTGAAAGCGCTTAAGCAAATCCGAATTCCGGTGCTGCGCTGGCCGGGGGGCTGTTTTGCCGATGAATATCATTGGAAGGACGGCATCGGGCCGAAGGAAGCCCGTAAGCGGATGGTCAATACCCATTGGGGCGGCGTGGTGGAAAATAACCATTTCGGGACCCATGAGTTTATGGAGCTTTGCCGGCAGCTGGGCTGCGAGCCTTACATTAACGGCAACCTGGGCAGCGGAACCGTTCAGGAAATGTCGGAGTGGGTGGAATATCTGACTTTTGACGGCGTATCGCCGATGGCTGAGCTGCGGGCGCAAAACGGACGCAAGGAGCCTTGGAAGGTGACCTACTTCGGCGTTGGCAATGAGAACTGGGGCTGCGGCGGTAACATGCGCCCCGAATATTATGCTGACGAGTATCGCCGGTATCAGACGTACGTCCGTAACTATGGGGATAATCGAATTCACCGGATCGCCTGTGGTCCAAATTCGGACGACTATAATTGGATGGATGTGTTGATGCGGGAAGCCGGACGGTTTATGGACTCCATCACGCTGCACTACTATACGCTGCCCAACGATAATTGGCAGGATAAAGGGGCGGCGACCGGGTTCGACGAGTCTGCCTGGTTTGCCACGTTGCGAAAAGCCCTTCGCATGGATGAGCTCATCACTCGCCACCGCACGATCATGGATAAATACGATCCGGAGGGCCGAGTCGGCTTGATTGTGGATGAATGGGGAACCTGGTACAACGTGGAGCCGGGGACCAATCCTGGATTTTTGTATCAGCAAAATACGATGCGCGATGCGCTTGTCGCCGGACTTACACTGAACATCTTCCACAAACATAACGAGCGCGTACGGATGGCGAACATCGCTCAAACCGTCAACGTGCTTCAGGCCGTCATCCTCACGGAAGGCGAGAAAATGATCTTGACGCCAACGTACCATGTGTTCGATATGTATAAGGTTCACCAGGACGCTGAGCTGCTGGATCTGTCGCTGGAAACAGGCAGCTACAAGCTGGAAGACAGCGAGATTCCGGCGGTGACGGCTACCGCATCGCGGGATGCAGAAGGCAAAATCCATCTCAGCTTCTGTAACCTGCAGCCTCATGCGAATACACAGGTGACGATCGACATCCGGGGCTTGGCCGGCAACAGCTTGGTGGTGACTGGCACCACATTAACCGGCGATTCGATTGACGCCCATAATACGTTTGCGCAGCCTGAAGTCGTGAAGCCGCAGCCGTTTGAAGCATTTAAACTGGATGGCGGTAAGCTGACGGTTGATTTGCCGGCGAAATCGGTGACGACGCTGAAATTGGCTGCGAGGGGATAACGTTACATGGCGGATACCTCATGCAAAGCGTGCCGGGACGATTACCGGGTGACGGAGGAGCAGATCCAACGTTTGCTGAAAACGACGGCGTTTGCGCCCGAACGCAGGGTGAGTGAGGTGCAGTATCAGGACAGACTTCGCGCATGCGAAGCGTGTCCGAAGCTGATGGACGGGATGACTTGCACAGTCTGCGGTTGTATCATTCCAGTAATCGCCTGGCTCAAGGAACGGCATTGTCCGCTGCCGGGCGGAGGATTGTGGGCGAGCATTGAGGCGTAATAGGAAAGGCTTCGACTTTATGGCAGCAGGGTGATTCCTTGCTTGTGCATAAAGGCGAAGCCTTTTTTGTTTGGATGGAGTCCAGTTATTTCGCTTCCTCCAACAGTTCCTTTGTATTGTTGCGCACGTTCCCGACGGCAGACGAGACCGGGTACGCCCGCATTTTCGCGGCATCGTAAGGTTGCAGCAGCTTTAGCAGCGAGCCCGTATCCGTGTTGTCCCGGGCCAGCCATTCGGCTTCATGCGCAGGTTGCAGGATCACGGGCATCCGGTTGTGGATCTCGGCCATCAGGGAGTTGGGCTCCGTGGTGATGATCGTACAGGTCGCCAGCTTGTTGCCTTGCGGATCGGTCCAAATGTCATACAGACCGGCGAAGGCGAAGGGGCTGCCGTCTTTCATGACGATCCGATACGGCTGCTTGCCTCCGGCCCGCTGCTGCCATTCGTAGAATCCGTCGGCAGGGATGAGGCAGCGCCGGGTCGTCAGCAGCTTTCGAAACGCCGGTTTGTCTGGAAGCGACTCAGCGCGGGCGTTGATCATGCTGGCACCGATCTTGTCCTCCTTCGCCCAGGAAGGCACCAGGCCCCAGCGCAGCTCACCCAGCCGGTTGCCCTGCTTGCCTTCAATAATGGCGGGGATGAACTGCATCGGGGCTACATTATAGTTTGGGGCGAATTTCGCCAGCCGATTTTCCATGATGAGATACCGGACAATCAGCTCGTCCAGAGGAAGTGTAATCGTAAAGCGGCCGCACATAAGGAGACCTCCATCGTAAGGATCTATTTGTGCTATTCAAGTTCTTCGGACTCGTTTCGCAAGACGTATTTGGATGTAATCATTGTAATCGATTTGCCTGCGGGCCTGCCAGTCACACTTGAAGTACGCTGCTCATTGGTTAAGTCGCTTATTACGTCCATTTAAAAGCAAAAGTGCAGTTCATTTTCCCAAAAAGCGGGTTATCAGGCAACTTAAATGTAAAAGTACATTTCATTTTGGTGTATTTGAGCAATTTCCCGGACGTTTCGCGGTAATGGACTGCATTTTTACAGCTAAATGAGGTCAAAAAGCGCGTTTGGGCTGAGTTCACCTGCACTATTACATCTCGCAAACTTTTGTTTGTTTAAAATTCACAACTCAGACGCAACTTTTCCAACTTCTGCTTCGTTTATCCAGTGTTATCAAGTTCGAAGAAAAGAAATACAACCCACACCAGAAAGGATCTTGAACCATGAATCAACGCAAACGCACCACATGGATGAACTTCACGTTAGCTGCTGCCATTCTAGCTGCCCCTTTGGCCGTGTCGTTCCCGGCTCAGTCGGCGGAAGCTGCAACGAAAGCCAAATATACAGTGTCTCCTCAGAATTTTAGCATTGCTGGAGTCCAAACCACGATCAAAACCATCAATCTGGAAGGCACCACGTATATCGCCCTGCGGGATTTGAGCAATGGTCTTGGGCTGGGCATCGATTTCGATAAAGCTGCCCAGGTGGCGAAGGTGACCGGCAAGAATCGATTGCTGGAGATCAATTTAAAGGCTTCTTCTTTTAAACTAAACGACCAGCTCCTATGGGGGCCGCAGCTTGTGGTTCAAGATAACACGACCTATTTGCCGCTGCGTTTTATTCTTGAACAAATGGGATATGTAGTTGGTTATGATTCTGCTACGAAGTTAATTGCCCTTCAAGGCATTCAAGAGAACGAGGTGAAGATTAGCGCGAAGGCGATTGCAGCAGAGGGGAACGGGAAGGCGCTGCGGGTGTACTATCCGGTCCTTTCCGGACTGGCTGACAGCGGCGCTCAAGAGAAAATCAATGCCTTCCTTAAAAAAGAGGCGGATCAGCATGTTGCTGCGGCGGCGAAGGAAGTTGGTCTTGCTGTAAAAGAAAATGATCAAACGATCGACAAGAACTCGAGCGCATCGAACCGTCAGCTCAGCGTGGATGGCCGCTTTACGGTGACTTATAACGAGAAAGGTCGTCTGAGCCTTTATGTCGATTACTATGTGGACTTTGGCGGGGCGCATGGTGTGACTTCCCGTGTACCGTACACCTTCGATCTCTCGACTGGCAATGTGCTGACCTTGAAAGAAGTCGCAAACAACGCGAATTATGTATCGATCATAAACAGCAAGATTAAGGAGCAAATCAAAGAACGCAAGCTGGAACTAATTACCCCGTTTGAAACGATTGAAGCGGATCGCGACTTTTTCCTGAACCGGAACGGGGTGGTTGTTTACTTTACGCAATATGAATATACACCTTATGCGGCGGGAATGCCGGAATTTGTTATTCCTTATTCAGCCTTTCAATAATTACTTCAGTTGAAGCAGGTTTTCGTTCAGCCTCGGGTCGATGCCTTTATCGATTCGGGGCTGTCGTGTTTAACCGGAAGGAACTTCCGCCTATGCTAAAGAATATGTATTTTTAGTAAAACGACGACAAGCGGGGAGATCATCCATGGAACAAGTGGGTTTGGTGTTAGGCGGCGGAGCCGTGCGGGGACTCGCTCATCTGGGCGTGTTGAAGGCGTTCGAACGGCATGGAATCCCGGTGGACGCGATCGTTGGCACGAGCATGGGCGGTGCGATCGGAGGCCTGTATGCGGCAGGTATTCCTGCAAAGGACATCGAGGATTTGTTATATCACACGCCCAAATACCGGCTGATGGATCTAGGCATTCGCCAACGCGGGCTAATCGGCGGGAACAAAATCTACCAAACCGTCAACGATCTTTTGCGACAACATGGGAAGGATGGGCTAAAGATCGAGGATTTCCCCATTCGATTTAAGGCGGTTGCTGTGGATTTGATGCAAGGCAAGCAGGTGATTTTGGATAAGGGCGATTTAGGGACGGCACTGCGGGCAACGACGGCGTTCCCAGGGGTATTTGCGCCACTGGTACGAGAGGAACAAGTGTTGGTTGACGGCGGGGTGCTTAACAATTTGCCCGTACAGGAGCTGAAGCGGAAGGACGTAGGGCTGATTATTGCGGTGGATGTGACGCGCGAGCATGAGAAGAAGCCGCCCCGCAATATGATTGAGGTCGTGTATCGCTCCTACAGTTTGATGACCGCTGAACGGAAGCATACCAGCCTGCGGCTGGCGGATATCGTCATCCGACCGGATGTGGGGCATGTGTCTGCGTTTGATTTCTCCAAAATGGCTGATTGCATCAAGGCAGGAGAAGAAGCGGCCGAGGGCATGATGGTTGAGCTCAAGGCAGAGGTAAAGCGAGTAAAGCCGGACTTCACTTGAAGATGATAGGATTTGACAGAGGATCATAGAACGGAAATGGGGGATTTAATGCGCTGCATCACGATACGACAGCCATGGGCAACATTGATTGCGATTGGGGATAAACGGTTGGAAACGAGAAGCTGGAGAACGAATTACCGCGGGGAGCTTGGCATTCACGCTGGCAAGCAAGTGGATCGGAAGGCTTGTGAGACGGAGCCGATTCGATCTCTCTTAGCGGAGCACGGATATCGAACTGTTGATCAATTGCCGATGGGTGCAATCGTAGCGGTTTGTCGGCTGAATGACTGCCTCCCTGTCGTGCAAAACGACGGGCGAACCGCATGGTTGGAGGCAGGGGAGCGACGCTTGGAAGCCGCAGGGCAAGAATACCGATTTGGCGATTATGCGCTGGGACGATACGCTTGGGAACTAACGGAATTACGCCGGCTCAGAGAGCCGATTCCTGCCCTGGGCAAACAAGGCTTATGGAACCGTTGATAGGTTATACTTTCAGATCTAAGTGCTTGCCAAGCGTCGGATGCTGGCTTTGGGACATCATTTGTACGAGATTTTGACCTTGAATTTCAGCCTGATCCTTAGCCATACTTAACACACGGATGCTTACGGCTTGGGAAAGCGCGCTTTGGCTCATGGCCGTAGACAATGCTGCAATATCCATTTTGTCACCTCCTGGGAATTATATCGGTAAACGGACTTCAATTGATAATGAATTTTAAGCTGATCTTCAGGTTTCTGTAATGTTCCTTTAAGATACGGGTGCTATTCTTTAGATACTCCCTCTTCTTTAATTGATATAGATATGAAGAAGCCACCCCGTACCAGGGGTGGCTTCTTCCGTTACAGCGGGAAATCATAGAAAAATCGTTTAAAAAGGTCTTTGTGTTCCGTTACGTTAGAAGAACCATTACTTCAAGTCTTCGATCGAGTTGATGTCCATGTAGGTTGGAACGACCAGGCCGGTTTTGACGCCGGTCATGTTTGCGCCGAGATCCTCGACTTGTTCGCCGTATTTATCCCAATAATCCGCATGGGTGAGCGGGAGCCAAGCGGCTGCAGTTGCATCAACGTCACCGCTGGCGACACCAGTCCACATTGGACCTGCCTCGACTTGGAGGGACTCGACGTCATAACCCAGCTTGCTTTCGAGGACATACTCGAGCAGGTTGGTGCTGGCGATTTCCGAATCCCAAGCGACGTAACTCAACTTGAATTTGTCGCCGTCCACCGGTGTCAATCCTTCGGTCCAGCTATCCACGCGGTCGGCATGGCTGTCTGCCCAGGCTTTGGCCGCTTCCGCCGGATCCTGACCTTCTTGGATCGCCGTCATGATCTCGCCCATTTCATCGGAAGTCCACTCGAAGCGATCGAGGAACTCATAGGCAGTCGGATGGTCTTCCTTCAAACCTTTCCGTGCCAGCGTGTGAATTTCTTCAGCTTCCCCGTAGACCTTTTGCGGATCCTCCAAATATTTCAGATCATATTTGGCGAACATCCAGTGCGGGGTCCAGCCGGTAACGATGATAGGTTTTTCGGATTTTACCGCTTTGTCCAGCATCGCCGTCATGGCAGCGCCGGAGCCTTCAATCAGCTTCCAGCCATCAAGGCCGTAAGTTTCAATCGCTTGGCTTGTCGCCTTCATAATTCCGGCACCAGGGTCAATCCCGATGATTTCGTAGTTGACGGACTCACCGACGGCAGCGGCATTTCCGCCATCATTTGCCGAAGGCTCCGGTGTGTTGTTCGCACTGCCGGCTGTGGTATTGTTCGCTTGCCCGCAGGCAGACAACGCCAACATGCCCACTAATCCTGCCAGTACCATGAACTTCCTTGTCTTCTTCAATTTCATCTCAATCTCCCCTTTGTGTTTTGGATTTAAACAGGTTTTGCGTAAAACGGTCGAGCACGATGGCTAGGACAACCACGGCCAATCCGGCTTCAAAGCCTTGCCCGATTTTAAGCTGGGTAACCGCCCGATAAACGGTGGCCCCAATGCCTTGCGCCCCGATCATGGAGGCGATGACGACCATCGACAACGACAGCATGATCGTCTGGTTCACTCCGGCCATCAACGTGGGCATAGCGAGCGGCAGCTCGACCTTAAACAGCTTCTGCCAAGCCGTGGAACCAAAGGCGTTCGCCGCTTCTGTCAACTCGCCGTTCACTTGCTTGATTCCAAGATAGGTAAGCCGAATCGTCGGCGGGATCGCGAAGATCACCGAGGCGATAACCCCAGGGACAACCCCGAGGCTAAAGAAGGTTACCGCTGGCAGCAGATAAACGAACGCCGGCATCGTCTGCATAAAATCCAGCAACGGTGAGATGATCCGATGGACCATTTTGCTATAGGCGCACCAGATCCCGATCGGAATGCCAAACAGGATCGAGATCAAGCCGGAAGTGATCACCAGGCCTAAGGTGTTCATGGTCTCGGTCCAATAGCCAAGGTTGTCGATCAGCAGGAACCCGATCACGGTGAACAAGGCCAACTGCCATTTTCCGATGAAATAAGCGATGATTCCAACGATGGCAATAAACAGCAGCGGATGCGGCAGCAGGAACAATCCGGCGAAAAAGTTAACGATCGTTTCAATCGTTGTGGACAATCCGTCGAAAAATCCTCCAAGCGTCCGCTCCATGGCATCCACCAGCGATTCAATCCACTCGGCTAGCGGCAATTTCGGGATGAATTCCATCTGGGCGCACCTCCTCCTTCAGTTCATGATGTTCTCCGGCGAGGGCTCCCAGTACGGCACCGCGTACGATGACGCCCAGCAAACGATCCTGCTCGTCAACGACGGCCAGCGGCACCTTGGAAGAGCTTGTGACTTCAAACAGGTCACTTAGCACGGTATCCGGAGCCACGCGAGGGGCGTCTGTAATCAGAATTTCTTCCAGGCCAATCCCGGACTTAGCAGCACGGGAGGCGTCTTCGGCTGTAATGACGCCCAGCAGGCGTTTGCCCCGGCCGATGACGAACAGGTTGGAGATGCCTCGTTCACGCATCAGTTCAAGCGCGACGCGGGGACCTTTATCCAACGTAACGGTTTCCGGTCGACGCATGACGCGGGCTGCGGTCAGCACCTTGGACAGGTCGACGTCCTCAATGAACCGTTCTACATATCGGTTGGCCGGGTTCATCAGCATTTCTTCCGGCGTGCCGATTTGGACGAGCGCGCCATCCTTCATCAGTGCGATCCGGTCGCCAAGACGCAGAGCCTCATCCAAATCATGTGTAATGAAGACGATCGTTTTCTTCATCTTCTCCTGCAGCTCAAGCAGCTCATCTTGCATGTCACGACGAATGAGCGGGTCGAGAGCACTGAACGCTTCGTCCATCAACAGGATTTCCGGGTCATTGGCCAGCGCACGGGCCAGGCCAACCCGCTGCTGCATACCGCCGCTCAGCTGATCCGGCATCTTTTGCTCCCAGCCTTGTAAGCCGACGAGCTCGAGGGCCTGCATCGCTTTATCGCGGCGTTCTTTTTTGGCCACTTTCTGAATTTCCAGTCCGTATTCCACATTCTGCAGGACCGTGCGATGCGGGAATAAAGCAAACTTCTGGAACACCATGCTGATCGATTTACGCCGTACTTCGCGCAGTTCAGCTTTGTTCATTTTGCGGAGATCCCGTCCATGCAGCAGAATTTCCCCCGCAGTAGGTTCGATCAAACGATTCAACATCCGAACCAGTGTCGATTTGCCGCTCCCCGACAAGCCCATAATGACGAAAATTTCACCTTCATGGATGTCCAAGCTGACTTGGCCAACGCCGACAGTTACGCCTTTTTCCTTGAGCAGACGTTCTTTGGTATAGCCCTGCTTCAGCAATGGAATGGCCTGCTCAGCATGGGGACCAAATAACTTGCTAACATCTCGGACTTGTAATATTGGTTGATTCATAGATTCACTCCTTTTCTATAGCTTGAAGTTCCCCCTTCGATCTCGGCTTCGCTTAGAAAAATGCCCAGCGAGGCAATATCGCCATCAATCCGTGAGGTAAGTGTAACAAATGGAATGAAAATTACGCAAAGATGAAAACCGTACGTAAGGAACGTACAGAAAAAACTGAACATAACGAATCAACAGATAGCTCCGATATCCTCCCAAATGCTCCCTAAGCTGCTTCTTTACTTTTGGGGTTGACTTTCTTAAGATAGAATAAGCGTTGAGCCGCAAAGAGCTTAAGCTGTGCGGGCGACGCGTTCACAGCGGAGGTTGTTTTTGCATATGAATAGGAGGTTGCAAGCATGAGCTTGGACCAGCTCACCGATGAGCAACAGGCTTTATTAATGAAGGTACGCAAACGCGTAATTGAGGCGATCGGCCGAAACATGGACTTGTACGGGATCTCTTTGTCTACAGGGCACTTGTACGGGCTGCTGTTCTTTGCTGACAAGCCGATGACTTTGGACGAGATGGGCAAGGAAATGAAAATGAGCAAAACCAGCATGAGTACGGGCGTCCGCACGTTGCTGGATCTCAAAATGGTCAATAAAGTGTGGGAGAAAGGCTCCCGCAAGGACTTATATGAAGTGGAATATGACTGGTACCAGACGTTTACGGACTTCTTCGCGATTAAATGGAGAAAAGCGGTGGAGAGCAATATCCTTGTGCTGCGTAGGTCCATTGATGAATTAACGAAGGTGATGGCGGTGGAGGAGGACGAGCCGCTTCGCAACGTATTGGAAGAAGACATCCGTAAGATGAAAGAATCTGTGAAATATTACGAATGGCTGGACCGTCTGATCGACGCGATGGAAAGCGGAGAGATCTATAAGCTGGTCCCCAAGGAAACCGAATCCTGATAAAAAATATAACGCTTATTCCCAAGCACGTTGGCATTTGCGCAGCGTGGGGAATAAGCGTTTTTTTTTTGCGTATCAGTAGACTCCGATGTCATCCAGCATCAGCTTGGCAGCGCCGCCGTTCAGATAGAAGGTCAGGCGCTGGATCCCCGTGTTTGGATCGAAGCTGGGGTTGGCAGCCGCAAAGTCTGCTAGGTCGAGACGATATGTCTGGTAGACCGCTTCGGTTGGATGCTTGTATTTGCCTCCTGACAGGTGGCGTTCCAGCCAGGGATGGATCGTAAATGAAGTGACAGGCAGCGGTTCGATCTCCATAAACCTCTTGAGCGGCAGGCGGACAGAGGTGCTGTTGCCGTCGGTCAGCTCCACCTCAACCTTGACGGAACCGGAAGCTAGAGCGGCATCCGGGGTTTGCTCATCCGCCAGCTCGAAGCTGCGGTCGGTGAGTGAAAAGGCGAGCTCCTCCGGCGGGCCGCCGGTTGGGAGGGGAGCACCTTGTTCCCAGCTTAACGTATAAGCGGACGGGTCGTTGCTGCTAGACTTACGCTCCAGCACGATTCCCCGGGACGGCTTGGTGCCGTTTTGCCGGTTCTTCGCCTCTTCTTCCTTCCAGGTGAGGTTGCTCCCCGATGCTTTCCCGCCTCCGGGAAGACTTAACCGGTTGAAATCTTCATCGTAGCGGGCCCAAGCAGTAAACGTGCTGCTCTCGAAACGATTGTAATACACTGTGTCCGGGAGCCAGGCTAAGCCAGTTCGGTAATCCTGCAACAGCGGAAGATAGCGGCTGTGTCCTGAATCGGTAGTTGTAGCCGAAGCGAGGCCGGAAGCGTTACTCCCCGTTGCCGTACCGTGCAGCGTTTCCTCGAAGAAAGCCGAGATGTACACCTTCGCGATGCTCCGCTGTTCGGAAGGAGACAGCATCCCGTTTCGGCTGAGCAGAATGCCCTTCGGATAACTGACGTCCCGACCGCCCCAGCTGCTGTTGAACTGGCTATGGTTGGCGTCCCCGATGTACAGCGAAGCTTTGAACCGATCCGTTCCCGGCGAAAAACTCGTGCGCATGTACTGCCGGTCGCCGTCGAAGTCGCTGACATCGCCATCCCGTGCGCCTTGCAATGTCAAATAGCTGACATCCTTAAGCTGGGTGTATTTTCCGTCTACCTTTTTGTCGGTGGGGGCGATCGCTGCAACCGCTTGAATCTGGACGTCCTCTAAGCTCGATATCAGCTCCGCGTCGTCCGCGAACCAATCTTTGTAATCCGCAGCCATCGCCACCGCTTGCCCGCCGCGGGAATGGCCCGCCAGTCCGATGCGGGTGAAGTCGATTTTGTGATATAACGGGTTACCAGGTTCGTCGGCAAAAACGCCAATCTGCTGCAAATGCTTCAGCAAAATCCAGGCTCGAACCTTCATATCGTTATCGGGAATTCCCGTCCATACGGAGTAATTCAAGAAGTTCTCATCGACGGATACGACGGTAAACCCTCGGCTGGCCAACAGTTCTCCCAGATAAGCGTATCCGTCATCGGAGAAATCCTCCATGAGGTGATTCCCGTGAACGATCAGCACGAGCGGGTACCGAGTATGGCTATCGGTAGCGCTGTTCCCTAGGTTGGTGTGGTCCTGTTCCTCTGCTGCGACAGGCATCCAGACTCTCCCGTTCAGCGGCAGTGCTCGCTGATTAAATCCCCAATAGGCGGTCCGGTAGATGGACCACTTCTTAATGTAGGCGGAGGCATCCACCGTCCCGGAGGTGATGTCGACCGCTTCCCCGTATTCGGGCTGCCAAGCGTCGTTCCCGCTGCCGTAGGTGAAGGTCGACACCTCATAAGGCCCGGGTTCAGCGGGGCTGTCTAGCAGCTCGGCCAAGCTTGGCACGGCCGCTGAACTGGCGGCGGCGTCGCTGCTTGCGACGTCGCGCGCCTTGTCACCATCGGCTTCGCCGGCTTCCCAGATCCCGGCGCTTTGCACGCCTTGATAGGCCGGCACGGCGGAGCCGCTCCCGGGACTCGCCGCGAACGGCCAGATCGCGGCGATGGCCGCCAGCAGCGCCGCCATGAGGGAGGCTGCGGCTTTATGGCGCCGCCGCAGCCTCCGGCTGGCGAGCGTTCCTGCCAACAGCCCGGCGGAGATGCCCGCCAGGCTGATCACCGCGGCGATGACCAACGCCGCGGGCAGCGCAACTTCGTTAGAGTAGAAAATAACGAAGCTCGCGGCAAAATCAAACAAGACCGCCCCTGTAAACAGGCGGGGGATCGGCAGGCCGATCAAAGCCAGCAGCAGTGCGGTGATGTGGGCGGTCAGGTACAGGCCCAGCGTTCCTGCGAGCAGGAACAGCAGCAGATCGACCGGACTCCCCAGCCCGGTCGGCATCCCGAGCGCCAGTAGGCCAAACGCGAACATGCCGGCCCCCCAGGGGCCGGCAATGGCGAATCGCCAAAAGGCGGTATCGTATCGGTAAGCGTTCCGGATACGGCGAGCGATCCGGTAACGCAGCGTCGGCTTGCTCAGTAAAAGTTCAGTAACCACCTGAATTTCCATGGCTTCCCCCAAAATCTCGTAGTCTCTCCCTTCCTTTATTGTAACATGGGCCAAGGACCGGGAGAAACAGGGGAAAACAGGGGCCGAATTAGCAAGTTCAGCTTGATCAGATGCTCGATGCCCTACCGAACCAAGCCGCTATTGATGACCCGCTACACCACTTTTGCAGGATTATCCCGTTCCATCAGTGAAGTCTGAGTGATCTTCAGGAAGTCCGAAAGGCGCGTTAGGCTAGTGATGTTCGCAGGTCATCAGTTCGAAGAGACCCATTTGGCCGAGCAGAAGTCTACAAAACCAAGCTGATTCGGCTGACCCAGCGGGATAATGCTGTAAAAAACGTCAGCCTCAGCCCCACCAAGCCGCTGATCCAGCGGGATAATGCCGTAAAAGGGCCAGCACGAGCCCATCAAGCCGCTGACCCAGCGGGATAATCCTGTAAAGGCCAGCTCCAGCGCTACTGCTGACTCTGGCCCGAGCGCGGACGGAAACGGACCCATGACCAGACGATCAGCAGGAGCAGCACCGCCAGACAGGTGCCGATGCTGATACGGTTCTGCGTGTCGAACAGGAACAGCAGCGCAATGACGACGAGACCGATCACCGTCAACAGTGTAATATAGGGGAATCCCCAGACTTTAAAGCTAGGCGCTTTCGGATAACGCTTGCGCAGCTTTAATTGGGACAAGCAGATCGTGATCCAGACGAGCAGCACGACAAAGCCGGGGACCGCCATCAAGAGACGGAACAAACCTGCCTGATTAAAGACGGCCAGCATGGAGCCGAGGATCAGGACAACTCCGCAAAGAATCAAGCTGTTCACCGGCACGCCCTTGGCGGAAATCCGCGCCAGCTTCGCCGGAGCTTCCCCGCCGGCAGCCATCGAATGGAGCATTCTGGTCGCGCCATAGATGCCGGAATTCGCGGCGGACAAGACTGCCGTAATCAGAATGAAGTTCATCAGATGCGCTGCCCCCTGTAAGCCCGCCGAGGACAGTACCTGCACGAACGGGCTGGTCTGCTCGCTGAGACTGTTCCAGGGAATCAGTCCGCAAATGATCAGAATCGGTAACGTGTAAAACAGCACCACGCGCAAAATAAAGCTTTTGACCACCCGGGGCAATACTTTCTCCGCATCCTTGGCTTCCGACAAGGTTAATCCGATCAGCTCAGAGCCGCCGTAGGAGAACATCACGACCAGGAGCGCTGAGAAGATCGCCGTCCATCCATTCGGGAAAAAGCCGCCGTAATCCCGGTAATTGTGCGGGAACGGAGCACTCGTTCCAGGGAGAAGGCCAAACAGCATGGCTGCGCCTAGGAGAATAAAGACGATGATCATCGCGATCTTAATCCCAGCCAGCCAAAATTCAAACTCACCGTAACCGGCCACGCTCATTCGATTGATGGCCAGAATAAAGGCGGCGCTGGCTAGACTGAGCACCCAAAGCGGGACGTCCGGCAGCCAGAACTGCAGGAAACTGCCGGCGGCAATCACTTCGATCACGCATACGGCCAGCCACATGAAGCAGTACATCCAGCCCAAAATGAAAGAGATGCGTTCGCCAAAAGCTTCCCGGATGAAGTCCTTCATGTTGCGGCCGGGATACACTGTCGCCATCTCGGCAATGGCACCCATGACGACCAGCAGCAGTAAGCCGGCAAAGGCATAAGAAAAAATCACGCCAGGTCCAGCCAGGCTGACGGTCTCAGAGCTCCCTTTGAAGATCCCGGTGCCAATGACACCGCCCATGGCCATAAAGCTGATGTGGCGGGGCAGCAATTTTTTCTGCAAAGTTGAGGAATCAGATTTCACGTGAACAAAGCCCCCTAAATCTAAGTTGAATCCACTAGTTGGATAAGCAATACGGACTTTATCTTACACCAATTCGCCCGATGGAGGAAATGACATCATACCCGGTTGAATAGTATCACATTTCGTTGATTGGTCAGATAGGCAGGGGCCGGCAGCCAATATACAATAATTTTCAAGATAAAAACAGCGTAAAGGGGAGAAGCATCTATGGCCCGATTATCCACGGATCGGGAAATGCAGCCCGAACCCGTCATGCCGCAAGTGCCTTATCCAAGAAGGAAGAGTGGGCTCGAGCGTTTTATTCGGCAAATTGATCTGCAGTTGATGGTCCTCCCGGCGCTTGCCCTCATCTTCGTGTTTAGTTATATCCCGATGTATGGCGTTTTGATCGCCTTTCAGGACTACAAGATCGGGCACAGCTTTACGGGGAGTCCGTGGGTGGGCTGGAAGCATTTCGCTTACTTCTTTAACTCGCCGGATTTTTACACGGTGATGCGCAATACGATCGTCATTAGCCTGCTGAAATTTCTGATTGGATTTCCGGCACCGATCCTGTTGGCCTTAATGCTGAACGAAGTGCGGAAAATGGTCTTCAAACGAGTTGTTCAGACGATTACGTATCTGCCGCATTTTATGTCCTGGGTTATTCTCGGCGGTCTAGTTGCTTCGATGCTCGCCACGGATAACGGGAGCTTAAACATGCTGCTGGAGCGGTTGAATCTGATTCAGGAACCGATTAACTTCCTGTCACTGCCCGAATACTTCTGGACCATTTTGATCACGACCAATGTATGGAAAGAAATCGGTTTTGGCTCGATTGTCTACTTGGCGGCGATTGCCGGGGTAGATCCCCATACCTATGAGGCGGCTTCGATTGATGGGGCCAGCCGCTTTAAACAGATTTATTTGATAACGCTTCCATCGATTATGCCGGTCATTTCGATCTTTATGATTCTGGCGATCGGCAATTTGCTGAGCGCCGGCTTTGAAGATATCCTCGTGTTGGCCGTGAACCCGGCGCTGCGAGATGTCTCTGACGTCATCGATACGTACGTGATCCGGGTGGGGATCAACAATTACCGCTATTCCTATGCTACCGCCGTTGGGTTGTTTAAAGCGGTCGTCAGCGTCGGGCTGTTGACCATCGCGAACTACGTAGCCCGCCGATCCGGCAACAGCTTATGGTAATCAGGAGGAGGTGTCCGCGATGTATAACAGCAGAGGCGACCGGGTCATGGTTGCTTTCATTTACGTCTTCTTAACCGTTTTTTCCCTCTCCACGTTATATCCGTTCCTGAATGCCATTGCTATCTCGCTGAACGAAGGGCTGGATACCGCAAAAGGCGGGATTACCCTCTGGCCGCGCTCCTTCACCCTGGAAAATTACGAGGTCGTCTTCCAGGATGAACGGCTGATGTCGGGATTTATCATCTCCGTCCTTCGGACCGTCGTCGGCACGGTCAGCGCCATCTTGGCCACGGCGATCTTCGCTTATGGGATGACCAAGC
The DNA here is from genome assembly GCF_000403375.2 of Paenibacillus barengoltzii G22. Taxonomy (NCBI): domain Bacteria; kingdom Bacillati; phylum Bacillota; class Bacilli; order Caryophanales; family Paenibacillaceae; genus Paenibacillus; species Paenibacillus barengoltzii. The sequence continues at coordinate 1,031,411 of NZ_KE159653.1, read as the reverse complement.
GCGAGCTGATGGGACGTAAATTTTATATGCTGATGTGTATTTTTACGATGTATTTTTCCGGCGGATTGATTCCAACGTTTCTGTTGATCCGGAATCTGGGGATGTTTAACTCCTTCTGGGTATATATCATTCCTTCGCTCATTGGGGTCTGGAATATGATCATCTTTCGTACCTTCTTCCAAGGGCTGCCCCAAGGCTTAGAGGAATCGGCCAAAATCGACGGCTGCGGCAATTGGGGCACCTTGTTCCGCATCGTGCTGCCGCTGTCGGGACCGGTCATTGCAACGTTATCGCTCTTTACCGCGGTTGGTCACTGGAACGAGTGGTTTATCGCCAGCATCTACATTTCGAAGGAGGAGCTGCTGCCGATTCAGACGATTTTGAAGCAGATTCTCGCCTCCAACATCGTCTCCGAGCAGACCGCGAACCTGGATGCGGCGGCACAAGCCCATATGGCGCAGGCCAAAACCGTCACCAGCAAATCGCTGTCGATGGCCACCATGATGGTCGCAACGATCCCGATCGTTCTCGTCTATCCGTTTGTGCAGAAGTATTTTGTCAAAGGGGTGCTGGTGGGGTCTTTAAAGGAGTAGTTGAATGAACTGCAGGCGGCGTTTAGGGCAGATGGTTCTGCTTTGAACATAAAAATGAAAGTCGAAAGGGGATAACAGTCGTATGAAAAAGCGGGGAATACGGTTCAGCCAACTGATGATCATCTTTATGGCAGTTGCCTTCATCCTGGCCGGATGTTCCGGCGGCGGGGACAACAGCGCGAGTGGCGGTAATTCTGCCGAAACGCCGAAGGAGAACAGTGGGAATACGGGGACGAACCAGGCGGAGTCTGCGGAATCGCAGCTTTTTGAACTGGGGAAGGAGCCGCTGGAATTCACGCTGTACGGCAACTATGACTGGTACACCATGCCCAAATGGGGCGCCGACGAAACGACAGCTTGGGTGAAAGAGAACAAAAAGGTGAACATTACTGAAATTCCAAACGGCGGAAATACCGTGCAAAAGCTAAACACGATGATTGCCTCCGGCGATCTGCCGGACGTCATTTGGGGCGAGCGGGGCGCGGATGTAGAAAGGCTGCGTGAAGCCGGTCTGCTGGTGCCGCTGGACGATTATATCGAGAAATACCCGAACTTGAAAAAATGGCTCGATCCAAAGGCCATGAACATGCTGCGATCCCCTGACGGCAAGCTGTATCAATTCCCGAACTGGTACACGAACCGTCCGAACGGCAATGCCGGCTGGGTGGTGAACAAGAAGATCTATAAAGAGCTCGGTTCACCTAAACTGGAAACGACCGATGATCTGTACAATTACCTGAAGCTGGTGAAGGAGAAATATCCGGACGTCATTCCGCTGGAGACGGATTTGGCCAGCGAAGGTCACGGGCTCGATCAGATTTACTCCGCGTTTAAGGAGAATAATTTGAGTTTCCCGCGTTATTTTGCCGTACCTAACGGAGATAAAATGACTTCGATCTACAAGGACGAACCGTTCCGGGAATCGGTGGTTTATGCGGCGAAGCTGTTCCGCGAGAAGCTGATGACGCAGGACGCCATGACGCAAACGCGAGACCAGGTGCAGGAGAAGCTGATGAACGGCCGGGTGGCGGTGTACACTTCCTCCAATCCGACCTTGTATGCGATGCAGGCCCATGCCGCTTTGACGCAAAACGATCCGGACGCCGGCTATTTCATGATCTGGCCGATTCATAAGGAAGGACTGGATAAAAACAAAATTTATCCCGGCACCTATAACATGCTCGGCTGGAACGCGGCGGTCATTACGACCAGCGCCAAGAATCCGGAAGCGATCTTCGCGTTCTTGGATTGGTGGACCGGTCCGGAGGGGATGACCTTGCAAATGTGGGGCGTGGAAGGCGAGTTCTGGGAAGGACGGGAAGCGGACGGCATCACGCCGAAGTTCACGGAGAAATATACGCTGGAGAAAGAAAAACTCGCTGATTATCAAGCAAAGATGGACCCGTTGATGTGGGTGGGGAATACCGTCTACGTTGACGATATTAAAGGCAAGTTCGAAGCCACGTTGCCGGAGAGTGAACGGAACTGGTCCACTTACTGGCAGTACGAGATTACCTGGAAAACGCAAGGCGATGCGACGGAGTTCATCAACTTGTTCCCGTTGCCGGATACCGAGGAGGGCATCACCTTCCAAAGCGGCAAGGACATTTGGCAGAAAGCCAGAGCACAAGCGCTGTATGCGAAGACGGATGAAGAAGCGCTGGCGATTCTCGACAAAGCGCATGAGGACACGATGGCCATCGGGTTCGAGAAGCTGCTGGATTACTACACTCAGCGCTGGCATGAGAATTTGAAGATGATTCAGGGCAATTAAGCGAAAGAGAAATTTTTGGGTGGGAGCCGATGGATGAGGCTCCCTTTTCCTGTAGCGCAGGGCGGGGAGGATTAGAGGAATTTCTCCGTTCTCAACGAACGGGGAGGCCGGGTATACTTAGGGGGAAACGGAGCTGAAACCGAATTTCCGCAAGGAAAAAAGGGGGCTGACACGATCGTGTACAAGGTACTGCTTGCTGATGACGAGCATCTTGACCTGGAGGGCATGAGAACGTTTATACCCTGGTCCGAGCTGGGGATGGAGGTGGTGGGCGCCGTAAGCAATGGCTTCTCAGCCTGCGAGTTGATGGAGCGGCAGGCCATTGACATTTTGGTAACGGACGTTAATATGCCGCATATGTCCGGACTGGAGTTGGCACGCCGGGCGATGGACCGGAAGCCGGACGTCCGCGTAGTGTTTGTCAGCGGACACCAGGATTTTCATTATGTGAAGCAGGCGCTCTCCCTCAAAGCCTGCAGCTATGTACTGAAGCCGATGGACGATGACGAGCTGGTCGCCTCGCTCCGGCAAATTACGCTGGAATTGGAGCACGAAGCGAATCGGAAGCGGACGGAGGAACAGTATCTAAAAATGATGCAGGCGTTGCAAGCACAGGGCGTAAAGCGGCTGGAGGACGAGCAGGAGCAGCGAGCTGCGACGCAGTTGAATGAAGCGCAACCCGTGCCAGGCTGCAGCCGGCTGATCCGGGAAATCATCGCGACGATGCAGGAGCGCCTCCATGAGAACCTCACTTTAAAGAACATCGCTCAGCAATTTGCCTTTTCGCCGAATTATCTGGGACATCTTTTTAAGGAAGAAACGGGTCAAGGCTTCAGTGAAATGCTGACCGAGCTGCGAATGGAACGGGCGCGCGAGCTGCTCAGGGACCCTGAGGTGAAAATTTACGAGGTCGCCGGTCAGGTCGGATACCGCTATATCCCTTACTTTAGCCGGCAATTTAAGGAGACCTTCGGGATGACGCCGATGGAATTCCGCAAACGGGAGTGAATCCAACTTGATGAAGATCCACCGCGTCACGCTGCCCCAGGCCCCGCGTTACCTTCCGTTTGGCTACAAGCTGATGTTGACCTACCTCGTATTTATTTTGATTCCGGTGCTGGCGATCGGGTATTTTTCCCATTCTCTCTATCAGGAGTCGATTCGCAATCAGACCCGCAGTAATATTCAGGGGACACTGCTGCAAATCCGGGATAACGTTGAATATAAACTGGCCGATGTCGAGCGCGTCTCCTCGATGCTCTATCACGATTACACGCTGATTACGCAGCTGCGCAGTTATGAGGAGGGCTGGAGCAGTTATGAACGAACGACGATGGTGCTTCAGCCCAAGCTACATATCGCCATGAATGCGACCGGCTTGAAGCTTGCCATGTACGTTTTTCTCGAGAATGATACCTTGCCTGAGATTTATCACGGCTCCTTTGTGAATGAGAACCCGGATGCATTGGAAGGCAACTATAATATCTATCATTTAAGCCGGCTTCAGCATAAAGCGTGGTACATCGATTTCCCGGAGGAGCGATACGGAGAGACGCTTGTTTGGCGGCAGGTGGAGAAGGATCGGGATCAGGATCGAATCTCGCTGCTGCGCCGGTTGGTCGATAGCAATACGCCGTTCGATTTACGGGAAATCGGCTTCTTAAGGCTCAGCGTTCGCATCGGCGAGCTGTTTGAGGCGCTGGATTACCGCAAAATCGGTGAAGGCAGCCAGCTGCTAATCCAGGATGGGGCGGGGGAGACGTTATACGAGTCCGGAGGGGTTACATCATCCTCGGGAACCGCCGAATATTTGACGATCCAAGAGGAGCTCGATGGCCCCGGATGGGTGCTGACGGCCCAGGTGCCCCTGACGATCATGGAACGGGACTCGGCGAAGGTGCGCTGGTTTGTGACCTTAATCTGCGTGTTGTGCCTGATTGTGTTTACGTTTGCCGGTATGTTTGTCTCCCGTTATTTCTCGATCCGGGTGACGAAAATCGTCTCGGTGCTAAACGCCTTCCGCGAGGGAGATTTGCATAAACGGATGCGCTACCGGGGGAAGGACGAATTTTCCCAGATCGCCTCCGCCTTGAATGAGATGGGACAAAATATCGAGCAGTTGATTGAGCAGGTCTATCTGACCAGGCTTGAGAAAAAAGAGGCTGAGCTGGAAACGCTGCAAGCGCAGATCAACCCGCATTTCCTCTATAATACGTTGTCCTCGATCAGCCGGCTGGCTAAGTTCGGGGAGATTGACAAGCTGCAGCGCATGGTGCTGGACTTGGCGAAATTTTACCGTTTGTCGCTCAGCGATGGACGGACGATCATCCCGATTTATAGCGAGCTGGCGCAGGCCGAAGCGTATATTAACATTCAGCGAACGAAGTTTGGTGAGGCGGTGTCGTTCGACTTTGAGGTGGACCCGGCTATCTTGTCCTTAGCCACGGTGAAGCTTGTGCTGCAGCCGTTTATTGAGAATGCGCTGGAGCATGCCTGGTTTGGCGATCCGATCCACGTTCGGATTCTTGGATATACGGACGGGCGGGTGGTCAGCTTCAAAATTATTGACGACGGTATTGGGATGACGCAAGAACGGCAGCGGCAAGTGCTCGATTTAGCTCCGGGAGCCGATGGCGGCTTTGGCATTCGGAATGTTCACAGCCGCATTCAGCTGCATTTTGGCTCGGAATATGGGGTGAAGATGTTTAGCCGCCCCGGGATCGGTACGACGGTGCTGATCCGGTTCCCAGCCGTTCCTCATGGTGAGGAAATGCCGGGTTTTCGTGCCTCTACAGGAACGTCAAGCATTTCTTCTTCTGACAAGTCTTGACAACTATTGATTTCGCGGTTTAAATAGGGAGATAGTTTTGAACATCTTGTGAATAAAGAAGGCGAAATCACAATGAACTCACAACTTAAGAAGATTCATCCCTTGTCTTGGACGATTATTGTTGGGACGATCTTTGGACGGATGGCATCGTCCATGAGCATTCCGTTCTTATCGATCTACTTGATTAAATCGCTTGGAGCATCTCCCTCTGAGACTGGGGTTGTCGTTGCGGTCAGTTCATTGATTGGGGTATTCGCCAGCTTCTACGGCGGTTACATCTCGGACGTCATTGGACGCAAGCGGGTGCTGTATATTTCGATATTTGGCTGGGTGCTGGTGTTTATCGGCTTTGGAATGGCGAACCAAGTGTGGCTCTTCTTTATTATGAACGCGCTAAACGGGCTCTGTCGTGCGCTGTTCGAGCCAACCTCCCGGGCGCTGCTGGCTGATATCACGCCGCAAGAAAGCAAAATGCTGGTCTTTAATTTGCGTTATGCCGCGATCAATCTCGGTGTTGTCATTGGGCCGATTCTTGGGTTGCAAGTGGGGGCTTCAGAGTCAGGGTTGGCCTTTTATTTCGCGGGAATTGTATATTTGGTATATGGTCTGGTTCTTGTTTTTCAGTTTATCCTGCATAAAGAAGTCGGAAACGCGGGGCATGGAGCCGGCGAGCGCTTGACGTTGAAGGGCGCTATGCAAGTGACTGGACGAGATCGTACTTTCTTATATGTTCTGATCGGCATGATCTTCTGTGTGCTGGGGTACGGCCATTTCAGTTCCACGCTGGCACAGTATCTGGAGATGACGCCGGGCATCCAGGACGGAGCTAAGCTGTTTGGCTATATGCTGTCGCTGAACGCCATTGTCGTGTTGGCGGTGCAGTTCCCAATCGTCAAGTTTGCCGGCCGTTTCTCGCCGATTGTGCCGCTGCTTGCGGGCAATCTGTTCGTGTCCGGCAGCCTGCTGCTGTTCGGCTCGGTGCATGCGGTCTGGGCGTTCCTGGTGGGTGTGGTGATCTTTACGATCGGCGAAGTGCTGATGTTTACGATGACGGACGTGCTGGTTGACCGGATTGCCCCTGCGTCGCTGCGCGGGACGTATTTCGGGATGTTTGGATTCAACCAATTAGGCAATGTACTTGCACCGCTGGTGGGCGGTTTTCTGCTGGATGCCTTTGGTGCCGTGCAGGCTTTGCTGATCTTTGGGATCATTGCGCTGACGACGGCTTGCGGCGTGCCGTTCCTGCTGCTGGCGAAGCGTCACTTGACTGTGAAGGAAGAAGCGCTGGTTATGAAGGCTGAGGCGGAGGCGGGAGTGCCTAGTTGAGAAGCTGATATGCTGATAGGGCCGATGTGCTGATGTGGGTGCCATTCCTTTGAAGTCTGGCGGCGGAGAAAATAGCATCGCGGGACCGGATCAACTAACGGGATTTTCTACCGTTAAATTCGGGGCATACAGACGGTTTGGCGAAAATAACCGGAAATTCTATTGTTAATTTGCTCGAATCAGCGCCTATGGGCGGTTCCGGGCAGAATTAACGTTAGAATTTCCAGTTAATTGAACACAATGGCTATATTTATCGAAATTAACGGTACTTTTTACAGGTAACTGATATAAGTTGGGGACAGCAGGTACATACCATTGACAACGGATCGGGCGATCAAGCCCGGTCCGTTTTAGGTTTCGGTTGCTTGGGCCAGATGAACGCGGAAATCATAATGAGGCCATCGATGACAAGCACGATCCCCCAGACACGCAAGATCCCGCCCAGCGCTTCCGTCCGGCTCGGATCGTTGATGAAGGTGATCATGCCAAGGAGCAGTGCTCCGCCAATCAGGAAAGAGAGGGCATGGCGCAGAAATCCCTTCAGCTCGTGTTTGGCATACTCCATACCATAACGTTTAGGTGGTTTAGCGTCCTTGTCCTTGATGAACAAATAACGGTACCAGCGATCAGCCCAATCGATCATGCTCTTGCCGAAAGCAATCGAGACTCCAATATAGACGGCTGCGATCCCGTGGGCGGTCGTCGCAACGGCACCGTTGTACAGGTCGACTCCCGTGAGGACGAACAGCACCAGATCAATCACCGGCGTCAATGCGAGCAGGGCCATTCCCAGCTTTGGCCGCTTTAATCCGTAACGGACGGATAGTCCCGCGAGAATCACGATCCAAAAGGCGATCTCACAGGCTACAATCATCCATGCAATAAAGTTCATAATGACCTCCTGTAATTCCGGTATAGATAAAATGTAAAAGTTGAGTGTATTGTATCATCCTGTTTTAATTAATACAACTGTACTAAATAAATTGTGTGATCCGCCTTGGAGGTGCTAAACTAGGAGCATGCCAAAACTAGTAGATCATGAACAAAGAAAACAGATTATCGCTGAAGCTACCTGGCGGGTGATATTGGAGCAGGGGATGGAAGGGGCCTCCGTGCGCAATATTGCCAAGGAAGCGGGACTTTCGCCCGGAGCGCTGCGCCATGATTTCAGCTCGCAGGAGGAGCTGCTGCGATATGCGATGAACCTGGTCAAGGAGAGAGTAACAGAACGGATCATCGCAATCTCCGGAATGGATCTGCCGCCGCTGGAGAAGGTGCTGAGGATTTTGCAGGAGGTCGTGCCGACCCGTGAGGAGACCCGGGCGGAAGCGGAGGTGTGGATGGCGTTTACGGCCTATTTCCGGCATAAGCCGGGGAAGTTTGATGCGCGTCATGACGGGTTGTACGACTTGATGCAGCGATTGATCACCACTTTGGATCAGCATAGGTTGCTGCAAGCCGGGTTGGATCCGGAGATGGAAACGGTGCGGCTGCACGCGTTGATCGACGGCCTCACCTTGCATGCCTTGCTTGATCCTTTGCGGGTAGGTCCAGACCAAATCAACCGCGTCCTGGAGGCTCATCTAGATTCGATTACGAATGCATCCAAGGATCAATAGCTTGCAATCATCTTCCATCGTCAGCAATTGCAACGGGTATCCCCAAATCCGGCTACTTGTCTTTCGGTCAAGCCGGGGCTAGTCTGCATAATCGGCCAAGTTCCCTCATAGACATGTATCAGTTTAGGAAATCAAACTGCAGAGGGGATGATCTCATGCGCCGTTTCACGTGGATGCTGACCATCGTGATAGCCTTAAGCTTCGTGCTGGCTGCATGCGGGAAAAAGGACGCCGACGGCGTCGTCAAGGATTTGGACAAATTGGTTGCCCAGTTGGAGAGTTATCAGGGCTCCGGCACGATGACGCTTTATACGGGTGACAAGCCTCAGGAGTACAAGGTGGAGGTCTGGTACCAAAACCCGTCGTACTACCGGATCGCGCTCACCAATGCGCAGAAGGATGTAACGCAAATCGTGCTCCGCAACGAACAAGGCGTATTCGTACTGACGCCAAGCCTGAACAAGAGCTTCCGCTTCCAAAGCGACTGGCCGGAGAACCAAGGTCAAGTGTATCTGTATCAAACGCTGGCTCGCAGCATCTTAAGCGACAGCTCGCGGCAATTTGAAACTGACAAGGACAGCTACATCTTTGAAGTTGCGGCGAATTACAACACCCATGCTCTAGTCCGGCAAAAAATCTGGTTGGCCAAGGACAACTATGCACCGAAGCAAGTTCAGGTATCCGATGCTGAAGCAAAAGTCGTCGTCGAAGTGAAATTCGATAAGTTCGACTTTGGCACTAAGTTTGACAAGAACTCGTTTGACATGCAGCATAACCTCGATACGGCTGCCCAGAATTCCCAAGGCACACTGCTGGAAGTCGATGAGAATGGCATGCTTGTGGAGAAGACGCCAACGGATGAGGCAACGAGCGCAAACGGCGATGCAGCAACCGAGGAAACGAATGGCGACACTTCGGCTGCACCGGCGTTAACGGAACCTTTTGGCGTGATTATCCCAACGTATCTGCCGGATGGTGTCTTGTACCAGGACGACAAAGCCGTAGAAGGCACCGATCGTACGACCGTACTGCTGCGGTATGACGGTACATATCAATTTACGCTGTCGGAGACGCGTTCGCCAGACCGCACTGCATCGCTCGTACCGGGTGAGTTAATCGATATGGGCTTTACGTGGGGGTTGCTGACCGGCGATACCCTGCGGACGCTGACTTGGACAGTGGACGGTTTGGAATTCCGGATTACGAGCGAGAATTTGCCGGTGACTGAAATGGTGAAAATTGCCGCTTCGATGCAGGATCAAACCGGTAAGTAACACAAGGAACAGGCGGATTGCGGCTGTGCCGAAGGAGCATGCTCCCCGGCCCCGTCGATTCGCCTCTTTCTTCTATAATGATGTCTTTAACAAAATAAACTCCTTCTCAGGAATTGGGTTCTTTTGCAGAATTGACAGCCGCATCCATGAACATTACCATTAGGATATTGCTCAGATATTTGAACTCTCAATCTTTGGAGAAGGTGACCTGAAAGTGCAAGTGATGTATCGACCAACCCATGCGGAAATTGATTTGGACGCGCTGCGCAGCAATTTCGAGGAATTACGGAGAAGACAACCGAAGGACATGAAAATGCTGGCATGCGTAAAAGCTAATGCGTATGGGCATGGTGCTGTACCAGTGGCGAAGGAGTTGGAACAGATCGGCGCGGATTATCTTAGTGTCGCTTTTCTGGACGAAGCGTTGGAGCTTCGGAAAGCCGGCATTAAGCTGCCGATTCTCGTGCTAGGATATACGCCGCCACACGGGGTTCGCACCGCTTGGGAACATGATGTCACGCTAAATGTCTTCAGCCACGAAGTGCTGGAGGCGATTGAAGCGCTGAATCCTGCGGAGTTCCCGCATAAGCTGAAAGTCCATATCAAGATCGATTCCGGCATGGGCCGCGTCGGACTGCTGCCTGGAGATGAGGCGGTCGCCTTTGTACGCAAGGCTATGCAAGTGCCGCATGTGGAAGTGGAAGGCTTGTTCACTCACTATTCCACGGCGGACGAGGAAGACAAAAGCTATACATTGGAACAATATCGCCGGTTCCAGGGCGTGGTGGAAGCGCTGCGGGAGCATAATATTCGCATCCCAATCATACATACGGGAAATAGCGCCGTCGCCATTGATATGCCGGAATTGTCGGTGCAAATGGTCCGCATTGGCATCGCATTGTACGGTTTGTATCCGTCCGACGAGGTGAAACGTGATCAAGTGCAGCTCACCCCGGTTATCTCGCTTAAAACGGAAACGGTACGGGTCAAGACATTGCCTGCCCATTCTGCCATTAGTTATGGAGCGAGATACATCACCGAACAGGAAGAGCGGATTGCCACGCTTCCGATCGGGTATGCCGATGGATATTCACGGATGTTAAACGGTAAGGCGCAAGTACTAATACGCGGCCGCCGAGTCCCTGTAGTTGGCGTTATATGCATGGACCAATGTATGGTGTCGCTTCAAGCTTTGGCTGAGGAAGCCGAAGAAATTCAAGCCGGCGAAGAGGTTGTGCTCATCGGCCGGCAAGCCGGCGAGGAAATTACCGCCGGGGAGCTGGCTTCCGCCATGGGAACGATCCATTACGAGTTGATTTGCATGATAGCCCACCGAGTGCCTCGGGTGTACAAACGAAAGGGCGAATCGGTCTTATTGCTGAACCCGCTGCTGTGACAGAATTGGCGCAGCAGACAAATTTCAACAAAACTTTCCCTGTGTGAAGGATTTTATGCCAGGTCTATCGAATACTAAACATGGAAATGATCAGGTATGTACGGCACTACTGTTTTTGTTTATAATGAAATGCAGCATACTTGATATACGCTCGGCATATATTTCTTTTGTATAAATTTCCTTGAATAATGCTATACTGATTATCAGGAAACAGGGGCGAGTAGGTTTTGGGGGTGGAAGTTTTAAGATGGCTAATATGCATAACACCAAAAGAATCATGATCAGTTTGCCGGATCAGCTATTGCAGGAAGTTGATGGAATCGTGGCGATGGAGAACTCCAATCGCAGCGAATTGATCAGGCAGGCCATGAAGCTGTATTTGAACGAGCGGAAGAAACGGTTTATCCGAGAATCGATGCAGCGCGGCTATATGGAGATGGCCAAAATTAATTTGTCCATGGCCTCCGAAGCGTTCCATGCGGAAGAAGATGCAGACATCACTCTGGACCGCCTAGTAAGCGGGGTGTAAACATTGATCGTAAAGCGCGGCGACGTTTTTTTTGCAGATCTCTCCCCTGTGGTAGGTTCTGAGCAGGGCGGGGTCAGACCGGTGCTTATCATCCAGAATGATATCGGAAATCGATTTAGCCCAACAGCCATTGTTGCTGCTATTACGGCACAAATCCAAAAGGCGAAATTGCCGACTCATGTGGAGATTGATGCGGCAACTCACGGATTTGACCGGGATTCCGTCATCTTGCTGGAGCAAATTCGAACGATCGATAAACAAAGACTAACGGATAAAATTACGCATTTGGATGAGGAGACGATGAAGAAAGTGAACGAATCACTGCTCATCAGTCTCGGTTTAATTGATTTTTGAACATTTATTACTCATGTGTGCGTTTTTAGAATGACTTTTTTACGCTCCGGACGTTGCTCCGGGGCGTTGTTTATTTTGCGATAAAATTGATATAGGATCTTATAAATTTCCTATTTGTCACGCGGACAATTCGAGTACGATGGGAGTAATCACGGATAAAGGAGAGGTTGCCGTTTGAACGCTCAATATGAAATCTATGACGATCCCTTCAAAATGTTGATTTTGCTGGCGACGTTCGTGGCCGAGCAGCAAGGCAGCAAGCTGGATTACGAGAACATCGTGCCCTTTGACAACGACAAGTTTTTATTAACGAACGGCCGGTTCCTGTACAAAAAAGATCAGGTCGAGATCACCTGGTACCAATTCCTAGGGCGGGATATCCAGTGCAACAAGGACCTGACCCGGCAGGAATACAATCGGATGTTCGTCGATTGCATGGCCTCGGTTTATGGAGTGGGCTAAGCATGTAGTAAAGAGTAAAGTGCAAGCGCGCTGGGGAGAGGGTTCCTTGGCGGCTTGCACTTTTTTGGCTTGGTGGCGGAAGATAGATTTCGCCGAAACGCGGAATTTTGGTGCAATCTATTCGAATTTTCAAATATAAATGCGCTGACTGAGTGGGATAATGGCAGAATGTATTCGATTTTTCATATATAAACGGACGGATCACCAGGGGAGCAGCGGAATCTATTCGATTTTTCATATATAATCTCGGATTCCGGCCCCTGGAGGGCACATTCTATATGAAATTTCATATATATCACGCCCCAAATGGTGGGATCTGCCGAAATGTATTCGATTTTTCGAACACATTTGCTGTCATTAGCGGTTCAATCGGTCCGCAGCGCGTAGATGGGGCGGAGCTTGGCCGCCTTGTTGGCTGGGATCATCCCAAAGATGATGCCAATAAATAAGGAGAAGCCAAAAGCGATCAGGACGATCGGGAACGAAACGGTGGTCGTCAGCGATGAATAGTGCCCGATCAATGCGCTGGCGCCGTAGCCCAGCCCGATGCCAATCAAGCCGCCGAAGCCGCTGAGCGTCGTTGATTCGACCATGAACTGCATCAGGATGTCACGCTTTTTGGCCCCAATCGCTTTGCGAACGCCGATTTCCCGAGTACGTTCGCTGACGGAGACGAGCATGATGTTCATGATCCCGATCCCGCCGACAAGCAGCGAAATACCGGCGATGCCGCCAAGTGCCAGCGACAGCATTTGCGTGGTCGAGTTGAGCGTATCCAGCATCTCTTGAGAGTTAAAGATACTGTAGGCGTTGTCAGCGTTTTGGAACTTTTTGTCCAAGACAGCTTCCAGCGACGTTTTGACGGTTTCTATCTGCTTGGTGTCCTCGACCTGTACCGTAATCGATCGGACGCCGCGGCTCTGCAGAAAGCGCTCGGCCGTAGCGATTGGGATCAACAGCTTATTATCATTGGAGGCGGTCAGGCTGGAGCCTTTGGATTCCAACAACCCAACGATTTTGAAGCTGCTGCCGTTCAGCTGAATCATTTGCCCAATTGGATTATCTGCTCCAAAAAAAGTCTCAGCCGCTTCGGTCCCAATCAACGCCACCTTCATGCGAAACTCGTTGTCCATGTCGATGATATAGCGACCCGCCTGGACGTGGAAATCCTGAACTTCCTCGTAGGAAGGCGCAATGCCTTCTACCGAAAGGCTGTCATTTACCGTGCCTTTCTTGGCCGTCACAGAACCGTTAATCACGGGGGATACCGCCTTCACTCCTTCGATTTCTCCCAGAGCCATCGCTTCCTCATAGGAGAGCGACGTGGCGCTGCCCCGGCCCATAATATTCACCGTCAGCAGGTCGGTTCCTAAGCCTTCGAGCTGTTCGGTAATCTGCGACGTGGTGCCTTGTCCTACAGATACGAGCGTAATCACCGAAGAGACGCCGATAATGATGCCTAGCATGGTAAGAAAAGAGCGGATCTTCGCTCCCGCGATGCTTTTCCAAGCCATTTTGATGCTTTGCAGAAGGTTCATGCCCCGTTCCCCCGATCTTCAACAATTCGTCCGTCCTGGATGCGAATGATCCGCTTAGCTTGCTCCGCGATGGACAGATCGTGGGTGATAATTATGATCGTGTGGCCGAGAGCATTTAATTCCCTCATCTTATTCATCACTTCGATGCCGGTCTTGCTGTCCAGCGCGCCGGTCGGTTCATCCGCGAGCAGGAGCGGCGGGGAGCCTGCGATTGCACGGGCGATGGCCACCCGCTGCTGTTGCCCGCCTGACAACTCGGAGGGGCGATGGTGCATTCGTTCTTCCAAACCAACGAGACGGAGCGATTCTTCGACTGATTTTTTTCGTTCCTTGTGCGGGACGTTGCGGTAGATCAGCGGTAGCTCGACATTTTCGTAGGCGGTTAATTTGGGCAATAGATTAAACTGTTGAAAAATAAACCCGATCTTCTCATTACGAATCGTAGCCAGCTTGTTATCGGACAACTTGCGTACGTCCTGTCCATCAAGCAAATACGTCCCTTCGTTGGCGACGTCCAGACAGCCTAACATGTTCATCAGCGTCGACTTCCCGGAGCCGGACGGGCCGATGATGGCAACAAACTCACCATGCTGGACCTGAAAGCTGATGTCGCTGAGCACGGTCATCATCTCACCAGCCATCCGGTAGCCGTGTCCGAGGTGCTGCACGTCAATCAGCGGGGGAGAGAGTGCCGCCATTACCGGCCACCTCCGCCGCTGAACCCGCCTCTGCCGGATGGAATCGGACCGCCCCCGCTGGGAGCTGCACCTCCGGCTCCGCCGAATCCTGCGCCGCCTCCACCAAATCCAGCACCACCTCCGCCGAATCCTCCTTGCATTCTCATTTGTTGTTGGGAAGAGGAACTTGATGAGTTGCTGACGAACGTCGGGATCACCACTGCTTGGCCTTCGGTTAGTCCGCTGACAATCTCAATATACGATTCGTTATGCACGCCAACCTCAACGACTTGGATGCGCCCGTTCATGCTGCTGATTCCCCCGACGGTTCGGCTTGCTCCAGCGCTTCGACCTTGGCGATTGGTCGGGGCTTCTCCAGCGCCGCTGCTTCCAGAGGCAGCGCCCTGCGGCGGCGTCCCTTCAGCAGCAACGTCTGTCGTATCCGGCCGTGCAGGACGGTCTGTGCTGGGCGCACTGCCTCCAGCCGGGATGCTGCCCATGGCTGGCGCATCGCCTACAGTTGGAGGGCTGCCTGTGGTAGGCGCATTATCCGTGGCCGGTGCACTACCTTTGGCCGGCGTGTTGCCTGTTGTCGGACCGCCGCCTGCCCCTCGCGGACTCACGGCACCACCTGTCGCGTTGTTCTCGTTGTTCTCCGTTTCGGGCAGTATGACGAAATACTGGTCGCCTCGCTGTTGAACTGCCTCGATTGGCAGGGTCAAGATGTCCTTTTTTTCCTCCGTGATGATCGTTGCTTCCGCTGACATGCCTACCCGCACGCCTTCGGAATGGTTCAGGGCGATCGTGACATCAAATAACGACACACCGCCCGAGGTGGTCCCTTCATTCGCGATGTCAGAGACTACACCTTCAAAAGTCTGATCCGGAAAAGCGTCAACTTGAACGTTCGCCTTCATGCCCTTTGTGACGCTGGGAATATCCAGTTCGTCCACCTGAATTTTGACGCTGAGCTTCTGGTAATCGTTAATGACAAACAGCTCGCTCCCGCTTTTGGCTTGTTCCCCGGCGGTAATGTTGACTGCGGTGACTGTGCCGCCAATCGGGGAGGTTAACGGATTGGGAGGTACCATTTCCTCCTGCAGTTTGGCAATCTCCGCTTCCGTATTGCTGATGTTTAGCTCCTGCTTGGCGATTGATTTTTTCGTTGCGTTTAACGTCTCCTCATCGGCACCTTCTTGTACCTGTCGTTTAAACTGATTTTGCAAATCTACGAGATCCAGTTTCTGCATTTCCAGGGAGGATTGCTGCTCCTTGATGTTATCGGTGTGATCTGTGCCCTCAAACGTGAGCAGCACCTGGCCTTTTTCCACGACATCGCCCGTCTTGACCAGAACTTCACTGACTTTCCCCTCGTCCTTCGTACGCACGCTTTCGCTCTCAGTGGAGACGATGGTGCCTGATCCGGATACGCTGACGGTGATGTCGCCTTTGCTGACCCGGGTCGTATTCTGAACGGGCGCCGCCGTCTGATTCTGCTTGTCCGGCAGCTTTAGAACAAGGATGAGGGCGATGGCGACCAGAGCTAAGGCTCCGCCCCCAATCCATAACCATTTCTTCTTCATCAAATCCCTCCAACGATGTCATCTACCGACAGGCGGCAGTGCTTGTACCGATTCTCCGCAAATCAAAACCATTTTAGGGGATGAAGATGAGACGAACCTTAAGTGTAGCTGAAAGTTTTCTGAATATTTTTTCATCTAGGAGTCAGTTCACAGGAAATAGCCATAGCGCCCTTCACGGTGATCAAGTACAATGGATGTAACATAATTGGGGGAGGATTTTTTTTACATGGATCAACGTCCGTCTGAAACATCTTATTCGTATTCTACATTTAACCAATTTCCGCCGCCGCCGCCAACGACACCGCCAAAAACCAACGGCAAATCCATCGCCTCGCTGGTGCTCGGGATTCTCTCGATCGTGATTCCGTATGTCGGTTTTATTTTGGGGATCGTTGCGATTGTCTTCGCCAGCTTGTCGTTTAAGGAGATCAAGCGGAAGGGCGAGCAGGGCAAGGGACTTAGCATCGCAGGGCTCGTTTGCGGCATCATCGGTACGGCAGTGTACGGCGTCATTATTGTACTTGCCATTATTGCGATCGTAATCTTTGCGGCTGCAACGCCAGACATCTATGGTACGTTTTAAAGAACGGAATGAAAGCACCGTTGCCTGGGGCACGGTGTTTTTTTTCGTTGACGTTGACTTCCATGTCGCTGGACAAGCTGGAAAAGGCGCGCAAAGTTTGTGATAATAGAAACAATCGCAATTTTTTGAATGAAAGAGGGATAGGGCCATGGCGCAAACGGAGACGAACGGAACAGCGGTGCAAAGTACGGCCGATGCAGGGGAACAGGAGCGAATTATCGCCCAGATTGCGAAGGAGCTGGGACTCTCCCTGAAGCAGGTGCGAACAACGATCGGGCTGCTGGATGAGGGCAATACGATTCCGTTTATCGCCCGTTACCGGAAGGAAATGACCGGAGAGCTGGAC
The DNA here is from genome assembly GCF_000403375.2 of Paenibacillus barengoltzii G22. Taxonomy (NCBI): domain Bacteria; kingdom Bacillati; phylum Bacillota; class Bacilli; order Caryophanales; family Paenibacillaceae; genus Paenibacillus; species Paenibacillus barengoltzii. Next base: position 1,014,527 of record NZ_KE159653.1, on the reverse strand, counting down.
GAAAACCAGCTGCGTAATATTGAAGAGCGGACGCAATACCTCCGCAACCTGGAGGAACGGAAGCGGGAAGTCATCCGGATGATCGACGAGCAAGGCAAGCTGACGGATGAGTTGGCAGCCGCAATCACGAAGGCCGTGAAGCTGCAGGAAGTGGAGGACTTATACCGACCTTACCGGCAAAAACGCAAAACCCGCGCGAGCGTAGCGAAAGAAAAGGGACTGGAGCCGTTGGCGGAATGGCTGCTTACGCAGCCGAAGCAAGGCGATCCGCTCACGGAAGCAGCGAAGTTCACCCAGGCTGCCGGGATCGAAGGGGGCGTGGAAACGGCCGAGGAGGCGCTGCAAGGGGCGATGGATATCGTCGCCGAGCAGGTCGCGGATGAAGCGGCAACGCGGGCATGGGTTCGCAAATATACGATGGACCACGGCATGATGGTGTCCGAAGCGAAGTCGCCGGAAGAGGAATCCGTCTACGAAATGTACTATAACTATCGGGAACCGGCCAAAAAAATGCCGCCTCACCGCATCCTCGCCATGAACCGCGGCGAGCGGGAGAACGTGCTGAAGGTGTCACTCGAAGTGGACGCCGAGGCGATCTGCCGCCACATCGCCGGTCAGGTGATCCGCGGGCGTTCCGCAACGGAGGACGTGCTGCGCGCGGCGATCGAGGACGCATACAAACGCCTGATCGCCCCGTCGATCGAGCGGGAGGTACGCGGCGAGTTGACGGAAAAAGCCGAAGCTCAGGCGATTTCCATCTTCGCCGCCAATTTGCGCAGCTTGCTGCTGCAGCCGCCGGTACGCGGCAAAACGGTGCTTGGCGTTGACCCGGCCTACCGCACCGGCTGTAAGCTTGCCGTTGTTGACGACACCGGCAAGTTGCTGGAGGTGGCGGTCACCTACCCGACCCCGCCCAACAACAAGAAAAAGGAAGCGGCCGTCAAGTTCCACGAGCTGATCGACAAATACGGGATCGAGCTGATCGTGATCGGCAACGGTACGGCTTCGAGGGAGACCGAGCAATTTGTCGCCGAAGTCATCGCCGAGCGCAAGGGCAAGGATCGCGAGCTGGCGTATCTGATCGTCAACGAGGCGGGAGCCAGCGTGTATTCGGCCTCCAAGCTGGCGCAGGAGGAATTTCCGGATCTGGACGTCGCGGAGCGAAGTGCCGTATCCATTGCACGGCGGGTGCAAGACCCGCTGGCGGAGCTGGTCAAGATCGAGCCGAAGGCCATTGGCGTCGGTCAATACCAGCATGACGTATCGCAGAAGCATCTCGACGAAAGCTTAAAGAACGTGGTGGAGTCGGCGGTGAACCATGTTGGTGTGGACGTTAATACCGCTTCGCCGGCGCTCTTGTCCTACGTGTCCGGCGTGAATGCGACGATTGCGAAGAATATCGTGAAGTTCCGCGAGGAGAACGGACGCTTCAAGAGCCGCAAGCAGCTGCAAAAAGTGCCGCGGCTTGGCGCCAAAACCTTCGAGCAGTGCGTAGGCTTCCTGCGAATCGACGGCGGCGAGAATCCGCTGGATAAGACGCCGATCCACCCGGAGTCTTATGATGTGGTGCATCGCTTGTTTGCCGAGCTGGGGGTGTCGATGGAACAGCTGGGCTCTAAGGAGCTCAATGAGAAGCTGGGTGCGTTGAATCCGGATGAACTGGCCCCTCGACTTGAGGTGGGCGTTCCAACGCTGCGCGACATTCTTGAAAGCTTACAGCGCCCAGGGCGTGACCCGCGGGAGGAGCTGCCGCCGCCAATCTTCCGCACAGATGTGCTGAAAATTGAGGACTTGGTGCCCGGCATGGAACTGCAGGGGACGGTGCGCAACGTTATCGATTTTGGGGCTTTTGTGGATATTGGCATCAAAAACGATGGGCTTGTCCACATCTCCCAACTGAGCAACGGGTACGTCAAGCATCCGATGGACGTCGTCTCAGTCGGCGACAATGTCACCGTCTGGGTGCTGAATGTGGACGTGAAGAAAGGCCGGGTTGGTTTGACGATGCGGGGACCTTCTGAGGTGAAGGCGCAATAAACGTAAGGAGAGCCGGTAAACGGGATTTCCCGTGGAGCCCGGCTCTTTTTTTGCGAGAGTGAGGGCCGTACTCCAGTAGGTTTTCTGCTGTGGAGCCGGCCCTTTTGGCGTTGAAGAAGTGCTATTGCATTTGGTTTGAGGATTCGGTTTGGCTTTTTTGACGACTATAATAAAAAAACCAACAATCGTTTAACAGCCGAATTTGACGGCGATCTCTCTTGTTAAAGGCACGCATGATCTGATTGCTAAGCCAGTTTGGCAAGCGTATCCCCTCCTCCGGTAACCCATTGGTATGGTTAAGGTATGGGGAATTTCCCCAATCCGTGCAAGTCCCCTGCAAATCGCCGGGAAATTCTGGCTTATGAACACGGTGGGGGATTGGATGGAGCGGGGCAGCTCGACCTGAGCTAACGACCGGGAGGGTGGTGCGAGGGTTGCCGCCACACTAACAGAAGTTAGAAGCGTTGGCGCTACCTCCGCGTTAGTTAGGTCCGTTCTAACGGAACTCAGAGACGTTATTTGCGAGGAAACGGGCATGATCCAATTCTAACGGAACCAGGAGACCTTATTTGGGGCGTGGATGGCGATATGGTCGCCAAAAAGGGGCAATAAGGTCATTACGTTCCGTTACAGCGGGAAATCGCCGGGAAATAGGCAAATAAGGTCTCTACGTTCCGTTAGAGTGGCGCTGGTTCGTTGGAGGGAGGGCGGTGGGCAAGACGAGCCCTGCCCCAAAAAAAGCCCCGACGTTGGCGCGCTAAGCCCCCCCAACCCTAAGCCAAAAAGCCGGCCGCTCCCCCAACTTACAGAAAGGGATAACCGGCCGGCTTTTTTTTGTTGCGGTTCTCTTGGCAGAAACTCAAGAGTTACGCGCCTTCTTCTTCGTACCATTGCTCCAGCTGAGCCTGGAGAGCACGGATTTCGGTGAGCAGCGAAATCAGGGGGTAATTTTCCTCGCGAATCGCGGAAAAAGCGGACTCCAGTCCGTTAATATAATCCAGCCCGCTGGTGATCTGCAGCGATTCCTGCAGGAGCTCAAGCTGGTCGCATTCGGCAATTGCACGCGGCAAGGTCGGAACCTCGGAAGCCGTCAGTTTATCGATTTCCTTGTTCAGCCGCAAATTCAAAGCGCTAAGCTGGTAGGCGTAATCACGGGGCATTTCAACGAAGATCAGTTCTTGGTCCTGCTGCAATATGACGTATCTCATTAGGGACATGCTTCACGATTCTCCTTTTCTATCCATCCTACTTGACAGTGTAGCGTAAGGAGAAGTTAAAATTCAAGTAATGAATCTAGCAGATTATCATTTGCATCTACGAACAGGAAGGGGAGAGGACGATGACGGATGAGCAGCTGCAAGCCTGGGTCGAGCAAATCTCGCTGCGTTCCTTCGGCGTGCCTTTCCGGCATAAAGCCCGTTTTAACAGCCGGTTAAGAACAACCGGAGGGCGTTATTTTATGAAAACCCATCATATCGAAATTAATCCCGCGCAACTGGCTGCCTACGGAGAAGAGGAAGTCGAACGCATCATCAAGCACGAATTGTGTCACTACCATCTGCATCTAGCGGGGCGAGGATACCAGCATCGCGACGCGGACTTTAAGGCCCTGCTTCAAAAGGTGGGCGGCAGCCGCTATTGCAACGCCTTGCCCGGAGTAAAACAGCGCAAAACGTTGCCGCACCGCTATAAGCTGGTCTGCACCGCTTGCGGAATGACGTATCTGCGTAAGCGCCGCGTGGATCCCGCCCGATACCGCTGCGGTCGATGTGCGGGGAAACTTCGGCTTTATTCATTATCGGAAGCTTAAGATGTGCTATACTGAAGTCAAACGATTGAAGGAGTGATGTCAGATGGCTCAATCTCAAGCCAAGAAACATCGGCAGAAGCTCATTCGAGAAGGCAAACGCAGCCCCGAGCTCAGCCGCAGCCCATTTGCGTTGCAGGATTTGCGAACCCGCAAGACGAAGACCAAGCAGGAACAACTTCATCGGCAAAAATATAAGAACCACGCTTCCTATTATGGAGACGATGGTTCTTATTATTTTAGTCCTCAGAATCTGTGCTTTTCGATACCGTTAAAAAAATCTCGTGCAACTCACTGTCCTCTGACGTCTTGGTCTGGTGCTGCATAAGAAACGCCGCGACCCAATCCTGAAACTCTTTCGCTTCCTGCGGGGTCAGATACACCTGATCCGTGGTCAACTGCGCAGAAGACGTTTGCGAGCGAGATGCTTTCAAGAACCGCTTCTTGCTTTCATCATATAAATTGTTGAGCAGCTTCTCGGTTTCTGACAAGGCGACCTGCCTCAGCGTATCGTCAAAATAACTTTTCTTAATCTGAATAGCCCCCTCAAAGGGCTCATAGTATTTCGCTGTAATGCCGTTGATGACCTTCGTATCCACAAGTTGCAGCAGGCCGATGCTCTCCAGTTTTTTGGCATGATAATAGACCTTGGCTGGAACCTCTCCCATCTTATCCGCGACTTCCTTCATCGTTGCCGGACGATTTAATTGCTTAAATGTATCCAGGATTTGAAGGCGATACGGGTCAGAATAGATCCGAATGTCCTCCAAGGTTTTTAATTCCTTCACATTGTCCACCTGCAAGCCCCCTACCCGAACCTCATGCGGTTGTCGTCGTTGTTTTTAGTATAGCTTGGGTCTATCAAATGCGCAAAGCAGGTGAAGGCATCAGATTTCCATAAAGCTTCGCTGCTTTAATAAGAACAGAAGCGGGATAAGCAGGAGGCATCCAAAGCTTACATACAGAAGGTGGACAGGCATCCATTCCCCTACAACCCCGGCCAGCGCGCTGCCTGCAGGAATCGCACAGGTGCAGACCATGGAGTACAATGCTCCAACACGGCCCAGCAGTTCCTTGGGGACACTTTCCATAAAATAGGTCGTGGATGGGGTGTTGCATAAGGAGACGGAAAGCCCCATGCCAAAGGAAAATAACGCAGCCAAAGCGAGCGGTTGAATCGGAACGACCGCAGGCAGGTACATCAGCGCATAGTTGGCTCCAAGCAGCAAGTAACCGGTGAGGATGAGATGGCTTTTTTTGTAGTGGGAGCCCCTCTTGCCAATCCATAACCCGCTGACAATGGTTCCAGAGATTAAGCTAACCCCCATCAGGCTTAGGCCGGCAGGACCGGAACCTAGAATTTCATCCACATAGACGGCGTTTAGGACGTTAAACGGGGATAAGCAGAAGTTAACGAAAGCCGCAGCCATCACGATGGTAATCAGCAATTTGTTGGATACGAGATATTTAAGCCCAGCCTTCAGTTCCTGAACAAAGGAGTCGTCTGGTTGTGCAGCATTGAGGTGAGGAGCAGGTGAATCTGGGTTGGCGCTTGGGCTGGAGGTGCGAATCAGAAAAATGAAGCCGGCCGCAAGGGTAAACGTAAGGCCGTCAATCAAAATTGCAGTGGAAATACCTAAGGTTGCAATAATACCGCCGACGGCGGCCATGCCCGCTAATTCAGCTGCCCGCGAAGCGGAAGTGCTGAACGAATTGCCGCTAAGCAGTTTTTCCTTAGGCAGCAGTTGAGGAACCAAAGCCAGCTCGGCAGGAGAGGCAAAGCATTCCAAGGTGGAGGTCAAGAATGTCAGCACATAGAGATGCCAAGGGGCGAGCCAGCCTTGCCAATAGAGGAAGGCCGTGAAGCAGACAATGAGGCCGCGCCCCAGATAGGTGAACGCCGCGACCTTCTTCTTGGACCAACGATCCACCAGCGTTCCCGCGAAAAAGCTAAAGGCGATGTTCGGGATGAAATTGAGGGCAAACAAGGTGCCCATCATCAAGGTGGAGCCGGTTAGTCTGTATACCATCCAGCTATAAGCAATAGAGTCAATAGAATCGCCAAAACGGGAAATGATACGAGCGAGCAAAAGGTACAGAAACGGTTTATAAGCTGCCAGTTCTCCGATCCGGATCAACGGCCGGCTTTTGACGCGCACGTCTTGAGACATGAAAACATTCCTCCTACAAAAATGTTAACACGTTAAAATTATTTTTACGTTAAGTTTATTTTATCGTTTTTTCGATGGAATGCAACCCTTTTTTTGGGGGGCTTGTTTGACGAAAAGCTGCGGCAACTGGCTGAACAGTTGTCACCGTGTGTGGAGAAAGAAGGAAGGGCTTACAAACTGCTTAGAATCTTGACTTTGCTGCGGAACCGTGATAAATTAAATGGTGTTCTCACTCATGTCGTTCCCCGATAGCTCAGTCGGTAGAGCACTCGACTGTTAATCGAGTTGTCACAGGTTCGAGTCCTGTTCGGGGAGCCATTTATATGGAGAGATACCCAAGTGGCTATAAGGGGACCCTCTGCTAAGGGGTTAGACTGCGTAAGCGGTGCGAGGGTTCGAATCCCTCTCTCTCCGTTCTGAATTACATCACAATAAGAGCCTCCGGTAATCTGGAGGCTCTTTGTTGTTTGATGGATGAGAACCCTCGATAGGTGGGTTCGTCGGAGCATAAGCTTCGGTAGGAATACATCGCAGTCTCGAACGAAGTGAGAGTATCTCTCTCTCTCCGTTCCCAAAATATTTTTTATATTTAGGGCTTGCAAGCCGGAAATCTTTTTGCTATACTCATTTTTGTCGCCGCTTCTAGTGGTGATGAAGCTGTGGCCCGTTGGTCAAGGGGTTAAGACACCTCCCTTTCACGGAGGTAACAGGGGTTCGAATCCCCTACGGGTCACCATCCCTTTTATTAATTTCATATGCGGTAGTGGTGGAATGGCAGACACGCTATCTTGAGGGGGTAGTGGGCGTACGCCCGTGGAGGTTCGAGTCCTCTCTACCGCATCCTAAGAAAGTGAAGAACCTTGCATTTAGCAAGGTTCTTTCTTCATGCCCAAAGGCTTAGACAGGGGCTAGATTTCGAGTAAAGTGCGAATTGCATAAGCCACTCCGTGTTCGTCATTGGTTCGGGTGACCGAGGTGGCCAGGCGCTTGACGTCATCTACAGCATTGCCCATAGCGATTTTGGTACCTGCGACTTGAAACATGGAGATATCATTATAGCTGTCACCGATCACCACGGTATCGGACATCTCGACGCCCAAATGGCCGGCGAGAAATTGTAATGCTTGGCCTTTGTCGGTTTCCTTCGCGATGACCTCTACAATATGCTTGGCGGAGGTGGTCGTTTGCACCTGAGGCTGTACGTTAAAATGTCGCGTGATTTCGTCGAGTTTTTCTTCGTTATAGGTAAATACCAGAAGTTTATATATAGGACGCTCTTGCTCGATGAGCTGCAGTGGATTGTCGATTCTCTCGAAACCAAATTGAACGAATTGGATTTTTGCGCTCTCCCACAATCGATCCCGATCGACCTCCACATTTGCGCTGACCAGCATATCCATTTCAGCGAGCAGCTTTTGCTCGCCGCTTGACGGTGAATAGATGGCTTCAGGACAAAATATTTCGAAATAGACGTCCTGTTTCAGCAAATAACGAATGGCTTCCGCAGCAGCGTTCGAGTGAATTGGCGTTTCCCGCAGCAGCATTCCTTCCCGGTCGAACACTTCTGCGCCATTGGATGCGATAATGGGGATGGACAGCTTCCCGGTTAAATGTCGGGCATCAAAGCTTGCTCTACCGGTACACAGCGTTACAGTATGCCCCTGTTCTACGGCGTGCGAAATGGCGTCCAAGCCTTGGGAGCTCGGGCGGCTGTTCGAGGTCAGCAGCGTTCCGTCCAGATCAACAGCGATCAGTTTCATCGTTAGTTTCCTCCTATCCTCCCATTATGGGTGAGGGTTATCTTTATGGTTACGAGTATAAATTATGAAATGCATTTCAGGTCAAGGAGAGATCAAAACGTGGTAACTCAGCTTTGGATCATTGTTCTGATTGGAGCGGGAACCTATTTATTACGGGCAGGTTCCTTAGTATTAGGCAGCCGGATCCGGTGGTCCGATTCTACGAAGGAATGGTTAGCGTATGTGACGCCTGCCGTGCTTGGCTCGCTGATTGGCCCGCTGCTGCTGCTTGATGATGGGAAGTGGATACCGCTGGCGGAGAACCTGATGCTGTTTGCCGCGATTCCTACGATTTTGATCGCCTGGTGGACACGCCGTCTTCTGTTAACAGTAATCGCCGGCGTGCTGTTTTATGCAGGTTTTCACGCTTGGCTCGGCTGACCAGGATCAAAAGATAGATAGAGGGAGAGGAAGCATTCATGAATCGACCGAAACGAAGTGAAGAGATTCAACATGCCTTACGGGATGCATTTCCGATTCTGCTGGCTTATTTTCCATTGTCCATGACTTACGGTGTGCTAGCTGCGGCGGGTGGAATGCCGGGGGGAATGACTGTGTTCAGTTCGGTTTGGATCTTCTCGGGAGGGGCCCAGTTTATGCTGTTAGGTATGTTGGCATCCGCTGCGGCTCCCGTGACCATCGTAACGACACTGCTGCTGTTAAACATGCGTCATGTCCTCTATGGAGCAACGATGGGACCTTACCTGTCGACATGGCGGGAATTCCCCAAATGGTTGGCAGCGATTGGCCTAACCGATGAAGGGTTCGCGGTCACTTCCAGCCGGGCAGCCCAAGGGGAGCCGATATCGCCTGCTTATTATATTACTTTCGCATTGGCGATTTATGGGTCGTGGATTGCCGGTACAGCGGTAGGCACTGGATTGGGGAGCTTCGTTACCGCAGAATTGGCGGAAGTTTTAACTTTTGCGCTGCCGACGCTCTTCATCGCGTTGCTTGCCGGGGGCGAGCGTACTGTGCCATTCCTAGCCGCAGCTGGCTGTGGGGCCGTGCTCGCCACCTTCGCAGGGATGCTCCAGCTTGGGGGCATCGGCTTGATTGCCGGAGGCTTGGCTGGTGCTACACTGGGGCAGCAACTCAGCCGAATGTTATCACGACGAATTTCGGCAGCCCAGGACAAAGCTGAACGTCCGTTACACTAACGCTCAGCTGAGTTCATTATGGTTCCTGCTGGGGCGGCAAGTCCAGGTTCGAGGAATATTTGGGATATAAAGCCCGGATGCAATCAGGGCAAATGTCATGCGTAAATTCAGCGTGGGTATGCTGGATCAGGTAAGCCTCGGTGTTACACCATCTGTTGTTGCCTTCATCCTTGATCTTCTTACATACGGCACAAATGGGAAGCAGCCCTCGGAGCGTGCGGGTATGTGCGAGCTCATGCTGAATTTGAAGTTGCAGACGCTTTATCCGGGTGATGTTGGTGCAGGTGATCACGATGCCTTGAGGTGAAGAGGCGTCCTCTTCGGCATAAGGAGTTAATTCGGCGAGAAACCAGAGCTCGTCATCGTTGGAGGGAACCTTGAATTCAATCTCAATATGGTCGGCTTCCCCGTTTAATATTTTGGAAAATTGATCCAACAGCAGATGGGGGTTAAAATAACGATGATGATGCGGCCCCTGCTGAAAAAACTGAAAAATGTTTAATCCGGGCCGTGCCCAGCCGTGAGCAACACCCAAAGAGGCGGCACGTTTGGCCCAAGTTCGGTTGACAGAGACGATCGTTCCATTCGGTTCAATGATTGCAACACTTTGATTCAAAGAATGATAGGGTGCCTTCCATTGGAAGTTGTCACTCATGGCGGGTACGCTCCTGTCATGAAACTGAGGGCAGTCTTCCGACCTATTAAGTACTTGCCAGTCGTATGTTAAGATATAGGTATAGTTCCAGCATTTCACTCTATTATAAACGCATCTAAGTTATTACACAACTTATAAATTACTTAAATGCGTCATCAAAGCTGTTGAGGAAGGTTGGAGAGAAGTTGTCAATCTACGAACGTATTGAACTGCTGATTAAAAACGCCGGCATGACCAAAAAGGCGTTTTGCCTCGAATTGGGGATCAGTACCGGGAACTTCGGGGATTGGAAGCGGGGAAAGTCCACGCCGAGCACGAATAAATTGATTGAGATCGCGGCTTTTTTCGATGTTAGTCTGGATTGGCTTATGACGGGAAAGGAAAAACAGGCGGAGTACGTGCAGGATCATAGAACGGAATATACCACCACCACCGATAAAGACTGGAGCTCGTTCATCGGCACGTTAACCGAAGCCGAGCGAGCTTTTGTTCGGGAATATATCGAATTTGTCCGTTACCGTAGGCGGAAGACCGGTCGGATGGACAAATAATTCCACTTTACTTTTGAAGACGGCAAAGCTATAATTACCATGTTCGTCTGAACCTAGACTTAACATATGCGGTAGTGGTGGAATGGCAGACACGCTATCTTGAGGGGGTAGTGGGCGTACGCCCGTGGAGGTTCGAGTCCTCTCTACCGCATGACAGAAGAACTTCTCGGAGGAATCCGGGAAGTTCTTTTTTTGATTCCTTTGAATTGGTGGAGCATGTGAGTATGGGAAGGTGACTTTTTGCACATATTAATAAAAATCTTGCGAAAAGTGCGTCAAATCAAGCCGTTTGGGCAGGTTTTCAAGTTGACACGCCGATAAAAATTCATTAATATGTCTAAGTACTAAAAGAGCTGTGCTCTGTGGAACGAAATTTGATAATACGGGTGATAACATGGCTTACAGACCGAATGTTGTAAATGTGACCAAGGCCGGCAGCAACGAGAATGACGGATTATACGAGTTTATCGTGAATCTGGCCGATGGTACGGCGTGCCGCGTGTTTTACCACCGTAATCCCGAATGGCGGTTAACCAACGTCAGCAGGCTGCAAAAGACACCTTGCCCGGTCTGCCGTAAAGACTTCATTTGCGGATGTATGGAGAAGTTTTCGGATGAAATCAACCGTCAGATGGTAGAAGGACAGTGGCTGGAGAAGCTGACGTCCTAGTAAAAACGCTTTGGCCAGCTGGCGACAGCAAGCACGGGAATGGTCCCGTGCTTTTTTCATATATTCTAGTAGATAACGTATGTGTTACCCTCTGTACGGGAGAGGAGGCCAGGAGCATGTCAACTCAATGGGATGAACGGAATGAACATGTGATTTTATTTGACGGCGTCTGCCATTTATGCCAGGGAGCGGTCAAGTTTATTATCAAACATGACCCGGCTGGGCGGTTCCGCTTTGCCTCGCTGCAATCCCAGGCAGGGAGCCGGCTGCTGCGAGCGGCAGGAGCGCATGAGGAGTCGCTGGACAGCGTCGTGTTGATCGAAAATGGAACCTATTATATCCGCTCGGCGGCGGCGCTGCGAATTGCTAGAGGCTTACGCTCCCCCTGGCCGCTGCTGTACGCGCTGATCGTTGTCCCCAAGGGACTTCGGGATGCCGTCTATCGATTCATCGCCAAACATCGTTACCGTTGGTTTGGGAAGGACGAGACTTGCCTTGTGCCGACCCGGGAGCTGAGGGAGCGGTTTTTGGAGGATCGGTAATTATAGAGAGTTATATAATAGAAACTAAGAAAAGGTCTTGTCTATCATCCATAAATGTGATATTCTTACTGTAAAATCCAGGAATTCGGAACGGTAGCACCGTCCATTACTCGATTGTTAAATCGGGTTATTGGGCGGTGCTTTTTTTGTTCTCGTTTTCCTTGAAGGAGGGGATTGAGATTCCAATCAAATTAGTGCTAGCCGTGCAAGAGGAGGAGTATATCGAACCATTTTTGCATTATGTTCATGAGAGCGAGTTCGACCGGCGATTGGTGGTGACCGCGTTTAGCCGGAAGGAGGCATTTGCCCAATACCTGCTGGAATCCAGCGGAGAGATCGATGCGGTGTTGGGTGACCGGACGTTCCTTGAGGCGGCAGAAGGCATGAAGCGCCCCGGGCTTTACTTCATTGAACTAGGGGAAGGCGGTGGACCACAGCATTCGGATCGTTTGCGCGTCGACAAATATCAGTCGCTGCATCAGCTGCTTTCTGTGGTGATCGAGCTCGTTCAAGGAGCTTCAGGCAAGGAGGTGCGCATCGGCGGGCAGTCGTTGGTCATAGGGGTTTATTCAACCGTAGGAGGCTTAGGCAAAACGACGGTGGCACTTCATTTGGCAAGGCAGCTGGCGACCGAAGGGGGGAAGGTATTTTACCTGAACCTGGAGACGATTGGCAGCGATCCGCCGTTTACCGGGCAGAGCACAGAGGAGGAGAAGCCTGGTTTAGCCCGGCTGCTGTACGACTTGAAGGCAGCGGATGAACGGCGGGAACCGCCTCGTTCTCCGATCTCCGCGTATGCCTACAGGCATCCCGTACTTCAAGGGGATACGCTGGCCCCGCCGGATAATCTGAATGAGCTATTGGAAATGGAGCGCAAAGATACAGTGGAGTTAATCGAGTACATTGCCGGCAGTGGTTTGTATGACTCGGTGATCGTGGATATGGATTCCTTTCCAGATGGACGTATGGATGCGGTGCTGGAACGGGCGGATCGTATTGTATGGATTGTAACGGAGGATTGGGGAGTAATGCGTAAAACCCGGGGATGGCTGACTCATCTGGAACGTACTAGACCGGATTTCTATCGGTCGCTTCTGAAGAAAACCTGCTTTGCACTGAATCGATATACAGGCAAGCCGCTGGCTGATTTGCAGCGTCCCGAGATGAAACTGCGAGCTACGCTATCGTATATTCCAGCCTGGAGTCAGGGCAGCCGCCAAGGTGAATTGCTGCATTCGCCGCTGTATCAACGCGATATGATTCGGCTTTGCCGTGAGCTTCAGGGTGAGGAACCGTCATTCGCTGGTGCGGGAGGGATTCATGATGGAGGAAGCGGAATTTACCGCCCTGCGCAATGAAATTCGTCAGGGGCTGGATGTCACCTCTGTGCTGAACGATGACCAACTGATGGACTATATCGAGCGACGCGTTCTGGAGGATCGGAGATTAAGCGGGGCGACGGCGGCCGAGAAGCGCAAATGGGTGCGCAGGTTGTACGATTCGTTTCGCGGGCTGGATGTTCTTCAGCCGCTCGTTGAGGATCGCAGCGTCACAGAGATTATGATCAACAGTCATGAGGAAATCTTCGTCGAGCGAGAGGGGCAGGTTCAGCGAATTCCTGTCCGCTTTGAGTCCCGGGAGCGCTTGGAAGACATTATCCAGATGATCGTTTCCGGCGTGAACCGGGTAGTGAACGAATCGTCGCCAATCGTTGATGCGCGTCTGCGGGACGGGTCGCGGGTAAATATCGTGCTGCCACCCATCGCTTTAAAGGGTCCGACGATGACCATTCGCAAATTTCCGGAGCGGCCGCTGACCATGGAGCAGCTGGTTGCGATTGGCTCCTTGAGTGAGGAAGCAGCGGAATTGCTACGGCGGCTGGTGCGCAGCAAATACAACATTTTTATCAGCGGCGGAACGGGCTCGGGGAAGACGACATTTCTAAACGCCTTGTCCCAATTCATTCCCTCCGATGAGCGGGTGATCACGATTGAAGATTCCGCTGAGCTGCAAATCGTCACCGTCCCCAATCTCGTATCGCTCGAAACCCGGAATGCGAATACGGAAGGCAAAGGCGAAATTACCGTGCGCGAGCTGATTCGCTCTTCGCTGCGTATGCGGCCCAACCGGATTATCGTTGGAGAGGTGCGCGGGGCGGAGGCGCTGGATATGCTTCAGGCCATGAACACTGGCCATGATGGCTCTCTTTCGACGGGGCATGCCAACAGCACAGCAGATATGATCAGCAGGCTGGAGACGATGGTGTTGAGTGGAGCCGAGTTGCCGCTTCCGGTTGTTCGTCAGCAGATCGCTTCGTCGATCGATGTTTTCGTTCATTTGTCGCGGTTGCGTGACCGCTCACGCCGAGTAACTGAAATTTCCGAGGTGGTTGGCCTGCGGGACGGGGAGGTGGTGCTTCAGCCGTTGTTTGCGTTTCAGGAAGAAGGGGAGCAGAACGGCCGAATTGTAGGGCAGTTACAGCGCAGCGGCGCTAAGTTAATCCACACGGACAAGCTGCGTATGGCTGGATTGCCCGTCGATTAATGCACAGGAAGGAGAGGGTTCATTTTGTTGCTGAAAGCCAGGTCCGGTTTGCAGCGCCGGAAGACCGGGGCCGGAGTGAAACCTGCGGCCGATCCAACCAGTCTTGCGGATTATCGGGTGTATCCTCTGTCTCCGCGACAGCGCCTGATCTGCACGTTGGTTGGAGGAACTGCTTTCTTTACACTAGGTTACACTTTCTTCCATGCCCTCCCGCTGGCACTGTTGCTTTCGTTAAGCGGCTTATATACGCCCAAGTTCTGGAGCCGTTACCTGCTGCGCCGAAGACGGGAGAATCTGAGCCTTCATTTTAAGCAAGCGTTATATTCGCTGTCCTCTTCATTGGCCGCTGGCCGCTCCGTAGAGAACGGCTTTCGTGAGGCGATCGACGATCTTAGATTGTTGTATCCGGATGGCGATAACGATGTCATTCGGGAGTTGGCGATCATATGCGCCCGGATGGAGTACGGTCAGCCGATCGAGGAGGCGCTGCTGGATTTCAGCCGACGTGCCGCCATGGAGGATATCGACAATTTTGCCGATGTGTTTACGACCTGCAAGCGTTCCGGTGGCGATCTGGTGGAAGTGATCCGGCGGACATCGAACCTGATCGGTGAGAAGCTGGAGATCACTCAGGAGATCAGCGTGATGATCGCCCAGAAACGATTTGAAGCGAAAGCGATGTTAGCGGCACCGGTCTTGTTCTTGCTCTTTATGCAACTTACCTCCCCGGACTATATGCGTCCGCTGCATCAAGGTGCAGGGTTGCTGATCTCGGGTCTGGCGTTGCTGTTATACGCATTTTGCGCCTGGCTGATGTTAAAGATCATCGATATCCGAGTGTAAAGGGGGTGTTGGTTGATTGTACCTTGTGGCTTCGGGTTTGCTGCTATTCGTGTTAAGTGGAGGTTGGCTATACGTTTACCCGAAATCTCGCCCCCTCTATCGGTGGCATACGGAAGTATCTCTAGAAGGATTAAAGCTTGTTCGCTTCTCACCGCCCATGCTGCTGCTTTTGGAGCGAATGAAGGTAACTCAGCGTTTTCCGGGTTTCTTCTTTAAGGTTCAACGTTCCGTACAGAAAATCGGCGGCAGCCGGCGCAGCCGTGAATTGACGCTGCTCTGGCTAGCGGAGGCGCTCACGTATAGTTACATTTGTCTCCTGTTCGGGTGTCTGTTGACGTTATTGAGCGACGGTCCTGCCGGCTTAGGGATCGGCGTCCTGTTCGCCGTTTTGGTGCCGATGGCGCTGCTTAATGACCTTCATCGCAAGGTACAGCGGCGGGAACAGGCTGTCCTGCTCGAGCTGCCGGAGTTGCTGAACAAAATCGTGCTGCTGGTAGGTGCCGGATCAACGGTCCAGCAAGCGATAAAGTTATGCATTGAGCGCAAGCGAGAACAAATCGGGCATCCCCTATACCGGGAACTGCTGCAGATGCAGAAGGAATGGGAAGGGGGGGATTCATTTCAGCAGGCGATGGAAGGATTCAGCAAACGCTGCGGCATTCAGGAGGTGTCGGCTTTTACGACATCCGTTCTGTTAAACTACCGCCGCGGCGGGGAGGATTTTGCCTTGGCTTTGCGGGACTTGTCCCATTCATTATGGGAGAAACGCAAAGCCGTCAGCAGAACGTTGGGCGAGCAAGCTTCGTCCAAGCTGGTGTTTCCGATGGTGTTGCTGTTTATGGCCGTACTGATTTTGGTTGGGGCACCGGCATTTATGATCATGAATTTGTAATGCACACAGAGGAGGAGAAAACATGTTAACGACAATTCGTAAAGAGATGAGAAGCTTTTGGCGTAATGAAGAGGGGCTTGGAATGCTGGAAATGATCCTGATTATCGCGGTGATTGTGATTATCGCTGCGATTTTTCGCAAACAATTGAAGGCGATTATTGAGAGCTTGCTCGATAAAGCTAAGACGAAAACGGAAAACTTCATGGACGAGACGTAAGAATGAAGCTTTGGCAGGATCAACGCGGGGTTTTTACGATCGAAGCTTCTTTGGTGCTTCCGATCCTTTTTTACACGGTGCTGATCCTCCTGTTCTTCTGTCTCTACCTTTACCAACAGGCGCTGCTGGGTCAAGCGGCCATCGTTGCGGCGGAACGAGCCGCTTATACGTGGGATAACAGCTACCGGGACGGCTTAACTGGAGCCTATGCCGATGGGAAGTACGACTCCCTCTATTGGCGCATGGTGGATGACGGGATGCTGCAGGCGATTTTTGGCGGGGACGGCGGCAGCAATGCAGTAAAGCTGGCGTTGCCTGCCGCTGCAGGTGATAGCGAGGCTGGGTCGCTCCCGCTGAAGAAGCTGAATCGGACCGGGGCCAAGCTGCCTGAAGAGATCAACGGGGAGATGCGCTACGATAACCGGCTGCTGTTGCGCAAAGTCAGTGTTGCACTGGATCGGCTTATCCCGTTGGCCCCGTTGGAGGCTTGGATGAGCGATATCCATCAGCGCAGTCGGGCTGAATCGTATGTGGTCGAGCCAACGGAATGGATCCGGACCGTTGAACTGGCGCGATATTATGGCGAGAAGTTCCGAAGCGGTACAAGTGCGGGAGGAATGGACAAGCAGGAGGCGCAAGAAGCGTTGGTACGGTTCGGAAAATAACCGGATGGAGAAGGAGGCGGAGTTGTCGGTGTTTTCACGGAATCGCTCGGAGCACGGGGCGGTCACGGTATTTTTTATCGTCATATTTGCTGCGGTGTTTGCGTTTGTTGCTCTGTTTATTGATTTCGCCCGCATGTTCGCTTTGCAAGCTCAGGTGGAGACCTTGGCGCACGCAGCTTCGAGATCGGTCCTGTCAGCATACGATCGTGAATTGGCTGAACGGTACGGGTTATTTGCATACGGGCAAACGGATGGGAATTACATCATGTCGAAGGTGCTCCAAGACCAATTCGAGCTGGTCCGGCAAAAGGAAGGATTCCCTCTGCTAAATGCGAGGTTGGATTCCTCTGCCGTCGAATTCATGCATCCGATCGGGACATATCCGGTGTTCGAACAACAAATTCGCGAGCAAATGAAGTATCGGGCACCCATCGACATTACCATCGAGCTGCTTAATCGTTTTAAACCGATGGCTGGAGTTATGAAGGAAGCCTCCAATACGGTAGATTTGCTGGGGAAGTTGCAGAAGCTTTACGACCAGAGAGAGGCCAAGCTTGATCAGCTCCTGGAACTGCAGCGACAAGCCGGCAAGACGGTGGAGCCTTATGCGAAGGCGCTGTCGGGAGGCGGCGGGAGCGGCAGCCTCTCTACTTTGGTCGATGCTGCAGCCGAATATCCTGAATTTGTGAATCAAGTTGAGGCGGATGCGGGTCTGGAACCGGAGGATCGGATGTATACCGGAGAAATCAGCCGCTACCGTTCCGCAACCAGCGGGTTATTTGCTTCCTTGGATCGCGCTTTGCGTATCGCAGAGCAGAGGCATGCCTCGTACCTGCCGCAGGCGAAGACGTTGCTCGATGAAGCACGGCGGATCAATGAGCAAATGCGGCAAACGATCACGGAGGCGAAACATCGCCCGGAACAAGCGGCGTATAATGAGGTGTCCGCCGGGACAAGCACCCGCAGCGGCAACTTGGATCCGGTTGGTGAAGGCGGAGCGATCACCGAGATTCGAGGCCAAGCCGATGCTTTGCTGCTGTCCGAGGAGTTATTCGCCAGCCTGGCCTCGGATATTGATCGGCAGACAACGGCCTTCGCTGAACTCCGGAGCACGGGGAATGCGCTGCAGGCCCAAAGCGGTTCCGTATTATCCGCCACAGCTCCGCCCAGCTCTGTCATTGCGAGTGTGAATAATGCTGTCAGAGCAAGCGATGCCTATCTACGGCAATTCGTTACTTCCGGTTCAGGCAATGTTTTGGAGGCAAGTGCCCGAAAACTGGATGCCCATCGGTCCTCTGACAAGGAGCGGAAGGCCGCCGAAAAGGCGGCAGGTGCCACGCTGAAGGATGCAGCCAGTTGGATCCGCAAAATTGAACAGCTTAAAAGCGGATTAAGTGAACATCAAGCGAAATTTGATTTGCTCAAGGAGAAGATGGAAGCGAACCGTTCGTTGAACCGTTCCGTTGCCGGCGAGGAGGCGGGGGCTACGAGCGTAAACGATGATCCAAGTGAGGCAGGACGCGCCTCCATGGGGATGATGGACAATATCTATGGCGGATTAGCAAGCCTGATGGGCGGCATGTCGGATAACGTTTATCAAACGGAATACGTTGCGAGTTATTTTCATTTCCTGGATGTCAGTGTCTTAAATGGTTTGTTCGAGGGCAAAAACCAAGCTGACGCGCTGGAAGCGATTCGCGGCCAGCTGGCACCGGAGAGCCAAGAGGTTGAGTATATTCTGTACGGCGCGCACCATCCGGCGGGGAATATCGCTGCAGCGTTTGGTGAGATTTTTGCCATGCGGCTGGCAATTCGGACGATGGAGGGCTTGGTGAAAAATGCGGCTAAAGGCAACCCGCTGTTGGTGTTTGCCGCAGCCTTGTTGTACGGAGCACAACATGCGCTGCAGGACATGATTTCTTTAACCCGGGACGGAAAGATTCAACTAAGCGACTATCTGAAAGTGGATTTGACCTACCGGGATCATCTCAGATTATTTCTGTTGCTGCATGGGCGCAGTGAGCAACGATTGTCGCGGATGTTGGCCGTGATTGCGTTGAATACCGGGGTGGATCCAGCGGAACGGTCCACTTATGTCAAAGGGAACGTGACCGTGGCGATGCCGCTATGGTTCTTGCCGGGAGTAAGCAAAGCGCTGGGGAAGGTCGGCGTACTTAAAGGACATGTGGAAGGAAGCCAGTATTATGTGGCCAAGCAAGCGGATTTTTCGTATTAGCGGAACGATGAGGTGCGGCTTCCGAAAGGAATTGTCGAAAGGAAGCATCACTCTGGAAGCTGCCCTGGTCGCTCCGGTATTTGTACTGGTTGTCTTTTGGTTTGTGTTCCTCGTCCATATGACGCTGCTTTACGGGCAGTTGCATCTGGCCGCAGCGAATGCGGTAAAACAGATCTCTGCTCATATTTATCCAGTGGCGCTCGCCGTACAGGCTCAGCATACCGAGGGGCAAGGAGGGCAATCTCCAACCGCCAATTCGGAGAACGAGAATTCGGCAACTTCTTCGGCTGGGGGACTCGGTAACCCTGAGAGTACATCGGGAAGTGATTCGTTTTCCTGGCAGATGCCATCTCTGTCGCTGGAGGAATGGGCGCAGCAATATGCGTCCAACTTGCCGCCGCCGCTGTCGACATGGGTAATCGACGCTGCCCGTAAAGGTGATCAACCGCTGCAAGAGCTTAAAACGAAAGTATCTGAGGCTGTATTAGATCCGTTGATCAAGCCGATGTTGAGTCCTTTTCTTCGCGGCACCCTGCTGGAGGAAGAACGTCTGCATGTCACCCGCATTACGGTTCCGAACTTGAAGACGGGGAAGCAGCCCTACTTTGGTCTTGAGTTAAGTTATGAGCTGCCTCTGAAGGTACCGCTTATCGGTCGGCAGCTGGTGTTGCAGACGAGGGCGGAGGAGCGGCTGTGGATCGGGGATACCGGAGAGCTGGATTCGGGAGACGGAAGCGGTGAAGAGACGGGACAAGCGGCAGTCGTGATCGCCAAGCCTGACCCGGCATATGCTGGACACCGGGCGACGGTTCTGGCCCAGGTTGCTCCGGGATCAACAGCCAAGCTGACCGTGTATTACAAGAGCGGGGTCAGCCAAGCGAAATATTTGGGTGAAGCAACGGCGGATGATCAGGGCCAAATCAGCTGGACTTGGCTGGTCGGAGGAAACACCACGCCGGGGACGTGGAGTTTCGTAATTGAAACGGAGGAAGGCGTACATACGACGGCCACGTTCGAGGTGGTCAGCCCGCGTTCACAATAGGAGAAGGGAGTGGGGACAGATGATTGAGATCTGGGGCTGTTTGCTGATGTTGCTTGCAGCCTTCGTAACGGATTTAAGATCGATGAAAATTCCTAACGTGATTACGGTTACGGGCATTTTTACCGGACTGTCTTATCACCTGTTAACGGATGGGTGGAGAGGCGCTTGGTTCTCAGCGGCTGGGGCGGCCGTTGGATTTGGACTGATGCTTGTTCTGTATTTGCTTCGAGCTGTTGGTGGCGGCGATGTTAAGCTGTTTGCAGGAATTGGGGCCTGGACGGGCATCGCTTTAACTTTATCGACGATGATGTATTCGATTCTAGCCGCCGGGTGCATCGGTCTGATCCTTTTGATTTGGCGGCGGGAGACCGGGCATCGTCTGCGTCGGATCGCCAGCAGTCTCCTCGGGGCAGCGGTATTGCGCAGCCCAGCTCCGATCCAAGCGGTCGCCAGACACCAACTTCAGTTTCCATTTATGCTGGCTGTGGTACCGGGGGTACTACTGGCGATTTACTATATGTAACGTAAGGGGAGGGATGGAACATGCCGGAGTTGGTTACTGATTTTGTCCGAGACGGCGGTACCTACATGATCCTGCAGACGAAGGAGGGGCTGAGGCCGGAAGATCTGAACCGGGTTCAACGGTCTATGCTGGCCGCGGTAACCGTACCGAATTTGCTGCGGCTTGATATTCGCGAAATCGATTATCAAATCAGCCTGCATTATGATATCACCGGAAAAAGAATGCTCTCCCAGTGTCTTCGCAGCGACAAGATCAGTATGCCGGAGTTTTATGGTTTACTGCTCCAAGTGGTGGCTGTACTGGAGGACAGCAAGCGGTATATGCTGTCGCCATCCGGCTTCTTATTGGATGAGACGCACATTTTTGTGGAGGAGCCGTTGTCCAGCGGGGCGATGTATTTTACCTATGTCCCTTGGAAGGAAGCGCCGCCCGGTCTCCCGTTGTCTCAGTCACTGCTATCGCTGATTACCCGGATGCTCACCTGCGTCTCACGGGTTGAGGGCGATGGGATTCCGCAGTTGGTCCGGTTATGCGGAGATGAACTTTTTTCGCTAGGGGAACTGAAAAAAATGCTGCTCCATTTATTGTCGGATGAACCGAGTGCCAAGTCCATGAGCGGTGAGAGGGTTGGAGAGAGAAAATCCATACTTAACGAGCCGCTGCCAAGAATGGTTCCTCGACCTGCAGTCTCATCCTCCCGTTCTGCCGTTGTTAAGGAATATGTTCCTACAGATATATCAACCACGACCCAATCGTCTAAATTGTCTGGGGCGACTGCCCATGATTCAACTGATGCAAATGCAATCAGAGAAACGTGGCCGGGTCTCGAGGATGAAGCAATGGCAGCAGTTGTGACGCGAATTAAACCAACCTACCTTGTCCTCGGGCTCCTTCTGGTCGATGCTTTGGGTTGGAAGTTCCTCTATCTCGATCGTCCTGGAACATTAGGGTTAGCGCTTGGCGCTTTGCTTACCGTACTGTTAGGGGTTACAGGGGTTGTGTTGTGGCGTAAGTTTTGCAGCAGTTCGATCAGCCAGGAAGAAGAGGCAGGCGATGTTCCGGAGGAATCTCTTGGGTCGCTCGGAACGTTACGTCCGTTGGGCTTCACGAACGAACGGGAATTTGACTCCTCTTCCCTTGGCGAACATGCCGCAATATCGGAACGTTCGGAGTCTGCGGCGAAGGTCTCGATGGAGGCATTTGTTCCTCGGTCAGGCCTTCCAGACATGAGGGTGGAGCCCTCCGGTTCCGTCATACCTGAGCCGGAATCCGAAGTGAGATTTTCACCGCCTACGGTTCTGCTGAGCCGGTCTGCTCTGGCAGGCCAGGACAACCCGGCTCGTGAACGCATTCCGCGTTACTATTTGGAGCGGTACGAGTCTGCCGGCGGAACGGCGGAGCGGATTCCCCTGACGCCGGGCAGTTTCGTGATTGGCCGCTCGGAAGACATAGCACAATATGTGGAGAATACTTCGGGTGTCTCCCGTGCGCATGTGGAAATCTTAGTGACATCGCACGGCTGTACCTTAAAGGATCTTGGCTCAACCAATGGGACTTACCTCAACGGAGAAAATGTAGCGCCTTATAAAGAATACCCTTTGCAGAATGATGACGTGTTCGTGTTGGCGGAAACGAGGTTTAAGTTTGGGGTGGAAGCAGCTTAAACTCGAATTTGAAATGACCGTAGATTCTCACCGGAAAAGCGGGTATAATGAACGAGAATTATTCTCAATTACAAGGTACATACATAGTTTGCTGGAAAACTGATTAAAGGATGGTTCTCGACATGTCTGCATTAACCCAATCTTCTAAACCTCGCTTGCGCTCCCGCCCCTTGGCGGCAACGTTCATTCTGATCGGCGGCGCGGCGTTGCTGCTATTTGCGATCAGTCTCTCGATTTCCGTCGGGGCGGCGGACATTAAACTCGCGACCGTCTGGGATGCGTTGTTCCACTTTCATGCGGAACAAACCCAGCATCAAATTATTGTGGAGCTGCGTCTCCCACGCGCTTTAGCCGCAGCTTTGATCGGGGCGGCGCTGGCGGTAGCCGGTGCGATCATGCAGGGGATGACCCGCAACCCGATGGCCGATTCGGGCTTGCTGGGGCTGAATTCCGGCGCGGGCTTGGCGCTGGCTATTTGCTTCGCATTGATGCCGGGTACCCCGTTCCTGCTGACGATGCTATATTCGTTTATCGGGGCCGGTCTGGGTGCTGGGCTCGTCTTTGGCATTGGCTCCTTGACCAAAGGCGGCTTGTCCCCGGTTCGACTGACCTTGGCCGGTGCCGCCGTCAGCATGCTGCTGACCGCGATCAGCGAAGGGATCGCCATCTATTTTAAGATCGGACAGGATCTTGCCTTCTGGTACGCTGGTGCGATTGCCGGTGCCAACTGGCTGCAAATCAAGATGGTATCGCCCTGGGTCTTCGCAGGTTTGCTATGCGCCTTGCTGCTGTCAAGATCGATAACCCTGCTGAGTCTTGGCGAAGAGGTAGCTACCGGTTTGGGGCAAAGAACCGGCTTAATCAAAGTGCTGGGCATGATCATCGTCTTAATTCTGGCCGGAAGCGCCGTTTCGATCGTCGGCGCAATTGGTTTTGTAGGGCTGATGGTACCGCACATCGCCCGTTTTCTCGTGGGCGTCGATTATCGCTGGGTGATCCCTTCCTCGGCGCTGCTTGGCAGCTTGCTGATGGTGTTTGCAGATATTTTGGCTCGATTGGTTCATCCGCCACATGAAACGCCAATCGGCGCGCTTATCGCTGTCATCGGGGTACCGTTCTTCCTCTACCTTGCCATGAAGCAGAAGGGGGGATTGGAATGAACCGGATCGAAGCTCCTTTACACTTGCGGCAGAAAGCCCGCAAAGCTTATATCGTCATGACCGTATTTGCGCTGCTGATTATCGCGGTGTTCATTTTCAGTATGAATACAGGGTATATCCGGCTATCGCCTATGGATGTATTTAAGACTTTAGTTGGGATGGGGACGGACAAACAAGAGCTGATCCTCTACGAATTTCGGTTGCCGCGAATCGTCATTTCTGTACTTATCGGGATGGGGATGGCCGTAGCGGGTTGTATCTTCCAGGGGATTTCACGTAACCCGCTGGCGGATCCCGGCGTGCTGGGGATTAATGCCGGCGCGGGCCTCGCGGTCACGCTGTTTATTTCATTTTATCCGACGACGGCTAGTGCGCCCGTCTATTTAATGCCAGTCTTGGCGTTCCTCGGATCGGCTGGGGCAGCCACATTAATTTACGTGCTCTCGTTCAAAAGAAATTACGGGCTGCTCCCGATCCGGATGGTGCTGGTCGGGATCGCGGTTGCTGCCGGCATCAACGCGGCGATGATCGTGCTGCAGCTGCGACTGCGTCCGGAGAACTTCCAAATGCTGCAGATCTGGTTAGTCGGCAGCATCTGGGGGACGTCCTGGAAGTACGTGCTGGCGCTGTTGCCTTGGCTGATCGTATTGCTGCCCTATGTGTTCTCGAAGTCCCGTTCGCTGAACGTGCTGAACCTGGGGGATCAAACCGCCACAGGCCTTGGCACTTCGCTGGAGCGCTCCCGTTTGGGGCTGCTGGCGGCAGCTGTCGGTTTAACCGGTTCCTGCGTTGCGGTGGGCGGCGGCATCTCCTTCGTGGGGCTGATTGCGCCGCACTTGGCCCGCCGACTGGTTGGGCCCAAGCATGAGTATTTGCTCCCGGCCTCTGCGCTGGCCGGCGGCTTGCTGGTGATCCTCGGCGACACGCTGGGCCGATGGGTGCTGCAGCCAGCCGAGATCCCAACGGGCATTGTGGTAGCCATCATCGGTGCACCGTATTTCTTGTACTTGTTATCGAAGTCTCGAATTTAATCGAGGGGCAAGATCACAAAAGGCCCGGAGAACTGGATATTCCAGTCTTCCGGGCCCATTTTACCTCAAATCGGCGACGGCCGATTCCAGGTCAGGGAAATTGAAGGTGAATCCCGCAGCTAACAGCGCTTGGGGAACGACCTTCTGCCCTTCAAGCAGCAGCATGGACATCTCGCCTAATGCTGCTCGGAGCACCGATGCTGGGAGCGGCAGCCAGAAGGGACGGTGATGCACGCGGCAGACCGTCCGCCCGAATTCCTGGTTCGTCACCGGCTGTGGACTTACCGCGTTCACCGGCCCGTGAATGGACGGAAGGGTAGCGCAATAATCGATCAGCCTCACCATGTCCCGCAGGTGAATCCACGGGACCCACTGTTTGCCGCTGCCGAGGTTGCCTCCAACGCCAAGCAGATAGGGCAGACGCATCAAAGGGTAAGCCCCGCCGTTTCGCCCCAGCACGACTCCGGTCCGCAGCTTCACGAGGCGAACGCCATGGAACTCAAGGTCCGCCGTCTCTTCCCAGGCTGCAGTTACCTCGGCGAGAAAATCGGGAGGCGGCGATGGAATGGCGGCGCTCTCGTCAAACGTTTCGGTGAACGAGGTGCCGTAGATGCCGACCGCGGAGCCTTGTACGACGACTTCGGGCTTGCGCTTCATCCTCGTGACAGCGCGTGCCGCCGCCCGGGTAGACTCCAGGCGGGATTCCAAGATACGCCGTTTCGCCTGTTGCGACCAGCGCTGGCTTAGCGTAGCTCCGGCCAGATTGACGATCACGGAGGCGCCCTCCAGCAACGAGGAGGTGTGCTCAACCTCAGCCCATGTTACAGAGGCCAGCCTCTCATTCCTATAGGCGGTCTCTCGCAGCCAACGATTTCCCTTAACCGCTCCCCGTGTGACGACGATAACCTCTTGTCCAAGGTCCAGCCAATATTCAGCTAGCGCCCGGCCGATAAACCCCGATCCCCCGAAAATGACCGCTTTCATGCGACGAATCCTCCTTTATGCAAAAACATCCAGCAACCTGGTACAAGACAAGGTGCCGGATGTGATTTTGCGGGGTAGACGTTACTTGTTCATTAAATGTTGGTAAGGGCGATAATCGATCTGATTCTTCTCCAAAAACTTGACGAGGAACTTGTTATCCCGCTTTGGCGTCGCGATGATATAACCTCGGATGCAGTGCTCTTGCGTAACCTCAGAGGCGTTCTCCTGCACCGCGATTTTGCCGATCTCGGCAGCAATCGAATGCTTGGCGATATCCCGGAACGGCCCGGGAACCGGCTCAACCAACCGATCCAGGAACGCCTTGGCCTCCTCGGTCCAGAGAGGGCGGCTCTTCTCCACCCAATAGTTCTGCCAGTCCAGCTTCGACATGCCGTCGGCCTTCGGGAGCACCTTCAGGAATTTGCGGAACATAAAATATCCGCCGATCGCCATCATGCCGAGCAGCACGAAGCCCCAGAACGCAATGCTGTTCATAAACCAGCGGTTAGGGCCTTGGGCGCTTAATATGTAACCGAACGTTTGCAGCACATTTATCACCTCAGAACGGATTTCGCTTTTCGCGAAAAATTCAGCTATTATGAATAGTAGAAATTAATTCTTTTTAAATCGAAGATAATCAGCTAAATTATACCTTATTTCTTTATTTATTTCAGCATTCAAGCTAAAATAGGTTTGTTTAGCGATTTATTGTCCAAAAGGGGGAAAACACTTTGTTGAAAATTGGTTCCCATGTTTCGTTCTCGGACAAGGGTCTGCCCAGCGCTACGGCCGAGGCGGTAAGCTACGGCTCCAGCTCGTTCATGATATACACGGGGGCACCGCAAAACACGCGGCGTAAACCGATTGAATCGATGAATATTGAAGAAGGCAAAGCGGCGATGGAGCAAGCCGGAATCGGCGAAATCGTCGTCCATGCGCCTTATATTATCAATTTAGGTTCTTATAAATCGAACACCTATCAGCTGGCAGTTGACTTCCTGCAGGAGGAAATCCGCCGGACGCATGCGCTGGGTGTACGTAATATCGTGCTTCATCCCGGCGCTTTTACGGACAAGGATGCCGAATACGGGGTGAACCGCATTGCTGAGGGATTAAACGAAGTTCTAAACGGCACGAACGAAACGGATG
Organism: Paenibacillus barengoltzii G22; assembly: GCF_000403375.2. NCBI lineage: Bacteria > Bacillati > Bacillota > Bacilli > Caryophanales > Paenibacillaceae > Paenibacillus > Paenibacillus barengoltzii. Next base: position 988,185 of record NZ_KE159653.1, on the reverse strand, counting down.
TGTGCATTGCCCTGGAAACGATGGCCGGCAAAGGCACCGAGGTTGGCCGGAGCTTCGAAGAGATTGCGCAGATCATTGATAAAGTTCAACACAATGAGCGGTTAACGATCTGCCTCGATACCTGCCATATCCATGACGCGGGGTACGATATTGTCAATGATTTGGACGGGGTATTGAAGAAGTTCGATGACACGATTGGACTTAAGCGGATTGAAGTCGTGCATATCAATGACAGCAAAAATCCGGTAGGCGCGGCCAAAGACCGCCATACGCCGATCGGCTCCGGCTGGATCGGATTCGAAGCGATCAACCGCGTTGTGCACCATGAGGCGCTGCAAGGCCGGCCGTTCATTCTGGAGACACCTTGGGTTGGGAAGGATGCGAAGACGCAACGCCCGATGTACGAGGTTGAAATCGCTCTGCTGCGCGGAAACGTTGCCGAACGGTTTGGCGATGGCTTCCTGAACGATGTGGAGCGGTTGGCTGACTTCTTCGCCAAGCAGGACATCCATTCGCGTTCCTATGTGTTAGACACGTGGAATTTGCTCAAAAATGACGCCAAAGCGAAAAAAGCGGACCCGCGTGAACCGATGGAGCGCCTGTACGACCTCACCGTCGAAGCCAGCTTGTTCCCGGATTTGACGGAAGAACAGATCAACCATCGCCTGGTGGCCTGGTTCGCCAGCGGTAAATAAGATATAGATAACACAAGAAGCAAGGGGATCAGAAGAACAATGGATACACATGTCAAAACGGGCGGACAACCCGTGAAGCCTCATGAAAGCAATCGCGCGCGCATGTTGATTTCCTGTCCGGACGGACCAGGGATCGTTGCGGCCGTATCCCGCTTCCTGTATGAGCATGGAGCGAATATCGTGCAATCGGACCAATATACGATGGACCCCGAGGGCGGGATGTTTTTTATGCGAATCGAGTTTGATTTGGACGGATTGGACGGGCGGATCGACGCGCTCAAGAGCGATTTTGAAGCGATCGCTTCACAGTTTAAGATGCAATGGAACATCTATCAGCTCAGCCGCAAGAAGAAGCTGGCCATCTTCGTATCGAAGGAGGATCATTGCCTCGTTGAGCTGCTCTGGCAGTGGCAGGCCGGCGACCTGGACGCTGAAATCTCCATGGTGGTGAGCAACCATCCGGATATGAAGGAGTACGTCGAGTCGTTTGGGATTCCGTATTACCATATCCCCGTAACGCCGGAAACCAAACACGAAGCGGAGCAAAAGCAACTTGAGATCGTTGGCGGCAAAGTTGACCTGATCGTGTTGGCAAGATACATGCAAATTCTCTCTCCGGCCTTGATCGAGCCGTATCGCAATCGTCTCATCAATATCCATCATTCGTTCTTGCCCGCATTTGTCGGCGGGAAACCGTATGCCCAAGCGTATCAGCGCGGGGTGAAGATCATTGGTGCGACTGCGCACTACGTGACCGAGGAGCTGGACGGCGGGCCAATCATTGAGCAAGACGTGCAGCGTGTCAGCCACCGGGACGATGTCAGCGAGCTGAAACGCATCGGCCGCACCATCGAACGGGTTGTGTTGGCTCGGGCAGTGAAATGGCATATCGAAGACCGAATTTTGGTGCATCAAAATAAAACGGTAGTGTTTAACTAACCCGCCGTGCAATCTCCACAAAAAATGAAGCCGGCCACCCAGATGAATCGTCAGGGTGGCCGGTTTTTTTGCGATGATTATGCTCCCCGGTAGGCAATCCCGTCGATCATCAGCAGACAGTCGGCATCGATAAACTCCGTGGTGGTGGTGGTCATGCGGGCAGGAAATTGGTTGGGCTCAAAGTATTTCATCATCATCATCACAAAAAATATCATTCGTGTAAGAAGGTTTGGGAATAATGGAATAATGGTATGGAAAAGGCGAGAAGGAAGTGCTACAATAGATAAAGTCAAAATGATTTTTTCAAAATGATTGTTTTGTAATTGCAGCGTTAAGGTTTCATGAGTTTCAAGACTTTTTTCATCATTAAGGAGGAAACACGAATGCCACTTACAGACAACAATTCGATCGACAATCTCTCGATCACCACAATTCGTACGCTGGCGATCGACGCGATCGAAAAAGCGAAATCCGGTCATCCGGGCATGCCGATGGGCTCTGCTCCGATGGGTTATCAATTGTTCGCCAAAACGATGGTCCACAATCCAGATGAACCAACCTGGATCAACCGCGACCGTTTTGTTTTGTCCGCTGGTCATGGTTCCATGCTGCTGTACAGCTTGCTGCACCTGTGCGGTTATGACCTTCCGATGGAAGAAATCAAGCAGTTCCGTCAATGGGGCAGCAAAACGCCAGGCCATCCAGAGTATGGTCACACTGCCGGCGTTGATGCAACCACCGGTCCGCTGGGCCAAGGTTTGGCGATGGCCGTGGGGATGGCGCTTGCCGAAACGCAACTGGCTGCGACCTACAATAAAGGCGATCTGAAAGTCATCGACCACTATACGTACGGCATCTGCGGCGACGGCGACTTGATGGAAGGCGTAGCCAGCGAAGCAGCGTCGCTTGCCGGTCACCTGAAGCTGGGCAAATTGATCTTCCTGTATGACTCCAACGATATCTCGCTGGACGGTAAGCTGAACCTCAGCTTCTCGGAAAATGTACGTCAACGCTTTGAAGCTTACGGCTGGCAAACGCTGCGTGTCGAAGACGGCAACGATCTGGCTGCAATCGAAGCGGCGATCGAAGAAGCGAAACGTGACACCGAACGCCCAACGCTGATCGAAGTGAAGACGATCATCGGCTACGGCAGCCCGAACAAGCAAGGGAAAGGCGGCCACGGCGGTACGCACGGCTCCCCGCTGGGACCTGAAGAAGCGAAGCTGACGAAAGAGAACTATAAATGGGTTTATGAAGAAGACTTCTATGTGCCGCAAGAAGTGCGCGAGCATTTTGCTAAAGTCAAAGAACGCGGTATCGCGGCATATCAAGCTTGGCAAGAAACGTTCAAGCAATATAAAGCACAATATCCAGAGCTGGCGGCTCAATTCGAGCGCGCGATTGCCGGCGACCTGCCATCCGGCTGGGATGCGAAGCTGCCGAAATACAGCCCGTCGGACAAAGCCGTTTCGACTCGCGTTGCTTCCGGTAACGCACTGAACGGACTGGCTCCGAACGTGCCTCAGCTGCTGGGCGGCTCCGCTGACCTGGAAAGCTCGACGATGACTCATCTGAACGATCTGGCAATGTATACGCCGGAAACCCGCGACGGCCGCAACCTGTACTTCGGCGTACGCGAGTTCGGCATGGCTGCAGCGATGAACGGGATCATGCTGCACGGCGGTTTGAAAGTATTCGGCGGTACGTTCTTCGTGTTCACTGACTACCTGCGTCCAGCTGTACGTTTGTCCGCTCTGATGAAGCTGCCGGTAACTTACGTGCTGACGCATGATAGTATCGCGGTTGGCGAAGACGGCCCAACGCATGAGCCGATCGAACAATTGGCTTCCCTGCGCATCATCCCTGGCTTGACGGTCATCCGTCCGGCAGACGCGAACGAAACGTCCGCAGCATGGGCTTATGCCGTAGAAAATAAAGCGAATCCGGTAGCTCTGGTGCTGACGCGTCAAAACCTGCCGATCCTGGAAAGCACGGCTGAAAAAGCACGCGAAGGCGTGAAACGCGGCGGATACGTTGTATCCGATGCGAAGGACGGCAAGCCGGTGGCTCAGATCATCGCGACAGGCTCTGAAGTTCAACTGGCCGTCAAAGCGCAAGCAGCCTTGGCTGAAGAAGGCATCCATGTTCGTGTCATCAGCTTGCCAAGCTGGGATCTGTTTGACAAGCAAGATCAAGCTTACAAGGACTCCGTCATCCTGCCGGATGTCAAAGCCCGTGTAGCTGTAGAAATGGCACATCCTTTTGGATGGGAACGTTTTGTCGGCGAGAAAGGCTCGGTCATCGGCATCGACAAGTTCGGGGCATCCGCGCCTGGCGACAAAGTGATCGCAGAGTACGGCTTTACGGTTGAGAATGTCGTAAGCCATGTGAAAGCTCAATTGAAATAATGGATGTGTAAGTTCACCAAGTCAGGTTAAGGCCGGCTTGGTGAACGACTTCTTGTTAGGAGATGGAAGGGAGAGGGGAACGTGACCCAGCAACTGCAAAATGTGACTGTAGATAAGCAAGCTAACATTTATTTCGACGGCAAAGTCACGAGCCGGACCGTATGGCTTCCTGACGGAAACAAACTGACGCTGGGGATCATGCTCCCTGGCGAGTACGAATTCGGCACGGATTCGCTGGAAGTGATGGACATCTTGTCCGGGGACCTGAAGGTACTGCTTCCAGGCGAAACGCTGTGGCGCGAAATTAGCGGGCGTGGAACGTTCACCGTTCCCGCCAAGTCTTCCTTCAAGCTGGAGGTGCGCAGCGTGACGGATTACTGCTGCTCTTACGGGGCGGGAGCCGAGGCGTAAGCCACCCTTTGGCAGGATAACCAAAAAGGCAGGTATCAGCGAAATAATTACAATCGCTGAACCTGCCTTTATGTTCCTCTTCTGTTCGAACCGGCGGTCGATTATTCGCCGATTTGCTTGCCGATCCAGGCTTCATACACTTTGACGATGGAGGAGAGATCCTCGTCGCCGAAGCCTTGGGTTTGCCCCGCTTGGAACAGGCTCTTGGCCAGATTCAGCATCGGGGCAGGGATGCCGGAGCCGTCGGTTAACGAAGACGCGAGCTTCAAATCTTTGAGCATCAACGCCAGCGAGAACTGATTCGTAAAATCATGTTCGATGATTTTGCGGCCTTTGAGTTCGGCGGCTTTACTGCCGGCGGAGCCCAGCTGTACGAGCTCCAGGAATCGGTCGGCTGGCAGACCGGACTTGGCCGCGATGGCAAAGCCTTCGGCCAGCGCCAGGTTGTTGATGCCAACGATCGTGTTATGGGCCAGCTTGGCGACGGCGCCGCTGCCGTTGTCGCCCATGTGCAGCACTTTTTTGCCCATCGTATCGAATAGATCCGTTACTTGCGACAGTGTTTCCGCTGAGCCGCCGACCATAAAGACGAGCGTGCCGTCGATGGCGGCTGGTGAGCTCCCGGTGACCGGGGCGTCAAGGAACGAGCCGCCAAGTGCAGCAATCTGCTTAGCCAGACGTTGGACGAGCGCTGGTGAGATGGTGGAGCAGTCGATGACCGTGGTTCCAGACCGAATTCCGGCTAAGACACCGTTATCCCCTTCGTAGACTTCGATAATGGAATCATCATTGCTGACCATCGTAATGACAACGTCCGCTCCAGCGGCAGCTTCCTGTGGTGAAGCAGCTACAGTAGCACCCAATTCGGTTAACGGCGCCGCTTTAGAGGCGGTCCGGTTATATACAGTTACAGGATAACCTGCACGAAGCAGGTTCGAAGCCATCGGTGCACCCATCGTCCCGAGGCCGATAAATCCGATTGATTTCAAGTTCGTCACCAACTTCCATAAAAATTGAACATCATTTAATTATTTTAGCACGGGTTGTGGAAACCTGTATATTGTGCCCTTGTCATCGCTGGGAAATTACAGTATCCTAGGTTTAAGTTATTTGAGGGGGCGTTCAGCCCGGATATATTTACCAGATTGCAGCTACCAGCAGATATTGAACGTTTCCTCTTGGATAGGGCCAGTATGATAAATATTAGAAAGAGGAGAGTATCAGCTATGTCCAAAAAAGTGACTTTTGACTACAGCAACGCCCTGCAATTTGTTGGGCAACATGAGATCGATTATTTCGCCGAGCCTGTTCGCGTCGCTCATGAGCAATTACATAATGGCACCGGAGCAGGTTCCGATTTCTTGGGTTGGATCAACCTGCCGACCGATTATGATAAAGAAGAATTCGCTCGTATCCAGAAGGCCGCGGCCAAAATCCAAAGCGATTCCGACGTTCTGATCGTCATCGGGATCGGCGGCTCTTACTTGGGGGCACGCGCCGCTATTGAATCGCTGTCCCATTCGTTCTATAACCTTTTGCCGAAGGACAAGCGTAAGACGCCGGAAATTTATTTTGCCGGGAACAACATCAGCTCCACTTACGTAAATCACTTGCTTGAACTGATCGAAGGCAAGGATTTTTCCGTGAACGTTATCTCCAAATCGGGGACAACTACGGAGCCGGCGATTGCTTTCCGTATTTTCCGTGCAGCCTTGGAGAAGAAGTACGGCAAGGAAGAAGCGCGTAAACGCATTTACGCGACGACCGACAAAGCAAGAGGCGCGCTGAAGAAGCTGGCTACCGAAGAAGGTTACGAAACCTTTGTCATTCCGGATGACGTTGGCGGACGTTATTCCGTATTAACTGCGGTTGGCCTGTTGCCGATTGCGACAGCAGGTATTAATATTGAAGAAATGATGCAAGGGGCTGCCGATGCACAGAAGGAATTCAGCAACCCGAACTTAGCTGAGAACATGAGCTATCAATATGCAGCTGTCCGGAACGCGCTGTACCGGAAAGGGAAAGTTACAGAAATTCTCGTAAACTACGAGCCTTCCCTCCACTATGTATCGGAATGGTGGAAGCAGCTGTATGGTGAAAGTGAAGGTAAGGACTACAAAGGGATTTATCCGGCATCGGTTGATTTCTCCACCGACTTGCACTCCATGGGTCAATTTATCCAAGAGGGCAACCGGAATATCTTTGAAACGGTCATCCAAGTAACCGAGGTGCCTAGCCACATCACGATTGAATCCGATCCTGCGGATTTGGACGGGTTGAACTTCTTGGCTGGCAAAACGCTGGACTTCGTGAACAAGAAGGCGTTCCAAGGTACGCTGCTGGCGCATACAGACGGTCAAGTTCCAAACTTGGTTGTTAATGTGCCGGATTTGACGCCGTACTCCTTTGGTTACCTGGTGTACTTCTTTGAAAAAGCCTGCGGTATCAGCGGATACCTGCTTGGCGTAAATCCGTTCGACCAACCGGGCGTCGAAGCGTATAAGAAGAACATGTTTGCGCTCCTTGGCAAACCGGGGTACGAGAAGGAAAAGGCCGAACTCGAAGCACGTCTTTCCAAGTAATCTACGTCATTTCGATTAAATGTTTATCAGCGCCAGAAGCAGTTCACCGGCAAGTTCCGGAGGAGCTGCTTCTTGGCACATTCATAAGGATGGTCTCATATGCTAGAAAAGTACAAGACGGTCAGGCAATCCGGAGAGAAGGAAATCGTCATCAAGAAATCAAGGTTCATCGGACATGTGAAGCCGGTGGAAACCGAAGCTGAAGCAATCCAGTTTATCGAGGAAATCAAGAAGAAACACTGGAACGCGACACACAACTGTTCCGCATATATGATTGGGGAACGGGACGAGATCCAGAAGCAATCCGACGATGGAGAGCCTAGTGGTACGGCCGGCAAGCCGATTTTGGAGGTGATCAAAAACCAGGGCCTCAAGAACGTTGCAATCGTCGTAACCCGGTATTTTGGCGGGATCATGCTAGGGGCGGGCGGCCTTATCCGTGCGTACACCGACGGAGCTGTTGCAGCGCTTGAAGCAGGTGAAGTCATTACCCGCGTATTACACCAAGAAGTGTTTGTTGAGCTGGATTACACCTGGCTGGGCAAAGTGGAAAATGAACTGCGTAACCGCGGCATCCGTACGGGAGAGACGGAGTTCGCGGATAAAGTGACATTATGCTGTCTGCCGCTTCATCCGGAGGTAAACGCCTTCATGGATTGGATGACTGATTTGACGGGTGGTCAGGCCGTGATGACGGAAGGTGACAAGGTTTATTTTATTGAAGGGGAATAATGCCTATGGCAAGAAGAGCAGTTGATCAGGAGTTGTCGAGAGAAAGAATTATGGAAGCGGCCCGTCATTTGTTCATTACCAAAGGGTACCGCGGAATATCCATGAGGAGCATCGGTCAGCATTTGGGATACAGCCACGGCTCGCTATATTATCACTTCAAGGAAAAGGCCGAATTATTTTACGCCATCGTTGTAAAAGATTTCGAGTCGCTTACCCACCTGTGCGAGCAAGTGACAAAACGCCCCCCAGCCGACGGGCTGACCAAGGCGGAGCAGCTCATGCTGGAATTTATTAAATTTGGCTTGGAGCATCCGCACCAATATGAAATCATGTTTATGCTCAGGGATGAGGAAATCCTAGCATACTGTCGCAACGAACAAGCTAAATGTTTTAATATGTTCGAGTCGCTTATTCGCAGTTTTCTGCAGGAAGAGAAGCATCCGCTGGAGAAGCATCCGTCTCTTCCGCTCAGTATGTTTTTGGGTATGCATGGATTTATCTCTTACTACATCCAAGATCGGCTGACCTTTGAAGAGATTAAGCCGGCTGCTGTCGCCCACGTAAAGTTGTTAAGCCACAGTGTTTACCGTGTAACGTCATAAGGCGTTTTTGTTTTCACTTCGCACTTTATCCAATTACACCAGTATAGCATCAATACTTTATAACACTAATTGACAAAACCGGCAATCCGAGTTGAAGTTCATCGGGATTTGCCGGTTTTTTTGTTTGAGGGAATGGTGAAAACAGCCGTGTTTCGCGGTAAGCTGATACTTTTTTTCAGATTGACGAAATGCCTGAGCTTTGGTAATCTATTCTTAATATTAATCCAAGTAAATTTATCAGAATTTAACGAATGATGATACGGATTCGGGCAGCAATGAGAAGAACGGCAGTAACTTGACTTGGGCTTTCGAAATTGGAAAGGATGTGGGGTTTGGCATGCATGTAGAAGTGCGGAATTTAAACAAGCATTTTGGCAGCTTCCATGCCGTTCGAGATGTGAGTTTTGGCATCGAAAAGGGGCAACTCATCGGCTTGCTGGGGCCGAGCGGCGGCGGTAAAACGTCCATTCTTCGCATGCTCGCGGGTTTGGAGCAGCCGGATGAAGGGGAGATCCTGTTCGATGGACAGCGGGTGAATGAGTTAAAGCCGCAGGATCGCGGAATCGGCTTTGTCTTCCAGAGCTATGCCCTGTTCAAGCATATGACCGTATTCGATAATATCGCTTTTGGGTTGCAGGTGAAGAAAGTCCCGAAGGCAGAAATACGGGAGCGGGTGATGGAGCTGGTTCAGCTGACCGGGCTGAGTGGATTCGAGAACCGCTATCCGCATCAGCTGTCCGGCGGGCAGCGACAACGGGTCGCCTTTGCCCGGGCCTTGGCGCCGCAGCCGCAGCTCTTGCTGCTGGACGAACCGTTTGCGGCGATCGATGCGAAGATCCGTCAGGAACTGCGGTCGTGGCTGCGTGAGCTGATCGAGCAGGTGGGCATCACCTCCATCTTCGTTACCCATGACCAAGATGAAGCGATTGAAGTTGCTGATGAGATTATGATCATTAACCAAGGCCAGCTGGAGCAGAAAGGGACGCCTTGGGATATTTATAAAGAGCCGCAGACCCCATTTGTCGCCTCGTTTATTGGCCAATCCACGCTGGTGGAGCGTGCCGCCGATCTGAAGGGCTTCGAGGAAGAATGCGGAGGGCCGGCGACCAAAGCGTTGATTCGTCCAGAGTACATTGAAGTGGGGAACGAGCATGAGTTTACGCTACTCTCCGCAACCGCCCCCGGAGTGGTGAAGCATCTCCACTTCCGCGGCAGCGAATGGCTGGTGGAGGTCGAGGTGGGCGGACATACACTGACGACCTTCCGTTCGCTGGAGAAGGAAACGTTGAAGGCCGGACAAGAAGTACGCGTGTTGGTGCACCGCGCTTATCTGTTTGACGACGAACGGAGCTGGATTCTGGAGAATCCGTTGAAGCGCGAACCGCTCAGCGTGATCATTTAAACCTAAAGGGCTGTATCAAGGAAAGCGTCTGCGGCTTTCCACGATACAGCCCTTTAGTTGTTATTTCATACCGGAAATCGAATAGTTTTCGATAATATGTTTTTGGAAGATGATGAAGATGATGATGATCGGAACGACCATAAATGCGGAGCCCGCCATCTGCAAGGCGTAATCGCCTCCGTACTGGCCCTTAAGCAACTGCAGGCCCACCGACAAGGTATACAGGCTCTCGTCGTTCGCGATGATCAGCGGCCAGAGGAAGCTGTTCCAACCGGCGATAAAGGTCAGGATGCCTTGAACCGCCAGGATTGACTTGGAAATCGGCAAAGCGATCTGTACGAAAATGCGGAATTCGCCGGCGCCGTCCAGACGGGTAGCTTCCATCAGCTCGTCGGGAATCGTCGACATGAACTGGCGGAACAAGAAGATGCCGAAGGCTCCGACTAAGCCCGGTAGTACAATCCCAACCATGGTGTTAGTTAAGCCCATCATGTTCAGGATCAGATAGACCGGAATCATCGTGACCTGTCCGGGAATCATCATGGTGGCCAAGACGAGATAGAACAGACCGTCCCGCCCCTTAAACTTATACTTCGCGAAAGCAAAGCCGGCCAGGGCGTTCAGGAACAGGCCCAGGAAGGAGAAGACAACAATGATTAACGTATTTCGCAAATAGACACCAAACCGCATGTTCTCAAACAGTTCTTGGAAGTTCTCCAGCGTGAACTGGTGGGGCCATAGGGTAGGCGGGATTTGCGCTACTTCGCTTTCCGGTTTAAATGACGACAGGATCATCCAGACGAATGGCAGCAGCATCAGCAGGCCCATCACACCGAGCAGAATTCCGACCAGCCATTGCAGCGCTTTATCGCCCGAGGTTCTGGTTTGCATATGTGTACACCTCCCGGGATGACATCAGACATCCGCTTCCTTGTTTTGAAATTTGAATTGAATCAGCGTGATCAGGATAATCGCGAAGAACAGAATAAAGGAGCCTGCCGCAGCATATCCAAATTTGCTGAATTGAAAGCCGTTGTTATAAATAAACAAAGCTACGGAGATCGTGCCATCCAGCGGACCGCCTTTGGTCATGACAAAAGGTTCCTCGAAGAACTGCAGCCAGCCAATCATCGTGGTGATGGACACAAAGAAGATGGCGAAGCGCAGCAGCGGAATCGTAATCGACCAGGTCTGCCGCCAGTTGCTGGCCCCGTCGATTTGCGCCGCTTCATAATACGTTTTCGAGATGCCTTTGATCGCAGCGATGAAAATAATCATATTTAAGCCAATTGCCCGCCATACGGCCAGGATAATCAGCGAGATTTTCGCCATGACCGGATCTTGCAGCCAAGGGACAGACCCGAACCCCAGCGAATTCAAAATATAGTTAAGCAGTCCCAGCGACGGGTTGTACAGGTAGCTCCATACGACGGCTACCGCCACGACGTTGGTGACCGACGGCATATAGAAGATGACCCGAAACGCCTTGAAAATACGGGCCTTACCGAAATTGATCAGCAAGGCGATCATCAGGGAAATGATGATAACGAGCGGTACGCCGATAATAACGTAAAATAGCGTGTTCAAGATGGACTTTCGAAACGAAGGGTCCAGCAGCACTTCCTTATAATTATCAAAACCAACAAAGCTGATGTTGGAGAGGTCAGCCAGCCCGGCTAAATCCATATCGGTGAAGCTGATCACCAGTGCAATGGCGATCGGAAGCAGCGAAAAGAGCGCCAGCAAAATCAAGGTCGGCGCAATGAACAGGTAAGGTGCATTTTTCTGCGATAAGCCTTTCATCTCGGATCACTTCCTTTATTCAGCGCGTCTAAGCTAACGTCACCACCTCTGCCCGCCGGGAAGACAAAGCTCCCGGCAGGCTATAGGCGGTTGGGTATTGCTTTCGCTTACTTACTGAGGATTTTCTCAGCTTCGGCGTTGAAGGCATCCATTTCTTTCTGGACATCCGCACCGCCGCGAACGATACGTTCAAAGCTCTTCAGATAAGTTTGAGCAATTTGCTCCCAAGTGGTGAGCAACGGCATCGGCTCGGAATGCTCCAGCTGCTCTTGCAACGCTTGATAGTTTGGATCGTCTTTGAGGGACGGATCTTCCCAAGCCTTCAAGTTGGTTGGCAGCGATTTGGTGAGCTGCATCCATTTGATTTGTGTTTCCGGCTTGCTCATGTATTGAATGAATTTCAAAGCTTCGTCTTGATGTTTCGTGTATTGGAATACCGACAGATCGGAGCCGCCCAACGCGGAAATGTTGTTCTTCTTCGCTGGCAGCGGAGCGACCGCCCATTTGCCTTCCAGATCCGGAGCTTGCGTCTTGATCGAGTTAATCATCCAAGGGCCGCTGATGAACATCGGAACAACACCCTCGCCGCTCAGCCCTTGAACAGGGTCCAATCCAAGGTCAATCGGTGCGGAACCGTCTTTAAAGAATCCGTTCAAGTATTCTACCGCTTCCACGAACTCCGGCTGGTTAAACAGCGGCTTGTTCTGGTCGTCGAGCAGCTTGGAGCCGTTCTGACGGGCGAACATAAACGCCAGCGATTGTTCGTTCATATCAATGCTAATCCCGTACTTCCCGTTGCCGCGGTCCGCCAGCTTCTTTGCTGCATCGCGAAGTTCATCCCATGTTTTTGGTGGTTGGTCATAGCCAACTTCTTTCAGCAGGTCCGTGCGGTAGAAGAGGACGCGGGTCTCGGTATACCACGGAATCCCCACGATTTTACCGTCATATTTCGTTGTGTTTACGGCACCCGAATAAAATTGATCCTCTTTAAATTCCGGATACTTGTCCACCACGGAAGTCAGATCCATGAGCGCGCCGGCATTCGCAAACTCTGGAATCCAGGTTGTCCCCATTTGAATAACGTCCGGACCTTTCTTCGAAGCGACGGCGGTCAGCAGCTTGTCATGCGCATTCGACCAAGGCAGGGCTTGAACATCCACCTTAATGTTGGGATTCTCCTTCATGAAGTCATCCGCGATTTGCGGCAGCGATTTCGCTTCGTCGCCCATCGCCCATACGCTAATTTGCACTTGTTTGTCGCCGCCGTTTGCGGCCCCATTCCCGCCATTCGCAGCGTTATCTTTCGATCCGCAGCCAGCAAGAAGGCTAGCGAGCACCAGTGAGCTGGCAATGAGGGTAGTTGCTGTTTTTTTCCACATAAGGATCGTCCTTTCTGAAAATAATAGCTGTAAGTAATATGAGACATTATTTAACTTTTTTATGCAAAACAGATGAGCCGGCCTTGAGGACAGCAACACCTCCTTCTCAAGTATCGAAATGAGTCCCCTTGAAATAACAAAGTTGATGTCGCCAGTTGCGCGACCATAAACAGGTGAAACGTTTCGATTTTGAAAAATATAAACCTGATTCCTAGAAAATCAGAACCAAGTGAAACGTTTCGACTAATTATAAAACAGATTGTAATCGTATTCAATATCTTTTTTTCGGATCATTACCTGATGCTCAGTTTGTTAAAATGACTTTATTGAAACGTTTCTATAAATTATGAAATCGCCTTCTATGAAAATTGACGGATTTTTTGATTCGATATATAATCCAACTATTCAAATAATCGAAACGTTTCACCGATATGCTATTAACCATAATCTTTATACCGAAAAAGGTGGGGAACCCATGACACAACAACCCATAGAGAATTACCTGAAGCAGATGACCCTGGAGGAGAAGGTTGACCAGTTGCTGCAGCTTGCCGTCCCGTTCTTTGAAGGAGCTCAGACGGAAGGGGAAATCACGGGTCCGATGCAGGAGCTGGGCGTAACCGAGGAGACGGTGCGAAACACAGGCTCGGTTCTCGGATTATCCGGGGCGCAGGAAGCAATCAACGTGCAGCAGGCGCATTTGAAGAAGAACCGATTAGGCATTCCACTATTGATGATGGCCGATATCGTCCACGGCTTTAAAACGATCTTCCCCGTACCGCTGGCCATCGGCTGTTCTTGGGATTTGTCTCTGGCGGAGCGAAGCGCTGAGATTGCTGCGAGAGAAGCCGCCGTGTCAGGGGTTCACGTTACGTTTGCCCCGATGGTCGACCTGGTGCGCGATCCCCGGTGGGGGCGGGTCATGGAATCGACGGGCGAAGATCCATACCTCAACAGCGAATTTGCTCGGGCGTTTGTCCGCGGCTTCCAGGGACGTGATTTGCGGAACGATACCAGCCGGGTGGCTGCCTGCGTGAAGCATTTCGCCGCCTATGGCGCGGCTGAAGGCGGACGGGATTATAACACCGTCGATATGTCGGAACGGCAGCTGCGCGAGACTTATCTGCCGGCTTACAAGGCCGCGTTGGAAGAGGGCTGCGAAATGGTCATGGCGTCGTTTAATACGGTGGATGGCATTCCGGCAACCGGCAATCGGCGCTTGTTACGTCAGCTGCTTCGCGAGGAATGGGGCTTTAACGGCGTGATCATCTCGGATTGGGGCGCAGTCAAGGAATTGATCCCGCACGGAGCTGCAGCTGACGAGAAGGAAGCGGCTCGCCGCTCAATCGAAGCGGGCATCGACATCGAGATGATGACCACCTGTTATATGAAGCACTTGACGGAGCTGGTGAAGACCGGGGTGGTTGAGGAAAGACGGATTGATGAAGCCGTGCTGCGGATCCTGCAACTTAAAGAGAAGCTGGGGCTGTTTGACAATCCTTATCGCGGTGCAGATCCGAAGCGGGAAGCGGAGATCGTCTTCTGTGACGAACACCGGGCCGCTGCCCGTGAGCTGGCAACCAAATCCTGCGTTCTGCTCAAAAACGACGGTGTGCTGCCGCTGCGGCGGGATCAGTCCATCGCGTTGATTGGCCCGTTCGCGCAAAGCGGCGACATTCTTGGGCCGTGGTCCTGGCAGGGGTCAATGGAAGCGGCGGTTCGGCTCTATGACGGCCTTGTCGCGAAGGCAGGCGCAAGCCGTATCGTTGTAGCAGAGGGATGCGGTATCGAGGAAGGCGATGAGCGGCAGCTTGAGGAAGCGGTGGCCGCAGCGGCTCGCGCCGATGTGATCGTGCTGGCCTTAGGCGAAAGCTCGGAAATGAGCGGTGAGGCAGGAAGCCGGGGAGATATCCGGCTGCCGCAGGTGCAGCTGGCGCTGATCGAGCGCCTGGCTGAGCTGGGCAAACCGATGGCGGCGGTGTTGTTTAACGGCCGGCCGCTGGACCTTCACGGCGTAGCGGATCGCGCCCATGCCGTGCTGGAAGCGTGGTTCCCGGGCAGCGAAGGCGGCCACGCGATCACCGACCTGTTGTATGGAGACGTGCAGCCGTCGGGACGGTTGTCGATGTCTTTTCCCTATGCTGCAGGGCAAATTCCTGTGTACTACAACCACTTCAACACCGGGCGTCCGAAGGGAGCGCCAGATGCTCAGATCAGATACGTTTCGCAATATCTGGACATGCCAAACGAGCCTTTATTCCCGTTTGGATTCGGTCTAAGCTACACCACATTCGAATATGGCGAGCCGGAACTGTCGACAACGGTGATGACACCTAAGCAGTCGCTAAGCATCAAGGTGAAGGTGACGAATACCGGATCGGCAGCTGCTGAGGAAACCGTACAACTCTATATCCGCGATATCGCGGGGGATGTGGTTCGACCGGTCAAGGAGCTGAAGGGATTTCGCAAAATCTTGTTGCAGCCCGGGGAAACGCAGGAAGTCACTTTTGACATCAACGAGGCGCAGCTGCGATATCATCACAGCGATTTGACTTACAGCAGCGATGCGGGCGAGTTTATTGCCTTTGTAGGTCCCAACAGCCGAGATGCTGCCGGCGTGCGATTTATTTTGCAAAAATAGAAATCATCATAAGGATCAAAGGAGTGGAAAGGATGACGACAGCAACGGAGGCGAGGAAAGTTCTTCGTGCGGGGGACTTGACCTTTACGTTATGGAACAGCGGCGATCTGTACGAAATGAAATATCGGGACATCCTGATGAATCAGCTGTTATCCGGCCCGGTGGAAGGCTCGATGAACAATCTGTATTTACGGCTGCATCATCCCGAAGGGATTCGGGCCATTCCCTTACTCGGCATCCGCTCGAACAGTCGGCTGAGCTTCGGAGCGGATCGTGCGGTTTGGAAAGGGGAAGCCGAAGGGATTCAGTACGAGGTCGTTTTGAGACTCGATTCCCGGGGAATTTGGTTCTGGGATGTTCGGTTGGAGGGACAAACCACGGTTGAGGTCGATGTGGTTTATGGCCAAGATATCGGGCTTGCCGAACCGGGAGCGGTGCGAAGTAATGAAGCGTATATGTCACAATACATTGACCATACCGTCTTTCAACATGAACGGCGAGGGGCGGTCATCTGCTCGCGGCAAAACCAGCCGCAGCGCGGGAAATTCCCATATCTGCAGCAAGGGGCGCTGACTGGAGCAACGGGATTTTCGACCGATGGCTTTCAATTTTTTGGGTTGTCCTATAAAGAGACGGATCACCCTGAAGCGCTGATGCGCAAGGAGCTGGCGAACGAAGTATATCAATACGAATTTGCGTATGCGGCGCTTCAAACAGGTCGTCAGGTGCTGAGTGGGCAAGCGCGGGTTGTCTTCTACGGGCTGGTGCGGGAGGATCATCCGGAAGCGATCGAGACGCTGGAATTCCAGGAGTTGATTGAAGATGCGTGGCGTGAATTCGAGGCCGCTCCTGTAAATGCGGTTGAGGCTGCAGCTTCCGTAGCCTTGGCGAAGGAAATTGGCGAGCCGTTGTCGGGTTTACCGATGGACGAGGCCGAAATCGAGGCTTCGTTCCCGCATCGTCAGCATGAGGAGCGGGATGACGGGCAGCTGCTGTCATTCTTTACGGATACGCACGAGCATGTCGTTTTGAAGGCCAAAGAACTTCGAGTTGAGCGTCCGCATGGCATCATCTTGATGTCCGGCGGGAACGACCGGGTGGGCAGCGAAGTGATCACGACAACTTCATACATGTACGGCGTCTTTAATTCCCAAGTCGTCGTGGGCAACACCTCGTTCCACAAGTGGGTATCCAACGTACGCAACGCGCTGAACGTCTCCAAAGCGTCCGGGCAACGGATCTATGTGGAAGTGGACGGAGTGTATCGGCTGCTGACGATGCCGTCGATGTTTGAGATGGGCTTTAACTATGCCCGTTGGACCTATAAACTAGCGGACGATACAATCGTCATCACCAACTATACCGCAACGGATTCCCCGGAACTTGCGCTTAACGTCGTGTCTAAGAACGGCCGAGCGTACCGTTATTTGGTGACAAACCAAATCGTGATGAATGATGTGGAGTTCCAACGATCTTTCCTTATGGAGCAAAACAATGGAGTGCTGACGTTCCGCGCCGACCGTGAAGCGTTGTCTGCTTCCGTCTATCCGGACCTGGCGTACCGGATGCACGTGACGGGAACGGGCTTTAGCGTGGCTGATGAGCGTCGGCTGGCTCCGGATGCCGCGCCGGGCAGCTCGTCACTGGTGGTGTTGGAAATAGAGCCTAGCAGCCATTGGACACTGACGGTGCAAGGGCTGCTGCACGGCGGGGAATCGCAGCCAGCGATTCAGGAAGTCCAGGAAGAAAGTGTTCGGTATCGTGCGTTTTTGAGCCAAGTGATGAACGGTTTCCGGTTATCGCTGGAGGAAGTGTCCGCACCCGCAGCTCAGGAGCTGCAAAAGCTTAATACGCTGGCCTGGTGGTATACGCACAATATGCTCGTTCATTTCTCGGTGCCTCACGGGCTGGAGCAATACGGCGGGGCCGCTTGGGGAACCCGCGATGTGTGCCAGGGGCCGGCGGAATATTTTTTGGCGACGCAAAAATACGAGGTGGTCAAGGACATCCTGAAGACGGTGTATGCTCACCAATATGAGGATGATGGCAATTGGCCGCAATGGTTTATGTTTGATCGGTACTTCCGGATTCAGCAAGAGGAGAGCCATGGCGACATCATCGTTTGGCCGCTGAAGGTGCTAAGTGATTATCTGACGGCGACCGGGGACTATGGATTGCTGGATGAAAAGGTTCCGTATACGGTCAAAGGAAGCTTTGAACCGTCTGCTGCATCGGCGACGATCCGCGAGCATGCGATGAAGGAAATTGGCTATATCCGCAGCCATTTCTTGCATGACACCTACTTGTCTTCCTACGGCGACGGGGATTGGGATGATACGCTTCAACCGGCGAACGCCCAGCTCAAGCGCTTTATGAGCAGCAGCTGGACGGTGGCGTTAACGTACCAGACGTTCCGTCAGTTGGCGGAGGCGCTGTCGGAAGAGGAACCGAGTTGGGCGGAGGAGCTTGCGGAGCTGGCGGAGGGCATCAAGCGTGATTTTAACAAGTATATGCTGAGCACCGAAGTAATCCCGGGCTTCGTCTATATGGAACAACCGGGCCAAGCCGAACTAATGCTGCATCCATCGGATACGAAAACGGGAATTCATTACCGCCTGCTGCCGATGACTCGCAGTATGATCGCCGAGTTGCTCACTGCGGAACAGGCGGAAGCCCATTACGGCGTGATTAGAGAGAAGCTGTACCATCCGGATGGCGTGCGCTTGATGGATCGGCCGGCCAAATACCGAGGCGGTGTGAGCACGCACTTCAAGCGGGCGGAGCAGGCGTCCAACTTCGGGCGTGAGATCGGACTGCAGTACGTCCATGCCCATATCCGCTTCATCGAAGCGATGGCGAAGCTGGGCAAAGCCGAGGAAGCTTGGAGCGGGTTGCACAAGATTAACCCGGTAGGGCTGAAGGATGTCGTGCCAAATGCGGAGCTGCGGCAAAGCAACGTCTACTTCAGCAGTTCGGACGGCAAATTCTCCACCCGTTACGAGGCGGAGGAGCGGTTTGATGAGCTGCGGAGCGGGAAGGTGCCGGTGAAAGGCGGCTGGCGAATCTATTCCAGCGGCCCCGGAATCTATATGAACCAGCTGATCTCCAACTGCCTAGGCATTCGAGTGCGAGGGGAGGACCTAATCATTGACCCTGTGCTGCCGCCGCATTTAGATGGACTGCGGTTTAAATTTGCGTGGATGGGTATCCCCACCACGTTCATCTACCACCTGAAAGGCCAGGGCCGCGTGGTGCGGATCAACGGCCAAGAGATCCCGGTTCGGGAGAATCCGGGATATTACCGGAGCGGCGGCGTTCGGATTGGCCGGCAGGATTTTGCGGCGTTCGGGTCGAATGATCATAACGTCGTTGAAATCTGGATGTAAGCTGAATTCAAGATTCGACGTCGAGTTTGCATCTAAGAAACTCATCGTGATGGGAAGAACACTTTTTGAACTACCGAGTAAAATAGAGGTTCAAAAAGTGGGGTTTCCAGCACCGAGAAGGTTGGATGAAGCTTAGGGACTGAGTAGCGGAGCGTAGGAAAAACCTACGTGAGCAACGGAAGGGCCGGCTGAATTCAAGATTCGACGTCGAGTTTGCATCTAAGAAACTCATCGTGATGGGAAGAACACTTTTTGAACTACCAATTAAGGGGAGTAATGTTGTGGTAAGCATTAAGGACATAGCCAAAAAAGCCGGAGTCTCCATCTCCACGGTATCCTATGCTCTAAATGGAAGCCCGAAAATTACCGACGAGACGACCGCAAGAATTTTGGCGATCGCGGAAGAACTGAATTATGTGCCCAATGCTGCCGCACGTTCCTTAAAAACCCGTGAATCGAAGATCATCGGCGTGTATTTGACCGACTTCAGCGGCGCTTTCTACGGCGACTTGTTGCAAGGCGTCAAAGAAGTGCTGAATCAAAAAGGGTACGACATGGTCGTATGCAGCGGCAAGCAGTCCCATCGACTGCTGCCTGAACGGATGGTCGACGGGGCGATTATTTTGGATGCCACGTTCTCCAGTCAGGAGCTGCTCAAATACGCTGACATTGGGCATAAAATCGTGGTGCTCGACCGCGAGCTCAACCACCCGAACATTAACCAGGTTCTGCTGGATAACAAGGCGGGAGCGACCTTGGCGGTCGAGCACTTGATCGAGTTGGGGCACCGCAAGCTGTATGTCGTTACAGGGCCCAAAGGTTCCTACGACTCGAAGCAGCGGTTAAAAGCAGTAAAGCAGACGGTTGCTCGTTTCGACGGGGTGGAGCTGACCGAAATTGAAGGGAACTTCAACAAGGACGCCGGCGAACGGGCGGCTGAGCAGATCCTTCGGGACGCGACCTCACCGGTGGGCGTATTTTGCCTGAACGACGAAATGGCGATAGGCCTCTACAATGCGGTGAAACAAACCGATTATGTGATCGGGAAAGACATCCACATTATTGGCTTCGATAATATCGAGTTAGCCGAATATACGGTGCCGCGTCTGGCGACGATCGACTATTCCAAACGGAAGTGGGGAGCGTTGGCATCCGAGCAGTTGTTGAAGGTACTGGCCGGGGAGCCGGTTGAGCATGAACGGGTGTACGTGACGTTGGTGAAGGGCGAATCCGTGGGCCAAGCGAGATCGTAAGGAGAGATAAGGGTATCATTTACCCTTATTTTTCATGTTAAGCGAAGAATCGGGCATATAACGGTAAAAAAGGGTCTTATTCTGCCCCAAACGAGCCGAAATCCCCCTTCAAAGCACTATCTGGCGAAAATAAGACCCTAAAATGGCCTTATTTTCCCGCAACAAGGGGTTAAGGCCGAAATAAGGCCATAAATGACCGCTATTTTGACAAGTGAATCACCGCGACGAAACCCAAAAGAAGCCGCTGATCCATCGAATCAGCGGCTTCTTCGTATTTTAGGCTCTCGACCGAACTTCCTGACGCATGAACAGGACGTAGGACAGGCCAAAGCAGATCATAGTGGCGGCCAGCAGACCGGTCAGCTGCGGCCAGATCAACAGCAGGCTCTGGCCCAGCGACAGCGGGCTGGCGATCGCCCCGACAAGCTGATCCATCGTCAGCGGCCCCAAGGCGCGAACGCCAGGGGAGAGCATTGTCGAGATCGTCTCCGAGAACAACTCTGTCGGGGACAGGCGATTCAACGTCAGCACGAGGTTCATCTGCCGCAGCTGCGCATCCGGTGCCGCCATTTGCGACACGGCCGTCGCGCTGTCGATCATATTGATGATCATGCCGTAGAAGATCGTAAAGAACAGCCAGATGGCGATGGACGACAGCGCTGAGGTGGCTGCCTGCCGGAAGCGGATGGAGAACAGGATCGACAAGCAAAGCCAGAAGCCGATGTAGACCACCGCAATCAGCAGGAAGATCAGGATGCGGGCGAATTCCTCTGGAGTTGGCGGATATCCGATCGTAAACAACCCGAGTCCCATCACCAGCAGCCCCAGCGAGAAGACCACGACCGCAATGATCACCAAAGCGGAAACGAATTTGGCCTTGATGAAGTCATCGCGGTAGATCGGCTGCGACAGCAGGCGCCCCAATGTGCCTTTGTTCCGTTCGGAATTGACGGCGTCGAACCCTAACGTGATTCCGATCAGCGGTCCCAACCAGGATAAGAAAGTAGAAAAAGAGGGAACCGCCAGTGCAGAACTGGTTAAGGTATACATCTTTAGGAACAGGAACGTATCGCCGGCCCCGCCGCTAGCGGAACTGCCGCCCGAACGAATCGCCGAGACAGCGGAATAGATCGAGCCGATGCAGGCCAGTACGATGATGCCCATCAGGATTCCAAAGCGCCAGCTGCTCAAGTGGTCGCCGATCTCCTTCTGAACCATCACCCAAAAAGAGGAAGACGAGCGCTCCCGCGGCGGATTCCCTTCTCCGCCGGGACGGAGCTCTGTCCACAGCTTGCGTGCCCGTTCCCGCCACTCATCCAGGCGCAGTTGCTCTTTGAAAGAACGGCTGGCTGCAGTTTTGTTTGGCTGCATCATGACTCACCCCTTTTTTCAAAATAGCGATGGTAAATATCGTCAAGTCCGTATTCCTTACGACGGATGTACACCAGCTCTGCGTCCTTCTGAATTACGGCCTCAGCAATTTGGGCGGTCAGGTCCCGTTCGCATACGACCGTTGCAGTTACGCCGCGTTCGAGCTCGTCGTCTCCTTGCTGCGGGTAACGGATGTCACGGACCCCCTCAATGCCAGAGATGTTGCGAGCTAACTCCTCCGTCCAGCCTTTGGCGCCAACCTCTATATAGACGTTACCGTCCGCATCCAACTGCTTGGACAAGGTGCGGATGTCACCGCAGGCAATTAACTTGCCTTGGACGAAAAGGCCAACCCGGTCGCAAATTTGCTGCACTTGATGCAGATGGTGCGAGGACAGCAGCACCGTCAGCTTCTCGTCGCGGCTGAGCGAAGAGATGAGGGCGAGCAGCTCCCGCACCCCTTCCGGGTCAATCCCCAGCGTCGGTTCGTCGAGGATGATGACCTCCGGATTTTTGATGAGGACGTCCGCCAGACCTAACCGTTGCCGCATCCCGCGGGAGAACGCGCCGACTTTCTTGCCGGCGTTGTCCGCAAGCCCGGTTTTCTCCAACAGGGCTTTGGCGCGCTGCAAGGCTTCTTGCTCCGATACGCCGTTCAGCCTTGCGGTATACACGAGATTATCCAGCGCTGTCCGATCCTCGTAGAACCCGACATCATCAGGCAGATAGCCAACCTTCCGCTTCACCTTCAGCGCCTCGCGCGTCGGGTCAAAGCCGCAAATCCGCGCCTGTCCCGAGGTGGGCTCGGTCAGCCCCAGCATCATCAGGATGGTTGTTGTTTTTCCCGCGCCATTGGGGCCAAGCAGTCCAAAGATTTCTCCGCGAGCGATGCTTAAGTTCAGATGGTCAACAGCGGTGGCTTCTCCGTATTTCTTCGTCAGCTGCACGAGTTCAATGACCGGACGTTCACCAGCAGCCGATGGGGTAGGTGTCATGCCGGTTTCCGTAACCATGGATTATCTTCTCCCATATTTCCGGAACAGGTAATAGATGCCTCCGCAAACGGCCAGTATGATGAGAACCCCCACCCATCCCCATAATACGGACGATTTGACGGTAACCCGCAGATCAGCGTTCGCGCTTTTGTTCGCGGAGGAGGCAGTCAGACTGACGACGTAGTCCCCTGGGAGCGATTTTTTGCTGGATTTAATGGTAGCTTGAACCTGCTTGCTTTCACCCGGCGCGATCGAGGTGATCGAGGAAGGCTCGAAGGACACCTCCCAATCCGTCGGAGCGGCCGAAGAGAAGGAGAGATCCTGCAGCTCAGCAGAGCCGGTATTTTGGACGACGAAGGTCAGTTTGCGTTCGGAGCCTGCTCCAACATCTGCGCTCAGCCGGTCATCTACCGTCGAAAATTTCATGTCGTACGTTCCCGTCACGACCGCTTCGATTTTGGCGTTAGCTGTGGTGTCCCCGCTTGTAGCCGAAATCGGAATTTCATACGTGCCGGCTTTGATTTGCTCCGGCGGCTTCACCTCAATCGTAATCGACTTCTCGGTGTTAGGTTCTACTTCAACCGAAGTGACGCTGTTGCCGTCCGCTTTGAAGCGAACATCCCAGCCTTGATCGGCTTGCGCGCTGAAGGCGTAGGTCTGCTTCTGCGTTGTTCGGTTGCGCAGTACTGCACTGTACGTAAACGTGGAGTCCGAATGGCCCTCCATGTTCGCTTGATCCAAGGTCAGTTCGGTTTTGAAGGTCCCTTGCTCGGAGACGTTCACGACCAGCGGCAGCGTTGCATCATCTGCTTTCAGATTAAACACGTACCGGCCTTTGTTAATTTGCAGCGGAACCTCAAGATCCAGGGTGAAGGATTGCGTTTCACCGGCTTTTACAGCCAACTTGGAAATCTCGCGTCCGCCGGCGGTGAGCTCATATTTCCAATCCTTGCTTTGCGTCTCCAGCGATAGATTGGCCGAAGCCGTACTGCCGCCATGGTTGATAAGGTCAATCGAATACGACACAGATTCGCCCGGTGCAGCGGACCATTCCAAATATGGCGTAAAGAGCTCCAACGAGCCCGCCGCCGAGGCTTTGCCGACCCCGGTTAAGGCACCGCTTAGGGTCGTGACCAGAATGAGCAGCATCAAGGCTGCTTTTCGATAGGTTTGAAGCATCTTTTGTACCCCCTAAGAAAAATAATGATGTTCATCAAGGGTACGCACGAAACCTCGTTTTGGATTTATGGATTATTAGAAATTTTTTTGGGGTTTTCAAGCGAATTCATTTTTGATAAAACGGGAGGTAAGAAGAGGAGAAATTTTGCGGGAGGGACAAGTATGGACCTGCAAAATGAAGAGATGACCAGGCAGCTTCGAGAGATGTGCAACGGTTCGGTCCGTGCATTTGATGCGTTCTATGCCTGTTATTCTCCTTTTGTCATGCAGGTGGCCGGCCGTCTGGTAGGGGAGCGGATGGAGGCCGAAGATATATGCCATGAGGTGTTTTTGGAGGTGTTGCGGCGGGGGCATGATTATGACCCGTCGCGCGGGTCCATCAAAGCCTGGCTGGCGGTGATGACCCGCAGCCGCAGTCTCGACCGATTGCGGCGCAAGGCGCGGCTGAAGTATCCGGGCGATGAGGCGCTGCGCCGGGATGCGGTGGACGAAGACAACTCCGGCGAGAACGAAGTCTTGTCCCGGCTGGAGCGGGAAGCGCTCCGCACAGCGATCTATACGCTGCCGGAGACGCAGAAGAAGGCGATTATGGGCTCTTACTTCGCCTTGCAAACTCAACGCGAAATGGCCGAAGCTTGGAGCGTTCCGATCGGCACCGTAAAGTCTTGGGTACGATACGGACTGAACAATTTGCGCAAGCAGCTGGAGAAGCAAGGTTGGGGAGAAACGCTGGAAGGAGGGAACGAGCATGAACGGGCAAAACAGCGATAAGGTAGGCAACATCGGCGGCCCAGGCAATGAGAAAGTCTGCATTCGGATGTACACCGAGCAGGAGTGGATTGATTGGTTGCTAGGAACGCTGGAGGAACCAAGGCACTCTGAAATGGCGATGCACCTGAATCACTGTAAAATCTGCCTAGAGCAGAAAACGTATTGGGAAAGCGTCCTTGGCCTTGCGAACGAGGACGGTTCAATGCCGGAGCTGAAGCAACCGGAGCATTCGGGGACTACGGTGATGGCAGAGCAACTGAAACTGCAGGACATGTCGGAGCTAGTGAGCGGATCGGCCCCAGGCAACCGGGCGTTACCTCCATATCCGGCGGCAGATCCGGAACAATCGCAATCACAACGGTATCAGCAAATCGTTCCTCCTTCCGTGCCGCGTCTGGACCTATGGGCAGATCTTGCCCCTTCCGTGCGGATCCGGCGCAGTCTGCGGAACCGGGTCAGATGGATTGGCTGGCGCCGCAGAGCGCTAAGGCTGTTCACGGTTCGTTGGAAGTGGACGGTATCGCTGGCGGCCATGCTGCTCGTCCTGGTCGGCATGGGGGTTGTCATCGATCACTTAAACCAGCCGGCCGCCAGCTGGGATCGCTATGTGCAAACCTATGAGCCCGAAGCGCTGCCGGTCCTGTCCAAGCCGGATACCATCTCTTATCCCATCGCTATGGGCCGCATGGAGCCGGAGAACGGCATGGTGTGGTACAATGCAGGTACGCGAGAGATGCTGATGCTGGTCGGCGGGCTCGTTCCGGATAAAGGACAGATGGTTCGCGTCTGGATCGTGAAGGAAGGAGCGCGCGACAGCCTAGGGTTGCTGCAATATCACAACAACCGGGCGCATCTCTACGTCAAGGATAAGACGCTGGGTTACGGCGACAGCCTGGAGCTGACGATTGAACCGGCCTATGGCACGCCGGAGATGAACGGATCTACCAATTCGATCTCGTTAGATTTGTTAGGGCGGTAATGCCAAGAATGCGAGATTTGGGAGGTTATATTTCCTAAATCTCGCTTTTTTTATATGAGAGTTGCGGTTTAGGGCCAGCCACGATACGCCGAATAACGAGATAAGCGGCTTGAGCAGAAAGGAGATACTTCAATATGGATCGGCTTGAATTTATCGGGACCGGGGATGCGATGGGTGTTCCTAGAGTGTATTGTGATTGTGAGGTGTGCGGAGAAGCCCGCAGCTCCGGCCTGAACCGGAGGTATCGCTCTTTAGTGGCAGTGGATGGGGATGAAGGCAACTTTCTGATCGATTGCGGACCGGATTGGCGGTCCGGCATGGAGCGGCGGGGACAGCGTTTTGCGGAGCAGATTCTGGTCACGCATGCCCATTTCGACCATATTGGCGGACTGCCTGAATGGGCCGATGCCTGCCGTTGGCTGGGGAGACGAGGACAGTTGTATGCGCCGCAGGAGGTGCTGGACACGATTCTTCGCCAATTCCCTTGGCTGTGCGGCCATTTGGATCTGCATGCGGTTGACGCTGAGGGCACTCACCTAGCCGGGTGGCAGATTTCTGCATGGAAAGTGTTCCACGGCAAAAACGGCTTTTCCTATGCCTATCGATTGGCGAAAAATGGCTTCACCTGGGCCTACTGCTCCGATTCCATCGCCTTGCCAGCGGATCAGAAACAGCCGTTGTTCGGTCTTGATCTGCTGGTGCTGGGCACAAGCTTCTATCACGAATTCGCAGAATTTTCGACTCGGTCGGTGTATGATGTGAAGGAGGCGCTGGAGCTGCTGAGCGAGGTTCGGCCGGCACGGACGGTGTTCACGCATCTGTCGCATGACATCGATCTGCGGCGCGATTATGGATTGCCAGAGGGCGTAGAATTTGCCACAACCGGAATGAGGGTGTCGTTGCAGAAGGAAAAGTAGAAGCGACACTGGCATGATGATATACGCGAAAAATCAAGTACATTTCACCGAAATGGAGTTCGTTTGGCCAATTGTATATGAAATTTCATGCTTATTCCCCCTATTTGGACGCAAATGCCCTAAATCTATATGAAAAATCGAGTAGATTTCGAGTTTTGGGCGTTAAACAGTAAATTGTACTCGAAATTTCAGCTATATTCATCGACAAGCGATAAAAAAACTAACTGGACGCATCCAGTTAGTTTTTTGCATTCAGCACAAACTTGTCGATTACATGTTTCACGCCGTCTTCGTTATTGCTTAACGTGACATAGTCAGCGATTTCCTTCAATGCAGGAATCGCATTGCCCATCGCCACGCCTAAGCCGGCTGCTTCGAGCATCTCATGGTCGTTCCAGGAGTCGCCGATGGCGATCGTTTCGGACAAGTCGCAGCCGAAATGGGCCGCCAGGAAGCGCAGGGCATGGCCCTTCGTGCCTTCCTTATGCATGATTTCCAGGAAGTTCGGCTTCGATTTGGTGATATGAACGCCGTCTCCCAGCAGCTCGCGCAGTTCCGGTGCGATTTGATCCAGGTAATCCGGTTCATCGATGATCAGCATTTTGGGCGTCGGCTGGGCGACCAACTTGGCAAAATCCGGCTCTACATAATACTTAGTCCGGTTCAGATTGGTGTAGTCGATCAGCTTCTGGTTCTCCTCTCGGGCGTACAGCTTATCATCGATGTACGTTTGCAGGTGCAGGTTGCGCTCGATGCAGTATTCGAACAGCTTGCGTGCTGCCTCCATGGGGACGTAACGCTCGTAGAGCACCTTTTCGTCCATCAGGTTTTTGACGAGCGCGCCTTGGTACGTAATAATCGGCACGTTCAGTCCCGTCTGACGGGCGATCGCTTGGGCAGAAGCGTAGGCGCGGCCGGTTGCCAGCGTGACTACAACGCCCTTGGCCACCGCTTGCTCCAACGCCTGCTGGGTTGCAGGGGTGACCTCTTTGTCATCATTAATTAACGTATCATCTATATCGATGGCAATCAGTTTATACATGGTTTCTCTCCTTTAGGGAAGATCTCTCTATCGAACCGTTCCGGGGGATTCCGATTCAACTCCACCCGATTTCAATTCCGCGAGCAACATGCCGCCCAGAATACATAAACAACCAAGCCCGGTGGCCCAGCCTAACCGCTCGCCGCCAAATAGCACCCCGGTCGCCGCAGCAAACACCGGTTCCATGGCGAAGATGACCGCGACCCGAGAAGGACTGGTGAATTTCTGGCATACAGTCTGGATCCAAAACGCAAATGCGCTGGTAGGCCCAATGGAAACGAGCAATGCCAGCCAAACTTCCGGCTGCATCAGTTGCCCGGCCGTTTCGCTCCAGGAAGCGCTGCGCTCGAACAAGAGCGAACCCGCTGCGCTGAGAACGCCCACAACCGCCATCTGCAACGAAGCTAAGGGCAATGCCGGATAATGGGGAGCAAAGACACCGGTATAAGCAACGTGCAGACCAAAGCCTACTGCGCACAAAAACACGAGCCCGTCTCCCAGGTTCAACACGAAGCCGGAACTGCCGGCAAACGCCAGCAGATAAAGCCCGGCGGCAGCGAGAAAGGCGCTGATCCAGGTGAAACGCGAAATTTGATGTTTTAACAGCCAATAGGACAAAAAAGGCACGATCACAACGGACAATCCGGTGATAAAACCGGCGTTGGAGGTTGAAGTATACAGCAAGCCAACCGTTTGAAACGTATAGCCAATAAACAGGAATAATCCCAGCAGCGCAGCATGCCCCAGCATACGCCAGGTGAGCAGCTTCCATTCCTGCCGGTAGAACACGCTGATGATCAGTGCGAGCAGCAGTGCTGCGCCGATAAAGCGGATGCCGTTAAAAGCCAGGGGCGGGAGCACTCGCACCGCATGCTGAACGATCAGAAAGGTACAGCCCCACATGAACGCCACGAACAGCAGCGCCATATCTGCCAGGCGGGTGCGGCTCGCGGCGTTTTTTTGCGTTAGGGTAGAAGTCGGATGATCGTCATTCTTCAAGGAAAATCAGCCCGATGAATTCGTCCAGCTCAATGTTGCCGAAATAGTGCTTCACGTCAACGCCGGTGAGCGCTTCCCGTACAGCCGAATCCTCATATTTTACGCCTCTCAGCTTGTCCTCGATATCAGCGACGTCGCCGACACCAAAGAAATCACCGTAAATCTTGATGTCCTGAATATGTCCGTCCTTGATGTTCATGCGCAAATCGATAATCCCGACAGGGAATTTCTTCGCATGCTTCACATTGCTCTCCGGCGACAAACCGTAATTCCAATCCCAGTTCTTGTAGCGTTGTGCGGAGATTTCATGGATTTTCGCCCAATCCGCTTCCGTCAGTTTATATTGAGGCACTTCATTTGGTTCCATGCCAAAAATATGCCGCAGCAGCTCTGCGCGGAACTCCTCGATCGTCATTTTGCGATCCAGGAAGTCAATGATGTTGGCCACCCGGCTGCGCACGGATTTGGTGCTCTTGGACTTGAATTTTTCCGGATTGGCGTTCAGTGCGGCTTGGACGTTGTCGAGGTTCAGATTAAACATCAGCGTACCGTGGCTGAACATGCGGCCCCGCGTAGCAAATTGAGCGTTACCGGAAATTTTCTTCTCCCCGACTTGAAGGTCGTTGCGTCCGGTCATTTCCGCATCTACGCCAAGGGATTTGAGCGCAGCGACCACCGGCTCGGTAAACTTGCGGAAGTTATGGAACGACTCGCCGTCATCTTTGGTGATAAAGCTAAAGTTCAAGTTCCCCAGGTCGTGGTAGACCGCACCGCCGCCAGAAAGACGACGAACGACTTGTACGCCGTTCTCCTTCACGTATTCCTGATTGATCTCCTCGATGGTGTTTTGGTGCTTGCCGATAATGATGGAAGGCGCGTTGATATAAAACAGCAAGTAGCTGTCGTCCTCCAGCGGTAAATGTCTTAAGGCATATTCTTCGATGGCCAAATTGACGGACGCATCGGTAATGCCTTCGTTATCGATAAACAGCATGGTTCTCCATCCTCCTATTTTGCGGCCGGATACCTGATTCTCAGGCCCCGGGATGTAGTCATACAAGCATACGATTTTATTGTAAACCAATTGGTGTCGAAACCAAAGGGGGAGCATCGTTTTTTGCGGAAAAAGAACGCCATGTCCTTCCTTGTTGACGGAAAAAGACGGGACAACGATAATGGGGACACCTGAACTTTTTTGAAGCGAAGAGAGGAATGACACTCTATGGAGTTGGAAGTATACGGACACGGCGGCGATCTGCTGACCGCTTCGGCCCGGTATGGCGTGGCGGCTGGAGAATGGACGGATTTTAGCGCGAACATTAATCCGTTGGGACCTCCGCCTGGACTGCTGGAGGCGCTGCGCGAGGCGTTGCCCGGCATTGTGCGGTATCCGGACCCGGGGCATCGCGGACTGGTCAAGCAGTTGAGCATGCACCTTCAAGTCGAGGAGGACATGCTGGTCATTGGTAACGGGGCGGCGGAAAATATGGCATTGGCGCTGCTTGGACTCACTCCGCAGAAGGTGGGGGTGGTGGAGCCTTGTTTTTCGGAATACCGTACGCTCTCGGAGCAGTTTGGCGCCCGGGTGCAGTCGGTGTTTGGAACGGAAGCGCGGGCGTTTAAAGCCGCACCGGAGGAAGTGGAGGAGTTGATTCAGAAGACGGATTTAGTCTTTATCGGTCAGCCCAACAATCCGAACGGTGTGCAATACAGCTTGGATGAACTGCGGCGGTTTGCTGCGGCCGGAGAGCAGTACGGCACGTATATCGTTATTGACGAAGCGTTTATCGACTTTATTCCGGAACCGGAGCGTCAGACATTGCTGCCGGAGCTTCGGAATAACTCGCATCTGATCTTGATTCGGTCGATGACGAAATTTTTTGCGATTCCGGGCCTTCGGCTCGGTTACGCGATCGCCCATCCGGACACGGCCCGGCGCATGAGGGACAAGCAGGTGACCTGGAGCGTCAACTCGTTGGCCTTGCTGGCGGGCGAGGTATGCTTGCGGGCAGATGCTTCGCATGAGCAGGCGACCCTTGAGTTGGTGAAGCGACAGCGTGACCTTATGCACAGCGAGCTGACGCGTCTTGGGTGTCAAACCTGGCCGGGCGAAGCGAACTTCCTGCTTGTGCGGCTGCCAGAGCCGTGGACGGCTGAATCGATGCAAACTGCGCTTGGTCGGCGCGGGGTGCTGGTGCGCAGCTGCGCGATGTATCCGGGGCTGACGAACCGGGATATCCGGCTGGCGGTGAAGGATGAGTCGGCCTGCCGCAAGCTGCTGCGGGAGCTAAATGACGTGATGGTTGATAGGATGGTCTAAGCCTAGGTGTGGGGAGGATGGAAAAATGAAGATAGAGATGCCTTTTATGGAGGCGCAGCCAGGTGAGGTTTATGTTTCTGAAGCCTGGCCGGGGTTGAAGCTGGCGTATGGAGAACGGCATTTGCTGCTGGAGGCGCCGGATGAGATGGACGGGCTGAGCAGCGCGGTGTTTGGCGGAGGAGCTGGGCGGCTGCGGCGGATGGTCAACATCTATGTCGACCGCCAATACCGCTGCGACGACCCGGCGCGAGACATTGCGGAGTTGCTGGAGCAATGGGAGTACCCGGCTGCTGGGACAGCGGGGCTGCTGACGGCGGTCCCGATGCGTTACGCCGCGGTGGCGGAGGAACGCGGCGAGGATTTCGCCGTCGTCTGCTGCGCGACGGCGGGGGCGTCGAACGCCGCGCGGGCGGGCGTTCGGCGGACGACGTTCCCGGCCTCCTGGTCGCCGGGAACGATTAATGTGCTGCTGGCCGTGGATGGGCGGCTGACGCCGGCGGCGATGGTCAACGCCGTGATGACGGCGACGGAGGCCAAGACGGCCGCGCTGGGCGATCTCGGCGTGCGGGACGCCGAGATCGGGCTGGCGGCCACCGGCACCACGACCGACGCGGTCGCGCTTGGCGTGAGTCAGCGGGCCGACTGGCCGCTGCTGCATGCCTACGCGGGCACCGCGACGGACCTGGGCGGCATGGTGGGCCGCCTGGTGTACGCCGCCGTTGAGGCGTCGCTGCGCGCAGCGGCTGCAGGCACCGGTACGGGCGCGAGCGCGGAGGCACGCCGATGATGGCGGCGTGGTGGGTGGTGCCGGTCGCGTATGCGCTCGACCGGATGCTCGGCGATCCGCGCTGGCTCCCCCACCCGGTGGTGGGGATCGGCAAGGCGATCGCCGCGCTCGAGGCGGCCATCCGCCGCCTCGTCCCGCCCCGCCGCTACCGCGCGGCGGGGGTGCTGCTGCCGCTGCTCGTAGCCGGCGGCAGCTTTGCCCTGACCTGGGCGCTGCTGCGCCTGCTGGCCCAGGTCAGCCCATGGCTGGCGGCCGCGGTGGAGGCCGCCCTCATCTGGACGACGATCGCCGCCAAAGGCTTGCGGGAAGCGGGCATGGACGTCGCCGGCCACCTGCTGCGCGGTGACCTGCCCGCTGCCCGCCGTGCGCTGGGCATGATCGTCGGACGCGACACGGCACACCTGGATGCGCCGGAGGTTACGCGCGGCGCCGTCGAGACCGTCGCCGAAAACATCGTCGACGCGGTGGTGTCGCCGCTTCTTTTTGCGCTGCTGGGCGGCGCCCCGCTGGCGATGGCCTACCGGGCGGTCAACACCCTCGATTCGATGGTCGGCTACAAGAACGACAAATACATCGATCTCGGCTGGGCCTCCGCCCGGTTAGACGACATCGCCAATTTCATTCCCGCCCGGCTGACGGCGCTATTGCTGTTCGCCGCAGCCTGGGCGTTGCGGCTGGATGCCCGCGGCGCTGCGCAGGCCGTGCGCCGCGATGCCCCCAAGCATCCGAGCCCGAACAGCGGCTATCCGGAGGCTGCGGTGGCCGGGGCGCTGGGCGTACGGCTCGGCGGAGAAAATTCGTACCACGGCGTCGTATCGTTCCGCGCCTACATGGGGGAGAAAACCCGCGAGATGGTGCCCGAGGACGTTGCCCGTACGGCCCGCTTGATGTTCTGGGTCGCAAATGCCACGGTGATCCTAGGAACGGGGATCTGGATGGCGATCACCGGGAATTGGGGTTGGATATAGGCTTTGAAGCGTGGACACGCTGGGGAGGTGGAAAGAGGATGGACGTGGAATGGTGGCTGGTACGCCACGGCCTGACGGCATGGAACACGGAACGCCGATATCAAGGCCATAGTGATCCCCCGCTGCTGCCAGGAGAGACGTCGGGTTTAACCGGACTGCGCCGGGAGCTGGAAGGGGTAAACTTTGCAGCGGTATATGCCAGTGATTTGCGGCGCTGCTTGGAAACATTGGCTTGGGCTCGTCCGGATCTGCGGGACAAGGTGCACATCGACCCCCGGCTGCGGGAAATGAACTTTGGCCAGTGGGAAGGACAAACCTATGAGATGCTGAAGGATGACGAGCGATACCGGGCTTGGATCGATAACCCGCAGGCGGTAACCCCGCCCGGCGGCGAATCGTGGCAGGCTTTTCAGTCCCGTCTATCGGGGGTATGCGGAGACCTGCTGGCGCGGTCAGGTGCTGTGAAGGAGACGGTCTCTGGCGTCCTAGGCCGGGTTAGCGATCAACCTGCGGAGCCTCTTGCCCCAAAGGTGACGCAGCAGCTCTCCACATCAGTGCAAGAACCATGGCGTCTGCTGATCGTCACCCACGGCGGTGTCATCTCACTGCTTTGTTCGCTGCTCATGCCCGGTCTCAGGTTTTGGGACACCCGTATTGGGCCGGGCGGGGTTCAACGTTTGTATTTTCAAGGGAAAGAAGATGGAGAAGGGGGGAAAGGAAGTTGAAGCTAAGTTTGCTGGATTTCGTACCTAAGCTTCCGGGGACGTCGGCGGAGGAGGCGGTCCAACAAGCAATCCGTTTGGCTCGGGAGGCGGAAGCCCTGGGTTATCATCGCTATTGGACGTCGGAGCATCACGGGATGGAAGGGCTGGCCAGCGCAGCGCCGGAGGTACTGCTGTCTGCCATTGGAGCCGCGACCCGTCGGATTCGTCTCGGCTCCGGTGCCGTATTGCTGCCGCATTACAGTCCGCTGAAGGTTGCAGAAAGCTTCCGGCTGCTGTCGGCCTTGTATCCAGGGCGAGTGGACCTTGGCATCGGAAGAGCTCCCGGCGGGGAGGCGCAGGTGACGATGGCTTTGAGCGGCAATTTTCTGGAACGGGTCGGCCGCTATCCGCAGCTGGCTAAAGATCTGGCGGACCTGCTGGCGGATGAATATCGCTACGACGATCATCCCGTGATAGCTCGGCCGATCCCTAAACTTTCGCCGGAGCTATGGATGCTGGGCACCAATGTGAAAAGCGCCACGTACGCCGCCGAGCTCGGAACGGGCTATGTTTTTGGCCAGTTTATGAGCGACAGCAACGGAGCAGAGATCCTGCGCTCGTATCGGGAAGCCTTCCGCCCCTCCGTTCATCTAGCGAAGCCGTCAACGATTCTGGCGGTGGGGCTGATTTGCGCGGAGAGCGAAGAACATGCACAAGCGTTGGCGGCAAAGACAGGGGAAGGGTACCGCAATCGCGGCGGAGCACCTTTTCAATGGTTTGCGGGGACAGCCTCGCAAGCCCGCGAGTATCTGCTGGACCTGCAAAACCAGTGCGGAAACGACGAGTTCCTGATCGTATCCCCGATCCCCGATTATGAGGAGCGGCTGCATTCCTATCGGCTGGTGGCTGAGTTAGGTATATAATCCCGAGAAGCGGTCTCCCAAGCCCCCCAAACCCGCTCCAACCTAACCATACACAAGTTCCCCTTGGCAACCCGAAAATCGGCTAAGGGGTTTTTCATTTTCCTGAGGAAGGAAACAAGGGGAAATTTACACACCTAAAAAAAACCAACCGGATCCCTGAAGTTCGCGCCTTGTTGAAAGCGCTTAAAGGCATAATAATGGTTTTATCCTAAACACAGGGGGCATGATTTAATGTTCAATAAGAAGCATTGGAAGAGAACATCCGCCATCGCTTTAACCGCCGCGTTGGCGCTGAGTTTGTCGGCGTGCGGAGGCGGCGGGGCGAAGAACGACGCGGCGGCGAACGAGCCGGCCGGCAACGGGGCAACGAGCGGGAGCGGCGGCGAGAAAATCACCATCACGTTCCAAAATATTTACCCGGACCCGGCAACCCCGTCCTATAAAACGATCCATGCGCTGGTCGAAGAGTATGAAGCGGCGCATCCCAACATCCATATCGAGCTCGACACGCTGAATACCGACCAGCAGAAAATCAAGCTAAAAACGCAAGCAGCCTCCAAAGAGGTTCCGGATATTACGATCGTGAATCCGGCGGCGCAAATGAAACCGTTCGTGGACGCCGGCCTGCTGGCGCCGCTGAACGACATGTTGGATCAAAACGGGCTGAAAGACACGTACCAAGAGGGGCTGCTTGATTATTACAGCTTCGACGGCAACGTTTATGCATTGCCAGACGGCAACAACATCGAGGTCGTTTACTATAACAAAGAACTGTTCGAGCAAGCCGGCATCACGAAAGTCCCGGAAACGTTCGACGAATTCCTGGCTGACGTGAAGATTTTCAAAGAAAAAGGCATCACGCCGCTGGCGATCGGGGAGAAGGATTCCTGGACCGGTTCGTTCCTGTTCATGAACATTCTGCTTCGTACAAACGGCGGCCCAGGCTTCCTGCAGGACGTCATGGACGGAAAGAAAACGTTCGAAGATCCGGCCTTCATCGAAGCTGTTGACAAGTTCCAAGAGCTGGTGCAAGCCGGTGCCTTCCCGGACGGCGCAACTTCGATTGACGCTACGGCAGGCGGCAACATCTTCAAATCCGGTCAAGCGGCTATGTGGGTCATCGGTTCTTGGGAAACCGGGGCCATCGACGCTTCGTCCGTTGCAGGTAAAGTGGGAGCGTTCCCGTTCCCGACGGTTAACGGCAAAGGAGACCCCAATGAGTTTATGCTAGCGCCGGGCAGTGCGTTCGCGGTATCGGCGAACAGCGAGCATTTGCAAGAAACGAAGGATTTCTTGAACTTCTTTGCGCTGAACTTCCCGAAGAAGCAATTTGAGAACAAAAACGCGGTTGGCCTTGGTCAAAAAGTTGACGGTGACCTGAAAGCCGCAGGCTACTCTGATCTGGCGATCGAAGTTGCTGAATTGTTCAACAAAGTGAAGGGCGGCGACCTGGCGTTCGACAATACGATGAACCCGGCAACAGCGCAAGTCCACCTCAGCAGCATCCAAAACTTGTTCGTGCAGCAAGTGGATTCCGCTCAAGTGGCCAAAGAGCATCAAACCGCCTATGAAGCCAACAAGCAGTAATTCCTTGAGCCAATAACCCTACCTGATCTTTTTACAAAAAGTTACCTTTCCATCGATGCGAAGTAGCCCTTAACAGCATTCGTGCTAGAGCGCTTCTTCGCATCGCATTTCTATTGGGGGGCGGAGAGATGAAAGTACTGAAGGTGCCCGCACGCACAATAGCCGTCTTCGTATTGCCTTGTCTGTTGTTGTATGTGTGCTTGGTGTTTGTTCCGATACTCGTGTCGTTTGGGACCAGCCTGTTGAACTGGGACGGGATCACCACCCCGAAGTTTACGGGGCTGTCCAATTTCCGGGATATGTTCTGGAACGACCCGGTCTTCTGGCCGTCGGTCCGGAGAACGCTGCTTTATGCGGTAGCCTCCATGCTGGAGATTCCGCTTTGCTTGTTTTTTGCTATATTGCTTAGCCGTTATTTGAAAAAGGGGAATACGCTGGCGTCGATCTATTTTACGCCGGTCATTTTATCGGTTGTTATTATCGGACAACTCTGGAAAACGATCTATAACCCGACCTCGATGGGCGGCATGCTGAACGGCGTGCTGATCGCCTTAGGTCTGGACAGTTGGACGCATAATTGGCTGACTGAGCCGAAAATCGCAATGTACAGTCTGTATTTCGTGTCACTGTGGCAGTATTTCGGCTATCATTTGCTCATTCAATATACCGGGGTGCAGAACATTCCGGATGAAATCTATGAAGCTGCAAAAATCGACGGGGCGGAAGGGTTCAAAGCAGACCGTTACATCACGATGCCGCTGATCGTCCCGATCTTCAAAATATCGATCGTCCTGGCGTTTATCGGCTCGTTGCAGGCGTTCGACCTTGTGATGGTCATGACGGCCGGCGGCCCGGCGCACGCCACCGACGTCATCTCCACGCATATGTACAACAGCTCGTTTCTGTCTTTGAAATACGGGTACGGCAGCGCGATCGCTACGTTCCTGGTTCTGTTGTGCCTCACATGCACGGCGATCATCAATTCCATCTTCAACAAGCTTGAGCGCAAATACAGCTAGCAAAGGAGGCGAGGTTCATGCGAAAAGTCAAAAAAGGAATCGTCTACGTGCTGTTTGCGATTCCGGTCGTTACCCAGCTGTACCCGCTGTTATGGTTGCTGCTGTATTCCTTGAAGACGAATGAGGAGATTATGGGCGGGAGCTTCTTCGCCTTGCCGAAAGAGCTGCAGTGGCACAACTATCAAGACGCCTACGAGTCGGGGAGCTATTTGAAATATTTATCCAACAGCGTGATCGTTACCGGGATCACCATGATCTGCGTCATTCTGCTCAGCTCGATGGTGGCGTATGCGATTTCGCGGTTCCGCTGGCGGTATGGGAACATGGTCATGACCATCTTTTTGATGGGGATGATGATTCCAATGCAGGCTACGCTGTTGCCGTTGATGGTGATTTTCAAAAACGTTGATATTCTCAACACGCATCTGTCGCTGATTTTGCCGTATATCGCTTTTTCCACTCCGATCTCGGTCTTTATCCTTAGCGGGTTCATGAAGAGCATTCCGGCGGAGATCGAGGAATCAGCATTTATCGACGGAGCGAGCATTTATCGGATCTTCCGCAGCATTATTTTGCCGGTGTCCGTTCCGCCGATGATGACGGTTTGTATTTTAACGTTTATCACGATTTGGAACGAATATATCTTGGCTGCTACGTTCATTTCGTCGGAGCGACTGAAGACGCTGCCGTTTGGGGTGTATACGTTCGTCAGCCAATATTCCGTGAACTACGGGGCCATCGGCGCTTTCCTGGTCATGGGTGCGCTGCCGGTCATTTTGATCTATTTCTTCCTGTCCAACCAAATTACGAAAGGAATGGTAGCCGGGGCAGTAAAAGGGTAAAGATTGCGCTTGCAAAATAAGTAAGCCATCTTATAATGAAGGAGCAGCAGGACACGGGGTTGGGAGGGAGAAAACAGTTGCGAAACAGCTTTCATTCCATAAACCATCGGTTGTTTTTGCTGTTTCTTTTTTGTATGTCGGGCATTTTGCTGATCGTCAGCGTGCTCTACTACAGCCGGACGACTGAGCAATATCACGAGAAAATTAGTGACCTATCGCAGAAAAACGTAGCTCAAACCGTCGGGCTGTTTAGCCTGCTTTATGAAGGGTACGACAGCTTGTCGAAGTCGATCACCAACAATTTTGAAATGATCCGCCTGCTGAACGAAAAAACCGACGAGCCGGCGGTTGCCTATATTAACGAACAATCGATTACGAACATTATTGGAGCGATCTTTTATTCCCGTGACGATTTGGTGGGCATTCACGTCATTACCAACCGAGGGAAGATATACAACTACGGCAACTCGATGAATGTGCTGGATCCTTCTTATCCCGAGGAGGATTGGTATCACCAGCTCCGCAATTCATCCGGGAAACTGGTATGGTTGGGCGTCTATTCCCATTCGCTGATCGATTTGGCCGAGGACAGCCCGGTGTTTGCCTTTGGCCGGCAAATTTACGATTTAAACGAGCATAAACCGATAGGCATTGTGCTTTACGAGGTGAACCCGGGGCCGGTGCTGGATGCTTTGGATAATCTCAAGCTGGGCGAGCATAGCGAGGTCTATCTCGTCAATCAGCAGGGCCAGGTGGTCTCTTCATTATCCGAACCGCCACCGGTGCTGGAAGACCTTCCGAAGCTGGATGCGGCTCACAGCTTGGTTGTGGAGCAGGAGGATTCGGGAATTACGGTGGCGTCTCGCCTGCCTTTTTCCGATTGGTCCGTGGTCAGCGTGACACCTCGACAGGACTTGAACGTTGAGCTGGTGGAGACGAAGCGGTATTTGCTGATCGTTATTTCGATTCTGATCATCGTCTCGGCTGTCGTCGCCAGCATCGTATCGCGAACCATTGCGAATCCGCTGAAGAAGCTGATCCGCGAGATGAGGCAGGTGGAGATGGGGAACTTCCGCGGGATGGTGAACGTCTCCTCCTACCAGGAGATTAATATTCTCGTCGCCTCGTTTAACCGAATGGTCAGCCGGATCGAAGAACTGATTGAGCGGGTGAAGATTTCTTCGGTCAGCGAGAAGAACGCCGAGCTGCATGCGCTGCAGTCGCAGGTGAATCCGCATTTTTTGTACAACACGCTGGATATGATTTATTGGATGCTTGATGAGAAAGAGAACGACCGGTTAGGCGAGCTCGTCTTATCGCTGTCTTCGATGTTTCGCTACAGCAGTGAGTGGAAGGATGGAGCCAAGGTTACGCTGCGCGAAGAGCTGGAGCAGATTAACCATTATTTGACGATTATTTTGATCCGGCTGGAGGGCCGACTTCGGGTGGAGAAAACCATCGATGAACGCTGGCTGGACATTCGGCTGCCAAAGATGACCGTTCAGCCGATTATCGAAAACGCAGTGAAGTATGGATTAGAATCGCTCAAACGCCAAGGTGTGCTTAAGTTATATACCCAAGAGGTTGGAGATGTGCTGAAAATCGTGGTGGAGGATAACGGCAACGGGATGACGGCCGAGCGGCTAGCTTGGTTGAAGCAGTCGATCAATTGCCCGATCCCGAAAGTATCCGGCACGGGCAGCAGCGGCATAGGGCTGCAAAATTTGCACCGCCGTCTTCAACATATGTTCGGTGAACGTTACGGTCTGGAGATCGAAAGCATTCCTGATCAAGGAACCAGGGTAGCCGTCGTGCTGCCGCTTCCGATGGAGGGGGACGTTGCAACATGAATATTTTGATTGCGGATGATGAACGGGCGATTCGCGAAGGCATTAAGCGAACGATCAACCGGATTTATCCGGAGTATGGGGTTGAACTGGCTGAAGGGGCAGAGGAAGCCGCGAAGCTGATGGGCGAGAAGCGATTCGACATTGTGCTCACTGATATTTTGATGCCGGGTATGAACGGACTGGAATTTATGCGGATTTCGAAACGCCGATTTCCTCGGGTGAAGTGGGTGGTGATCTCTGCGCACAGCGAATTCGCCTATGCCCAGGAGGCGGTGCGGCTGGGGGCCCGCGATTACTTGCTGAAGCCGATTGGGAAAACGCGCCTGCAGGAAATTATCAGCACCCTGGCCGCAGAGGTTCGCGAGGAAAGCGAGCAGACGAAGGAAGAGGAGCTCTTAAAAGCCAATCTGAAATATTTGCGCGAGGGCGTATTTCAGCGATTAGCCTCGGGTCTGGATATCGGGAACCTGGATTTGACGCCGTTTATGGAGGACTATCAAAGCTTTTATTTGATGATGGTTCAGATGGATGCTGGGGACAAAAACGTGCGGCTGGAGCATTTTATCGTCGAAAATGTGTTGTCCGAA
Organism: Paenibacillus barengoltzii G22; assembly: GCF_000403375.2. NCBI lineage: Bacteria > Bacillati > Bacillota > Bacilli > Caryophanales > Paenibacillaceae > Paenibacillus > Paenibacillus barengoltzii. The sequence goes on along the minus strand of NZ_KE159653.1, from coordinate 948,112 downwards.
CTGATTGAGCGCCACGGCCGAGGGTTTGTCGTGAGCTATGACCGCCAAAGCCTGCTGGGTCTGATCACGCCGCGGGAGCCGGAGCGGATCGAACGGTTTCAGGAGGAAGTGAAGGCGCATTTGAAGCACTATTTGAAGGTGCCTTTTCAAATCGTGCATTCAGGCTTAAACAACGATTTCAAGTCGGTGCCGCAGGTGGTCATGCGCATGAAACAGGCTTCCGATTCGCCGGTTGCCTTGCTGGATCCGCCGAAGGGCAGCGGGGAGAAAGCGATCGAAGTTGCCCTCCAATATATCAAGGAGCACTACAATGAGGAGCTTTCTTTGGAAAAGGTCGCTTCCGTCGTCTTCCTGAACCCGGCGTATTTCAGCCAGCTGTTTAAGCAGAAGGTGGGACTCGGCTACAAGGAATACGTAACCTCGCTCCGTCTGGAGCAAGCGAAGCAGCTGCTGCTGAACCCGAAGCTGAAGGTCGGAGAGATTGCAGAGTACCTCGGCTATCAGGACATCCGCCATTTCGCGCAGATGTTTCGTAAGAAGTATCATGTCACGCCGAATGAATACCGGCAGCAGCAGAATATTAACATCTTGCTGGCCAGCAGCGGCAAGCGGAGTAAGTAGGGAAGAGCGTTCTGTTCTGGTGTACAATGGGAGAATGAACGAATAGACGAGAGAGGATGCCGCAAGATTGCACCCAAGATATAGGATGGTATGGGTTGTTCAAAGAGGAATGTGACGTGTTGTGTTACATTCCTCTTTCTTATTTACAGAATTCCGTCGATTATTTGCACCCAACTTCGGAATGCCTAAATTTTTCCTTTCTATACCTTTAGTCCTATTTTATAATGTTAGCAAAATTTACATATCAGGGGTGGGCATATGAAACGAAACGTTGGGTTGGGAAGACTTGCCGTTTGGTTTAGCTGCGGCTTTACGGTGATCTTGGCCGTCTGTGCGATATGGGCAAAGACGCCGTGGTATATCCCCTGCCTTGCGGTAGTTACTTTCCTCAGTTTAGGAGTTGCGCTGTTCTTTGAACCCGGCTGGCGGGCAGCTTCGGGAGGCGGGGCGCTGGGGAACAAGCGCTCTGCCTTGGGGACAAGTGAACCCCCGCAAGCAGAAACCGATTGGACGGCGGTATTTAACGAATCGCTGGTGGCGGCGGATCGATTGCAGGCGGCGGTTGGTGAAGTGAGCGAGAGCCTCGAGCAGCTGCAACGATTAGCCGATACCGCAGCGGCCGAGGATCAGAAGCTGAAGCAAAGCAGCGAGCGTTCGCTGGAACAGGTGCAGGAGAGTCTGGCGGCGATGGAAGAGGTGGCAGCCTCGGCCTCTCAAATCCATGACGCCGCCGGGCATCTGCTTGCCCGCAGTGAGAATACCCGAGCAGAGGCCATGCGCATGGCGGGAGCGCTGGAGACCGTAGACGGCACCATTCGTGCTTTGGCGCAGTCCCAAGAGTTGATCGAGAGGCCGATGGAGGATTTGGAGGGGAATACTCGGAAGCTGGGGGTATTGTATCGGAGCCTGGAGGAAATTGCATCGGAGGTCGCGTTGCTGGCGTTAAATGCATCGATCGAGGCGGCCCGGTTAGGTGAGCAGGGGAAAGGGTTTGACGTTGTCGCCGTGCGCATGCGCCAGTTGGCGGATCAAAGCACCGAGGCGATCACTTCCTCCGCGCCGTTATTTCAGCAGATCGCTGTAGATGTTGAGCGTGTGAAGTCCACGCTGAAAGAGGGACGGGCCTCGGCCCTGGAAGGCATATCGTTAATGAAACGGATGGGGGAGGACATCCGGTTGATTGCGGATGAAGTAGCCGAGGTGAACGGGCTCGTTGCCGAAGCGGGACGGCGAAGCGGGGAACAAGCCGAGCTGACGCGAAACATGGAGGCGATGCTGAGCGAGGTGCATGAAGCGCTGAATCGGAGCATCATCCATGTGGAGGGGGCGCTGACTCGGATGGAGTCGGAGCGCGAGCATATCTCCAAGCTGCAGACGGTGGTCGTGGGCTTGGATCGGGCCCAGGGCGAACTGATGGTATCGTTGAAGTCCGTCCATTCCGGGACGGATTCAGTTGCCGGGGGCGAGGACGCAGCGGCCCTTGGACAAGCCTATGCCCGAATACTGCTGGAGGTGGCTAAAGAACCGGGGTTTCACTTGCTGGAGCCGGCTGGTCACCGAGCTGCCTTGGAGCAGCTGTTAGCTGCAGAGCCGGGCCTGGAAGCGGCCTGGTCCAACCGCCAGGACGGATCTTTTATCATGTCCATTCCGGAAGCCGGCTTGCTCAACGCTAAAGGACGGGACTGGTTCCGTCGGGCGCTGGCCGGAGAGACGGTCGTCTCCGAAGTGTATATCTCCGCGATCACCAAGCGGCGTTGCCTGACGCTGGCCGTGCCGATTGTCCGGGAAGGCGAAGTCCTCGGCGTCCTGGGCGCCGATTTGTCTTTAGAACAGGGTTGAACGAAGGAATAGCAGATTTCATTATTGTCAGCCTTCCGCTTTTCCCCTATAATCCAAGAGAGAAGAAAGCCTTAAGACAAGCGTACAATTTGTGCCCGTAGGTCCTGGAGCAACGGTGAAGCATGCCGCAGCGCTTCGGGTTAAAAGGGAAGCCGGTGTAAATCCGGCACGGTCCCGCCACTGTAAACAGGGACGAGCTCATGATGCCACTGTCGCCCGCGAAGGGAGATGGGAAGGCGAGTTGTCGTCGATACCTGGAAGTCAGGAGACCTGCCACGGGAATTCAAGACGGTCCTTCGAGGAAAGGATAACGTTCTGCCAAGAGCATCATAGCTTGGCGCTGCCATCGTGGAGTCGCTCCGCTTTGCGTGCGCACAGCATGACTTTGTAGACGTAACCCCATCCGCTAGGATTGGGGTTTTTTCTTTGTGCCGATAGAGAGTTGGCCGCGCTTCTTCGCCGCCGGCTGCACAACGTACTGCTGGAACACAAGGCGATTCTTTATCTATTGCAAAATAAAGCAAGGGGAGATCTGGAAATGAGAAACTGGAGAAGACTAGGAAGCCTGTGGCTGCTGGCCCTGCTGCTGGTGCTTGCAGCCTGCGGTAACAATAACGCTGTCACCCCGGGATCAGGGAATACCGCTGACGCTGCACAGCCAACGCAAAATGCGGGAACGAACGCAGGGGCGGACAATTCGGCGGGACAGGAGACGACTTATCCTTATACCGTAACGGACTCGACTGGCAAAGAGTTCACGTTTGAGGCTGCGCCGGAACGCATCGTGTCGCTGGCACCTTCGGAGACGGAAACGCTGTTTGCGCTGGGGCTTGACGAGCAAGTGGCTGGTGTATCCGATCTGGATGATTATCCTGAAGCGGTGAAGGACAAGCCGCGGATGGGCGGATTTCAGGTGAACGTGGAGGCGATTGTGGCCGCGCAGCCGGATCTCATTCTTGCAGCGAGCGTGATTGACGAAGCGACGGTTAAAAACTTGACGGATATGGGATATAAAGTGTTCCAGTCCAATCCGAAGACAATCAACGAAGTAATGGAGCATATTCAGACCATTGGTGACATTACCAACCACCAGGCTGAAGCTGCCAACGTAGTCGACAAGATGAAGCAAGAGGTCCAAACGGTGACCGATGCGTTAGCTTCGCTCAGTGAAGACCAGAAGAAGAAGGTCTACATCGAGTTTTCTCCGGGCTGGACGGTGGGCAAAGGCGAGTTCATGGATGAGATGATCACGTTATCTGGCGGCATCAACGTTGCTTCCGATATCAAGGGATGGTCCGAGATCAATGAAGAACAAATTATTCAGGCGAACCCGGACGTTATTCTTTACGCGAAAAGCGTTGTTGACGAAAATAACCGGACGTTAGCGGATATCATTAAAGCCCGTTCAGGCTGGGATCAAATTTCGGCTGTGAAGGAGAACCGCATTATCGCATTGGACGATAATCTGCTGGCTCGTACGGGCCCTCGTGTCACGCAAGGACTCATTGAAGTCGCCAAGGCGGTTCACCCGGATTTGATCCAGCCATGAAGCGCGGCAAATTCGCCGGATACGGAGCCATTGGGCTCCTGCTGCTGGTCGTAACGCTGCTGCTCTGCATCGGCATCGGTTCCGTTTATGTGCCGGCTGGGGAAATCGCAGCAATTTTGCTGCATCGTATCCCGGGGTTCGACCGCCTGATCACGCCGGATTGGACGACGGCAGCAGAGCAAATCGTCATACAGGTCCGTTTGCCTCGCGTGCTGCTTGGGATGCTGGTCGGTGCTTCGCTCGCCGTGGCGGGCGCCGGCTTCCAAGGGGTGCTGCGCAACCCGTTGGCGGATCCGTTTACGCTGGGCGTATCGTCAGGCTCGGCAATCGGTGCGGCGGTGCTGATCTTTTTCGGATGGCAGTTTTCCCTGTTTGGGATCTTTACGCTACCGATGGTTGCGTTCCTGGCGGGGGCGGTTACGTTATGGATCGTGATTTGGCTGGCTAGAGAGAACGGACGGCTGCCGATTGAAAGTCTGGTTTTGTCCGGCGTCGTGATGCAATCGTTCCTAGGGGCTGTTGTCTCCTTTTTAACGGCAATGTCGAAGAAAACCATTAATGAAATTTACTATTGGACGATGGGCAGTTTAAGCTTGCGCGGATGGTCGTATACGGCCATCCTTTTGCCGTATTTGCTGCTGGGAGCCTTATTCCTTTGGAGCCGGGCTAAACATTTGAACCTGCTGACTTTAGGTGAACGTCAAGCCTCCCATTCCGGGATGGCCGTAGAACGAACCAAACTAGCTGTGTTGCTCGTTGCTACACTGATGACGGCGGCTGCGGTATCCGTGTCAGGGGTAATCGGATTCGTAGGCCTGGTCGTTCCGCATATGATCCGTCTGATCACCGGCCCGGATTATCGGCTGATCATTCCTTTGTCGGCGCTGGGCGGCGGGATATTTATGATGTGGAGCGACTTGGCGGCTCGCTCGCTGCTGGCTCCAACGGAGGTCCCGCTGGGCATCGTCACCGCCTTTGTGGGGGCGCCTTTCTTTGGGTATCTGTTGTATCGGAAGAAGAAACAGAGGGAGGAGGAGCTGCGTTGATCAAGGTGTCTGGGGTTGCCAAGGCGTTTGGCCGGCTGGAGGTGCTTCACGGTGTGGACTGGCAGGTTGGCTCCGGTGAGTTTTGGGGCTTGATTGGACCCAACGGCAGCGGCAAAACAACCTTGCTCAACTTGATCTCCGGCGTGGAGAAGCCGGATGCCGGCGAGATTGCGTTGAGCGGACGACCGCTTTCGTCGTATTCGCGCAAGGAGCTGTCGCGCAAGGTCGCCGTCCTTCAGCAGGACGGGCTTCCGGCTGTGGCTTTTACGGTGCGTGAAGTGGTGGAAATGGGGCGGTTCGCCCATCAGGATTGGCGCGGCAAGGAGATCGGCGGGGCGAAGGCAGGCGAACGCCTCATTGATGGAATTATGGAACGTCTCGACCTGAAGGAGCTGGAGCATCGTCCGCTGAGTGCGCTTAGCGGGGGGCAACGCCAGCGGGTAGCACTTGGGAAGGTGATGGCTCAGCAGCCCGAGCTGGTGCTGCTCGATGAACCAACAACCTATTTGGATTTGCGTTACCAGATGCAATTTATGGAGCTGGTGGCCGAATGGCAGCGCGATGCCGGACTTACCGTCGTTTCAGTGATGCATGATTTGAATTTGGCTGCCTTGTTTTGCAGCCATCTCTTAGTGATGAGCGGCGGGCAAATTGTGGCGCAAGGCGCGCCGGACGGCATTTTGTCACTGGAGCTGGTTGAAACCGTATTTGGAGTTCAGGCCCACCAAGTGGTTCATCCGGATTCGGACGTTCCGCAGCTATTGCTGCGCCGGGCAAGTTTAGGTTAAGGGTACGAGTCAGTAATACAGAAAAGGGGAATATGGTTATGGCATACAATTCAGTCGAACAGCTTGCGCAAGCAATTACTCCTTTGGACGAAGCAGCGATGAAAGCGGCGCAGGTCCATTTGGACCAGTTGACGAAGCCGCCGGGAAGTCTCGGGAAGTTGGAAGGATTGGCAGTGAAGCTGGCAGGCATCACGGGAATCATTCGTCCGGAGTTTCCAAAACGGTCGGTAATCGTAATGGCGGCGGACCATGGCGTTTGTGAGGAAGGGGTCAGCGCGTTTCCGGCAGAAGTGACGCCGCAGATGGTGCATAACTTTTTGGCCGGCGGCGCAGCGGTGAATGTGCTGGCACGCCAGGCTTCGGCTGACGTCGTTTGCGTGGATATCGGGGTGAATGCAGAGATGTCACATCCGGGGCTGCTGCAACGTAAGTTGCGTTACGGGACAGGAAATATGGCCAAGGGACCGGCGATGAGCCGGGAGGAAGCCGAAGCCGCCATTCGAGTTGGGGCCGAGGTGGTGGCTGATGCGGTGTCCCAAGGCGTTCGACTGTTCGTCACCGGGGAGATGGGTATCGGAAACACCACAGCCAGCGCTGCGATCATGAGCAGTCTGACGGGGATCGCACCGCAGCAGAGCGTTGGGCGTGGAACCGGGGTCAACGATGAACGGCTTCGGCACAAAATTTCCGTCGTGGAGCGGGCGCTGGAGGTCAATCGCCCGAATGCCAACGATCCGCTGGACGTGCTAGCTAAAGTCGGCGGGCTGGAGATTGCCGGAATGACTGGCGTCATTCTGGGAGCCGCAGCTCATCGCTGCCCGGTCGTGATCGACGGCTTTATTTCAACTGTGTCCGCGCTGCTGGCGGTACGTATACAGCCGAATGTGGCCGACTATATTATTGCTTCGCACGTCTCCCACGAGCAGGGACACCGTGCGCTCCTGCAGGAGCTTGGCCTTAACCCGATGCTGGAGCTGGATATGCGGCTTGGGGAAGGCACAGGCGGCGTGCTGGCGCTCCATCTTGTAGATGCGGCTTGCCGGATCGTTGCTGAAATGGCGACGTTCGAAAGCGCGGGCGTCGCGTCCGGTGAAGGAAATGGTGGGGGGACCGAGTGATGAAGATCCTGGTGACCGGCGGAGCCCGCAGCGGCAAAAGCACATTCGCTGAACGTTGGGTCATGAAACAGGCAACATCCGCTGATTACGTTGCAACGGCGCAAGCGTTTGACGATGAGATGAAGGCCCGTATCAGGTTGCACCAGCTCCAGCGGGAGCAAAGCGGGTTCACCTGGACGACGCATGAAGCGCCGCTTGAACTAGCAGAGATGCTGCAGGAGTTAGGTAAGCGGCCCGTTGCAAAGGAGGGCGCGGCCGCCGAAGCCGCGGGTCCGGTTGTGCTGGTCGACTGCCTGACGTTATGGTTGTCGAACGTGCTGCTGAGCGCATCGGAACAGGCCGATGGTGTGGACGCCGTTTTGACGCGGGAAATTGAGCGGTTGACCGCTGCGGCCGAGGCTTTTCCCGGCACTTTGGTGATGGTTACAAATGAGGTCGGCAGCGGGATCGTGCCGGAGTATCCGCTTGGCCGGCAATATCGGGATTGGGCCGGGCTGCTGAACCGAACGATGGCGTCGATCGCGAATCAGGTGTTTCTGGTTACCGCCGGCATCCCCATCGAGTTGAAAAGCAGGGAGTATCGCTTATGACGAACGGACCAGAGCACAAAGCGCCCTCCGGGGCGGGTAAGCATGGAGCTCTGCAGCCGATCTTGGCGGCCTTCCAGTTTCTGTCACGCTTTCCGGTACGGGCTGAACTGGATTTTACAACGGACTTGCTGCGGCGCAGTATCCCCTATTATCCGCTTGTCGGAGCAGCAATCGGCGCTGTTGTCTGGGCAGGCGGTTTGCTTGCCGACTGGCTGCTTCCTTCGTACCCGGCAGCCATCCTTTCCTTATTGATTTGGGTTGGATTAACTGGAGGTTTGCATTTGGACGGTTGGATGGACACGGCCGACGGACTGCTGAGCTACCGGTCACGCGACAAGATGCTTGAGATCATGAAAGACAGCCGGGTAGGCGCCATGGGCGTTCTGGCCTGCGTCCTATTGCTGATGCTCAAAGCCTCGCTGCTGACCTCGCTCTTCCAAGGGGGCCTGCTGACGTCAGGACTGGCGATATGGCTGGCACCTCTGTGGAGCCGGTGGTTTATGACCTGGGCGATGCACCGCTGGCCCAAGGCCCGGCAAGGTGAGGGATTGGCTGCGCAATTCCACGGCTTCAGCGAACGGGATGCCTGGGGGAGTACCATCATGGCGGTGACGATATCCGTTGTAGTGTTGCTGCTCACTTTGCTCGTGTCGCTGGGAGGAATGGACGAATCGGCTTTGCTGCGATCGCTGCTGTTTATCGGCTTGTCTCCCTTTATCGCCTGGGCGGCGGGAACTTGGGCCGCTCGACGAATCAATGCCAAGCTCGGCGGTTTGACCGGCGATACCTACGGGGCGCTGGGCGAAGGGCTGGAAGCGGTACTGTTGTTGCTTGCGGTGCTGATCTTTTCAAATTGATATTTCAAGGTCAGAGGCGCTTTAGGCGGAAGGGAGACCTTTGGCTTTGGGCGCTTTTGCACCATTATCCCCTTGGATCAGAACCAAGGAGAAGAGAAAGGTAGAACTAGATCGAGAGATCCATCGGTATTCCAAAGTGAGTATAGGTCGGCAGTAGGTAGCATAGCGGCAATCGAGCACGTCTCTGCAAGCTAACTGGGCGAAAGGGATAATTTATGTTGCTGCGGGCTTCTTTGCACCATTATCCCCTTGAATCAGAATCAAGAAGGTTAGAGTTGGGAAGGCGAAATAAGGTACCTAAGAGATAAAGACGGACAGCTGGAAGCGGAGAAACATGTTGGGCAAGCACCACCGGCTGAGTGAAAGGGATAATGGTGAAAAAGCGTGCGGAATTACCACTGGCTGAACGAAGGGGATAATGGTGAAAAAGCGTGCGGAATTACCACTCCCCTGAACAAAAGGGATAAAGGTGCAAAAGGGCCTGACGAGACATGGTACTACACGTACGGATTCGGAAGGAGGGAACGCGCGATGGGCGAAAAGCATAAGAAGCTTTGGGATCAGGATCGGGAAAAAGGCGAACCAACAACATCAGGGGCTGTACTCATGGTTCAAGGGACAGCGTCTGACGTGGGGAAGAGTGTGATCGTGACGGCGCTGTGTCGTATTTTTGCGCAGGATGGGCTTCGACCGGCTCCGTTCAAGTCACAAAATATGGCCTTGAACTCGTATGTTACGGCGGACGGCCAAGAAATTGGACGGGCCCAAGGGATTCAGGCGGAGGCTTGCGGCATCGCTGCCACCACCGACATGAATCCGGTATTGATCAAGCCAACCGGGGACATGCACTCGCAGATCGTTGTGCATGGGCGTCCTTACCGTCACCTTAGCGCATCTGATTATCGTGAGGAGTTTCTGCCCCATGCCAAGCCGCTGGTCATGGAAGCGCTCGGTCGGCTCCGCGATAGGCATGGCATTGTGGTGATCGAGGGGGCTGGGAGCCCGGCGGAGATCAACCTGAAGCAACGGGATATCGTTAACATGAACTTGGCTGCATGGGCGGATGCTCCCGTGATTTTGGTGGGGGATATCGACCGCGGCGGGGTATTTGCCTTTCTTGTTGGTACCCTGGAGCTGCTTGAACCGCACGAACGCGCCCGCGTAAAAGGGTTCATTATCAATAAGTTTCGCGGCGATCTGTCTCTGTTGCAGCCTGGCCTGGATTGGCTGGAGCAGCGGACCGGAATCCCCGTACTTGGAGTTCTACCCTACCTAAATGATCTGGAGATCGAAGCGGAGGATTCCGTAGTCCTGGATACCTATCCAGCTCGTTCAGAGCCATCTGCAACGAAGGAACTGGATATCGCCGTCATCCGTTATCCGCATATTTCTAACTTCACGGATTTTGACCCGTTGGCAGCCGAACCGGACGTATCGTTACGTTATGTAAGCAAGCTGTTAGAACTTGGACATCCCGATGTGGTGATCTTGCCGGGGACAAAGGATACGATCAGCGATCTGGAATTTTTGCGCAGGCAAGGGCTGGCGGAGGCAGTTTGCAACCTGATCGAAAAGGGGACGCACACCCAGCTGGTCGGAATTTGCGGCGGATATCAAATGCTGGGCGAACAACTGCATGACCCTGAAGGCGTGGAGTCCAATGAACCGAGGTCGGCATTGGGCTTGGGTCTGCTCCCCTTGGCTACAACCTTCCTCCCAGGTAAAAAAACGGTGCGCGTGCACGGATATACGTGCGAAGACCATCCGATCGCATTGCATCCTCAGAACCAGGAGCTGCCGATCTCAGGCTATGAGATTCATGCCGGATCAACTCAGCAGTTGCGGGACACTCAACCATTATTTCTACTTCGAGTCGCTGAGGGGGGGGATCAGCTTGAAGCGCAGACGCATCCGGAAGGTGCAGCCCGCGCTGATGGCAGGGTGTTTGGAACGTATCTGCATGGGGTGTTCCATAATGATGCTTGGCGGCGTTCATGGCTGGATGGACTGCGGATGACCAAAGGGCTGGAACCTTTGAACGTTACCTTTGTTTCTTCCTCACGGAAGGAGGAAGCCTTCGATCGGTTAGCGGAGCAGGTTCGCAGGCATCTGCGCATGGATCTCATTTACGACATTGCTGGGATCCAAGGTAAGCTTTGACAAATTGGGTAAGGATAAGGTAGGATAAAAGTACGCTTAATTTTCGATGGGTAAAGTCGAAAAGCGGGGGAACCAATCTTTTGGGGCGAATCGTTTCAGGTTTAACGTAGGGAACCATCTTTCCCGAGCCCGTCAGCTAACCTCGTTTGCAGTGGATGGGTCATTTTAATATTATTTCAGTCATCAACTAATGACCCTGTTCTTTGAAGCGGGGTCTTTTTGCGTTCTGCAAGACCTTTGACCCGAGCATTCGGCGGAGTACTCGCATTCACTGCAAGTTTCGAGCTTCTTCTTTACGCATCGTACTAATAAAGGAGGAGAGGATCTATGGCTAGTCCGAAGTACATCACCGATATTGCCAAGGTGAGCCAGTTGTCCGAGCAGGAGCGTCAGGAGTTGAAACCGATTACCGACAAATTCGTTTTTCGAGTGAACGACTACTATTTGAGTTTGATCGACTGGAATGATCCGGAGGACCCGATCCGCAAGTTGGTGATCCCCAATACGGGAGAACTGAAGGAATATGGGCGCTGGGACGCTTCTGACGAAGCGGCGAACTATGTGGTGCCTGGCTGCCAGCACAAATATCGAACGACCGCGCTGCTGATTGTGTCCGAGGTTTGCGGCTCCTATTGCCGGTACTGCTTCCGTAAACGGTTATTCCGCAACGATGTGAAGGAAGCGATGGCGGATGTCACACCTGGCATTGAGTACATCGCACAGCATCCGGAGATTAATAACGTCCTGTTAACCGGCGGTGACAGCTTGATTTTAGCGACCAGAAAGCTGCGTTCGATTCTCGAGAAGCTAAGAGCTATTGAACATGTAAAAATCATCCGCCTCGGTTCCAAAATTCCTGTGTTTAATCCAATGCGTATTTATGAAGATCCGGAGTTGCTGGATCTAATTCGGGAGTTCTCCACTGTTGATCAACGGATTTATGTTATGGCGCATATCAATCATCCGCGCGAAATTACCCCTGAGGCCAAAAGAGGGTTCCAGGCGCTGCACGACGCCGGGGCTATCGTGGTCAATCAAACGCCGATTCTCAAAGGCATCAACGATGATGCGGCCGTACTTGGTGAATTGCTAGATCGCTTATCTTGGGCTGGCGTCACTCCGTACTATTTCTTTATCAATCGTCCCGTAGCCGGAAATGCTGACTTTGTCATCCCGTTGAAACGAGCGTATGAGCTAGTAGAGGAAGCGAAAGCCCGTACTTCAGGGCTTGGAAAGCGCGTGCGATTATCGATGAGTCATTCTTCAGGAAAAATCGAAATCCTGGCTATCGAAAACGGGCAGGCCTATCTCAAGTATCATCAGTCCCGGGACGGTGAATACGGCAAGTTTATGATTTTGCCTTGCCCGGATGATGCGACCTGGTTTGACGATTTGCCAGGCAGTGAAGCATACTGGAAGAAGCCGGAAAAGAGGCTGGATTCGAAGGCGGATACGCAATCGGATCAGACCACGGAAGATGCGGCTTCTGCAAGCCCAGTGACGATTTAAGGGATAAAATAAAACGTACCCTTTCCGTTTCTCCGATCAGGGGAACGTGAAGGGTACGTTTATTTTTAGAGTCAGATCCGGAATTTTGCAATCGATTCTTGCAACGACAACGCCTGCTCATACAGTGAGCGAACTGTACGCGCGTGCGCTTCCATTTCGTCCAGCTGTTGCTGCGAGTAGCTGCTGATTTGCTCCATGTTCTCCAGCGATTTGGCGGTAATATTGGCCGATTCCTCTACCGATGCGGTGACTTCCTCGGTACCGGCAGATACCTCTTGGGTGGAGGCTGAAACCGATTGAATCGTCAAGTTCACGTTCTGAATCAGCTTCGTTAATTGTTCAAACGCTTGCCCCGCTTGCTTTACCCGTTCGGTTCCGGAGACGATCTCCTCGCTGGCCCGTTGCATGGCGTTGACCGAATTTTCCGATTCTTCTCGGATACTGAGCAGGTTCTCTCCGATTTCCTCCATCGCTTGGCGGGACTGCTCAGCCAGCTTACGAACTTCCTCGGCCACGACAGCAAAGCCTTTGCCGTGTTCGCCGGCACGTGCAGCTTCAATCGCCGCGTTCAGCGCCAAAATATTAATTTGCTTCGTAATTTCTGTAATGGTTACTACTACGTTCGAAATGGACTCGGAGCGATCGTTCAGCGTACGGATATGCTCCAGCGTTCGATTAGCCGCATCTTCGACATGCTGCATTTGCGTAACCGCTGTTTGCGCCAAATGATTTCCGGCGTCAGCCTCCTCCGCAGCTTGTCCAATCCGTTCCGTGACTTCGGCAGATGAAGACGCAATGTGCTGTACACCTTGGGAAATTTCTTCCATGGCCCGGGCGTTTTCGGCTGCTGCGGAAGCAATCGTCATGCTGCCCGCTTCGATTTCCTTCGTAGCTGCATTGGAGCGGGCAATCAAATCTTCAAACGTTGTCACCGAACGGGATAAGTTCTCAGATCCGTCTACGACCACTTGGGACGTTTGCATCACTGCAGCGAACATGTTTTTGAGCTGATGTGTCATCGTTTGGAAGCTTCCGGCTAGTTGGGCAATTTCGTCATGTCCTTTCACTTCGATGGCATGACGGAAGTCTCCGCCAGCCATTTGCTCCGTGACCATCACCAGCTTGCGAATTGGCTTCGTGATTCGCGTACTTGCAAAATACGCTGCGGCCATGCCCACCACAATGACAAGTAAGGTGATGCCGATACAGATGAACAAAATTTGGTCTTTCTTCTTATCGATGAAGGTAGCGTCAAGGCCTACGGCGAGCATGGCTTTACTGCCGGGAATCGCGATAAAAGCCGTTTTGTGCGAGCCGAATTTGTCTGTATACAATTCACTGATTTGTACCCCGCCACCAGCTGCAGCAGTCATGGCCGGTTGGATCTCCAGCTTGTCACCGGGAGCCATCTCCGAGTTCTCATTTGTTGCCAGAACGGTAGCGCCGTCTTCTTGAATATGTAGTAAGTAAGCATTACTTAAGTTGTATTCTTCAGCGCTCTTCGTCAAATACGATTCCACCGTAAAACGGGAGTTATCTTTGCCGCTGAGCAATTGCAGGGATTGGGTCGTATCTAACCGTTTGAAGATGTCTTGAGTACTAGTAAGCAGCACTTTATCGAACTGTGGCAGCACATTCTGCTCGATGATCCCCATAGAGATGTTATAAAAGCTGACACTAAATAAAAGTGAAGATACGACGATAATCGCCGCATAGGTACTCATCAATCTGCGGCTGATGGAGCGATTAATGACATTGAACACGAGAATCCTCTCCGTTTCCCCTTTAAAAATGTGATGTATACGCTTGGCTGTCTCTATTCTTTTTAACCAGCGGTTCATAAGTATCATTTTATAGGAAAAAAGGTCCTTTGAAAACGAAAAAATACTACTTTTTTTGGTTTTCGTAAAAAGTTTCAAAAAAAACGTCTAAATCTATCGGAAAATGGATAAAAAGAGAGCCCTGCGACCCTTTTTTGCAGATCACCAGAGCTCTTCGAGCACAAAAGTAACATATCATGTTAGATATGTGCTAATTGTTTTGGATAAGAAGTGAGAACTTCAACGCCGGTTGCGGTGACTAGAACGTCGTCTTCGATACGAACTCCTCCGACGCCAGGCACATAAATGCCAGGTTCAACCGTAAAGACGTGGCCTTCTGCGAGAAGAAATTCGTTCTCCCCATGAACCGAAGGGAACTCGTGTACATCGATCCCCAGCCCATGGCCAAGGCGATGGATAAAATAAGGTCCATAACCGGCAACTTCAATCACTTCACGGGCGGCGCGGTCAATGGAGGCGAAGGTGACGCCTGGCCGAATGGCAGCAATCGCAGCTTCGTTAGCTGCCAGCACCGTTTCATAAATCCGGACCAGTTCCTCGGACAGTTCGCCCACCGCAAAGGTACGCGTAATGTCGGAGGCGTAGCCATCCGCATAAACGCCGATGTCAAACATCAGCAGGTCGCCGCGCCGGATTTGCCGATCACCGGGGACGCCATGCGGCAGGGCGGTTTTCTCGCCGGACAGCACCATGGAATCGAAGGAAGGTCCGTCTGCACCAAGCTTGCGGATTTGGTACTCGACTTCTGCAACCAGCTCATTTTCGGTTACGCCTTCCTTTACTTTTTTCAGCGATTCGCTGAGCACCTGTTCGATCAGATCTACGGCATGCTTGATTTTGCCAACCTCTTCCGGGCTTTTCCGCACCCGCATGTCCCGAAGCCACGGTCCAATATCAACTGATCCGGAGAAGGAGAGCTTCTCCTGCATCCGCTCATAATTTGCCACCGAGACTTGCTCCTTCTCAAAGCCCAGCGTCCCTAGCGAGCCCCCGAGTCGTTGCTTCAAGATCGCGTAAGGATCATCTGTATCGCCATGGGTAAGGATCTCCGTTACGTCCGCCGCTTTACGGGCAGCCTCTTCATCCAGTGCAGGGACAACCAGAAAAGGCTCGCTTCCCGCTTGAAGGACGGCGCCGAGGAAGCGTTCATGCGGATTGCTGAGAAAGCCAGTCAGGTAATACACATGCTTCGGATCCGTAATTAGCAGCGTATTGACGCCGGAATCACGCATTTTGCGTTCTAATGCAGTCCATTTATCATTCATTGGGCAAAAAACTTCCTTTCGTTCAGTCTCTTGTTCCATTATAGGCCAAAGCAGGGAGGAACGATAGTTAGAGTCGTTGCGCCGGGCGGGCAGGGGTGAGACGGATGACTTTTTTAGGCAAAAGGTTTACTTTTTAAATATTTTCAATAAAATAGGAAGAGGTAATCCTATTCAAATTTGAATATAAACAAAGGAGAGAAGATTTTGGCTACCGCAACGAAAAAATCGACCCGGCTCATCTTGTTCGGATTGATGCTGGGGATTCTGATGTCGGCGATGGACAACACGATCGTAACAACGGCGATGGGAACGATCGTTGCTGATTTAGGTGGGATGGAGCAGTTCGTTTGGGTGACTTCGGCCTATATGGTGACGGTGATGGCGGGGACGCCGATTTTCGGCAAGCTGTCGGATATGTATGGCCGGAAACGCTTCTTCTTATTTGGCATCGCCATGTTCCTGCTTGGCTCTGTGTTATGTGGGCTCGCCGGAAGCATCGTGCAGCTGAGTATATTCCGGGCGATCCAGGGGATCGGCGGGGGAGCGCTGATGCCGATTGCGTTTACGATCATTTACGATATCTTCCCGGTGGAGCAACGCGGGAAAATGACCGGCCTAATGGGTGCCGTGTTTGGCACGTCGAGTATTTTTGGCCCGTTGCTGGGTGCATTTATCACGGACTCGCTGAGTTGGCATTGGGTTTTCTATATTAATGTACCGATCGGCATCGTGTCATTGGTGTTGATTATCCTCTACTACAAGGAGTCGCTGACGCATGCGAAGCAGCAGATCGACTGGGGCGGGGCGTTTACCTTGGTTGGCGCCGTGGTGTGTCTGATGTTTGCCTTGGAGCTGGGCGGCGAGAAATATGCATGGAATTCTGCCGTGATTTTGGGCTTGTTTGCGGGTTTTGCCGTGCTGTTTGTCGCGTTCCTGCTGTACGAAACGAAAGCGCAAGAGCCGATCATTTCATTTGAAATGTTCAAAAACCGGCTTTACGCGACAAGTTGTTTATTGGCGTTATTTTACGGGAGTGTATTTATCGTTGCGACGGTATACATTCCAATCTTCGTGCAGGGCGTCTATGGCGGCTCAGCGACCAACTCCGGCATTATTCTGATGCCCATGATGATCGGCTCGGTGGTTGGCAGTATGCTGGGCGGGATGCTCGCTTCCCGGATCCCCTATCGCACGGTGATGGGCTTGTCGGTGATTTGCTTCGTTGGCGGTATTTTTGCGCTGAGTACGTTAACGAATGACTCGTCTCGCTTGTTGCTTACGCTTTACAGCATCTTGACCGGATTTGGCGTTGGCTTCTCCTTCTCGGTGCTCAGCATGGCATCTGTGCATCACTTTGACATGCGGCAGCGCGGAGCGGCGACCTCAACCAACTCGTTCCTTCGATCGTTAGGGATGACGCTGGGGATTACGATCTTTGGCATCGTGCAGCGCAACCTGATGTCGGGGGCGATGGCCGATGCATTTGCTGGAATGGGACAAGGCGGCGGGAACTTCGGCGATACTCAGGAAGCATTAAGCCCGGAGAAAAGAGCGCTGATTCCGCCTGAGATTTTGGACAAGATTACAGAGGCGTTGTCCACTTCAATTGCCCATACGTTTATGTGGGCCCTCGTTCCTACCGTTGGCGCCGTGCTCGTCGTACTCGCCATGCCGAAGGACCGGATCGAGCGCAAGGCGTTAAAGCCGTCGGAACAGCGGGGGTAATCGGGAATGAAAGGTGTAGCGATCCGTCTTTGTATTTTGGGTTTGCTGCTTGAGGAGGATCAGCATCCTTATGAGATGCTCATCCGCATCCGGGATCGGTTCCTCGATCAGCACGGCAATTTCAAAATCGGCTCGCTGTATTACGCCGTCGACCAGTTGGCCAAATCGGGAGATATTGAGGCAGTGGAAACGATTTACGGCGAGGGACGTCCGGACAAGACGGTCTATCGGATCACGGACAAGGGTCGGGAGTATTTTCAGAAGCTGCTGATCGAACGGTTCCAGGAGGAAGTGTCCGCCTATCATCCGCTGCATGTTGCTTTGGCATTTGCCAGACATGGGGATCGGGAGAAGCTGATCGCCATGCTGCAAGACCGAATTCGTAATGCGGAGCATGAGGTCAATTTGAGCTACCAGGTTTACGAAGAACATCGGGGGATCGTGCCAAGGAGCGTACTGCACTTGATGGTGGGACGTTACGAGCATGCCCGGACAGAGCTTAATTGGCTGCGGCGGCTGCTCAAAGACGCTGAAGCCGGACAACTAGGGAACCGCGAGCCGGTTGATTTACTCAACGAAGAGGAATAAAAAAAAGAAACTCCCCGGGTACCGTGCGCGGCTTGCGCTGACGGTATCCGGGGAGTTTTTTTATGCATCCGGTCGCAATTCTTTGACCAAGCTTGGCGGTGTTCGGCCTTCGAGGGCAGCCACCAGGTTTTCTGCGGCTCGCATCGCCATTTGCCGGCGAGTTTGGTCTGTCGCTGAGCCGATATGCGGCAAGGTTACTACGTTCGGCAGCTTCAACAGCGGATGGTCCGGATCGATCGGTTCCTTCTCGAACACATCCAATCCTGCACCGTAGATTTGGCGGTTCTGCAAGGCGGCGGTCAGCGCTTGCTCATCAACGGTAGCCCCTCTGGAGGCGTTGACGAACACGGCCGTCGGCTTCATCAAAGCAAATTCCCGAGCGCCGATCAGCTTGCGCGTTTCCGGTGTGAGCGGCGTGATTAGCACGATAAAATCCGCTTCCTTCAGCAGCTCATCCAAGGTGCAATAGGTCGCACCCAGTCTAGCTTCGGCCTCCGGTTTCCGGCTGCGGTTGTGATACAACACCTGCATCCCAAAGCCGAATTGCCCGCGGTGGGCCACGGCTTCGCCAATTTCGCCCATTCCGATGATGCCAAGCTTCTTATGGTGGACGTCAAGACCAAACAGGTTTTGGCCGTCCCCGCGTTTCCATTTCCCTGCTTTCACATATCGGTCCAGTTCCGATACCCGGCGGGCGACGTCCAGCATCAAGGCGAGAATCAAGTCGGCGACGGTGTCATTCAGAACGGCGGAGGTGTTGGTCCCCAGCACGCCGCGGGCTTTCATTGCTTCGAGATCAAAGTTGTTGTAGCCAACGCTGATATTGCTGACAACTTTTAATTTGGGAGCATGATCCAACAGCTCCTGATTGATGCTGCGGTCCGCGGTCAACAATCCCTCAACATCGCTTAAGCTGGCGAGAAGCTGGGCGCGAGTGATCGGTTCGTCACCTTCCCACTTGCTGATTTCACAATGCTCGGCCAGATAATGCTCGACTTCTGGGGGGATCGGGCGGGAGATAAACACTTTTGGTTTCATGAGGTTCTCCTCTCTCAGGGGATAACTCCGTTGTTACGCACACCACGTAAACAAAGGATTAGCGATTATCGACTTTCTCCGGATACATGTCATGATTCAACAGGCGATGCTCCGCCATCGCTTCGTACTTGGTGCCGGGACGACCATAGTTGCAGTAAGGATCGATGGAGATGCCGCCGCGCGGCGTAAATTTGCCCCAAACTTCGATGTATTTCGGATCCATGAGCTTGATCAAATCGTTCATGATGATGTTCACACAGTCCTCATGGAAATCGCCATGGTTGCGGAAGCTGAACAGGTAGAGCTTGAGCGACTTGCTTTCCACCATTTTGATATCGGGAATATAGCTGATGTAGATGGTGGCGAAGTCAGGCTGTCCCGTGATCGGACAAAGGCTGGTAAACTCCGGGCAGTTGAATTTTACAAAATAATCACGGTACGGATGTTTATTGTCAAAGGTCTCTAATACCTCAGGCGCGTAGTCAAAAGGATATTTGACGCCCTGGTTGCCCAGCAGGGTTACGTCTTGCATTTCTTCGGGTTTTCTTCCGGCCATATGAAGCCCTCCTTATAGATATATTCGCGTTGCCGTATGGGCTGTGCGTAAGGGATTGCGTGAAACGGTGTACGGGGGGAAAGGTTAGGGCAAAAGCTCTAACGGACCGTACAGCCTTTATTTGCTGATTTCCCGGCTATTTCCCGCTGTAACGGACTCCAACGCCCTTATTGGGGTTCATTCGCAGCCGATGTGCTGCTTCTCTGCGAAATAAGGTCTTCTGAGTCCGTTAGAACGGGGAAGCCCCCTTGGAGCCGCAAATAACGTCTCTAGTGTCCGTTAGCCGCGGGGGCCCCGCTACACGCCTCGTTTGTTGCCCCAGACGAGGGCATGCAGCTGCGGCAATACCCGGACGTTGTTCAAATCCGGCGTGGCCATCACCTTGTCGATGAGCGCTTCGTAGCGGCGCAGCAAGTCGGACGCATGCTCCTGGATGTCCATCCGCTTCACGTCCGGGTTCCCTACCTGCACATACATCGGCACGTTGGGGTAGCGGGCGTGCACTCGCTTGGCATAGGCGAGATCGTCGTCATCGAACACGACGACCTTCAAGCTGACGGCCAGCGGGTGCGGCCGGGCAGCCAACCTGGTGACGATATCGTCCAGCACGTCCCAGTTGGTGTCCATGCCCGAGCTTGGCGGCTTCGGCGACAAGGTCACCTGGTCGATCTCGGCCAGCCAATCCTGCCAGCGCGAGCCTTGGGTCTCGACCGCGACGGCGATCCCTTCGGCGTGAAGCAGCTCCACCAAGCCAGCCAGCTGCGGCAGGAGGGCAGGGTTGCCGCCGGACAAGGTGACATGGGAGAAACGGTCGCCTCCGATGTCGCGCAGCTCGCCAAGGATCTCCGCTGGAGTGAGGCGGCGGATCATATCCTTCCCGCTGCCGTCCCAGGTGAAGGCGGAGTCGCACCAAGAGCAGCGATAGTCACAGCCGGCGGTGCGAACGAACATCGTTTTTTGCCCGATCACCATCCCTTCACCTTGGACAGTGGGGCCGAAAATCTCCATAACAGGGATCGGCAGTTCGCGATGTTCTTGCAAGGTTGCATCCTTATTCATCCCGCATCCACTCCCGTCTTGCTTCCGCATAGCTGGTAGGCGTTTCATAGAGGCGGACGAACTCTGTCCGAGCCTCCAGCACCGGATTGCGATAAGCTTCCGATTGCAACGCCTCTTCCATCTTCTCGAACAGCCACACCACCATATTTTCGGCGGTGGTATTCATCGGCGGCAGCGTTTCATTAATATAACGATGGTCCAGATAAGTTTCAATTTCGTTCTTCCAAATCTCCTTGATCGTGCCAAAATCAATGGTCATGCCGATCTCATCCGGCCGGCCGCTGATGCCAAACACTACTTTGTACGTGTGGCCGTGCAGGTTTTTGCACTTGCCGTCGTACGCGTGCAGGTGGTGTGCGGCATCAAATGTGAACTCCTTGCTCACCAGCACCCGGCGACGGTGATAACGCAGCTGGTCCCGACGGATGTCTTGGTCCAGCTTCTGCAGCGCTTCAACGATGCGAAATTCTCCCGGTGTCCGTTTCATCGTGAGTTCGCCTCCTGGCGTTCCTGCAAGTATTTATCGAGCCCGGCTTTTCTCAGCTTGCAGGCCGGACATTCGCCGCAACCGTCGCCGATGATGCCGTTGTAGCAGGTGAGCGTCCGTTCACGGACGAAATCAAACGCTCCAAGCTCATCGGCCAGCTTCCAGGTCTCCGCCTTGTCAATCCACATCAGCGGCGTATGGATCACAAACTCGTAATCCATCGCCAAATTCAAAGTTACGTTCAGCGACTTCACAAATACGTCGCGGCAGTCGGGGTAACCGCTGAAGTCGGTTTCGCATACGCCGGTGACGATATGCTTGGCACCGACGCCTTTGGCAAGAACGGCAGCAAAGCTGAGGAAGAGATGGTTCCGGCCGTCCACAAACGTGCTTGGCAGTTCTCCCTCTTGATGCTCAATCGCAATGTCGCTGCGCGTCAAAGCATTGGCCGTTAATTGCCCAAGCAGGCTCATATCCAGTACGGTGTGCTTGATCCCAAGCTCAGCGGTAATCGATTTGGCACATTCGATCTCCAGCTTATGGCGTTGACCGTAATCAAATGTCACGGCCTCGACCTCGCCGAATTGCTGGATCGCCCAGAACAGACAGGTCGTGCTATCTTGACCGCCGCTGAACACCACAACTGCTTTTTCCTTTTTAAGCATAAAAAAACCCTCCGTCTTCTTTAATAGTGAAGCGGGAATCGTTCGTCCCCGGCCCATTGTGATAGAAGAAAGAGAGTTCTTGAACTGATCACAAAAAAACAAGCCCATTTCGACCGGCAGGCTGTCCTTAGCGCTGCGACTCCGTTGCCGTACAGCAAATGGCATGCGAGCGCGAAGAACCCGCCGAATCAAGGCAGGGCATTTATAGTTTTTTATAGAGGGAGTTCTCGAACCTCTCCCGTGCATTTCCATGAGGATTCGCACGGATTTCTTCTTCAATTTCGTGATGCGCTGGGGTTCAGGCCCCTAGGCACAAACCCCATTATAACATATTTTGCGCGCAGGGGAAGTGAAGGGAGGGGGTGGTGTACTTTTTTTAATGAAATTACGTAATTTTGGTTCACAAACGAGCGAATCTCACCGATAATGGAAGAGATTAACTCTAGGAGGGATATCATGCGAAAAATCAAAGGGTTGGCCATTCTACTGTCGCTGCTCCTGGTAGCGCTCACGGGATGCCAGGCGGTTGGCGGATTTGATGTGGCCAAAGCGCTAGCCAACAGCACCAAGACGATGAGCAGTGAGTCGAAACAGACGGTGACCGTCGAAGTTGTACCGGCTGAATCGGCTAAGTTGACGGCAGAAGACCAAAAAGCCATTGATCTCATTAATTCTTTCTCTCTGAATATCGATAGTGCTAAGGTGCAGGATACCAAACATATCTCGATGAAAGGCTCCGTTGGCTTGAAGGGTGAGAAGATTCCGTTCCTCTTCTCCATGGACGACAAGGGGATTGCGCTGCAGGTTGAAGGCGCGAAGCAGCCGTTGTACATACCTCAGACGATTGAGGGCGTGGACCTGCCTGACATGAGCGGCTTGGAATCCGGGGCGCAGGAGCTTAGCGTCAAGTTGGCTGATTTCGTACTGAAGCATTTCCCGAATCCTTCGGTGTTGACCGTGAAGCAAACGTCCTCGCAGGTGAACGGGGAGACGCTGAGCTTGACGAACCTGCATGCCGAAGTGCGCGGTGACGAGCTGTTTGAGCTGATTAAGCCGTTCCTCGCCAGCGCGGTGAAGGATGAGCAGGGGCTGAAAGATCTGATCGGTGGTTACTACGATCTGTTGATGCCAATTCTGAACCTGTCGGGTGTTGAGGAGGATGCCGAAATCACGCCGGAGCAGGCGCAGGAAGCGAAGAAGGAAGCCGTGGATGAGCTGTACAAAGAACTTCAGCAAGGCATTGAAGAGCTGCTGTCTTCTTACGACCAAAAGGTAGCCGAATTGTTCGCAGAGATGCCGGAGCTGGCAACGGTATTTGGCAAGGATACGGTGCTGAAACTGGATCTCTATTTTGATGGCAAGCTGAACATCCGCAAACAAGCTATGGAATTGAACATCGCGCTGCCGGCTTCCGAGGATCTGCCGATTTCTGCGATTAAAGTGCGCAGCGACAGCGAAATGTGGAACATCGGCGGGACGGTCACCGCGGACCAAGTGGATACAAGTGCCGGTGTGATTGACGTGACGGAAGCAGAGTTGACTCCAGGGCAAATTTTGCGCAATTTCCAAGGTTCTGCTCCGTTGTACAAATTGCTCAAAGAAGACCTGGATTTGACCCATAAACAGCTTGTACTTGATACCCAAAGCGACTACTATGGATTGATCACGAAGAACGGCACCTCCTTTGTGCAGTTGCGTTACTTGTCTGAACAATTAGACGCCGAAGTGAAATGGGCACCGGAGACCAAACAGATTATTGTAATCGATGACCTGACTGGCAAGGAGATCGTCCTCAAAGTTGGCTCGAAGCAAGCAACGGTAGGTGGCGAGGCGGTTACGCTGAACCAGCCAGCTTTTGTGCATGAGGATGGGATGACTTACGTGCCGCTCCGCTTCCTGGCAGAGGCGCTTGGCGCATCTGTGGATTTCGACGCTGACGGCTGGATTACGATCATTAGAGAGTAAGCAAAAATGGACCTTTCCGAGCTATCCTGAGGATGGCTTAGGGAAGGTCCTATATTTTTGGCTGGAGATTGATTAATTGCCCCTGCCCAGGTATAATGATAATCATTATCAATAGAAAATGGGGGCAGTACAACATGAAGGTTTTCAAACATCGCTTTCTTGCGGTGGCGACGGTGCTGTTGCTGACGTTCGTGCTTGCGGCTTGCGGCCAAAACAGCGGCAATACGGCAAACGATGCGGCATCGAACAATAATGCAGCAGGAAACGCGCAATCCGGCAACGGATCCAATGATTCTGCCGAAGGACAAGCGGCAACGAAGGTTTACAAGGACTACACCGGGCAAGAGGTTGAGATTCCAACCCATCCACAGCGGATTGTATCGATTACACATCTGGGTGACCTGTTGGCTCTCGGCGTGAAGCCGGTTGGGGCAGGCTCACTTGCTTTGGAAAATTCGGTTCTGCTGAACAAGGAACTGGAAGGCGTGGAAAGCGTCGGCGATATCTCCGTAGAGAAAGTGCTGGAGCTTCAGCCGGATCTGATTATTGTTCCAACCTATACGCCAGCCGATATCGTTGAGCAATTGAAGAAAATCGGTCCGGTTGTCACTCTCGCCACCACGGGCTGGGAAGGCATTGACCCGTTGGAGGAAGTGAAGACGGTGGGCGAAATGCTGGGCCGTGAGCAACAAGCAGAGGAATTTATTACCCGATATAAACAAAAAGCCGAGGAGGCCAAAGCCAAACTCAGCGAGGTCATTGGACCTGACGAAACCGTTGGGACGTATTCAATCTGGGCGAAGAACTTCTGGGTATGGCCGAAAACTCGGGATGCCGGCTATAACCTGTACGAAATGTTTGGCTTGAAGCCGCAGGAGAAGATCGAGAAAGAGGTATTCCCGACTACGGGCGCAGATATTTCGTTGGAGGTCGTTCCGGAATATGCTGCGGACCATATGTTTGTGACAGTGTATGAACCGGACGGCGGGAAGGAACGTGCAGAGGAAGTCATGAATGGACCGGTGTGGAAAAACATCCCTGCCGTGAAAAATAACCATGTGTACCTGCTGAACTACAAAGAGTTCTGGATGGTCGATGGACTAAATCTGGAGAAACAGCTGGATATTCTGGTGGATCTGATCGTCAGCCAAAATCAGAAATAAACCAAACTAAGAGGGCCGTTCCTCGCGTCGTTTGCCGATGCGGAGAACGGCTTTTTCATGTTTAACGACAACCGTCGTGTTGGTTTACAGGGCATGCTGGTCATCACCTCGCTCCATATCAATAGTTGACAAAGCCCAGGAAAGGAAGATATAGTATGGATTGTTAATCGTAAAAATTACGAATAAATCAGAATGGGTTCTGGTCTTAAATACGAAGGGAGATGAAACGAATGACGGAGCATCGAGTGCGTCCGATTCCTGTTACGGTGCTGTGCGGCTATTTAGGGTCGGGCAAAACGACGCTGCTGAACCACGTCTTAAGCAATCGCCAAGGGCTGAAGGTGGCGGTGATCGTCAATGATATGAGCGAAATTAACGTCGATGCGGATTTGATCAGCGCCGGAGGGAGTTTGTCCCGCACGGAAGAGAAGCTGGTGGAGCTATCGAACGGCTGCATTTGCTGCACACTGCGTGAGGATTTGCTCAGAGAGGTGCAGAAGCTGGCTGCGGAGGGTCGGTTCGATTACATCTTAATCGAGTCCACGGGCATCAGCGAACCGGTGCCGATCGCACAAACGTTTACTTATGCGGACGCTGAGACAGGGATTGATTTGACGGGGATCGCCAAGTTGGACTGCCTGGTTACCGTGGTAGACGCTTACCGGTTCTGGCAGGATTTCTCCTCCGGCGAGACGCTTCTGGAACGCGGGCAACAAGCAGGGGAAGACGACAACCGCGATGTGGTGGATTTGCTGATCGATCAAATTGAGACCTGCGACATTTTAATTTTGAACAAATGTGATCTCGTGGACGAGGAGGAGCTGAAGGAACTGGAGGGGGTCCTGCGCAAGCTGCAGCCAACCGCCAAGTTTATCCGCTCTACCATGGGCCGTGTAGATCCGCAGGAAATTTTGAACACGGGCTTGTTCGATTTCGAGAAAGCCAGTCAATCCGCGGGATGGAGTCGGGAGCTGGAACTGGAAAACCATACTCCGGAAACCGAGGAATATGGCATCGGTTCGTTCGTCTATCGACGGAGACGTCCGTTTCATCCAGAGCGGTTGGCTGAGTTTATGAGCGAATGGCCAGAGGAAGTGGTACGGGCGAAAGGGCTCGTCTGGATTGCAACCGCAGGGGATCTGGCGGCCAATTTAAGTCAGGCGGGGCCATCGATTCAATTTGGTCCGGCCGGGTATTGGTTAGCCTCATTGTCTGAACGTGAGCGGGAAGAAATGTTTGCGGAAGAGCCTGAGTTGCGGCGCAAATGGGACGATGTGACGGGTGACCGGATCACTGAACTGGTGTTTATCGGCATTGGAATGGATCGCAGCGGGATCGAACGGGAGCTTGATGCATGCCTGTTAACCGACGAAGAGATGCAGATGAACTGGGGAGACTTCCCTAATCCGCTGCCATGGATTTCGGCGGAAGAGCTGGCGAACGCCAATTAAGATTTATTCTTAAGTCCAGCGGTATGATGTCAAGCTGTTGATTTAATCGAATTGGAAATTTCCCGTGCCTGTTGAGCGCGGAGTCACGAAAAAAGGGCGCATCAAACCAAACCCAGCCAAAAACCATGTCAGATACCAGATTTTTACTGGGAATTCGTGAAGGACTAAGGCAAAGGAGGCGTTAATCCTTGGCGCTATTCACCTTCCTTCGAGGCGTGTAGAGTTGGCCGCTGCGTAGCAGCACATCGACCAGACGCACGAGTTTTCTTGCCGTTAAGACGAGGGCGCGTTTGTGTTGATTCTTGGGCACTTCGTGATACTTCTTCCGGTAATATTCACCGAATTCTTCATCGCGCATCCTAACCGAGTTGGCAGCTTCAACGAGGTAGTAGCGCAGGAATCGGTTGCCGGATTTGATGCGGGCGGTGTCCTCCGCCTCGAAGACGCCGGACTGGTGCCTGCGCCACGTCAGACCCGCGTACTTGGCGACGGCGGCTTGATCCTTGAACCGTTCAATATCGCCGAGTTCGCCGAGCAGACCGGCTGCATAGACTTTGCCGATGCCGGGCACTGACAGCAAGCACTGAGCGCCTTGAATGCCGTCGAGGACCCGCTCGATCGCTTTGTCGAGATCCTTGAGCTGCTTCTGGATGCTGCGGATGGATTCGATGGAGGTGCCGAGCACCAGGTCAATCGAATCCTCCACGACCTTGGACAGCCGATAGGAGGCGCGGGCAGCTTGCTGAATGCAGCGGGCGACCCGCTCGGGATCGGGGAAACGATTGCGTCCCTTGTCCCGCAGATAGTCGGCCAGATCGGCCACGTCCATCTCGGCGATGTCATCGAGGCTGAACTTCTCGGAGAGCATCTCCATGAGCGCATGGCCAAACACGGAGCTGTCGACCTCGGTTGTAAACGCATTGCACTTGTAGAACAGGTTCTGCAAGAAGTACTGCTTCTCGCGAGCCAAGTTATGGACCAAGTGGAAACGCATGCGCGTGAGGCGTTGAAGGGCGACATACTGCTCCTGCATGACGATGGTGGTCGTCAGGCGGCCGAAGCGCAGGCGATCCGCAATGACCCAGGCGTCGAGCCGGTCGGTCTTGTCCATATCCGCATAGGCTTCTCTGAACTTGCTGATGAGCTTGGGGTTCAAGGTGAACACCTTGGCCTTGCGCTCTCGAAGCGCTGGATCCTGATGCAGGTACATGGCAGGGTGCCAGCTGTAGACGGAAGTGGCTTCCAAGCCGATGTGAATCTCGGTGACGGCCAACTTGTCCGCTGCAGCGACGATTTGGTCACGCAAGTGCGAGGCGCCATTCAAATTGTTTTTGACGGTGAGTGTCTCAAGCTTGTCACCGTCAGCGTTCATGAAACACGCTTCGAGCTCTTGCGAGCTCACGTCAATACCGACAAAAAGCTTCAAGTGAAATTCCTCCTTTCGCTAGGGATTCAGGGAATGGACGCTCCGGGATGCCTCCGGCGCACGCGCAGATCTATCACCCTCGCGTATGAGGACACACTTCGGGCCATGAGCTGCCCCGGATCTGCTAAAACCGGGCATGGGATGCCGAAGGGAACAGCCAGCGGGTAAGAAGCTCAGACGCGTACCGGAGAAACAGACTTAAGGAGTAGACGATGCTACTGGAGGCAGAAGGATTTCCCCGAATGGACCCTACGTTCCATTGTCCAGAGGCATACCGGAAAGTCCAGTCCCTGATAGAATTTTCAAAGAACAAGCTGAAAATTTGGAGGCTGTTTTCCATCCCCCGGGGGGATGGAAATGAACCTAAAAGAGCTTTTTAAAGATACTATACGAGGAGGAATGAACATGCGAGTGGTTATCACATTAGCTTGTACGGAGTGTGGGGATCGAAACTACACGACCACGAAAAATAAAAAGACTCATCCCGAGCGTCTGGAACTGCGGAAATACTCACCTCGGTTGCGTAAATACACGATTCATCGGGAGACACGTTAATCGAATAGTGGAGGATGGCTAGCGTAGAGGGCGAATTGTCGCCTTTGTTAATCGTAAAAATTACGCTCTAGAAAAGAAGGGGTAACATGATTTTATCCTCGTTGGAAAACGTCGTGTTTGGGTATAGTGACAAGCCGGTTATTGACGGGGTATCCCTCGAAATCCATGCTGGCGAGTTCGTTGGCATTACCGGACCAAACGGCGCAGCAAAGACGACGCTGCTGAAGCTGCTGCTCGGTTTGCTGAAGCCGTGGAGCGGAAGCGTGAGGATCAACGAGGAAGTGCTGGTGGATGGCCGGTTGAACGTCGGATATGTCCCGCAGCAGGTTGCCGCATTTAACAGTGGATTTCCCAGTCGAGTGCTGGAGCTGGTGAAGTCAGGCTGCTATCCCCGGCTGGGCCTGTTTCGACGATTTGGTGCGGAGGAACGGCAGATCGTCGAACGCAGTCTGAAGCAGGTCGGGATGTGGGAGCATCGTGATCGAAAAATCGGTGAATTGTCCGGCGGGCAGAAGCAACGGATCTGTATTGCCCGGGCTTTAGCTGGGCAGCCCCGGGTACTGGTTCTGGATGAACCCACGACAGGCATGGATCAGCAAAGTCGGCAAGGATTTTACCAGTTGCTGCGGCACATGACAGACCAACACGGGTTGACGGTGATCATGGTAACCCATGGCCCGGAGGAAGCGGAGACATATCTGGACCGCATCATCTCCCTGGAGCAGCAAGAAAGCGAGGAATGGCAATGCTTGACTACGCGTTCATGCAGCGTGCGTTTTGGGCCGGCGCTTTGATCGGCAGCATCGCCCCGATCATCGGCGTCTTCCTGATGCTGCGGCGCCAAGCGTTGATGGCTGATACGTTGTCGCACGTCTCGCTGGCAGGTGTAGCCCTCGGAGCGGTGCTGGGCTGGAACCCGGCAATAGCTGGCTTTGTCGCTGCCATCCTTGGCGGGCTGTTGATTGAGCAACTGCGCCGCAGCTACCGGGCATACAGCGAGATGCCGGTTGCGATTGTGATGACTTCAGGCCTGGCGCTCGCCGTCGTGCTGATGAGCTTACGCAGCAACCTGAGCCAAAGCTTCAGCGCATACCTGTTTGGCTCCATCGTTGCGGTGAGCGACACTCAGTTGGTGTTGATGGCTGGCGTGGCTTTGCTGGGCGCCATGTATTTCATCGTCCTGCGAAGACCGTTATACAGCTTAACCTTTGACGAAGAAACCGCTCGAATCAGCGGGATCCCGGTGACGTGGCTGTCGTTTTCCTTCGCGGTGTTTACTGGCATGGCGGTGGCGGCGGCGATCCCGATTGTGGGCGTGCTTCTGGTGTCCTCGCTGATCGTGCTGCCCGCCTCGCTTGCGCTGCGGTTGGCCCGGGGGTTTGCGGCAGCGATCATGATCGCCGTTGCCTCCGGTCTCACGGGGATCTTCAGCGGACTGACCGCCTCGTATTACTTGGATATGCCGCCCGGCGGGACAATTGCGTTAATTTTGCTCTTGTTTTTATTAGCCGGCATCGCAGGGCAGAAGGTACGGGGCTGGATGGCCCGGAAGAACGGCCGCCGTGCAACCCGACCGGAACGGGACAACGGAGAATTTATAAGTATGCCGGCGAAAGACGGCGAGTCATTATCGTTGGAATAAGGGAGAGAAGAGAATGAAATTACGCTATGTAAAAAGCTTTGCCACTACGGCTATTCTGAGCCTGGTGCTGGTGATCGCCGGTTGCGGCGGAGGCGGACAGGGTGGAGGAAATGCAGCCAATTCGGCGAATGCTGCTACGAATGCGGCAGGCAGCAATGAAGAGATGGCTGCCAAACAGCCGCTGCGGATTCAAACAAGCTTTTACCCGATGTATGAATTTACGAAGCAAGTCGCTGGCGATCTGGCGACAGTTGAGCTGCTCGTTCCCGGCGGTGTAGAACCTCATGATTGGGAGCCGAGTCCCCAGGATATTCGGAAGCTGACAGAATCCGATCTGCTTATCGTGAACGGCGCCGGGATGGAAAGTTGGCTGGAACAGGTGGAGGCTTCCGCATCCGGCGGTAAGCCGGAAATCGTTGAGGCCAGCGAAGGGATCGCGCTGATGGAAGGCGGAGAAGAAGAGGAGCACGGGCATGGCGAGGAGCACGCAGGCGAAGAGGAACATGCCGACGGGGATGGACATGACGCCAATCATGATGCCGATCGTGATGCAGACCACGACGCCCATCATGAATCCGAAGCTGGGGAAGCGGCGCACGATTCCGATCATGGCCATGACCACGATCACGGCGGGCTGGACCCGCATGTCTGGCTATCGCCGGCCTTGGCGATCCAAGAGATTCGCAACATTGAGGCCGCTTTGGCGAAAGCGGACCCAGAGAACGCGGCCAACTACAAGCAAAACGCTGACGCCTACGTTGCCCAGTTAGAGCAATTGGACCAAGACTTCTCTAGCGCGTTGACTAATGCAAAACGTAAGGACTTTATTACACAACACGCTGCCTTTGGTTACTTGGCCCAGGAGTATGGGCTGACCCAAGTACCGATCGCCGGATTATCCCCTGACCAGGAGCCGTCAGCGGCTCAGATGACGGAGATCGTAAAGTTCGCCGAGCAGCATCAGGTGAAGACGATATTCTTCGAGACATTGGTCTCTTCCAAAGTAGCCGAGACGATTGCCCGGGAAATTGGAGCGAAGACAGCGGTCTTGAACCCAATCGAAGGACTGACCGCAGAGGATGAAGCAGCGGGCCGGGATTACCTGTCGCTGATGCGTCAAAACCTCGAAGCTTTGAAAGCAGCACTAAACGAGTAACTGATTGGATAAGACATACGCTCCAAAAGCAAAGCAGCCCTAGGCCATAACTGGCAAGGGCTGCTTTGTTTAACGAATGTTTTTACCATAGAAGATTTCATCCATTTCAGTGACCAGCATCTCGGTAATCTGCTTTTGCTCTTCGGCAGACAGTTCGTCCTTCGTATACCCGAACAGGTAATTGTTGAGATCAAACTGCTTCAGCTTGCATTTCGTATGGAAAATATGCTCCGGGTAGACATTCACATCAATCATCTGATATTTCTCAATCACTTCGTCGGGAATATAGTTCTGGATCGAGCTGATATCGTGGTCGATGAACAGCTTGTGGCCGTTAATGTCGCGGGTGAAGCCGCGTACGCGATAATCGATGGTCATGATGTCCGCCTCGAAGGAGTGGATCAAGTAGTTTAACGCCTTCAGCGGCGAGATTTCCCCGCAAGTCGATACGTCGATGTCGGCGCGGAACGTGCTGATGCTCTCTTTCGGATCGTATTCGGGATACGTGTGGACGGTGATATGGCTCTTGTCGAGCTGCATCACTACAGATTCCGGCAGCGGCCCGGGCGATTCGTCAAACGACTCAGTGGGCACCTCCACCACGGGGCCTTCGGAAATCAACATCGTGACACTGGCTCCTTGCGGAACGTAGTCCTGATTCGCGATATTCAAAATATGAGCACCGATAATTTCAGAGACCGTGCTGAGGATTTTCGTCAGGCGATCGGAATTATACTGGTCGTCGATATAGGCGATATAAGCTTCGCGCTCCTGTCTGGTTCGGGTGTAACAGACATCGTACATATTAAAGCTTAATGTTTTGGTCAGGTTGTTGAACTCATGCAGCTGAATGCGCTGCTCCGGCGTCAACTTCATGAGAGATCCCCCTTAGCATAGGTGTACTCTATTGGTTATTCCCTTTTCTTCTGGGAAAAAAACGTTCCGCCGCTTCAGCATCCCGATCAGGTGAACCGAGGTCTAGTGTCAGGCACCTGGATCAAAACTGCTGTCGTTCTCTTCTTTCCCTATCATTTCCACCCTATGTTAGTTTGACAGAAATAGCGTTCATATTGTATCCTACAAACAAATTGAATTAGACCTCACTTTCTAGCAATGGTGAGGTAGAGGCGCGATATTTAACAGTCTTCGGAGGAGCTTGAGCAGGCGATGAGCCCGGGGAGAAGGAAATGTCGCCGAAGCGGTATATAGGCTCGCTATATGCTGCTGGGCCTGCAGTTAATAGCTGCAGGACTGTCTTGATAGATAAACCCGATCTATCAAGTTGCGCTATCTCGTCGAGGGGAAAGTGGGTGTCAGGACGGAAATGAACCCATCAAACGGCCTCGGTGTATACCCGAAGTCGTTTTTTTTGTTTCTGTTTTTATTGATTCATTAATTCGTATGGAGAGTGAAGAAAAATGAGAAAAACCTGGTCTTTATCCATCCTCATGTTATTGTCGGTCGTGCTGATCCTTTCAGGGTGCGGCTCCTCCGGCGGCAAAGACGATAATACGTTTAAAGTAGGACTTGAAGCGGGATATGCCCCGTTTAACTGGACACAAAACGATGACTCCAACGGCGCAGTTCCGATTGACGGGAGCTCCGAATTCGCAGGCGGCTACGATGTAGAAATCGCCAAGAAAATTGCCGACGGCCTCGGCAAGAAGCTTGTTATTGTCAAGACGGAATGGGACGGTCTGGTTCCGGCGTTGACCTCCGGGAAGATCGATGCGATTATTGCCGGGATGTCCCCAACCGAAGAGCGTAAGAAGACGATTGATTTCTCGGATAACTACTATAAATCGAACCTGATTATGGTGGTGAAAAAAGGAAGCCCTTATGAAGGTGCGACATCGATCCAAGACTTCAGCGGCGCGAAAGTTACGGCCCAATTGAATACGTTCCACTATTCTGTTATCGACCAAATCAACGGGGTGAACAAGCAACCGGCGATGGACAACTTCCCGGCAATGCGTGTAGCCTTGGAATCCGGTACGATTGACGGTTATGTGTCTGAGCTTCCGGAAGGTGTCAGCGCCGCAACCGCAAATGAGAATTTCGCTTACGTGGAGTTCCAGGACGGCTTCAACACTTCCGATGATGATACCGCCATCGCGGTTGGTCTTGAGAAGGGCAGCGACTTGACGTCGAAGATCAACGAAATTCTCGCGGGCATTTCCGAAGACGAACGGGCCCAGATTATGAACGATGCGATTAAGAATCAACCTGCAGCGAACTAAATAAAGCACGGGACATAAGCCGGCTGCAATGGGATTGCAGTCGGTTTTATACGGTGCGGGAGGAAATGAAATGACTTACGAGTGGATCATCCAAATCATTACCGATAACTGGCCTATGTTTTTGCGTGGAGCCGGGATAACGTTATATATTTCGCTCATCGGCACGATCATCGGTGCGGCGATTGGTCTGCTGGCTGGCGTGATCCGAACCATTCCGGTGCCGGAGCGCGGGCTGAAACGCTGGCTGCTGAAGATCGTTAACGGCCTGCTGACCGTTTACATTGAATGCTTCCGCGGAACGCCGATGATCGTTCAAGCGATGGCGATTTTTTACGGATCGTCTCTGTTGTTCAATTACGATATGGACCGGACATTTGCGGCAATCTTCATCGTCTCCATCAACACGGGAGCTTATATGGCCGAGATCGTGCGCGGGGGCATCTATTCAGTGGACAAAGGACAATTCGAAGCTGCCCACGCCATTGGGATGACCCATTGGCAGACGATGCGCAATGTCGTGCTGCCGCAGGTCATTCGCCACATTTTGCCGGCGACGGGCAATCAATTTATTATTAACATCAAGGATACCTCGGTGCTGAACGTCATTTCCGTATCGGAACTGTACTTTATGACCAAGTCGATTGCCGGGAACAACTTCCGGTATTTTGAATCGTTCTTTGTGGCCAGCGTGTTGTACTTGATCATGACGTTAACCGTAACGAAAATATTACAGCGTATCGAAAAAAGGCTGGACGGCCCCGAAAGCTATACGCTGCAGCGCTAGCAGAAAGCAGGAGTGAGGATGGACAAGGTAATCGAAATTCGGCATTTGAGCAAATTTTTTGGTACCCACGAGGTGCTTAAGGATATCAACCTGTCGGTCAGCAAAGGTGAGGTTGTCAGCATCATCGGCTCCTCCGGCTCCGGCAAATCCACATTGCTCCGCTGCATCAATCTGTTGGAGAAGCCAAGCGGCGGGGAAATTATCTACAATGGCAACAATATTTTGGAGGATTTGCAGAAGGCCTCGTTGTACCGCCGGCATTTGGGGATGGTGTTTCAGCAGTTTAACCTGTTCAACAATCATGACGCGCTAAGCAACTGCGTCGTGGGACAAGTCAAGGTGCTGAAGCGCTCCAAGGAAGAAGCGACGGAAATCGCGATGAAATATTTGCGAGATGTCGGGATGGAGCAATATATTCATGCCAAACCGAAGCAGCTCTCCGGCGGACAAAAGCAGCGGGTCGCCATCGCCCGCGCCTTGTCGATGGACCCGGACGTCCTGCTGTTCGACGAGCCAACCTCGGCGCTGGATCCCGAGATGGTGGGCGAGGTGCTGAAGGTCATGAAGGAGCTGGCCTACTCAGGGCTCACGATGATCGTCGTGACCCATGAGATGGAGTTCGCTCGGGAGGTATCGGACCGGGTCGTATTTATGGACCAAGGGGTCATCGCCGAAGAGGGAACGCCGGAGCAGATCTTTAATGCTCCGAAGCAAGAACGGACAAGAGAGTTCCTGAAGCGGACGTTAAACCGGGAAGGGTAAGACGAGGTTAAATGAGGATACGGCGGAACCTGGATGTAGATCTGGGTCCCGCCTTTTTTTTCGTGTGTGTGGACATCAATCAGGATTGCGGTGTTTGTTCCCTGTAGTTCAAGGAATGCCATACCCCGAAGTTATCTTTGACGTTCAGTGTACGTCTGCCGCCCATGGAGGCATCCACGTAGTAGGGGTAACGGCGGCCGGCGGTAAAATGACCGCGGAATGCGCCGGTGAACGTGACCGGAACCGCCTCGAACCGGATCTCACGAGGGGTTACGCTCAGCACGCGGGTCGTCTGCGTGGAGTTGCCGTAGTTGCTCTCATGCGTTTGCTGAACGCTGCTATCCGATTTGATCGTATTGATGTCGCTTTGCATGGCGGTAATCGTTTCCCGTAGGCCGGATACATCGGGAGCGCCGCCAATTTGCGGGATACAGAGACGTTGTCCGACCCGCAGCGAGTTCGGATCCACGCCCGGGTTCGCTTCCAGGATGCTGGCGATGGTCACGCCGTATTCCTGCGCAATCTGATACAGCGTGTCGCCGGGCTGGATGATACGGGACACATGATTTGGCGGGCAGGAGGGGATGCAGATCACCTGGCCGATTTGCAGGTTGTTCGGGTCAAGGCCTGGATTCGCGGCTAAAATGCGTGTGACGCTGGATTCCAGCCGGAACGCGATGATGTTCAGCGTGTCCCCAGGCTGTACAGTGTAGGGGTAGTGCTCTGCGGGGCACTGCCGATAATAATAGTTAAACAATGGAACTTCCCCTTTCGTTTAGGCTTCTTCCTATACCGTATGCGAGGCCTGGGCGTCGGTTACTGGAATCTCACGGGGAAGCCGTTAATCCGTTGATTCGACACTTTCCTCAGCAGCCCGCTGTCATCGGCGATCAATGGGGCGGCATTGCGGATCGATGGAGGCTTGGTACGGAGTATCGTCTAAAGTACCTTACAAATCCGGAATCTGCCAATCGATTTCAGCCAATCCTTTGGAGCGCAAAAATTGATTGGCCCGCGAAAACGGCCGACTGCCCAGAAATCCCCGATGGGCCGATAAAGGGCTGGGGTGCGGCGACTTGATCAAATGATGCTCGCGGTTTGTGATCAGGGCCGCTTTTTTCTGGGCATGGCTGCCCCACAGCAGGAACACGACCGGCTCCTGCTTCTCATTCAGCGTTTCAATCACCTTGTCGGTGAACGTTTCCCAACCGATATCCTTATGGGAATTCGGGGTGTCGGCCCGCACGGTCAGGACGGTGTTGAGCAACAGCACGCCTTGCTTGGCCCATGGGACTAAATAGCCGTTATTAGGGATTTGGCAGCCCAAATCGTCCCGCAGCTCCTTGAACATGTTCTGCAGGGAAGGCGGGGCTTTGACTCCAGGTTTGACGGAGAAGCTGAGCCCATGTGCTTGTCCTGGGCCGTGGTAAGGGTCCTGGCCGAGAATGACGACTTTGGTGTCGGCGAAGGAGGTATAATGAAGCGCGTTAAAAATATCATACATATCGGGATAAATCGTACGAGTGCGGTATTCATTCGCCAAAAACTGGCGCAGCTGTAGATAGTACGGTTTCTTGAATTCGGGCTCCAGGAAGGGGGCCCAATCGTTGTGAAGAATCGTCAAGCTTTCGTCACCTCGCAAGTTCTAGAATGCTTATGTAGGCTTCGACATCAGCGGGTGCAGTTCCTCCTTAACGCGTGCGCAGGCGCTCGATTGGTTGGATTTGGAACAGCGTGCTAGACCGTGCAAAAACGTAGTAAAAAAGCCGCGAGGTTCTTCTCGCGGCTTTCGTATATTTTATTTATCCAACCATTGGAAATGGAAGGTACCTTCTTGGTCAACGCGTTCGAACGTATGGGCGCCGAAGTAATCGCGTTGGGCTTGCAGCAGGTTCGCTGGCAACCGCTCAGAACGGTAGCTGTCGTAGTAAGCGAGAGCGGAGGAGAAGGCCGGTACCGGAATACCGCGGGTGACGGCAGTGGCAACGACTTGTCTCCAAGCATCTTGGTAGTTCTCTACAACATTTTTGAAGTAATCGTCGAGCAACAGGTTTTTCAGATTCGGGTCACGGTCGTACGCATCTTTAATATTTTGCAGGAAGCGGGCCCGGATGATGCAACCGCCGCGGAAGATCATCGCGATGGCTCCATAATTCAGATCCCAGCCATATTCTTCGGACGCGAGGCGCATTTGCGCGAAGCCTTGGGCGTACGATGCGATCTTGCTGGCGTACAGCGCTTTGCGTACCGCTTCAATGAATGCTTCTTTATCTCCGTCATACGGCTGAGTAGCCGGACCGTTCAGCCGCTTGCTGGCGGCCACGCGTTCGCTCTTCATCGCGGAGATAAAGCGGGCAAACACCGACTCGGTGATGATCGACAGCGGTACGCCCAGATCGAGGGCGCTTTGGCTCGTCCATTTCCCAGTGCCTTTCTGACCAGCGGAGTCCAGGATCACGTCTACCATCGGTTTGCCGGTAGCGGGATCTTTCTTGCCAAAGATGTCGGCGGTGATTTCGATCAGGTAGCTGTCCAGCTCACCGTTGTTCCATTCTGTAAAAATCTTATGCAGTTCATCAACGCTCAGCCCGAGAACATCCTTCAACAGATGGTAGGCTTCGCCGATCAGCTGCATATCCCCGTATTCGATCCCGTTGTGAACCATCTTCACGTAGTGACCGGCACCATCTGGACCGATGTAGGTGGAGCAAGGATCGCCGTTCACTTTGGCCGAAATCGCCGTCAAGATCGGTTCAACCAGCTCGTAAGCGTCACGTTGTCCGCCTGGCATGATCGCCGGGCCTTTCAGCGCGCCTTCTTCACCACCGGAGACACCGGCACCGATAAAGCGGATGCCTTGCGCCTCCAACAGCTTGTTGCGGCGTTGGGTGTCCGGGAAGTGGGCGTTTCCGCCGTCGATCAAGATGTCTCCTTTTTCCAAGTAAGGAACCAGTTGGTTGATCGTGTCGTCAGTTGGCTTGCCGGCTTTGACCATAATCAAAATTTTACGCGGCGTTTCCAGCGATTGCACAAATTCCTCAATGCTGTAGGTGCCAACGAAATTTTTGCCCGGGGCTTCTTCCAGCAGTTCTTTGGTTTTCTCCGGCGAGCGGTTGTACAATGCGACGGAGAAGCCTTTGCTTTCAATGTTCAGCGCGAGATTCTTGCCCATGACGGCGAGACCAATCACGCCGATTTGTTGTTTTTTCATATATATTTACCTCCAAACCTATCCTCTCTAGTCTATAGGGAAAAGCACTTATTTTACGGAATTCTTCCAGTCAGCTGCAAACTTCTCCAGCCCTTGATCGGTCAGCGGGTGTTTAGCCAATTGCGCAATGACGGCGAACGGAATAGTTGCGATATGCGCTCCGGCCAGAGCAACGCGGGTCACATGGTCCGGATGGCGGACAGAAGCGGCGATGATTTGCGTATCCAGGTTATGGACCCGGAACAGCTCTGCCACTTTCGATACCAGCTGCACGCCGTCTTCGGAGATGTCATCCAAGCGACCGAGGAACGGCGATACATAAGTTGCCCCTGCACGAGCGGCCAGCAAAGCTTGGTTGACCGTAAAGATCAAGGTGACGTTGGTCTTGACGCCCTTTTGCGCCAAATATTTGGTGGCTTCAAGACCAGCCAGCGTCATTGGCAGTTTAATCGTGATCCGCGGATCATTGTTGTTGATTTTGATCAGTTCTTCCGCTTGGGCAATCATCTCTTCAGCCGTCACTGCGTCCGGCGTGACTTCCGCAGAGACGGACTCCACGTCAGGGACGGCTTTCAAAATTTCCTCGATGCGGTCTTCGAACTTAACGCCTTCTTTGGCAACGAGGGAAGGATTGGTTGTCACCCCGGATAAGACGCCGATTTTATAGGCTTTTTGAATGTCTTCCAGATTGGCTGTGTCAACAAAAAATTTCATCGTGATCCCTCCAAATTTATAAATTTTAGATTTGAACGATCAGGGACAAGAAATTCCATATTCCCTGTTACTTAATGGATAAGGACGCTTGAGACGATGTGTTCCCGGTATTTTTGGCGGAGGTTGCCGCTTCGCTTTCACGGTCGAACCACCACTCGAACCCGTCTTTGGCCAGCAGATCGTGCGCCGCTTGCGGGCCGAAGCTGCCTGCAGGGTATTGGTATAACGGCACCTCATTTGCGGCATATGCATCCAGGATGGGTTGCACCCATTTCCAGGACAACTCGACTTCATCCCAATGCGCGAAGAAGGAAGAGTCGCCGCGGAGCGCGTCATAAATCAGGTTCTCATAGGCTTCAGGCACTTCGCTGCCGCTCTTATGGGAGCCGATCAGCACCTTCGTGAGATCTTGTTGCTGCGCTTCGCCTTCCGTATTCAGGCGCAGGTAAATGCCCTCGTTTGGACTGATTTCGAACACAAGCAAATTCGGTTTGCCGCCGTTGTTCGTGTTGGAGACTTGCTTCACCGGTTCACGGAACTCAATGACGATCCGAGTTGCTTTCTCCTTCATGCGTTTGCCGGTACGGATGTAAATCGGAATCCCGCGCCAGAAGTCATCTTCGATTTGCAGTTTGGCTGCGATGAAGGTATCGTTTTGGGATTCCTGCGGGATCCCGGCTTCGTCTTTATAACCAACCACCGGTTTTCCTTGAATTGTCCCGCTTGTATATTGACCGCGAACCACTTGGGTTGCGACGTCTTGACGCAGCAGCGGCTCCAGCGATTGCATGACATGCTTCTTCTTGGAGCGCACTTGCTCCGAATCGTCGCCTTTCGGCAGATGAGCGGCAAGCATCATCAGCAGTTGTAGCATATGATTTTGGAACATGTCGCGCAGTGCACCGGAATGGTCGTAATACCCGGCTCTTTCCTCAACGCCAACGGTTTCGCTGGCCGTAATTTGCACGTTAGCGATATAGCGGTTGTTCCAGGAAGCCTGGAGCACCGGATTCGTTTGCTGCAGCAGATGAAGCTTCTGTACCATCGGTTTACCGAGGTAGTGGTCGATGCGGAAAATTTCATCTTCAGTGAAAGCTTTGCTTAACTGTGCATTGAAATCACGAGCGGATTGCAGGTCGCGGCCAAACGGTTTTTCAATGACAAGCCGTTTCCAGCCTTTCGTGTCGCCGAGTCCGCTGTCTTGAATATGATTGGCAATCGTCTCAAACAGCTCTGGACCAACCGACAGATAAAATAACCGATTGGGCTCCGCCCCTAGGGCCTGTTCGCGTTCTTCAATGAGCTTCAGCAAGCTTTGGTAGTCTTCCTTGCGATCGACGTCCAAGACATGATAGCGGAAGAAGCTGAGAAATTTAGTCACAGCCTCAGCATCGCTAGCTTCCCGTCGGGAAAAGCTGTGCAGAGATCGTTCGATGTTTGCCTTAAAGGTCTCATCCGACCATTCTCTGCGGCCCAAACCGATGACGCTAAACACCTCAGGCAGCTTTCCATCCAAAAACAAGTTAAACAGGGCAGGGTAAATTTTACGTTTTGCCAGATCCCCAGTTGCCCCAAACAATACAAACGTATTGGCATCCATCCAGTTTCTCTCCTCTCAGCATAGCTTTCCATTTATCTATTCGTTGAATACAGGTTATCTGTGTTCGTGGAAGATAGGACTTCGCCCATTCCCACCTCGAAGCTATGGATTATTTGGAATGACTCCAATATAATACGAATATGACCATAGGTGAAATTAATATATTTGACAGGAGCTATAGACCAGGTTTATGACAAACAATTATGAGCTATACAAAGTGTTTTATTGGGCAGCCAAAACCGGCAGTTTGACGCAAGCAGCGAATGCATTATTCCTGACTCAGCCCAGCGTCAGCCATGCGATTAAACAGCTGGAAGAAAGCTTCGGCCTCACGTTGTTTTACCGCAACTCCAAGGGAGTATCATTGACGCAGGAAGGGGCGATCTTGTACTCGTATATCGAGCAATCGCAAATTTTGATCTCCCTGGCGGAGAAGAAGATGGCCGAGCTCAAAAACCTTGAGACCGGCGTACTTCGGATCGGCGGCAGCGACTCGTTGTTTAAGCATTACTTGCTTCCGTATTTGGAGGATTTTCATCGACGTTATCCGGAAGTGGGGATTCAACTGCTGCACGGAACCACTCCGGAAATCATGGGGTATTTGAAGGAAGGGAAAATCGACCTAGGCGTAGCTCGGATGCCGATCGTCGATCCGCATATCGAGGTGCGGGAGGGCATTCAGCTGCAAGACTGCTTCGTGGCTGGCTGTGCCTATGCCAATCTCAAGGACAAGGTGATTTCACTGGAGACGCTGCTGGAGCACCCGCTTATCTTGTTTTCCCGTAACAGCCGTGCCCGGATGGCGATCACGGAGCTGTTTCATGAGTACGGCTTCGAGTTGAAGCCGGAAATCGAGGTGGGCAGCGTCGACCTGCTGATTGAATTGGCGCGCAAAGGACTCGGAATTTCTTATGTGGCTCGGGAGTTCGTGTCGAAGGAACTGGAAGAGGGGTCTCTGTTTGAAATCAAGCTGGACGTAGAGCTGCCGCCGTCTCAGGTGGGCATTATGAATATGCGGAACGTGCCGCTCACTACCGCAGCCCAGAAGTTTATGGAGGAATTTAGCCTCTAACCCATATTGTGCTCCCTTGTTTCGTCAGCCTGCAAGGAATGAATGGCTACGGCGGCTCGAAATGGGGTCCACTCAGCCACAACGTATTTGTCGGGATGTAATTAAAAAAAAGGAAGGGGATTCTAAAAGGATTCCCTTCCTTTTTTCATGTCGTGAAGATCGTTTAACTTTCCCCAATCCGCCTTTAGCAGCTTCTTTAACATTTCGACCTGCTCGGCTCCCAGCGCTTCCGCAATGATCTGTTCCAGCGCTGCCTTGATGGTGGTGTTCTTCTCATAACAGCTTTCGCCCAAAGGCGTTAATCTCAAGCTTTTTTCCTTCTTATTATGCTGGGCGGGCATAACCTCTACCAGCCCTTTGGCTTCCAAGCTCTTGATGAATTTATGTGTCGCCTGCCGGGAAATATCGACTTGCCTGGTCACTTGAGATATCGTGGGATTTTGCTGATAAATCCTGGCCATGATAAACCATTCTGAGTTGGAGATATACATCTCGTTCCGTTCGTTCCACACTTGTTCGCGAATGGAGCGAAGCTGAACATGACGTTCGCTGATCAGGTCGATGAGATCCAGAGTTTCAAATCTGGGATGCATGGGATCCCTCCATTTCCGTGCCGGTTGCTAGTTCTCCTACACTATACAAAAAACGGTTGTATATTGTCAATTTAGTTGACAATTTTGCAAAAAAAGAGTATACTGATGATAGTCAACTTAGTTGACAAAATAGAGAGGCGGGATCACGACCATGTTTCATGAGGGGGATTTGATCAGTTATTCGGTGCATGGAGTTTGCCGCATCGACGAGGTTTGCGTGAAATCGCTGGCCGGGGTTTCCAAGACTTATTATGAATTGCATCCACTAAGCAATGAGACCTTGAAGATCAGCATTCCGGTTGATAAGGCGCCCTTGCAATTGCAGAAATTGATGGGGCCGGAGGAAGCGATGACCTTAATCGACTCGTTTATGGAGCAAGGCATTCCATGGATCGATAACAATCATGAACGGCATCACAAATACAGCGCGATGGTGAAGACAGGAGAACGAGAGGAAATCGCGAAGGTAGCTAATACGTTGATGCGCAAGAAACAATGGTCCGAGGAAAATCATAAGAAGCTCGGCAACCAAGACAACCAGCTGTTGTTGAGCATAGAGAATACTTTATTTCAAGAGATGGCCATCTCGTTGAACATCTCCTTCGATGATGTCTTGCAGGCCGTCGAGGAGAAGGTTGCTGTGAAACAGTGATCTGCGGTGTTCATTAATTCATTAATAGAAGAAGAGAGGTGTAGACGCACCTCTCTTTTTTATGGCTTTATAGATAACATTGAATCGACTTTTCAATCCAATATGAAAAATGAGTCTTAGGATGCTGTCGTTCGATTTGCTTCATTCGAAGATACAGGTCGATCCCATCGGATACGTCATGCCATAGATCAGTGAACACATAGTCATAAGCCTTCTGGGCCAGACGGGTGCGGGCAAACTCGAAAGCATCCGCCTGGATGATCTGAATTTTCTCAGCATGCGGGAAATGGGGAAGAAGGTGTTGCTGGAACAACTGAATCACATCTTCGTTGATCTCAACAATCGTCACGCAGTCCACATTGTCCTTCTCCGAAACCATATACGCGTAGTATCCCAGACCAAGTCCAAAGGTTAGAACTCGTCCAAAAGCATCAGCGATCGGTCCCTTCATCGTGGCGATCTCGTTTGGCGTCACCGTCATCCAGATTCGTCCCTGTTCCAGCAATGCCGGATACTTGAATTCAACCGGGAAGAACCCGATCTGCGGGATCTGCCGTCCATCCGTCGTTTGCACAATATCGTTGCATACGAATCCCTCAAACGGCTTGTACCTTTCGTATTTCAATTCGCAATCGCCAATCTGGGCATTGGGGAGGCGGATATTCCGATAATACGGGTTATGCTCATACTCAGCAGGATCCAACTGATGAACCATTGGGTCAAAATACTGATGAAACATCTCCCGATCGTGAGGGGTCTCCAGGATATCCAGCCCAAACTTGGCGGCGAGCAGCAGCTTGAAGGCGTACTCGGCTGAGACACCGCTCTGCACGAGCTCGTTAATCTCCGCCTCATCGATCAAATCGGGGGCATGGTTAAGATAACTGCTAAGTAAAGCAAAAAGCTTGTGATTGTCCTCATGGTTATGTTCCATCTCTAAACCTTCAGCATCCCGCGGAACCCTCTGGCGCCATAATAGGATTCTGCACCATTATGGTACACAAAGACGGTGTCGTAACGACGGTCGCAGAAAAGGGCACCGCCAAGCTTCCGAATGGAAGCAGGGGTTTGCACCCAACTGGAGGTTTTCAGATCAAATTTCCCCAGCTTCTGCAGTTCTCGGTACTGCTCTTCCGTTAACAGCTCAATCCCCATAGCAGCCGCCATATTCATCGCGCTGTCTTCGGGCTTATGCTGCTTTCTCGATTCCAGGGCTTCATGGTCGTAACAGACGCTTCTACGGCCCTTAGGCGATTCCGCCGAACAATCTACGAACAAGAATTGGTTGGTTTGCTCATCGTATCCAATCACGTCCGGCTCGCCGCCGGTCCGTTCCATTTCGTGGAGCGACCACAGCTTATCGGGCTGTGCCTCCAGCTTCACTTGGACCTCGGCCCATGTCAACTCGGGATGGCGATTCATGTTTTTCTCAAAGCGGGCTTGCAAAGTTTGGAGCAACTGTTCACGTTGTTCTGGCAACAAGTCCTTTGGTTCATTACTCATCATGAAGCCTCCTTCATAAAGTGATCGATTTCACCACTATAGTTCTTCTGTGCTTAGGGTAAACCCTTCAATCACCGCATCCTCATCGACTTCGATTAGAATGCAGCGTTTTCCATGATAATTGACTTGCTTCAGGTACTTTAAATCTTGAGGGCTGACCGAGATCGTGGCCACCTTCGTTTCGATCTTGATTGATTTGGACGTAAACTTCGGAACTACGCTGCTTGCTTTGATTTCATAGTTTTTGTCATCAATTACGGTTTGGTAGGCCAGCTCGACTTTTTCTGTCGTCACGTTCTCCACTCCGCTGGCGGTCAGCACGCGTTCCACATCTCGATAATCCAGCTT
This sequence comes from Paenibacillus barengoltzii G22, assembly GCF_000403375.2. Lineage (NCBI taxonomy): Bacteria > Bacillati > Bacillota > Bacilli > Caryophanales > Paenibacillaceae > Paenibacillus > Paenibacillus barengoltzii. The sequence goes on along the minus strand of NZ_KE159653.1, from coordinate 903,974 downwards.
GGGCGGTTCTTCCTCCTCATGGGTTTCAATCACCTGCTGAATTTCCTCATACACGCTCGCAATCGTGGAGGCGTCGAGCTGATCACCGGCAACTTCTTTGACGATTTCCTCAAAGATCGCTCTCTCTTCCAGCGCGGTTACCGTCTTCTCAGCGTTCAGGACCTGATCGATAAAATGTTGATTGGGATCATTAGCCTTCCCCGCGCAATAGAGCACCCGATTCACATCCGAGAAGCCGTCGGTGATGCTGGGGTAGAAGAAGCCTTGCTCCGGCGAGCGCAGCTTGATGATCGGATCAACGATCACGTTGTACTTAAACTCGCGTTCGACATAATCGAACATCAGCGTTTTGCGTTGGGGTTCGGTCGAATTGATGCTGCACAAAATAAACGGATTGGCAAACATTTCATCGGTTTCGCTCTCCTCGGCTTCTTCATTGCGCTCCTTGGTGGGCTTGTAGTATTGGCCGCGTACGAAGGTGATCACCGTATCCCGTTCATACGTCGTATCCTCCAGCATTTTCTCCACCAGCAGAAGCATCAAATCATGCCACTCGTCGGCATCTCCGGTTACGAGAGCTTGATGCAGCAGTTCCTGTGCTGGCTTGTCCGTTTCCGGGTGCTCCTGGAACTTGACCTCGAACAGCTTCTGATCCAATTCACCGGACAGCAGTCTTTTGAAATTGCCCATGTGCAATTCCTGCTTCTCTCTCTCTAACAGCTCAAATGGCGTACGCTCAAAATGATAGATTTCGTTGGTTTCCTTCATAATATAGACGTTCAGGATGTCGTAGATACTTAGTCTTTCATGATCCAGCTTGAATTGCTTGCGGATATAAGCGATTTCCTTCTTGATCAAGATAATTCCCCTTTGCAAAAATTCAATATTTGCATTGTACTATAATGCTCGCCCTCTGTCATGGTACGTAAAAAATGAAAAAGACCCAAACCGTCAAGTTTGGGCCTAAGCGGGGGAGTTGTAGATGTGTGCGTTTTATTTCATGAACCCAACAATAAGAAAGATGACCCCAAGCGCGAAGAACAGAACTAGATTCCATAGATCCACCCCAGATAAAAAAAGGCCCACCTTGGTACGCATTGTAAAGAGGCGTGGTGGGAACTGTTACCTTTTGTAATAACGTCAACGAAACAGTGACCTCTGTTATTCTTCTGTGATAATGTCACTATGGACACTTTCGTACAACAGAAAGATTTACACTCTGGGTATCGAATGTTACCGGTGATGCAGGGGCGGATGAATTCGTATAATTTCCTGATTTGTCAACTTCGTTCACCTCCAGTTCATCTAGCTTATAAACTCAGCCACAGGGCGGGACGAACCCCGCCTTTGTTATTACCTGTTGAAGGGTGAACGTTAATGCTGTTATAGCGGAAGGTGCCATTTCCCTGAATACCTACGTTGCCGTCGCCATGGATATATACGGCTCTTCGATTGTCACGCCCGGGCGAGCGAAGCCACCACCACCATCCATGCCCATCGAGTGTTGATTTTCGCTTGTCGTTGTTTTCATCTTTCTTTTGAAACCAGTATCGTTGTTTGGCGCTGCGGTTTTCCAGGTTCTGACGGCTGTCTCCGAAATATTTACACACGGCTTCCTCAATGCTTAGAAGAAAAATAAAATCCTGAGTATCTTCTCCGCCTCTTGAACCGTACCACGAATTATCGGGGTTATTGTTCAAGACCGGAACGATTCTTAATTGCTCGGCCGGAGTGAATTTGTTGTAAAACTCACCGTTCAGATATTTTCTCAGCGAGCAGTCCGCCCAAGTCACATCACCAGCGCAATTATGATAGGAGTGTTGTTCAATGATGTGTTCTGTAATCATCAAGGCCGCACCCGGCTGTAGATCAAGAATGCGCCAGAGATAGCCGCCGAAGGTCACCACCGAGCCGATATGAAACTCACTCATCTTCTTCCTCCTCGTCCGCAGAAAGTATATCTTGGCATTTACCTTTCTTTGTTATCAAATCCATTGTATAACTCAAAGGACGATTTTTCTGTATATTTCGTTACTAATGGTTAACGCGCAAAAAAATAGGGATTCCTGACTTCGTCGTCTCCGGAAACCCTTTAATGTATAAATATGATTGTATGCGATCGAAGTCATGTGTAATACGCGCACATTCGATTTATGTCAGCCAGCTAGCAAAATATCAACAATCGCCTTGTTCGCGATCTCGTTCTTCTTTAGCTGCGGCACCCGCTCGTCGCACAGAACATCGACGGGGGATAGAGGCAATTCTCCGCAAATATCCTCTCCGACGATCGGTCGAAGTCGTTTCAACTCTCGGATCACATCCAGCAATTGTCGCAATGTCATGCTCCCCTGATCCCAATTGGTGACCGCATTATCCGGATCAAGGACATCTTTGTCTACACTGATATAAACCGGTCCGTCTGGTAATACGGAGCGTATGGCCCTGACAATATCAACCGGAGACAAACGACGAACCTCTTGCTCCGAGATGACGGTGACCTTATCGGGGATGCCAGAGGCTTGGAAGAGATTTAACGTATTCGCACCGATGATGACCACGCGGTTTAGCAGTGGTAAAGTTTGCAGCGCCATACTGACCCAAGAGCCGCAAGAAATAAGCGGAACATCGTCGTTAAATGCAAGGTCGGTATGGTGATCGAACAGGATCAGCGAGAACGGATGCTGGATTTCGGACAGCAACAAATAGGTAACGTAGTGATAATTCCCGCCCCCGATCAAAGTAATGTTTTTATACTTTCGCGATTTTAACCGAAATTGAATTTGACGCAAGGATTCATCGCTGCAGTAACCTTGGCAACTGTGTAGATCGGAAAAATCGATCCACTCGCCGGGGTATCCCCGAAGCCATGGTTGTTGTTTCAAAGTTCCATCGAAGTTTAACAAGGAAATTCCGCTTGTTTTCGTTCTGCTATCCATTGTTTCACACTCCTAATTCTTTAAGCAGGGCTTAATGTACAGGAACTTCACAATGATTCTGTCAGGCTCAGCAAGAATGTTCTCTTATTAAAAATCGTTTCATTGCTACACAACGAAGCCATTGTGCGAAATTTGTTACAGTGATGCCGGGCATCAAAGCAAGAAATCTCACAAAATGGCTCCTAAAAATAGAATGGCACTTTTGATTGTTTTTCGCAAGTAGATGCACATAGGCTTAATGCTTATCCAACATAACGAACCAACACCCGGTCAACGGATGAGCCATACGATTCGCCAAACAGGATCAAGTGGACGAGTAAATAATAAAGTTGGTACAAAGGGCGCCGATCCGCATAATCGGGGGATAGCGGGTGCGCTTCTTTATATGCGGCGTAAAACAACGAGGAAAACCCGCCGAACAATTCCGTAAACGCCATTTCGTATTCCCGGTCGCCATAGAAGACGGCCGGATCGATGAGGTAGGGTTGTCCATCCTCGCTTGCCATCCAGTTCCCATGCCAGAGATCGCCGTGAAGCAAGGACGGTTCGGTTTTGTCTGGAATCCATCGATCCAGCGATTCCGTCAGCCGCATCAGTTGTTTTTTTCGCTCGGTAGACAACCGCCCGCGTTTCTCTGCCAGCTGGATCATGGGGAGGAGGCGCCGCTCTGCATAAAATTCCCTCCACGTATCGCACCAGCTATTCGGCTGCGGAAGCAAGCCAATATAATTATCGTTATGAAGTCCGAAGCGTCCGCCAAGGGATTGCTTACGGTGCAGCTCTGCAATACCTCTTCCGAGCGCTTCTTCTGTTGTTTGGCGGGGAAGGCCGGTCTTGATCCACTCTAATACGATCATGCCGCCGTCCCTTCCGGGGATCTCACCAGCATAATACGTTTCAGGAACGGCCACCGCACAGGTTTCTCTGAGAAGTTGCAGCCCTTCAGCTTCACGTTCAAATACGATGCCGGGCAGATCGATCCGGTATTTGATGAACCACTGGCGTTCCTGGGTCGCAACCGAATACGAACGGCCGATATCTCCGCCGCGTACTTCCTTAATAGATATAATGTCTTCCTGCGGATGCAGCGGAAGAATCTGTTTCAACGTATATTTCATCCATTCCATAAATCCCTCATCCCAACGATTAAATTTTTTGAATTGGTTTGACGTAAATCATTCTCTAAGAAGGCAAAATATTATTAATTGAAGACTACAGTTAGGCTATTTACAGTAAGGTGGACAAAACGTGGACAATGTCCACGTAATAACGAAAAGCCGGGGACGAAAATCCCCGGCCTTACAGGTAGAGCTAAAAAGAGGAGCTGTTGCCCCTCTTTTTTCATTTTCAACAGTGCGACTCAAATCAGTCATCTTTCCTCACCAATAGTGAGCAACACTCCACATGGCTCGTCTGCGGAAACATATCCACCGGCTGCACCCATTCCAGCTTGTAACCGCCGTCCAGCAGCGCTTTGCAATCCTTCGCCAGGGTGGACGGATTGCAGGAGACGTAGACGAAGCGCTTCGGTTTCGTCTTCAGCACTGCTTCAAGGAAGCGGGGATCCAGCCCGGTGCGCGGCGGGTCCGCCACAATGACGTCCGGGGCGAACCCGGACTTGACCCAGCGAGGGAGCAGCTCCTCGGCGTATCCGGCGTAAAACTGAGCGTTATCCCGCCCGTTGCGGGCCGCATTGGCCTTGGCGTCCTCGACAGCTTCAGGGATCGATTCGATGCCGCGGACTTCCTTCGCGTAAGGCGCTAGCCACAAGCCAATCGTGCCGGTGCCGCAGTAGGCGTCAACGACAGTTTCTTTGCCCGTCAGGCCTGCAGCCGCCCGTACTGATTCATACAGCTTGACGGTTTGCAGCGGGTTCAGCTGGAAGAAGGCGCGGGGGGACAAGGTGAATTCCAGATCACCGAGGGATTCTTCGATCCCGTCCGCTCCCCACAAGATTTCCGTGCGGTTCCCAAACACCAGCGAGGTGTTCTTGGGGTTTACGTTCATCGCAATGCTGGTTAACTCGGGAATTTCCAGCCGCAGTTCTTTGATCAGCTCACGGCGATTTGGCAGTTTGTCGTTAGCCGTCACTAGAGTCACTTGAATTTGACCGGATTGAAACCCAACGCGGACGACAATGGTACGAACCAGCCCTTGATTGCTTTTTTCCTTATATACCGGAATGCCTAGACGCTGCAGCACGTTTCGGGTCTTGTCCACCACCTCGTTCACCTTCGGGTGTTGGATCGGGCAACCGGTAATATCAATCAGCTTATGGGAGTCGGCTGCATATAAGCCGGCGATCATTCCTTCTTGAGACATGCCTAATTGCAGCTGCGCCTTGTTGCGGTAGCCCCAAGGGTGGTCCATGCCCAGCATCGGCTTCACCCGTACATCCTCAAGACCGGTGTAACGCGCAAACGCTTCGCGAATGATCTCTTCTTTACCGGCTAACTGCCCCTCGTAGGACAGATGCTGGATTTGGCAGCCGCCGCAGATGCCAAACACCGGGCACGGCGCATCCACCCGATGCGGGGAACGCTTCTCGATCTTTCGTATCGAAGCAGTGATATATTTAGGTTCAACGCGGGTCACCTCTGCGTGAATGACCTCACCGGGAATACCGCCTTCGACGAACACGGCTTTCCGCCGGTAATAGCCGACGCCTTCACCGTTAATCCCCAGCCGCTTGATCGTCACGACGATCCGGTCGCCCGTCCGTACCTCATCGGCCTGTTCCCGCTTGGTGATGGGCGGCTTGGGCCGCGATTGCGTTTTGTTCCCTGGGCGGTTGCCCGCATAGTTGCGATCTTTCATGAATCCTGATTCTCCATCCTATTAGGTTTGTACTAGACTCAATATACCATGGGAATCCAAGGGATACCATGACCCGATATAACGAGGGCTACAGCAACTGCAATAGCAGAAACACCAAATAACCGGTAGCTGCCAGTGAAAGGTTGACCCATCCAAAGATTTTGGCGTATTTCTGTTCCTTTTGCTTTTGCTGAACTTTATAAACCGTCTGATCCACGAGCAGCAAGACGAGTCCGGAGAAGAGGGAGAGGGAAGCCGTATAAGAAAATACGCTAGTCATCACATGTAACTGATTCATCACAAACATCTCCTATTTCGACTTTAAGCCGGTTCGACGGATCGACACGCTGAGTTTTATGGAGATTGGGATGTTCGCATACATCTGTTCCCAATCGCTTTTTTGGTGAATGTGCTGTTTCCAGAAGCCGGGATGATGCGCCCTCACATATTCGCCAAATCCAAAAATGTCTGAGTGATCTTGTTGTGTCCGACGGCAGAAGTTATGCATCAGCTTCGTTGCACTCCGCTCTAAAGCGTCTTCAATTTTTTCGAGAGCAGCTTCCGAGTCAGCACCCTGGCCAGCATCGAAATGCTCATCAAGAACTCCTTCGAGGTGGAGATTCAGATATACATGGGGCTTTCCTTCTTCGATGCGGACATTCGTTTTGGCACGACGCTCCGTTATTTTAATCATGGTATAGCCAAGATCGGGAACTTCTAATAAGGCGGAATACCCCCCGGGATCCGTACCCTTAATCCCCATATAGACTCCGATATCCACCGCAGAGGTGACTCCGGCCAGGCGACCGTCGCTGAAGTAAGCCATGCCTTTCAACAAAATATGTTCCTTACCTTGAACGGCGATGTAAGGGAGAAACCCGTTCTGTCCCCAGTTCGATTCCTCGATCCAAAAGGTGCCTAAGTAATTGGCTGGAAATTTCCCCATGCCGATGGCTTTTTCAACCATGGCCTGAAGATACAAGGTAGGCACGCGTTCGAGCGGAGGGGCCACCTTCATCAACTCGGCGGCTTCTGTCTCGGAGACGAGCAGCCAAGTTCGCCGGCGAACCTCTGGATTTCGGCGGAGATAATCGTTTAGTTCGTCCAGACCTCCTCGGGCAATTTCCTTACTGATGACGATCACCCGTAAATGAATGAGATAACGAGGATCGGCAATTTCCTGCTGCATATTGTTTAAAGCTTCGTCCAGACTATGCCCGTACACTTGAACGATCCATACCGGGCTTTCTCCATCGCCGCCACCTCCCATACCGCCGGTGCCGGGGCCAAGGGGAACCCGACCGGGAACGGCAATTTGGGCCGTCACTCGAATCATCTTTTTAGGTAACGGTATGTTTTTCATATGGGTGACTTGCGGTTCCTTCTCCAAGGCATCTGGAGGTGCCTCATCGATAGCCAAGCCGAGCACGAGGGCGCGTTCTTCGACTTCCACCTGATCCCAGCAGCCTGTCAAATTAAGCGTTAGTACGAAGCAAAACAAAATCTGTATCCATCGCTTCCCTAGGGCGTTACCCATGAGAGTGCCCTCCCTTGCGTCGGATCACCGAAACGATCCATAGCAGCAAGGCGTAGCCTGTCAGGAACAAATAACTGGACTCATCGGCAATCCGAGAAAATCGATACAATTGAAATTGATCTTGAGGAAGCAAAGAGACCCCAAACAGGAATGGGATCAGTAACGTCGTCACGAGACGGTGGTCCTGGAACTTAAGCAGTTTGCTGAAGGTGATTGAAGTGATGTAGTAGGTGGAAAACATGGTCGTGTACACGTTAATCACCCACATGATAATGAAAAGCGCATCCATCCGCTCGATGACATCGTCGCCAACAGCGATCGAGCGCGCCATTTCCAGCGTAGGATATATCAGAAGAAGGGTTTCCCGAACTCCGTATATCCCAATCGTGGAAAGCACGAGCAACAGGTACAAACTGGCGCTGACCGCGATGCCAAGCATAACCGACTTCATGGCACGAGCCGGCTTCTCTGTAATTGGAAGCAGCATCGTGATGATGAAGGAGCCCAGGTACAGCGAAGCCGTAGATAGAATGGCGAGCGGCCAATTGGGAGCTTCATTCCCGAGCACGGGCAACCAATTTAAGAAATGGACCGATTTCATCGACATGAAGATGAGAAACAGGAAAGGGAAAATGACAAACGGCCAATAAAACAAATGAACATAGGCAAATTGAATGGAATTCCTCCGGCAGGATAAGGCGACAAGGATGAGCATCATCAGGATACTCATTTCGATCGGAGTTTTCCGGAAGACGACGGTGGACAACACTTCCCCAAACTGACGGAACAATAGCGCTGTTGTGATGAAGAAGCAGGCGAACACCATACAATTGGCAAAGAGGGCAGGAAGTTTTCCAATTACGGTCTGGCTGTAACCAGTAATGTCTGATCACTAAATCGCTGGCTAAGGCGGGTGAACACAAAAAGGCTGAAGGCGGCGCAGCAAGAGCCAACTACCGTCATCAGCGGCGCGGCATTATCGGCCGTCTGAGCGATCAATTGCGGAAAGCTTAAAACGTAAGGCCCAAAAATGGTACTACTGATCACAATGGCCAGCTGAATCGTGCTGAGTTTCTCTATTTTCTGCATCGGCTGTCTCCTCCGGTCGAAAAATCTTATTGAAATTGGCTTGGAACGTGTTGGCACCGCGCCGTGTGTCATCGATGGTGTACAGATAACTTGGGCGCTTACCCATCCACCACAAGGGAGCCCGAATGATCGTGTCCACAATCCCTGCGCGTTTCTTGGTCAGGATGGACTGCAGGTACGGAATGCCAAACGACTCCAGATACAATAAGTGATTTACGATAAAAATGCTCCCGATCATCACCCCGTACAATCCGAATAAGCCGGCTAACACGATCAGCGGAAAGCGGAGCATCCGCATCGCAATGGCTGCATTATAAGCCGGAGTGGCAAAGGAGCCAATCGTTGTCAGGGCGACGATAACCACCGTAATCGGGCTCGACAGGCCAGCGGATACAGCGGCTTGTCCGATGACCAGTACGCCAACAATCGACAGCGCCCCGCCAATCATTTGCGGCAACCGGATCGTGGCTTCCCTCAGCACCTCCATCGAAGACTCCATAATCAGCACCTCCAGCATGGCGGGGAAGGGGACTCCGGCGCGCCCCCCGGCGATCGCCACCGCAAAATCGGTAGGCATCAGCTCCGGGTTATAGGAGATGACAGATACATATAGCGATGGAAAGAATACGGAGAATATCAAGGCCATTAGCCGGACAAATCGCAACATGCTGGCGATCAGGAAGCGTTCGGAATAGTCGTCAATGGTTTGAAAAAACTGGTCAAACAGTGCCGGGACGATCAAAGCAAAGGAGGAGCCTTCCACCAGAATCGCTATTCGCCCTTCCAGCAAAGCGGCAGCGGTTTTATCTGCCCGTTCCGTGTTCTGAATCTGTGGAAACGGTGAGATCGGCTGGTCTTCAATGAACTGTTCGATGTACCCGGCGTCGATGATGCCGCCGATGTCAATTTTGGACAACCGCCGCATCACCTCGCTAACCAAGTCGGGATTGGCGATTCCGCTGATGTAGCAGACCGCGGTTTTCGATTTGGAGCGGGTACCTAGATCGGCGGTTTCTACAACCAAATCGGCCGTTTGCAGCCGGTAACGGATCAGCGACAGGTTCGTCTCCAACTGCTCAATAAACCCGTCCCGCGAGCCGCGGATGACCTGCTCGGTCTGAGGTTGTTCGATGGATCGCTTCTCAATACTCCGTGTATTGAAGGTCACCCCTTCGGCGTAACCGTCGATGAGCAGCACAGTATGTCCCTTCATCATCAGGTCCAGCAGGACGCTCCAATCGGAGCTTCGCTGACCGAAGTTCGCATGCACTCGCTCCCGGTACACCTGTTCAAACGGATCCAAAGGCTCTGGCGAATACTCTCCGTTCCCCGGCTTTAACTCATGGGAAAGGAAAGGAGACTGCATTGGGGCGACAATCCCCTCTTGAATCAACTTTTGATCCGTGATGGAGGAGAGGAAGAGCAGTGCCGCGTCTCGCTTGTCCAATGTCACCTGGCGAACAACCAGATCTGCGTAATGATTCATATGTTGATGAATCATGTTCAAGTTATTTTCCAGACTCGCCTCAAGTTGCCTTGGCTGGTTTCCTTCGAGGGAGGAACTGTTCGAGGAAGATGACGAAGATGATGAATGAATCTTTTTCATATACGCTTCGTATTTGGATTTCCACTCCATCATAACTGCCGCCTCCGGACGATTTTAGGATTATTAGAGAGTGTTGGTCTTTTTGGTAAAGTTTATGTAGCATTAGCGGCGGTTGCCCAATTGTTCAAACCCCGGTAAACTAAAAAAGTGCATAAAGCCGGTCTGTCCCGGAGTTCGGGAAGGCAACGGCCTGATGGGAAGTTAGGTGAAAACAAGCGAAATGAGCACGGAAGCACTTACGATGGAACATGCGCAGCAACTGCTGCAGAAATATTACGGATACCCCGATTTCCGCGAAGGCCAGCGGCGGATCGTCGAGAGTGTATTATCCGGCGCAGATACGCTGGGCATTATGCCGACAGGCGGTGGGAAATCGATCTGTTACCAGATCCCGGCTCTAATGCTGCCAGGTCTGACGCTGGTGGTGTCCCCGTTGATCTCGTTGATGAAGGACCAGGTGGATGCGCTCACCGCGATGGGCATCTCTGCTGCCTACATCAACAGCACGCTGTCGGGCAAGGAAGTCAACGACCGCATTCGGGCAGCACGCCGCGGCGAACTGAAATTGCTCTACGTGGCGCCGGAGCGGTTGGAGCTGGACTGGTTCCGTGAGGAAATGAGTGAGCTCGCCATCTCCTGCGTCGCCGTCGATGAAGCACACTGCGTGTCACAGTGGGGACACGACTTCCGGACGAGCTATCTGGCGGTCTCCCCGTTTGTGGAGTCGCTGCCGCAACGGCCGATCCTGGCAGCCTTTACCGCCACAGCAACGCCGGAGGTCATGGACGACATGGTCCGCTTGCTGCGTCTAGCGAATCCGGCGGTGTTCGTCACCGGCCTGGGCCGGGACAACCTGGCGATGTCGGTGCTGCGTGGGGAGAACAAGCGCGAATTCGTCCTGAATTACGCGACGACCCATGCGCATCAGCCCGGCATCGTCTACGCCGCCACTCGCAAGGAGGTCGACGACCTGTACGAGCGCCTGTGCCGTGCCGGCATCCCTGCCGGCCGCTACCATGCCGGCTTGTCCGACAAGGAGCGGGAGGAGAGCCAGGAGGCTTTTCTCTATGACGACATTCGCGTGATGGTCGCGACCAATGCCTTTGGGATGGGGATCGACAAATCGAATGTCCGTTATGTCATCCACTACAATATGCCGAAGAACATGGAGGCTTATGTTCAGGAAGCAGGCCGGGCTGGACGGGACGGCGAGCCCAGCGAATGCATTCTGCTGTTTAGCCCGCAGGACATTATGACGCAGAAATTCCTGATCGAGCAAAACCCGCAGGATGGGGAGCGCAAACGTAACGAATACCGCAAGCTGCAGCAGATGGTTGAATATTGCTACCAGACCAGCTGCTTGCGCTGGGCGATGCTGGATTATTTCGGCGAAGCTCATGACCGCACGCCTTGCGGCATTTGCAGCTCCTGCCGAGACGAACGGGAGCTCCTCGACATGACGCGGGATGCGCAAATCGTCTTCTCCTGCATCCATCGGATGCGGGAGCGGTTTGGCGTCTCGCTGGTCGCTTCGGTGCTTAAGGGCTCGCAGAACAAAAAGGTGCTGCAATACGGCTTTGACCAGTTGCCTACTTACGGTATGCTGCGGACTCGTACTGAGAAGGAAATTTCTGAACTGATCAATGTGTTTATAGCGGAAGGGTATTTAGCCTTGTCTGAAGGGCAATATCCGGTCGTAAGGCTGCAACCGCTGGCGGTTGAGGTGCTGAAGAGCCGCCATCAGGTGATGCTGCGTGCGCCGGAGCCTGCGAGTGCGGCCTCATCATCGTCCAGCTCGCGACGCCGGAAGTATGATGAGGGGCCGTCTGCTGTCAATGAGACGGTGTTTGAGCAACTGCGCTTGATCCGCCGCGATTTGGCCGAGAAGGAGCGGGTTCCTTCCTATATTATTTTCAACGATGCGACGCTGCGCGAGATGAGTGTGGTCTGTCCGACCAGCGAAGCGGATATGCTGAGAATCAAGGGCGTCGGCGAAGTGAAGTACCGTAAATACGGAAAGCCGTTTCTGGAGTTTTTTCAAAATATGGAGTAGGGTTGTGAGCATGTGAAAGTCATATTGGCAACGCTGAACGCAAAATTTATTCATACCTCGCTGGCGATCCGGCTGCTCAAAGCTTACAGCGGCAACAAGTTTGACATTGATCTGGCCGAATATACGATCAAGGACCCGGTGATGAACATCGTATCGGATCTGTTTAAGCGTAAGCCGGATGTCATCGGATTCTCTTGTTATATCTGGAATATCGAAGAGACGATTCGAGTGGTGGCCTTGCTGAAGAAAGTGCTGCCGGAAGTGAAGATTGTACTGGGCGGCCCCGAGGTCAGCTACGATACGAAATACTGGATGGAGCGGGTCCCGGAGGTGGATTTTATCGTCATGGGGGACGGAGAGGAAACGTTCCACCATTTGCTGCAGGAGCTGTCCGGGGAGCAGAAGTTCCACTTCGTGTTTGGCGCAGCTTACCGCAAAGGGGAAGAGGTTGTGCTAAATCCGCCTCGGCCAAAATCCGATCTGAACACGCTGCCGTCGCCGCATCGTTTTCCCGAGGATATTCCGAATCTCGGCAAACGGATCGTCTATTTCGAGACCAGCCGCGGTTGTCCGTTCAGCTGCCAGTTTTGCCTCTCAAGTATTGAGGTGGGCGTGCGGTATTACGATATCGAACGGGTGAAGTCTGACATTCTGTACCTGATCGAGAACGGCGCGAAGATCATTAAATTTCTGGACCGTACGTTTAACATTAACCGCAATTACGCGATGGAAATGTTCGAGTTTCTGATCAACAACCATCAAGGTTGTGTCTTCCAGTTCGAAATTACGGCGGACATCATGCGGCCGGAGGTCCTGGACTATTTGGCGGAGAACGCGCCGCCAGGAATCTTCCGCTTCGAGATTGGCGTGCAGTCCACAAACGATCCAACTAACGAACTGGTGAAACGCCGCCAGAACTTTACGAAGCTGACCCGGACCGTCACCAAAATCAAGGAAAGCGGCAAAATCGCCCAGCATCTGGATTTGATCGCCGGACTGCCGGAAGAGGATTATGCCACGTTCCGCAAAACGTTTAATGACGTGTTCGCGTTGCGCCCCGAGGAGCTGCAGCTTGGCTTCCTGAAGATGCTGCGCGGAACCGGGCTGCGGAACGACGCGGAGAAATACAACTACGTGTTCATGGATCATGCGCCTTATGAAATCCTGAGCAATAACGTGCTGCCGTTTGAGGATGTCATTCGGTTGAAGCGGCTGGAGGACGTGCTGGAGAAGTATTGGAATGCGCATCGCATGGATCACACCGTGGAGTATCTGGTGACTCACGAGTTCGATTCGCCGTTTGACTTCTTCCAGGAGTTTGGCGACTACTGGGAAGAGCAAGGGTGGCAGCGGATCGGCCATCAGCTGGAGGACCTGTTCACTCGGCTTCATGCGTTCCTTAGCGGCCGTACGTTGAAAGAGCCGGAGGTTGTGCTGGGGTTGATGAAGCTCGACTATCTGCTTGGACACAAATATAAGCCGCGGAAAATCTGGTGGGAAGACCGGGTAGACAAAGATCGGCGCAGCGCGTATTTCCGGATGCTCGCTGAGCAGCCGGCGGCCTTGTCGGAGCAATTTGCCGCATACGGCCTGGACGAACGCGAGCTGCAGAAGTATGCTTGCATCGAAGAGTTGCCGTTTGCACTCGGCGATGTACTGCAAGCCGAAGGCGTAGAAGCGACGGCAAGCCCGGCGGACGCAGGCGATGCGCCGCAAGGCACGCTGCTCGTTGTCCTGTACCAGCAGGAAGCGGACGAGCGTCCGGTGTTTTTTTACTCTAATTTAAGCGCTTGGTCCCCGGAGCATCGCACCTTGATCAAGTGAGGAGCTGACTTTAAGGATGTTTACGATCCTGATCGTCGAGGATGACGCCAAAATGGCTGGAATGCTGTCAGAGCATATCGAGAAGTATGGATACCGCGCGGTCGTGGTGGACGACTTCAACCGGGTGCTGGAGACGTTCCGGGAATACGCCCCCGATCTGGTGCTGCTGGACGTGAATTTGCCGAAGTTCGACGGCTTCTATTGGTGCCGGCAAATCCGCGGGATGTCCACCTGTCCGATCATCTTCCTCTCAGCGCGCGACAGCGGCATGGACCAGGTGATGGCGCTCGATAACGGCGCCGATGACTACATGACGAAGCCTTTTTCCTATGATGTGGTCATGGCGAAGATCCGCAGCCAACTGCGGCGGGCCTACGGCGATTATTCAGGCAAGCAGGAGGAGCGAACCGTAAGTGCGGCGGGGCTGGTGTTGTATCCAGAGCGGTTTACGGTGACGAACGGGGAGAAGTCCGTCTTGTTGACACAGAAGGAAGCGGTGCTGCTGGAAGCGCTCCTGCAAAAAGCCGGGCGGGTCGTCAGCCGGGAGAAGCTGCTAGATTTGATGTGGCAGGGACATCATTTCATCGACGATAATACGCTGAATGTGTATGTGACCCGCATCCGGAAGAAGCTGAAGGAGCTAGACCTGGAAGATGCGGTGGAGACCGTTCGCGGAGCAGGGTACCTGCTGCGAACGAACAGTCCTCCTGCCTTCGGCTTCGAGGAGGCCCCGAAATGAGGCTGTTCTGGAAAGAGCATGTGCCGCTGCTCCTGTTTCTCGTACCGCAAATCTTGTTGGTGCCTTTGTTGTATTGGCTGGCTGGCAACAGTCAGGCTGAGATTGCGGCGTACGCTTGTGTGCTGAGCTTTACGCTGCTGATCTCCTACTTGTTCTACCGGTATATCAGCAACCGCGAGCTCTATCGGCGAGTGACGGAGCCGCCCCGGACGCTGGAGGAGCTGCTGCAGCCGACGGGGGATACGCCGCTTGCCGAGGCTTTGGATGAGCTTCTCAAATCCGGGTACCGGCTGTACGAAGCGGAGCTTTATCGTTATGGCAAGCAACGTGAGCATCACGCTGCGTTTACGGGGCGCTGGGTGCATCAGATGAAGACCCCGATTTCAGTTATCCAGCTTACCTTGGAAAATGAACGCGAGAAAGAGACGATCCCGGAAGCGGTGCTCGACAGCATCCAGGAGGAGCTGGACCGGCTGCGCAAAGGGTTGGAGATGGCATTGTACACCTCCCGGCTGGAACAGTTCGAACATGATTTTCATGTCGTTCCGGTCTCGCTGCTCACCGTCGTGAACGAGGCAGTTGCGGATCACCGCAAGTTGTTCATTCGCAAGGCAGTTCATCCGGATATTCGGATCGATGAGGAGGTGGAAGTGTACTCCGATAAGAAGTGGCTGACGTTTGTGCTTGGCCAACTGATCACCAACGCTGTAAATTATTCCGCCGGGGTCGGGGACAAGGTGGAGCTAACTGCTTATCTTCGCGGCAAAAAAACGGTGCTGGAGGTCCGTGATTACGGCATCGGCATTCTTAAGGAGGATATTCGCCGCATCTTCGAGCCTTATTATACGGGGCAGCGCGGACGCCAGTACAGCGAATCAACCGGTATGGGCCTGTATCTGGTCCGTGAGGTCTGCAACCGCTTAGGGCATCAAGTGGAGTTGGAGTCCACGCCGGGACAAGGGACAACGGTAAGGTTGCTGTTTGAACAGCAACGGCCATTTGAATAAGCAGGGACTTTGCAGAGATCGGACCAGTTCGATCGGCGAGGTTGCTGCTTTTTTTGCTGACCGAACATAACCTTACAAACTTTTAAGATTCGTTTAAGTTCGATCGATGGCTGACTTTCCGGCGTTGGGATAGAGTATAACCATAAAGCAACAACCGAGCTGCGGCAAGGGCGTGAGGGATAACGCAGACGCTCACCGCTGGCTCAAGGAAAGGAGAAATTCAAACGATGGAAATGCTTAAGGTCCAAGGGCTGAGCAAGGTCTACCCGGGAAAAGTCGCAACGCGCGCGCTGCAGGACATCGAGCTTACGATCGAAAAGGGCGAATTCGTTGGCATTATGGGACCCTCCGGCAGCGGGAAAACCACGTTGCTTAATCTAGTTTCTACCATAGATACACCTAGTTCGGGGGAAGTATGGATTAACGGCAAAAATCCACACACGCTGAAACGTAAGGAGCTCGCCGCCTTCCGCCGCCGGGAGCTAGGGTTCGTGTTCCAGGATTTCAACCTGCTGGACACGCTCACCGTTGCGGAAAATATTGTACTTCCTTTAACACTGGACCATCGTCCGTTTCGGGAAATGGATCAGAAGCTGCAGGCCATCGCGGAGCGGCTCGGCATTACGGAAATTCTCGGTAAACGGACGTATGAAATCTCCGGCGGGCAACGGCAGCGAGCGGCGATCGCTCGCGCTATGATCGCTTCACCGTCCTTGCTGTTAGCCGATGAACCGACGGGTTCGCTGGATTCAAACGCATCCCGGAATGTCATGGAGCTGTTGGAGACGTTAAACCGCACCGAAGGGATGACCATGATGCTGGTCAGTCATGATCCGTTGGCCGCCAGCTATTGTGACCGGGTCGTATTTATCAAGGACGGCCGGCTGACAAACGAGATTCACCGGGGGGACAGCAGACAAGCCTTTTTTCAGAAGATCATCGACATGCTGTCGTATCTGGGAGGGAATGCGCATGAACTTTCTTCAATTCGCGTTTAACAACGTCCGACGGAACGCCCGGGCCTATTTCGCTTACTTTTTAAGCAGCGCCTTTATGGTGATGATCTTTTTTACCTACGCGATATTCATCTTCCATCCGGGGATTACGCAAAGCGAGATCGGACGGATGACCCGCATTGGAATGGAAGTGGCGGAGTATATCATTTTCGTGTTTTCGATCCTGTTTGTGCTGTTCTCCATCGGCAGCTTCTTGAAGGCGCGCAGTAAGGAGTTTGGTGTACTCTCGCTGCTTGGGGCGACCTCTGGTTCGATTAACCGGCTGATCTTTCTCGAAAATTTGATCATCGGTGCAGGAGCCATCGCGGCGGGGCTGGCGGGTGGATTGCTGCTGTCCAAGCTGTTCCTGCTGCTGAGCACGAAGGTGACTGGAATCGAGCGGCTTCCTTTCTACTGGCCCTGGAAGGCGATGGGGTTCACGACGGTCGCTTTCCTTCTGCTGTTTGTGGTATTGTCCATATTTACGCTGGTCTTTGTCCGGAAAAATCGGGTGGTCGAGCTGCTTGGCGGAAGCAGTAAACCGAAAACAGAACCGAGGGTGTCTTGGGTGCTGGCACTTCTTGGCGTGGCGTTGCTGGCTAGCGCCGTTATCCTCCTGAAAGGCGGCAACAGCCTCGACTTTATGAAAATGATGCTTGCGGCCGCAACCGGGATCTGGGGGACTTACTTTTTCTATACCCAGGTGACGGTAGCATTGATTCGATTGCTGAAACGAAGCCGTCGCTTGTTATGGCGCGGAACCCGGTTGCTCTGGATATCGGAAATGGCCTATAAAATCAAGGATAACGCGCGGATGCTGTTTATGGTCACCGTCGCGATCTCGCTGGCTTGTATGAGCGTAGGCGTCATTTTGGCGGCTAATGCCCAGAATGAGCGGGTTTATAAAGCAAATCCATTTGCCTTTACGTATGGCATCTATAATGAGGATTTCGTCAAGAAGGATTTGGCTTGGATCGATCAGCAGTTGTCCGAACGGGGGATCCGTTATGAGACGGTGGAACAAGAGTCTTTTTTTGGATACATCGGATCATCCGAAATGTATGTCAATGTCCTGCCGCGCTCGGATTATAACAAGGCTGCAGAGTTGCTTGGTACTCAAGGGTTGCCGAAGATTGGTCCGGGACAAGCGATCGCTTATGCGATGGAAGGATCGGCGACAGCGAACGCATTGAAGGGGGCGACCCTTCCGTTATCCCTCTCATTTCTGGAGCAGCCTCTGGAGCTGGAGTTGCTGCCTAACGAAGTTCCGTTGACGGGAATCAGCAGCAATATTTCCGTGGTCGTGTTATCCGATGCAGATTTTACGAAGCTGAAGAACGGTATGACGGAAAAGAAACAGAATCGGCTGTACCGAAACATGAAGATCTATATTCCGGATTGGCAGCGCAAAGGAGTTCCGCGTCTCCAAGATCCCGAAGTCGTCATCGGAAAGCAGCTGTTTCAAGGAATGATGGAGCGCCTGGATCAGGATGAGACGGGCAATTATATGAGCTCGCGGGGCAGGACGTTTGCGGAAGCTCGGGAGCAGCTCTCGATGCTGAGCTTTGTGGGCATCTTTATCGCCGCAATTTTCTCGATCTCCTCCGCCAGCTTCCTGTATTTCAAGCTCTACAGTGAGCTCAATCAAGATCGGCGCATGTACCATTCCTTATCGAAAATCGGGCTGAGCGACCGCGAAATGCGCTACTCTTCCAGCTTGCAGATCGCGCTGCTCTTCTTCATTCCGGTGGCGATCTCCGGAATTCAAACGATGGTGGTTCTGTCCCTGCTCGGAACCCGGTTCCTGCTGGGGAATGTCACCGTCCCGGTGCTGACCGCCTCTGGTGCTTTCTGGGCGGCGCAGCTGCTCTATTTCGCCGTGGTGCGTTCACGTTATGTCGTGCAGTTAAAGCGTGTGATGGTCTAAGTCCATTACGAAAAAGGCGAGCCTGCCAACCGGCCTCTTCTTCTCGAAGTGCCGATTCCGCAGGCTCGCTTCATTTATTACTAGGCATCCGCTGATACGGGCGGCATATGCCTTTCGATCCAGTTCAACAGTTCCGACATCACTTCGTCGCGGTTGATTTCGTTAAGCATCTCGTGGCGGCCTCCGGGATACAGCCGCACCTCAACATCCTCGAGGCCGAGCTGATGGTACAGTCCAACGAGGCGCCGGACGCCGGCGCCGTTGAGGCCAACGGGGTCGAGATCGCCGCCAAAGATATAAACCGGCTTATCCTTCGGGATCAAGCGCATTTTCTCCGGGCGGTGAATCTCCTGCAGCAGACCAAAGAAGCCGTAAAAGAAGCCGGCGCTGCACAAGAAACCGCAGTGCGGGTCGGCGATGTAATTATCCACCTCGGCCTCGTCCCGAGAGAGCCAGTCAAAGGGCGTCCGAGACGGAAGAAAGTTACGGTTAAAGCTCCCGAAGGTCACCGCGTTCATCAGCAGGCTGGGATGGCTCTCGCCTTGCAGCAGGCTTTGCAGGCGTGCGAGGCTTCGTCCCAAGCCCAGCAGTCCCCGGGGGCCATTTGTTCCTGAGAGAATAAATCCGGCGTACGGCTCCGGGGCCAGGTACATGACCTTCTGCGTCAGAAAGGAGCCCATGCTGTGGCCGAGCAGAAACAAGGGAAGATCGGGATGCTCCTGACGGATGATCTTCGTGAGCTGAATCATATC
This sequence comes from Paenibacillus barengoltzii G22, assembly GCF_000403375.2. Taxonomy (NCBI): domain Bacteria; kingdom Bacillati; phylum Bacillota; class Bacilli; order Caryophanales; family Paenibacillaceae; genus Paenibacillus; species Paenibacillus barengoltzii. The sequence continues at coordinate 884,692 of NZ_KE159653.1, read as the reverse complement.
CTCGGCCATGCCGGTAAAGCCTTGTTTGCCAGGCCAGCCTAATTCCTCCGGACTGCCAGCCGTCCGCCCGTGTCCGCGATGATCGTTCGCGTAGACGATAAAGCCGTGGGCGGTCAGCAGCCGAGCCAGGCGCTCATAGCGCTTGGCCGTTTCCGCCATGCCGTGCGCGATTTGCAGCACCCCGCGCGGCGGGGCAGCGGTGTCCTTGGCGATCCAACGATACACGAAGACGCCGTGACTGGTGTCATTGTCGAACGTAAACGTATGCTCTTTCAAGCGCAGCCCCTCTTTCCACGGAAATATGAGAAGACCTTAAGCGAGAAACGCAGGCTGGAAAAATTCAATCCGTTCGCCATCAGGCCCGTTAAAGAAGAAGAATCGGCTGCCGTTGGGCAGACTTCGGATTTCCGGGTCGAGGCCGGATAAGCCTAATTCGGAGATCCGGGCGTATTCCTCCTCAATGTCACTGGCGGTAAAGGCGATATGATGCACTTTGCCCTCATTTGGCAACTCTTCTCCTTTAGGAAGATTAATTAACTCGACCTCAACGGATTCCTGACCCGGAAAGGTGAGGAAGGCCAGGCGCAGCGGATCCCCCACTTCACCGATCGTGGATAACAGCTTCATGCCGATCACCCGTTCATAAAATTCGATGGAATCCTCCAGCGCCGAGACGCGAATTCCGACATGCTCGATTTTGCGAATGCCCATACCGATGACCTCCAGTTTAAATGGAATTGGTTGATTTCTTCTCAATTGCAATCAAATACGGAGCAGCCGGCCTTTGTGGCTGCCGGTACAGGATCGCTTGCCCGGCAGAGGCGGGCAGTGCGGCCGCCCAGGCTTCCACCGCCGCCGCTTCGGCGTCGCCGCCGGGATGGCCGGGGTAGAGGACGGCCGTCAAAATCCCGCGCGGCCGCAGCAAGGCCAGCGCAGCCTCCAAGGCGGCCAGCGTGCTGTCCGGCTGCGTGATCAGCGCCGGGTCGGCGCCCTCGGCCGGCAAATAGCCGAGGTTGAACATCACGGCGCCGAGCCGCCCGTGCACGTCCGTTGGAAGCACGGCCGCCATGTCCGCGTGGCTCGCCTGGAGCAGGGTAACGTCGGCGAGGGTATCCGCCGACTCCTTGTCCAGCCGAGCCTGCGTGAGCGCCAGCGCCTGCGGCTGGATATCGAAGGCGAACACTCGCCCCTTCGGACCGCAGGCTTTGGCCAGGAACAGCGTATCCGCACCGGTCCCCGCTGTGGCATCGACGGCCGCGTCGCCGAGCCTCAGCCGTTCGCCGGCCAGTTTATGCGCGAAGCTTAATACGGAGAGGAAGCCCATACGCTCTCAACGTCCTCTCCAGTATTTGCCCTGCCAGGAATCGCGGCGCTTCAGCTCCGCGTCGATGGCATTAAGCACTTCCCATTTCTTAAGGCTCCACATCGGTCCGATCAGCAGGTCGCGCGGCGCGTCGCCGGTCAGACGATGTACGATCATTTCCGGCGGCAGAAATTCCAGCGTGTCCACGATCAGTTTGACGTATTCGTCCTGTTCCAGGAAACGCAGCAACCCTGCCTCGTACTGCTTCACCATCGGCGTCTTGCGCATCAGATGGAGCAGGTGGATCTTAATGCCTTGCACATCCATGTTGGCTACAGCTCGGCCGGTCTCCAGCATCATTTCATGCGTTTCCTGCGGCAGGCCGTAAATAATATGCGTGCACACCCGGATGCCGCGTGCGCGCAGCTTCTCTACCGCATCGAGGTAGCATTGCGTATCGTGCGCCCGGTTGATCAGCGTGGACGTCGACTCATGGATCGTCTGCAAGCCCATTTCAACCCAGAGGTAGGTACGCTCATTGAGCTCGGCTAAATAATCCACGACATCGTCTGGCAGGCAATCCGGTCTCGTGGCGATAGATAACCCGACGACGCCCGGCTGCTCCAGGATCGCCTCGTAATATTCACGAAGCACCTCCACCGGCGCATAAGTATTCGTATAAGCCTGAAAATATCCAATATATTTCGCATGCGGCCACTTCAGATGCTGCCGGTCGCGGATCGTGGCAAATTGCGTTACCAGATCGTCCCGGCGGCTTCCGGCAAAATCGCCCGATCCCCGGGCGCTGCAGAACGTGCAACCGCCCTTGGCAATCGTGCCATCGCGGTTGGGGCAAGTGAATCCGGCATCCAGCATCACTTTAAAAACCTTGTCCCCAAACTCTTGGCGCATCTCGAAATTCCAGGTATGAAATCTTTTGTCTCCCCACACAGCAGGGGTGTCCGTCATCAGTGTACTCATTGCGGCTCCTTCATTTTGTCACAAAAAATTTTTCTGCATAATTATACAACGGCGAAAGCCCCGTCCGTACGCCGGTTCCACTGGATTTATTGTATCAAATTTCACGCGAAAAGGGGAATGCTGCTTGCCTGTTTCCTTGCGGCAGTGTAGTGAAATATGTTATTTTGAGATTATCAATTTCGTTGGACCCCAATTCCAAAATATATCGAAAAGGGAATCACTCGTCTCGTCTCCCCGGCGAACGGTTGGTTCCTTTTTCATTGCGTGCTTTACATTTGCAACAAACTTCGGCACAATATTGCAAGGAATGGATACCAAGAAAGCGGAGGAATAACATGCGTTTACGCGGCAGAAAAGGAATACGGGAGCATTTGGAACAGCAGCAGGATCTGGTTGTGCTGAATCCCCGGGAATATAAAGGACGTTGGGCGGAGGTGTTCGGCAACGACCGTCCGATCCACATCGAGCTTGGCATGGGCAAGGGCCAGTTTATTAGCGGCATGAGTGTTAAATATCCGGACGTAAACTTCATCGGCATGGACATGTATGATGAGTTGATTCGCCGGGCGAGCGAGAAGGTTCGCGCGAAATGGGACGAGCAGGGTGGACTGCAGCCGCAAACCGTTCGTTTGGCGCTGGGTAACATTGAAATGATCGAGGACTTTTTTGCACCGGGGGAAGTGGAGCGCATTTATTTGAATTTCAGCGATCCGTGGCCGAAGAAGAAGCATTGGCGCCGGCGCTTGACGCACCCGCGGTTTTTGGAGAAATATCGTCAGCTCCTGAACGAAAATGGCGAGATTCACTTCAAGACCGACTCCCGCGTACTGTTTGAATTTTCGCTGAATGCCTTTGCCGCGGTTGGACTGCAGATGAGCGATATTTCGCTGAGCCTGCATGAAGGTGGGATTAATGAAGCTCATGTCATGACGGAATACGAAAGCAAATTTGTGGGACAAGGCATGCCGATCTACCGCTGCGAGGTGATGGTTGGCGAAGCGGCCTTGCAGCGTTATCATGAGCGGAAGATGGATATGTTTAAATAACCGCTGCTTATGGAGTTCAAAAACAGCCAGCTCGAATCGAGAGTTGGCTGTTTTTTCGATGGATAGACGTTTTCTTTACGGCTTGACCAGTACGCTAATCTCCAAGGAAGCGGGTGACCCGTCATCCGTATCAAATTTAAGGGACCATTTCCCTTCTAACTGGGAACCAAAGGCATGATCAGAAGTAAAAGCACTGCCAGGGAGGATAGTAGTCTTTACCCAAACCCACCCGGTGGGGGAAATGAGTTGATAATATACATTTTTAGTGCCGGTGTTCTTGACATACACATGGGTGATTTTCGAGTGATCCTTCTCCTCGTAATCAAAACTATGAGTGCCTTGGCCATCACGAAAAGTGATTCGTGCTTCGGAAAGAACATCACTTTTTGCTTCTTCCGTGGATTGTACAGGAGTGGTTGAGCTTGCAATAACAGCGGGCGTAAATGCAATACTCAATGTCAATAGTGCGATACATAAAGAAATGAATTTGCCATACATCCTGCCAGACACCCCTTTAGCCTCCTATTAAGACGACAAGTTAATATTAACGCATAAGGGAAAATAAGTAAAAACAAAAAGCTAAAAAGAAACCTAGGGGGATCTTGTTGTCGAGCCACCTAGGTTTCTGTTTATTTTCGGATGAAATTCGTATTCCCAAGTAAATCAATGATAGCTTGAGCACTTTGCATCGGCCGGAATTTGGCGATATGGTTCAAGACCTCTTCCCGTTTCCGCACGACTTCGTCGTATTGCTCGGTCAACCGTTTGATCCAATCGGTAATATCGTCCAGCGATTTCATCGGGGTTCCCCAACCTTGCTGGGCAAAATAATGCGAATTTTCCTCTTCCTGGCCGGGAAGCGGCTGGTGGAACAGCATCGGGATGCCTTTGGCCAGCCCCTCCGAGCAGGTCATGCCGCCCGGCTTGGTGATCAGTAAATCGGACACTTCCATCAGCTTGTCAATTTCCTTCGTGAACCCGAGCAGATGAATGTTGGGATGAATGAATCGGGGATCCTTTTGCATTTTCTCCAACGACTTCTCGTTGCTGCCCAGACAGAAAATGACTTGAATTTGCTCCCGGTAAGAGGCGAGCAGGGCATTGACCGCCTCGTCCTTCATGAAGCCCCAACCTCCGCCCATGACCAGTACGGTAGGCATATCCTTCAGATGGAATTGCAGGCGGATATCTTCCTTCCGATGGCGCTCCCAGAAATTCGGATGGATCGGGATGCCGGTAATCAGGATTTTGCTTTTGTCTACGCCCCGTTCCATCAGTTTCTTCTGCACCTGGTCGGTGGACACGAGATAACAATTCACTTCCCGGCTCACCCAAGCTCCGTGCACATCATAATCGGTAATGACGGTACAGAGCGGCACGTCCAACATACCCAGCCGTTTCAGGCGGGAAATCACCGCGCTGGGGATCGGATGGGTGCAGACGATCACGTCGGGATGAAGCTGACGGATAATTTGAATTGTACGCGTATAAAAAATCCGATGAAGAGCCATCGTCGTCAATCGGTTTAAAGATTTCTTGTAGTTGCTGCGATACATCATACGGACAAGCCGAGGCTGCGAGGACACCGTTTTCTTGTAAGCGGTGATGATGATCGGCGCCACCCTAGGGTTCAAAAAACTGCCCAGCTCTAGGACTTTCGTCTGTATGTTTGGCGCAATCTTTCGTAAACTGCTGGAGAGCGCGTAGGCCGCTTGCGTGTGACCGGCTCCAAACCCCTCGGATAAAAGTAAGACTCTCTGTTTTTGCACTGGTTTCACCTTATTCCTGCAAGGTTTTCCTACTGTCTACAATATCCCCTTTAAGCCCATAATGCAACCGTTCCAAGCGCTACAGAGGAGCCGATGACCGCTCCTGCGAGAGTATCTGAAGGGTAATGCAGGCCTAAATAAATACGCGAAACTGCCACGATTAACGCGATGGGGAGCAGCACCAGAATCAAGCTTGGAACCGCGGCCATAAACGGAACCGTAATGGAAAAAATGGCCGTTGTATGCCCGGACGGAAACGAGTGGTCCGTCAGCGGATTCCGGAACGTATTGGTTCCCGGCAGCGTTAAGTAGGGCCGAAGACGCGGGTAGGTTTTTTTGACGAGTGCGACTGGAAGATGACTGATCGCGAGCGCGACGCAGGATTGCAGGCCGATTTTGCTCCATGGCTGCGGAGCCGCAAGCCAGATGAACAAGGACGAAAGGATGGTGAACCAAGCTCCCCCCAAATGAGTTAAATGATACAGCCAGAAATTCAGAAAACTGCGGTGCAGGCGGCCGTTGATTCCTACAAAGAGCTGTCGGTCGAGTTGTTGAAGCTTATGGAATAAACGAGTCATAATATCCCTCCGCATGATGGTTGGCCGCGTTCTAGCCCCCGGAAAGTGCCTGTCCCGTGGCTGCTCTTTTCAAATAGCATGGCATTTTGAAGTTAGACTTATCATATTTTTAATCCATGGCCTTTTCAAGGACGTTTTTTTGCGCTGTAGCCGTGCTCTTTTTTGACATTTCGTTCTTCGCACCTTTACAATGATTCAAATCATAACAGATCTGTTTAAAAAAAGGGTGCAGATTTGTTAACTTTTTGCCAAGCAAGTTCGTTTATGTAAATGTAACGCCAACAAGTTGTCCAGCCGAGCAATAAAAAAATTAAAAAAGGAAATAAAAATTGCCAAAAGTGATGAAAATAGGATGTAACCGTACCTGAAAGCAGGTTGCGGGGGCCCCTGTATGCCAAAATCCACCAGTCTTCCAGTTTTTTGCGCAGCATAGGGGCTACAGTTACTTTGACAAACGACGTCAAGTTGTGGAAAATCGTATTTGGTTTGAAAAAAAGAGCCGGCGACAAGTCCAACAAAGATCTAGAAAAGAAAGAGCAAGACAAGAAAGAAAGGGTCATTACAATCAAAAGCTCCGAAAGATAAAAAAGACATCGGGGTAAAAAGGGGGCAAGAAATCATGTTGGATGTCATCTTGATTTCACTGCAGGTCGTCCTGGCAGTGGTTGGGGTGTATCAATTTGGTTTGGCTTTATTTGGCATGTACAGAAAGAAGAACAAAGTGCAATACGAACCGAACAAATCCTTTGCGGTGCTGGTCGCAGCGCATAACGAGGAAAAAGTGGTCGGGGCGTTGATGGAAAATTTGAAGCAAATGAACTACCCAAAAGAATTGTACGACGTGTTTGTCATTTGCGATAACTGCAGCGATAATACCGCAAATATCGTTCGCAGCCACGGGATGAACGCTTGCGTTCGGACCAACCCGAACTTGCGGGGGAAAGGTTATGCGATCGAATGGATGCTGAAGCAGCTATGGAAGATGCCGCGTCAATACGACGCCGTTGTGATGTTCGATGCCGACAATTTGGTGCATCCGGATTTCCTGCGGGAAATGAACAACGATCTATGCGCAGGCGCGCGGGTCATCCAAGGCTATATCGATACGAAGAATCCGGAGGATTCCTGGATTACCGCTTCTTACGGGATTTCGTACTGGTATTGTAACCGCCTGTGGCAGTTGTCCCGGACGAACCTGAAAATGGCGAACTTCCTTGGCGGCACAGGAATGTGCTTTGAAACCGAGCTGTTGAAAGAAATCGGCTGGGGCGCTACAAGCTTGGTAGAAGACCTTGAATTTACGATGCGTTGCGTTGAACGCGGAGTGTATCCGGTGTTTAACTACGACGCGAAGCTGTTCGATGAGAAACCATTGACGTTCAAAGCGTCGGCACGCCAACGTCTGCGTTGGATGCAAGGTCACTTCACTGTCGCTCGCCGTTATTTCTTCCCGCTGTTGTGGAAGAGTATCAAGGAGCGGAACATGGTGAAGCTGGACATGGCGCTTTACGGAGCCAACGTGTACATCGTGTTATTGACGTTCCTGCTGACGGCGTTTATTTGGGTTGACCAATCGTTAATGCAAGAACCGCATGTTAAAACGTTGTATGGCTACCTGCCGATGTGGGTGTCGTATGTGGCGATTGTCGCGAACGTGTTTATTTTCTTGATGGCGATGTTCCTGGAGAAGGTTAAATCGAAGAAGGTCTATGCTTACTTGGTTCTGTTCCCGATTTACCTGATTTCCTGGTGGCCAATCACGTTCTATGCGTTCTTCACCCAGAACAACAAGCAATGGAGCCATACGCAGCATACGCGGGTGGTTCGCCTCGAAGAAGTCCAAAGCAACAAGGTGAGTTAATTTGCGAACGGCTCTTGACTTGGTAAATTACACATGATATAGTATTTGAGGTTGCAAGATATTTTTGGATTGCAAGCAGAGGCCCCGGCTTCTCACCTGACCGACGCACGTGTTGGCTGGTTTTGATCCGTTCATTTATGAATGCTTATGTTCATGAAGAATTGACGATCAATGAGGGATGCGGGTATTGGGCCTGCATCCTTTTTATGTGTGTGAGTACAGGGTCCGAGTCATTACTTAAGACCACTTGGAGGTGGAGGATTATCAGTAAGGAACATTTGATCAATGAAGAGATTCGTGCGAAAGAGGTCCGTCTGGTAGGTGCTGAAGGCGAACAAATCGGCATCAAGCCGCTGCGCGAAGCGCTGCAGATGGCGATGGACCTGAATCTGGATCTGGTGAACGTTGCGCCGACTGCCAAGCCGCCGGTATGCCGGATTATGGACTATGGCAAGTTCCGTTACGAGCAGCAGAAGAAAGAGAAGGAAGCCCGCAAGAATCAGAAAATTGTGGACATCAAGGAAGTGTGGTTCCGTGCGAATATCGAGGAACACGACTTCCAAACGAAACTTCGCAATGTGATCAAATTTTTGAAAGATGGCGACAAGGTTAAGTGCTCAGTTCGCTTCCGCGGACGGGAAATTACCCATGCCGACATCGGGAAGAAAATTCTCGACCGCGTCAAAGATGAGGTTGCGGAAATCTCGAATGTTGAACGAGTTCCGAAACTGGAAGGACGCAGTATGATCATGATCCTGGCACCGAAAAACTAATCGTTTGTTTTCTATATATGATCGTTCCGAATGCGGAATGACCTGAAAGAGAAAACGGGCGTTCACAAACTTTGAGGGGGAAGTACAATGCCTAAAATGAAAACCCACAGCAGCCTGAAAGGCCGCTTCAAAATTACCGGATCCGGTAAAGTTAGACGTTACAAAGCGAACCGCAATCACTTGCTGTCCCATAAGTCCAAACGTGCAAAACGTGTTTTGGCTAACAGCCCTGTTGCATACGCAGGTGACGTTCGCCGTATGAAGCAGCAACTGGCGAACCTGAAGTAGTATTCGAAGGAACAATTTACACAACTTATTGGGAGGTTTTTTAAATGGCAAGAGTAAAAGGCGGATTCGTCGTTCGTCGTCGTCATAAAAAAGTACTGAAGCTGGCTAAAGGTTATTTTGGTTCTAAACACCGCATTTTCAAAACTGCGAACGAGCAAGTGATGAAATCCTTGCTGTACGCTTACCGTGACCGCCGCGCGAAAAAACGCGACTTCCGCAAACTGTGGATCGTTCGTATTAATGCGGCAGCTCGCATGAACGGTTTGTCCTACAGCAAATTGATGCATGGCTTGAAGCTCGCTGACGTGAACATCAACCGCAAAATGCTGGCTGATCTCGCAGTGAACGACTTGAATGCCTTCAATTCTTTGGCAGCTGTTGCTAAAGAGAAAATCAACGCGTAAAACTCAAACGATAAGGCGCTGTTTCCGGAACTTCCGGGACGGCGCTTTTTTTGGGGATCGAGCCGTCTGAGGGGAATTACATAGACTGGAGCCGAAACGATGCACACGCGGCAGGATTGTGTTGGTGTTTTCGGTGCGCTATTTCCTGGAAATCCATGGAATGTTCCCGGGGTAGGAGTTTTTGCCTTCGCCAGAAAGCCTTGAGTTTAGGGCATGGAATTGTCGGAAATATGGAATGCTATAGAAGAACCGCACGACACGATCGTCAATCTTACAAACCTGGGTAATCACTAATGTTTGCTCGTGAATCAGGTGTGAATGTTCGGGAATCCCGCGGTTCACTGCATAATCTCACATGACGCGAACATTGGATGATAAATTTGTCGAAAGTAAGCGTTTTATTGAAAATAAAGGCGAAAATTATTTAACCCAAGGTTATTAAAAGTATGGATTTTAGAATATTTTACAGGTATAATCTGTCTGTGTGGTCAACTTAGACAAGACTCACAAAATTTTAAGGGGGATTAACCGCAATGAACAAAGCTTTCAAACTTTCTTTACTCTTGGTGCTCGCATTTACTCTGGTTTTGGCGGGATGCGGCAACAAAAATGCAGCAAACAACGGCGGAACAACTAATGCAGGAAATGCCGGAAATACAGCAGACAACACGCAAGCAGGCAACGGCGAAACGGCAACCGATGCATCGAAGATTAAAGTCGGTCTCGTTACTGACGTGGGCGGCGTAAACGACAAATCCTTTAACCAATCGGCATGGGAAGCTTTGACTGAGCTGAATAAAGAGACTGGTCTCCAAACCAAATATCTGCAAAGTAACCAAAGCTCTGACTATGTGCCAAACTTGAACCAGTTTGTACAAGGCGGTTATGACTTGACTTGGTCGATCGGTTTTGACCTTGGCGATGCAACATTGGAAGTTGCCCAAGCAAATCCAAATGCCAAACTGGCGATCATCGACAACGTGGTTGATGCTCCTAACGTAGAGTCCGTAACGTTCGCCGAAAACGAAGGTTCCTTCCTGGTCGGCGTTGTTGCAGGTCTGACGACAAAAACGAACAAAATCGGTTTTATCGGCGGTGCGGAAAGCCCGGTTATCAAACGCTTTGAAGTTGGTTTCCAAGCGGGTGTAGCTGCGGTTAACCCAGATGCCAAAGTAACCGTGACTTATGCAGGTGCTTATGACAAACCGGATATCGGTAAATCCTTGGCAACTCAATTGTTTAACGATGGCGCCGACATTATCTTCCCGGCTGCAGGTCAAACGGGCAACGGCGTATTCAACGAAGCAGCGGCTCGTAACCAAGCCGGCGGTGCTAACAAACTGTGGGTTATCGGCGTAGACAAAGACCAATCGCTCGAATTCGGTGATGAAGTAACTCTGACTTCCATGATGAAACGCGTTGACGTTGCCGTTAAGAACGTAACGCAACAAGTGATCGACGGTACGTTCAAAGGTGGTCAAGTAACGAACCTGACGCTGAAAGAAGATGGCGTAGGCTTGCCGGAAGAGAATCCGAACCTGAGCCAAGAAATCTTGGACAAAGTCGAAGAATTCAAACAAAAAATCATCAATGGCGAAATTACGGTTCCTGCTGAGTAATCAGCAAACCCAAGAAGTTTACGTCCGTATGGACAGTGGAATATAATAAAGTTATTCAAGTGAGCAAGGCCAGTGGATCTACTGGCCTTGTTGCTTGCGTTAATCCCATAATGGTGAGGGTGGTTTCATGAGCGCTGAAGCTCCCGTAGTCGAGTTGAAGCAAATCACAAAACGTTTTCCCGGTATCGTCGCAAACGATTCCATCAGCCTAACCTTACGCAAAGGTGAGATTCACGCCTTGCTAGGCGAGAACGGCGCGGGTAAATCAACGTTGATGAACATTTTATTTGGACTGTATCAACCGGATGAAGGCACTATCGAAATGAATGGCCAGCCGGTGACGATCGACAATCCCAACAAGGCAATCAAACTAGGCATTGGGATGGTGCACCAGCATTTTAAGCTAGTACATCCTTTTACGGTGACCGAGAATATCATTCTTGGCATGGAACCCAAAAAAGGACTTAATATCGACTATAAATCGGCGACCGCCCAAGTGGCGAAACTGTCGGAGCAGTACGCCCTGCAAGTTGATCCCAACGCGAAAATTCATGACATTTCTGTCGGGATGCAGCAGCGGGTCGAGATCTTGAAAATTCTGTTCCGCGGCGCAGATATCCTTATATTTGACGAGCCTACTGCTGTGCTGACGCCTCAGGAAATCGAAGAATTGATGGCGATTATGAGACGGCTGGTGGCAGAGGGCAAGTCCATCATCTTGATCACGCACAAATTGAAGGAAATTATGGAGATTTCCGACCGAGTGACCATTATTCGTCGGGGTAAAGTCATTGATACCGTTGAAACGGCAAAGACGAATCCGCAAGAACTGGCCGAGAAGATGGTGGGCCGGGGCGTAAGCTTCAAGGTAGATAAGAAAGAACCGCAAATTGGCGAGCCCGTCCTGCAGCTGAGAGATTTGAAAGCGAAGGACAAGCAGGGCATTCAGATCCTTAACGGACTGAACCTGGATGTGCGTGCCGGGGAAATCGTCGGCATTGCCGGGGTAGACGGCAACGGACAAAGTGAATTGATTGAGGCGATTACGGGCTTGCGGAAAATCGATTCTGGCTCCATCAAGCTGTCCGGCAAGGAAATTGCCAACCTTCCGGCGCGTAAGATTATCGAAAGCGGGTTGTCCCATATTCCTGAGGATCGTCATAAGCACGGACTGGTGCTGGACTTCTCCATCAGCGAGAACATGATCCTGGAGACCTATTACAAAGCGCCTTACAGCAAAGGTGGTCTCCTTAATCGGCGGGCGATTGACGAGCATGCCAAGCAGTTGGTTGAAGCGTTTGACGTGCGTACGCCAAGCATTGAGACGAAGGCGCGCTCCCTGTCCGGGGGGAACCAGCAGAAGGCAATTATTGCGCGGGAAATAGACAAGAATCCGGATTTGCTGATCGCTGCTCAACCGACACGGGGACTGGATGTCGGGGCGATCGAATTTGTTCACAAACAGCTGATTGAGCAGCGAGATCAAGGCAAAGCGGTGCTGTTGATCTCCTTCGAGCTGGATGAAATTATGAACGTATCCGATCGGATTGCCGTTATTTATGAGGGCCGGATCGTCGGGGAAGTGCTTCCGCACGAAACTAACGATCAGGAACTGGGTCTCATGATGGCGGGAAGCCTGGAACGGGGAGGTCAAAGCGTTGGATAAGCTGCGAAAAATATTTACCCTAGATAGCATTGTTTTACCGCTTGTAGCCATTGTACTTGGCTTATTGGTCGGCGCGGTGGTTATGCTGATCGGGGGATACAATCCGTTAGTGGCCTATGGTGCCTTAGTGCAAAGGGTTATAGGTAATCCGTACGATTTCGGGGAAACGATCCGTCAAATTACCCCTTTGATGTTTACGGGGTTAGCGGTCGCTTTCGCCTTCCGCTCCGGGATGTTTAACATCGGTGCGGATGGACAAGTCTTGATCGGGATGACGGTGGCAACTGCGATATCGTTGTCTTTCAAGGGATTGCCATCGGCTATCCTCGTTCCCTTAGCAGTGATTGGCGGGGGAATCGGCGGTGGACTGTGGGCAGCCATTGCAGGTTACCTGAAAGCCAAACGAGGCATCAATGAGGTTATCACCACGATTATGTTGAACTGGACGGCGCTGTATTTTTCCAACTACATCATTCGCAATTTTTATCTGCTTAAGGGCCAAAACCGTTCGGAGAACATCGATGCGTCCGCTTCGATGACGTTCTTAAACGATGTGTTTAATAACGCACGGGTCCATTGGGGAACGGTAATTGCTTTGCTGACCGCCGTATTCTTCTTTGTGTACCTCTGGAAAACGAAGCAAGGCTATGAAATGCGCTCTGTAGGTCTGAACCCGAATGCGGCAGAATACGCCGGCATGAACGTTGGTCGCAACATCGTGAAAGCGATGTTTATCAGCGGTGTGTTCGCAGGTCTGGCTGGTACGTTTGAAGTACTGGGCGTGTTTCATTATCAATCGGTATTCGCCGCTTCTCCGGGATACGGGTTTGACGGCATCGCCGTGGCGCTGTTGGGCATGAACCATCCGTTTGGTGTAGTGCTCGGTTCGATCCTGTACGGCGTATTGACGTATGGTTCGGCCGGGATGAGCTTTAGCGCCGGTGTACCGCCGGAACTGATTAAGATCGTAATCGGTTCGATCATATTCTTTATTGCCGCTCAAGGCATTGTAAGAATCGTGCTGAAGCCGTTTTACCTGAAGCGCAAGAAAGAGAAGGTGTCGTAAGATGGACGTAATTACACTGCTTGGTCAATTGCTGAACTCCACCCTTGTCTTTTCCACGGCGTTGATATTTACAGCGCTTGGCGGGATCTTCTCCGAGCGTTCCGGCGTCGTTAACATCGGCTTGGAGGGGTTGATGATATTCGGGGCGTTTGCGGCTGGCGTAGGGACTTACTATGCCCAAGAAGCAGGGATGGGCAGCTTCTCGCCTTGGGTTGGCGTCATTGCGGCGATGGTAGCGGGGGCGCTTGGTGCGCTGATTCATGCCGTTGCGACGATTACGTTTAAGGCGGATCAGACGATCAGCGGGATCGTCATCAACTTCCTGGCAGCCGGTTTGACGGTGTACATCGTCAAATTGATTTTCGACGGAGCTGCTGAAACTCCGCTGGTTACCGTATTCCATAAGTTCCCGATCCCGGTGCTGCGTGATATCCCGATCATCGGGGAAGGCTTCTTTAACTCGTACCCAACGACGTATCTGGCGTTAATCCTCGTTGCGGTCATTTACTTCGTGTTGTTTAAAACGCCGTTTGGGCTGCGCCTGCGTTCGGTCGGCGAACATCCAAGTGCCGCGGACACGTTGGGCGTGAACGTGACCAAAATGCGTTATATCGGGGTGCTGCTCAGCGGTGTCCTCGGTGGGATCGGCGGCGCTACGATTACGCTGACGACCACCAGTACGTTTGCCCATAACACGATTTCCGGTCAAGGCTTTATTGCGATTGCCGCCATGATCTTCGGGAAATGGAACCCGCTGGGCGCCTTCGGTGCGGCGATGTTCTTTGGCTTCTCGCAGGCGATCCGCAACTACGTGCAGTTGTTCGATTGGTCGAGAAATATTCCGCAGGAATTTATCTTTATGATCCCTTACGTGCTGACGATTATCGTCCTCGTTGGTGCGGTGGGTAGATCCTCGGCACCAGCGGCGTTGGGGACACCATACGATCCTTCGAAACGATAAGCTACAAGCCCAAAAGGATGCTGACTATAGCTCAGCATCCTTTTTTTTGCTTGCTGGAGTTAGGAGCCCGTTTGTCAGGGGGCAAGGCGATGGTGTATGCCAGGGTGGAGACAGGCGCATATGCTAAGGGTGTACACAAAATAGCCGAGTCAAACGGTTCGGCCAGAGCGGTTTTCACGGCTATAGGATCTAACCTGACAGGAGGAATTCGGATGGGTAGAACGGTTACGAGAAAAGAAGCCGAGAAATGGCTGGGCAAGCAGATCGCGGCTTATAAAAAAGACGGTACGGTGGTTACAGGGAAGCTGGTGAAAATCAGCGGCAATCGCTTGATTCTGCGCCAAGCTCCCGGCAAAAAAGTCAAAACCAAAGCGATCATCCCGCTTGTATTGTTTGATCTCTTAGCGATCGGCACCGCTCCATACGCCTTTGGCGGTTATCCGTACGGGGGAGTTCCGTATGGCGGCGGCGTACCTTACGGCGGCGTGCCGTACGGAGGGTATCCTTCCCCGTATTTCTGGTAAGCGGCTTAAGTGCGGCTGGGCAGTCTTTTTTCCAGTTCATAACATTGGGACAATGGGATGTAACGCTGAGTCCGATATCCCAATTTGCGGTAAAAGAGGTGGGCTCGGGTGTTATCCCGGTCCACCATTACTTTTGCGCGCTGACAACCCCGGGAGACGGCGAAGTTTTCCGCATGGGCCATTAATGTCTTGCCGTGACGCTGCCGTTGGTGTTCCGTTGCCACCGCCATCATATCGATATATAACAAATCGCCATAAATGAGAAAATGGATAAATGCGACAGGATCCGCTTCATAGGTTGGTGACGCAATCAGCGACACGCCGCGCGACAGCCGGACTGGAAGATCCTTGAAGACGGCTTCAATGTCCTGAGGAGGCAAATGGGTGAAGGGGACAAGCTCCCTGCGGATGAGATCGTAGATGACGGGATCGTCCTGTTTCGGTCTTCTGTAACGAATCATACGCGAATCTCCTCCTAACCGTGCATAAGATTGGGCACTATCTTTTATCATATGAGGGAGAGGAGGGAAAGGGTTCCAGCCAAAAACTTTAATTGTTTAGGGTATTGACGTGCGGTGTAATCTAATCATATAATGTTCCTAAACATTTGAAGCATATCTTGCCAACGGCAATGAAGAGGACGAAGCTTTAAGGGCTCTTTGCTCAGAGAGTGGATGGATTTGCTGAGACCACCACCAAAATCCCTTAACTGCGAGCTCACCTCGGAGCTGTTTCCCTGAAAAGCTGCAAGCCATCCGCGGTGTCGCTTGCGACCAAGGCTTAGTAGGGGGAATCGTCTGGTCCGCGTTAGGGACCACGAGTAAGGTCGCTTAGGCTTTTACTCGTCAAGGCTTGGCACTGTGAGGTGCTGGGTAAAAATGGGTGGTACCACGGAGGATAAAACCTTTCGTCCCTCGGAGCAGGAAACTGTTCCGGCGGGCGGAAGGTTTTTTTAGTTTAATAAGCGTTTCAAAAATTGACTTTTAAAAACAACCTATGAAAAGGAGGATGACTGATGAGCGCGCAAATTCCAGAGATGCGGTCTACAGAACAATTACGAGAGAAATGGATGAAACCGGAAGTCATTTCCGGTTCCGAAATCCTACTTCGCAGCTTACTTTTGGAAGGTGTCGAGTGCGTCTTTGGTTATCCGGGCGGAGCGGTGTTGTATATTTACGATGCGCTGTACGGATTTAAAGACTTCCATCACCTGCTCACGCGACATGAGCAGGGCGCCATCCATGCGGCAGACGGGTACGCTCGGGCTACCGGCAAAGTCGGCGTATGTATCGCCACCTCCGGTCCGGGAGCAACGAACACGGTGACGGGGATCGCCACTGCGTTTATGGATTCAGTTCCGCTGGTTGTGATTACAGGGAACGTCGTTTCCAGCCTGATCGGCACGGACGCGTTCCAAGAAGCAGATATTACCGGCATTACGATGCCGATTACGAAACACAGTTATCTGGTTCGGCGTGTAGAGGACTTGCCGCGAATTATTCACGAAGCATTCCACATCGCCAACACGGGACGCAAGGGACCGGTTCTGATCGACATTCCGAAGGACGTGTCCGCGAACAAAACGTTGTTCGAACCGGTTCAAACCATCAACCTGCGCGGTTATAACCCTACGGTGGTGCCAAATCGTTTGCAGCTGGACAAATTGGCTGCAGCGATCCAGGAAGCTGAACGTCCGGTCATTATTGCCGGGGGCGGCGTCGTTTACTCCGGCGGGCATGAGCAACTGTTCGAATTTGTAAATAAAACGCAAATTCCGATTACAACGACATTGCTTGGCTTAGGTGCTTTCCCGAGCGGCCACGAGCTGTGGATGGGAATGCCAGGGATGCACGGTACGTATACGGCCAACCAGTCGATTCAACAATCCGATCTGTTGATTAACATCGGGGCGCGGTTTGACGATCGGGTGACCGGCAAGCTGGACGGATTTGCCCCGCATGCCAAGGTGGCTCATATCGACATCGATCCTGCGGAGATCGGCAAGAACGTCCATGCAGACATCCCGATCGTAGGCGACGTCAAAACGGTGCTGGAAATGCTGAATCCTCTCGTGTCCCGGGCGGACAAAGCGGATGCTTGGAGAGCACAAGTCCAACGCCTGAAAGCCGAGAAGCCGTTGAAGTACAAGGACTCAGATACGGTACTGAAGCCGCAATGGGTGATCGAGATGCTGAATGAAACGACTGGCGGCGAAGCGATCATCACAACCGACGTTGGTCAACATCAAATGTGGACGGCGCAGTACTACAAATTTAATCAGCCTCGCTCTTGGATCACCTCGGGCGGACTCGGAACGATGGGCTTTGGCTTCCCTGCTGCGATTGGTGCCCAAATGGGACATCCCGATCGGCTGGTCATCTCGATCAACGGTGACGGCGGCATGCAAATGTGTGCTCAGGAGCTGGCGATCTGCGCGATTAACAACATTCCGGTCAAAGTCGTAGTGATCAATAACCAGGTGCTTGGCATGGTACGTCAATGGCAGGAAATAATCTATGACAATCGCTACAGCCATATCAATCTCGAAGGAAGTCCGGATTTCGTCAAACTGGCGGAAGCTTATGGCGTCAAGGGCCTGCGGGCAACGAACAAGGAAGAAGCCAGACGCGTATGGCAGGAAGCGCTCGACACGCCAGGACCGGTACTGGTGGAATTCGTGGTCAGCAAAGAGGAAAATGTATATCCGATGGTTACCCAAGGCTCCACCATTGATCAAATGTTGATGGGGGACAGTGAATGATGATGAAAAGCCATGCGATCTCTGTTTTAGTGAACGACCAGCCAGGTGTTCTGCAGCGCGTTGCCGGCCTCTTCGGACGGCGCGGTTTTAATATCGAAAGCATTACCGTGGGACAATCCGAGGAAGCCGGATTGTCCCGGATGATCATCGTTACCAAAGGGGACGACAAAACGCTGGAGCAAATTGAGAAGCAGCTCTACAAACTGATCGACGTGATCAAGGTTGTGAATCTCAGCTCCAGACCGATGGTGGCACGGGAGCTCGCTTTGATTAAGGTCAAAGCAGAGCCGGCGGAGCGCCCGGAAATTATGGGGGTTGTCGAAACGTTCCGCGCTGCCGTCGTTGATATCGGGACGCATAGCATGATCGTCCAAGTTGTGGGAGACACGGAGAAAATCGATGCAATGATTGAACTGCTTCGTCCGTACGGGATCCGGGAGCTGTCGCGCACCGGTGTCACCGCCATGATCCGGGGGAACGCTTAAACCAGGCTCCACCCAGGCTCATTGACACTACAGTAGATTTGCCGCCGCGTGCGGCTTCACCTCTCCGCTCGCTGCCGAGCGGGTGTTTGAGGGGATCGATTAAGCCAAAAGTTCACTTTACTGCTTCAAGGCGTCGGTCCATTGAAATACCCGCTCGTTACAGGCGGAGGAAACCATATTATACTTAATAAATCAAGGGCACAGCTTGACTGTCCCGCAAATCTTAGGAGGGCATAAGAAATGGCAGTTACTTTGTACTATGAACAAGATGCAGATCTCAGCGTATTGAAAGGAAAAACCATTGCTATTATCGGTTACGGCAGCCAAGGACATGCCCATGCGCAAAACCTGCGCGAAAGCGGACTGAATGTCATCATCGGCCTGCGTGAAGGGAAATCCTTCAACAAAGCGAAGGAAGACGGTTTTGAAGTGTTGTCCGTTGCAGAAGCAACTAAACGTGCAGACGTTGTGCAAATCCTGATGCCGGACGAAACTCAAGCTGCGGTTTACAACAGTGAAATCGCGCCTAACTTGAAGAAAGGCGCTGCATTGTTGTTCGCTCACGGCTTTAACGTACATTTTGGCCAAATCGTACCTTCCCCGGACAATGACGTATTGCTCGTTGCTCCGAAATCCCCAGGTCATATGGTTCGTCGTACTTATGTTGAAGGCTTCGGCGTTCCTGGCTTGATCGCGATCCACCAAGACGCTACCGGCAAAGCAAAAGAAATCGGCCTTGCTTATGCGAAAGGGATCGGCTGTACACGTGCAGGGGTTATCGAAACTTCGTTCCGTGAAGAAACCGAAACCGATCTGTTCGGTGAACAAGCCGTATTGTGCGGCGGTGTATCTGCCTTGATCAAAGCTGGCTTCGAGACGCTGGTGGAAGCTGGTTATGCTCCAGAAATGGCGTACTTCGAGTGCTTGCACGAAATGAAGCTGATTGTCGACCTGATTTATGAAGGCGGCTTGGCGACGATGCGTGATTCCATCTCCAACACGGCGGAATACGGCGACTATGTCACTGGCCCGCGCATTGTGACGGAAGAAACGAAGAAAGCGATGAAAGAAGTGCTTGCTGATATCCAGCAAGGTAAATTCGCCCGCGACTTCATCCTGGAAAACCAATCCAACCGTGCGTTCCTTACGGCAACTCGCCGCAACGAAGCGAACCATCCGATCGAAGTGGTCGGCAAAGAGCTGCGCGGCTTGATGCACTGGATCAAGAAATAAGCGGTATACCGTTCCTATTGCAAATCGTAAGATAGGTATTAACCTGAATATCCAATGCGGCCGTGCCTAATGCGTGAGCCGCATTGGAGCTTTTTCGGAGGAGGTGCATGGCATGCGCAAAATCTACATTTTTGATACGACGCTTCGGGATGGGGAGCAGTCTCCCGGAGTCAACCTGAATACTCGCGAAAAGCTGGAGATCGCCTATCAGCTGGAGAAGCTGGGCGTCGACCGGATTGAAGCGGGCTTCCCTGCAGCTTCGCCCGGGGATTTGGCAGCCGTGAACGCCGTGGCGCGTGCAGTTAAAAAGTCGACGGTAATCGGCTTGTCGCGTTCGCGCACCCAGGATATCGATGCGGTTCGCGAAGCGCTGCAAGGAGCGGAAGACCCTTGTATTCACTTGTTTCTGGCCACCAGCCCGATCCACCGGCAATATAAGCTGAAGATGAGCAAGGAACAAGTCCTGGAAACCGCGCAAGCGGCACTTCGCTATGCGAGCAAGTACTTTTCGAAGATCGAATTCTCCTGCGAGGATGCAGGCCGGACCGAACTGGATTTCCTCTGCGAGATGACAGCGATGGCGATCCGCGAAGGCGCATCGGTGGTCAATATCCCTGACACGGTCGGATATTTGTATCCGGAAGAATACGGCAACATCTTCCGTACGCTGAAGGAGAAGGTGCCTGGGATTGAGAAAATCCAACTGAGCGCCCATTGTCATGATGATTTAGGCTTGGCAACGGCGAACTCACTGGCGGCGATCCTCGGCGGTGCCGACCAAATCGAAGGAACGATCAACGGGATCGGGGAACGGGCCGGCAATACCGCGCTGGAAGAAGTAGCGCTGGCGCTGGAAACCCGGTTTGATTTCTTCGGTGCCAAGACCACGCTGGAACTGTCGGAAATCGCCCGTACGAGCCGACTTGTCAGCCGCTTGACGGGGATGGTCGTGCCGGGCAACAAGGCGATTGTGGGCGCCAATGCGTTTGCCCATGAATCCGGCATCCACCAAGACGGCATGCTGAAGGAGAAAACGACTTACGAGATCATGTCCCCGGAAACGATTGGGCTCAAGGAGAGCAAGCTGGTGCTGGGCAAGCATTCCGGCCGCCACGCATTCCGCGAGAAGCTGGTCGATATGGGGTATACTTTGGACGACGAGCGGTTAAATGAAGCCTTCGCCAAATTCAAGGCGCTCGCCGATAAGAAGAAGGAGATCACCGACGAAGACCTGCTGGCGATCGTTGAGGAGAAGCTGGTCGATACGCCGGAGGAATTCCGCCTTGAGACGATCTTTGTCTCTTACGGCAACGAGGCTACACCTGCAGCGAAGGTACGGCTCGTTACTCTTGGCGGCGACATTATCGAGAAGGAAGCCGAAGGCAACGGTTCGGTTGATGCGATCTATAATGCCATCGATCTGGCTTCCGGCGAGGAAGTCAAACTGGCGGACTATTCAATCAAGTCCGTTAGCCAAGGCAAGGATGCCCAAGGCGAAGTACATGTCGTGCTGACGCAAAACGGCATTTCAGTACAAGGCCGCGGCATTAGCACCGACATTTTGGAAGCGAGCGCTCGCGCCTATGTCGATGCCATTAATCGGTTGATTGAGAAGCGAAAAAGCCACTCTACGATTCGGGCTTAACTAATACGCGGATGTGCGGATACAGCGGAGTTGATTCATGCAGCTTCGCTGTTTTTTTGATGACTTATAGTTAAAACCTATGACCTTAATAGATTCTATATCTTTGTCTATCCTTACCCGGTGTGTTACAACTGAAGAAGAGGATGTTCACGAAAGGGAGCTGGAAGCAATGGCAGAAGTCAAGAAAATCGCGGTCATCGCGGGTGACGGCATCGGGCCGGAAGTGGTGGCTGAAGCGGAGAAAGTGTTGAAACGGACAGAGGAGCTGTTCGGATACCAGTTTGAAACGGAGCATGCGTTGTTCGGCGGGATCGCCATCGACGAGAAAGGAACGCCGCTTCCACAAGAGACGCTGGAGATTTGTCAAAAGGCTGACGCTGTCCTGCTCGGGGCTGTAGGCGGTCCAAAATGGGATAACAATCCGAAGGAGCTGCGCCCAGAAACCGGCCTGCTCGGTATTCGTAAAGCGCTCGGCTTGTTCTCGAACTTGCGTCCGGCGGTGGTATTCGATTGCCTGAAGGACGCTTCGACGCTGAAACCGGAAGTGCTTGAAGGGACGGACCTTATCGTTGTACGTGAGCTGACCGGCGGCATCTATTTCGGTGAGAAATACCGCCGCGATACAGAGCAAGGTCAAGAAGCCGTGGATACCTGTGCATATAACGTAAAAGAAGTTGAGCGGATCGTTCGCCAAGCGTTTGAGATTGCCCAGAAGCGCCGGAAGAAGCTGGCTTCGGTAGATAAGGCCAACGTGCTGGAAACGTCGCGGTTGTGGCGTGAAGTCGTGAACCGGATCGCACCGGAATATCCGGACGTTGAGCTGGAGCATGTCCTGGTGGATAACTGCGCGATGCAGCTGCTGCGCCGCCCTGCCAGCTTCGACGTGATCGTAACGGAAAATATGTTTGGCGACATTTTGAGCGATGAAGCGGCTATGTTGACTGGCTCGATTGGGATGTTGTCCTCCGCTTCCTTGGGCGAAGGCAGCTTTGGGCTGTATGAGCCTGTTCACGGTTCGGCCCCGGACATCGCAGGCCAAAACCTGGCCAACCCAATTGCGACAATCTTGTCCGTTGCGCTGATGTTCCGCTTAACGTTTGGTTACGCGGATGCGGCTGACGCGATCGAAGCCGCTGTCACCGACGTGCTGAATGCCGGACATCGTACTGGCGACATCGCCGTTGATAAGAGCAAAGCAATTGGAACTAAGGAAATGGGCGATCTGATCGTTGCTGCAATGAAGAAATAAATGTATCTGCATGGGGCCGTGGAATTGACTTTCGGAATGGCCGATGTTACCATGTGGGAAGAAATTAAGAAGAAAGACCCCCTGTTTGAGCTTGGCTCAAATCGGGGGTTTTTTGCCCAGAAGCTTTCTCCGGCGGAGGATTGACTTAAGCTCCCAGGATTTACAATCCACACGCAGGAATTTGAAGCAAGCTTCACGAATAAATTATAGGAAAATCCCGGCTTCAGGGAGAGCCAGGAAGAGGAAATGAACCAAACGCGGGAAAGGGTGAAGGGGAATGAGCTTTTGCTGCGGAGCCAGCATGCTGGGAACAAAGGGCACCTTAAAGCATTATCGCACGCAGGTACATAATGTGCCCCTGTTATTTTGCCCGGTATGCCACCGGGTTGAGGTTCATTATAAAGTCGAGAATGAATACGAAATCCTGGCCGAATACGCGCATGGTGACGGTGTCGCGGAAATTGATTTTCAGGATTTTGTGATGGAGGACGATGACTCCATTTTCGGAAATTGCGTTAATCGGGAAGATGAAGATCCCTTGGCTATCGTACAGAGTCAAATCGATATTTCGCTGGACCTCATGTCCGTTGCCAAACAAATCGGCGATGAGAAATGGACGGAAGAGCTGAAGAAGAGGCTGGCGGTCATGAGCCGTCGTCGAGCGCGGTTACTGCATAACAATCGTTAATTCCTAGAAATAGTCTTCCAGAAGGGAGACTATTTGTATTTTTTTAGGACTTAGGTCGTCGTTTTGCGTTGATCCCACTTTTTTCGACAGTTTCTCTGATTGACGGTATTTGGAAAACATGACTATGATTGAAACAGGTGGCTTTTGACTTATCGGAATTAAAAATGGACAAGTATGGCATCGCCCGGTGCGAAATAGACATAGATCGCATGGTAAGGTTGAGGTGAGTGCACCGCTTCAGGGTAGTTCTTCTAGGTAGTGATGGTATGTTGTCTTGTAAGGCAAAGTACATCATCTGAATAAAGGGGGAACCAAGCTTGTTGAGTGAATTTCAAGAGACATTGCTCCAGTCCGTCAAAGCATACCAATCGACCCAACTCGTAAAAAACAAGTATGAGAACGTACTCCAACACCTGGACAGCGGAATCATGCTGTTTGACTGTGATGGGGTTCTAACCTTTATCAATGTACAGATGGCCAAACTGCTTGAAATGCCGCGCCAATCCCTGATTGGCTGTAATTTATTACAGCTGCTGCGGCATCCACATCTCAACCAATTTAAGAAGCGTAAGATCTTGCGTATTTACCGGGAGACCATCTTCCACCGCAAAAAGTACCATGAGTTAATTGACGAATACGGCAGACATTGGTTGATTACCGTTACTTATGGGGATCAGATGGATGGGGATTTTCTGCTCAGCGTCAAGGATGTATCTGATTTTAAACGGATCGAACAAACGGCTTATCAGAACGACAAGCTGGCGATGCTTGGGAAAATTTCTGCTGCAATCGCGCATGAAATTAGGAATCCGCTTACAGCGATTCGCGGGTTCATTCAATTGCTGCGGCCGCATTTGATGCAACTAGGCAAAGACGAGTACGCGCGGATTATCTTAACGGAAATCGACCGGGCGAACGATATCATCCACGAGTTTCTGAATTCATCGAAGCCTTCGGCTCCGCAGAAATCGACGGTCAACGTGTCTTCCTTGTTGAAGGAGGTTGTTCTGCTTACGGAGAGCGAGGCGTTGATGAAGGGATGCCAAATGATCCTTCACGAGCCCAGCGAGGAGCTGCTCGTCTCCATCGATGTGAAGCAGATCAAGCAGGTGCTCTTGAACATTATCAAAAATGCGATGGATGCCATCGCCGAAGTAGGCGGCGACCACCAAGGGGTGATCGATATCCGTGCAGAGAAGGAAGGCAAATCGGTCTGCATTTCCATACAAGATAACGGCGGCGGAATGGACAAGGGGCTGCTAAGCCGCTTGTTTGATCCGTTTTTTACAACAAAAGAGAAGGGGACGGGATTGGGATTGTCGGTGAGTTACCGGATTATCCGGAACCATCGGGGGAACATTTCCGTGGACAGTTTAAAAGGAGCGGGAACGATCTTTACGATTTCGCTCCCGCTGGTATCCTAATTTAATCTTTAGGGCCTTCGGCCGAAGATAGCGAAGAGGACGCCGCGTACTTCCCGCAAGCCGCAGAACAAGACTTCTGCTGCGAGCAGGAGGCGCAGGCGCCTTTTTTGCTTTTCTTGAAGCCGCGGTATAACGCAAAGCCAGCATATCCAAAAATAATGGTAAGGATGAGAATATCGGCCATTACAAGCAGCTCCTTTCGTTTATCGAAATTGTCTTAAGCCAGTCCGAATCCTAGCCGCCATCCGATCTGATAGATCAAGAAAGCCACAAGGTAAGCCAGTGCCAGTGAATAGCCGACCGCAAATAACGTCCACTTCCAGGAAGCTGTTTCTTTGCGAAGAACCCCAACTGTTGCAAGGCAAGGGGTGTAGAGCAGAACGAAAGCCATAAAGCTGTAGGCCTGCAGCCCGGTGAAGGATGCGGCAATTTGGCCTTGGAGTCCGGTCATATCAGGCACATGATAAATAATGTTCATCGTGGATACCACGACTTCCTTCGCCATAAACCCGGTAATCAGGGCGGCCCCAGATTGCCAAGTGCCGAAGCCTAGCGGCTGCAGGACGGATGCGAATAAGCCGCCGATGGCTGCGAGGAAGCTGTCGTCCATGTTGTCCGCCACACCGCCCGGACCAAGGTACGTAAGCAGCCAAATCAGCACAGAACCGCCAAGAATGAAGGTGCCGGCTTTGCGCAGGAAGCCTTTGCCTTTCTCCCAAGTGCTGCGGAACAAGGTGATGCTTTGCGGCATTCGATAAGGCGGCAGCTCGACGATAAAGTAGGAACGTTCGTTTTTGAACAGGAACAGCGAGAATAACTTGGCTAACCCAAGCGCCAACACGATGCCGAGCATATACAGAGAAAAGACGATCAGACCTTGCGATTCCGCGAAAAAGATCCCGGCAAACAACGCGTAAACCGGCAGCCGTGCGGAACAGGACATCAGCGGAATGAGCAGCATGGTCAGCCGCCGCTCCTTCGGTTGCTCGATGCTGCGGGAAGACATAATCGCCGGCACATTGCAGCCAAAGCCGAGGATAAATGGAATTAACGCTTTGCCGTTTAAACCGACGATTTCCATCAATTTATCCATCATGACGGTGATCCGAGCCATGTAACCGGAGTCTTCAATGAAGGAAATAATCAGGAACATGATAAAAATCTGCGGAATAAACACCAGTACACCGCCTACGCCGCCAATGATGCCGTCGATGATCAGCGCCTGCGTGAAGTCCGATGCCCCTATGCGGGTAAGAAGATTTTCTACACCGCTGGTTAGGGGTCCGCTGATGAACCCGTCCAGCAGATCGGAGAGCGGGTTGCCAAGCCAATCAAATGTCAACTGGAAAGTGAGGTACATGAAGACCATAAACAGCGGGATTCCGAGAAACGGGTGGGTGACAATATGATCGATCCGTTCGGTTACCGAGTGCGGTTTCTTCTGTGAGGCATCTACGGCTTCACTGCAAATGTTCTGAATCCGCTGGTCTCGCACGGAGCGGATATACGTTTCTGCGGAGGGAGCCAAACCGCTGGCGGCCAGCTTCGCATCCGCTTCGGTCCGGATCTTCTGCAGAATGAGCAAGTTGGTCTGCGGCGGAAGTGTGGAGATGACTGCCGGGTTGTTCTCAAGTACCTGCATGGCGATCCAGCGTAAGGCCGGGCGATGATCCTCCCAGTCTGCTTCAAGCTCACGGGTGATCTCCTGAATGGCCTGCTCGATCACTTCACCATAATCCATCGTAAATTGCGGCGCTTGCGCCGATTCAGAAGATTGCTGCTCGATGACCTGCAGCACTTCTTTAGTTCCTTTACCTGTACGTGCAATCAGCGGAACAACAGGAACGCCCAGCAAGTCTGCCAGTTTCCCAGGGTCCACCTTCAACCCGCTGTTCTCGGCAACATCCATCATATTTAAGCCGATGATTACCGGTTTACCATATTCCAGCAGTTGCAGCGTTAGATACAGGTTACGCCCCAAGTTAGAGGCGTCTACAATATTGACTAAGACGGAAGGGGATTCGGAGGCCAGGTACTCGGCGGCAATCCCCTCATCCCGTGACAAAGGATGCAGAGTATAGATCCCCGGCAGGTCGGTGAGAAGCCCGGTTTTCCCCCGCAGGTGCCCGACTTTTTTCTCCACCGTTACGCCGGCCCAGTTGCCGACATACTCGTAAGAGCGGGTTAAGGCGTTAAACAGTGAGGTTTTTCCCGTGTTCGGGTTCCCGATCAGTGCCGCATTGTTCATGAGACCGCCACCTCGATGTGGGCCGCTTCCTTCTGACGGATGCCCAGCAGTTGTCCGGCGTATTCCAGCGTGACCGGACCACCCCATAAGCAGTACCGTTTCACAACCACGCGGGATCCTTCCCGGATTCCTAGATCCGCAAGGCGCCGTTTCAGGATCGGGTCCATATTGCCAATTTGCGTGATGGCACAAGGGGTCCCGGGTTTCAAACCCAGCAGACAGCATCGGCAAGGGTGCATGAAAACTTCCTCCTTCTATCTTAAGATCATGAAAATGCAAGAGATCGTCATGCTGGTAAGCCAAACAGGGCTGGAACATCGAAATGATTCAATGCTATTGAGAATCAATCTCAATCAAATCCACCAGTAATATAGCACGCTCTGCTGGCCCATACTGTGATTTATTTCATAACGAAGAGTGGATACTTCGTGATCCAAAGATGACTTTTCGAACAACCGATCTAATAGAAGCTCGAAAAGTCAGGTTTGAAGCACCGAGAAGGTTGAATGAAGCCAGG
>NZ_KE159653.1:825445-857318 GCF_000403375.2 Paenibacillus barengoltzii G22 | reverse complement strand
AATTCAAGATTCGACGCCGAATGAAACTTCTTGAGTTACTTCGTGATCCAAAGATGACTTTTCGAACAACCTTTAGTAAGATGGATAGTAAAATGACACGATGGAGAGGAATATGCCAGATGAAAGCCAACAATTGCAAAATCGTCGACTGCACCATCCGTGATGGAGGACTGGTGAATAACTGGGACTTCAGCGTAGAATTTGTGCAAAAATTGTACGCAGGCCTGAATGAGGCGGGTGTGGATTATATGGAAATCGGCTACAAAAACTCGCCGAAGCTGCTGAAAGGCGCCGATGAAGCCGGTCCTTGGCGGTTTCTGGACGACGATTTCCTGCGCAAGGTAATTCCTCAAAAAGGAACGACGAAGCTATCCGCACTGGTCGATATCGGCCGGGTAGACGAAAATGATATTTTACCGCGCAGCGAAAGCGTCCTCGATTTAATTCGGGTGGCTTGCTACATTAAAGATGTGGACAAAGCTCTGCAGCTGGTACAGTTGTTCCATGATCGCGGCTACGAGACGACGTTGAATATTATGGCGTTGTCCAACGTGATGGAGCATGAACTGCTGGAAGCTTTTGAGATGATCAAGGATAGCGTCGTTGACGTTGTCTACATTGTTGATTCGTACGGAAGCCTCGATTATAAAGACATGGAGCATTTGGTCAACAAGTTCAAGACCCATTTGCCGGGCAAACGGCTGGGTGTTCATACCCATAACAACATGCAGTTGGCCTTTTCTAATACGTTGGTAGCTGCTGAAAATGGGGTTGAACTGCTAGACGCTTCCGTGTATGGCATGGGGCGCGCGGCTGGCAACTGTCCAACCGAGCTGCTTGTGACCCATCTGAAGGGGACGAACTATAAACTGCGTCCTGTACTAGAAGTGCTGGAGGAGCTCTTGATCCCGCTTCGCGAGAAGGAAGAGTGGGGGTACCTGATCCCTTACATGATCACGGGGACGCTTGATGAGCATCCGCGTTCCGCGATGGCGCTTCGGGCTTCAGACGACAAAGACAAAGTCGTCGATTTTTACGATAAACTGACGACGCCGGAAACAACAGTCCATCGTCCTAAAAAATCCTAAAAAGGTAAGCCCGGGCCTCGCGCCCGGGCTTTTATTTTTCCTCGACAAATTTGAGAAAAAGGAAGGAAATAAGCGGAAAATGTTGAATAGTACAACTCATGACGGATCGATAAGTACTTACCTCCGGAGGTTGATACGCATTGAGGATTAGGGCAGAGGAACGAACGACAATCATCCAAGGGGTAATCGGATTGGCGGCGATGATCGGGGTTGTCCAGTTGTCGGCATGGAACAGGTTTCCGCCAGGAACGGCCGAGGTTGTCCAAACGTTGCATCTTTTGACAGGTCTCATGTGCATGGCCATATCCTTCGCGATCTTCGCACAGGGATGGATTCTGTTTACCGACAAACTTTCCAAGCAGCGACTGTACACGGCCGTGTTATTTTCAATGATCGGGATATTGGATATTCTGTACACCGTTTCGTACGGTGATATCTCGCTGCTTGGCTTCGAACCGAACGAAAATTTGGCGACCTGGTTTCTGGTGATCTCCCATTTAATAGGAGCTTTTGGGATGCTGCGGATCTTTGCTGTGACGGATCAGCAGGTGTCCGGGCAGCAGAAAGTGACGATGTTCGCCAGTGCCGTCTTCTTGACGCTGTTAGGTCTGTTTGTGTTAAATCGATATCAAGACCGCTTGCCGCTACTATTGGAAACGGAGCTTCTGCAACTGATGATGCAAGCGGGGATTCCTCTGCTGTACCTCCTTGTCGCTACGGCTGTTCTTTATCGACATCGGACGGAGCGCCCTTCAGCCATGATGATGGTAACCAGGGCACTGCTCTTCATGGCGATGGGTCATGTCTTGCTGATCTGTCCGCCGGGGCAAGTGGAGGGGTTAACTCAGGCGTTGGGGCAAGGGTATATGGCCATTTCGTATTACATCGTATTAAAAGGGGTTTACCGACTGACGATTGAAGAACCGTTGCGCGATCAACTGTTCGTGGAAGCCCAGATGAAGCATATGGCCTACCATGATGATTTGACCGGACTGCCGAACCTGCGACAAATGAAGGAGCAGTTGGACGAGCTCTTGGTTTTTTCGCGAGCTTGTATCGGTGTGGCGGTGATCAATATCGACCGGTTTAAGGCGATTAACGACTCGCTAGGTTACAGTGCGGGGGACAAAGTGCTGACCGAGCTCGGAAGTCGGTTAGCGGTGCTTGAAGGCCCTCAGCAATGGGTGTACCGGGTGGGCGAGGACGAATTCGCCGTGGTCTTCTCCGAGCTGCCGGATGTTTCGGCCGTCGAGGAGCGGGCCAAGCAGCTGTTAGCCTCTGTTGATCCCGGGGTCCTCATCGATGACACAGAATATCATATTTCCTTGAGTATGGGGTTGTCTGTATTTCCGAATGACGCCGACTCGGTCAACCAGTTGATCCAATTTGCCGATATGGCAGTACACCATGCGAAGGAGCAAGGCGTAGAGTTTCTGCGTTATCATGCATCGATGAAACAGCGCACCCAAGCGAAGGTAGAGCTTGAGAATGATATGCGCAAGGCGCTGGAGCGGGGGGAATTCTTCCTGGAGTTCCAGCCGCAGATCAGTTTGGATACGGGGAAAATGGTTGGGATGGAGGCACTTGTCCGTTGGAACCATCCGAAGCGGGGACTGATACCTCCAAGTGAATTCATTCCGCTAGCCGAAGAGAATGGGCTGATCGTTCCTCTTGGTGAATGGGTGCTAAGAACGGCTTGCCAGTATAATAAGAAATGGCAGCAGGAAGGATTCGAGCCCGTTTGTGTGTCCGTCAATTTGTCGATGCGCCAGTTCCGGCAATATAATTTAGCGGAGCACGTGGACGCAATCCTGCGTGAGGTAGGGTTAGATCCACAATATCTCGAGCTGGAAGTGACGGAAAGCATGACATACGATATTGAAACCGCGCTGGATCAGCTTCATCGCTTGAAGCGTTTAGGTATACATATCAGTATCGATGATTTTGGCACAGGCTACAGCTCGCTATATTATTTAAAAAGTCTGCCGATCGATCGGTTAAAAATTGATCGTGCCTTCGTCAAAGAGGTCATGTGCGACGGAAACGACGCGGCGATCGTCTCCACAATCACCACCATGGCTCATCACTTAAAGCTGAAGGTGACGGCCGAAGGTGTTGAGAACGAGGAGCAACTGGAGTTTCTGAAGCTCCAACGTTGCCATGAAGGACAAGGATATCTGTTTAGCAAGCCGGTGTCTGCCGGGGTGCTGGAGAGTGAATTCCTTAGCCGGCTAGCCGGCTAAGGAATTTTTTATGATTTTAGGTAAAAAAAACGAAAGGGCTGAATATTGACTTTCGATCGAACGTTCGATTATAATGTGGCCATGAAAAACAAATCTGATAACAAATCCGAACTGATCTATCAAACAACAATTGAACTTCTCAATGAAATTGGACTATCCGAGATCTCCATGTCCAAAATTGCGAAGCGGGCAAACATCTCGTCGTCGACCATTTACTTCTATTTTGAAAGTAAAGAAGACTTGTTGATTAAGCTATACTTTAAGCTTAAGGAACAAATGCATGAGAAAATGTTTCTTGGCGTTACGGAGGACATGTCAGTCAGGGCTGCCTTTGAGAAGATCTTGCGGAATTACTCCAGTTACATCGTGAATAATCAAGCTAATTTTCTGTTGATGGAACAGTTTTTTGATTCGCCATTTATCCAAAAACACTGTAAAGATCAAAGCGGTGGTGTATTTAAGCCGATGTATCCTTTATTCGAAAGGGGGATTAAGGAAGGGCTGTTTAAGGATTCGGAAACGAATCTGTTAGTTACTTACTCCTGCTTGCCTTTTGTCCAAATGGGCAAAGAGTATATTAACGGTGAGTATGAATTCACCCCAGACAACATCGACAAAATGATTCAAATGAGCTGGGATGCGATCAAAGCATGAACAGCCTCTTTTTTCACTTCAATAGATCGAACGTTCGATCGAGTTGATGAGTTAACTTTAATTTGCATCAAATCGATCGAACGTTCGATAAAATAATTATTTTTAAAGCGATATGAACGAACGTTCGATAAAAAGGGGGCGAAGCTAATTACAATTAAAATCTAAGCATGTAGATCATTGTGAAATGTTATTTCTTGACATAAAAAACAAAAGACAAAGGAGAGATATTTATGGAAAAAAGAGCCCTGGGGTCAAGTGGACTGAAAGTCTCAGCGATGGGATTAGGCTGCATGACGATGTCTGATTTTTACGGCAGTGACCGGGATGAACAGGAATCGATAGGGACGATTCATCGAGCATTGGACCTTGGTGTAAACTTCTTGGACACTTCAGATCTGTACGGTAACGGAGAAAATGAGAAGCTGGTAGGAAAAGCGATTAAAGATCGGCGTGACGAGGTTGTTTTAGCAACCAAGTTTGGGGTTGTACGTGAGGAAGGCTATTGGGGCTATAACGGCAGCCCGAGATATGTGAAGGCAGCTGCCGAAGCAAGCTTGCGCAGATTAGGTGTTGACCACATTGACCTGTATTATCTGCACCGGATCGATCCTTATACCCCCATCGAGGAGACGGTAGGGGCGATGGCTGACTTGGTGAGAGAAGGGAAGGTCCGTTATATCGGTCTTTCGGAAGCCCCGGCTCAACTAATCCGCAGAGCACATGCAGTTCATCCAATTACGGCAGTGCAAACGGAATATTCCTTATGGTCTCGCGACATTGAAGACGAAGTTCTTCCTACTCTCAGAGAGCTGGGCATTGGATTTGTCGCCTACAGCCCGCTTGGACGTGGGTTCTTAACCGGGACAATTCAGCGATACGAGGATTTGGATTACAGCGATGTAAGACGTAACTTCCCAAGATTTCAAGGACAAAACTTACAGAAAAACCTTCAATTTGTTGCTCAGATTAAAGAAATGGCGGCAGAAAAAGGATGCACTGCACCCCAATTGGCTTTGAAATGGATTTTGATGCAAGGTAACGATATTGTGCCTATTCCAGGAACGAAAAGAAGAAAGTATTTAGAAGAAAATATTGCGGCTTTGCAGGTTGAGCTTACAGATTCGGACCTTCAACGTCTTAATCAAATCGCACACAAAAACGTTGCTGCCGGACATCGTTAATTACAGAAAATGAAGGAGGATCATCATGACGGAATCCATAGATTTTGAACTAGGTATTAACACCTTTCTAGAAACTTCACCAGATCCTGTAACGGGCAAGCGGGTCAGCCATCCCGAGCGGATTCGAAATGGGATCGAAGAGATCGTTGTTGCTGATCAGGCTGGTCTTGACGTGTTTGGGATCGGAGAACATCAACGGTTTGATTTTGCCTCTGAGGCTCCAGCCGTCATCCTTGCTGCTGCAGCTGCTTTAACTAAGCGAATTCGGCTCACGAGTGCTGTCACCGTCCTTTCCTCGGATGATCCAGTTCGTGTCTATCAACAATTTTCAACGCTGGACAGCATCACTAATGGTCGGGCTGAAATTATGGTCGGCAGAGGCGCCTTTGTTGATTCGTTCCCGTTGTTTGGCTACGACTTAAATGACTATGATGAATTGTTTGAAGAACATCTTGAACTGCTGCTCAAGATTAGAGCTTCAGAAAAAGTCACATGGCGAGGCGGTCATCGCCCGGCGATTCATAATCTCGGCGTCTATCCGCGATCTGTCCAAGACCCGCTTCCGGTGTGGATTGGGTCTGGAGGACGACCGGATTCGGCTATTCGAGCAGGAGCGTTGGGATTGCCTATTGTTTTTGCGATCATTGGCGGCAACCCGGAAAGATTTGCGCCGCTCGTCGAATTGTATAAACAAGCAGCTGCAAGTGCAGGCCATGATGTAAGTAAGCTTAAAATTGCGACACACTCGCATGGTTTCGTTAGTGACACAACCGAGGAGGCGGTTCGGTTACACCGACCTTACCAGGTCGTTCAAATGAACGAACTCGGCAGAGTATTGGGCTGGGCGCCATACACCGAAGTATCCTATGAGTTGAATCGCAAGATGGATGGTTCCCTCTATGTCGGTGATCCTGAATATGTTGCAGAGAAGATTCTTCACACCCGCAAAATGTTGGGAACCAACCGCTTCTTCCTGCATCTGAATATTGGCACAATGCCTCATCGTGAAGTCCTGCGCGCCATTGAGTTGTTTGGCACCCGAGTCGCACCGATTGTTCGAAAAGAAATCGCCAAAGAAAACAAGCAGACAAACGCTTAAAATTTTACTTCCCTTCGAGGGAATCTTTGGGCAGTCATATATTAGGGGGTTTCGATGCGTATGAAAAAAAAGTCAGCAATTGACGACAATGAGAGTACATCCACGGAACCTGGGATTGCTTTGAAGTTAGAGCATCATGTTGAACTTGCTCTGCCATCGGTTAGAGCTGGATTTACAGATGATGGACGTCTTGCTCTACAAGTCGGTTCTGATTATTTGATAGGTGACATGTATCTTGCGAACGTATTGAAAACGATCATTGCAAATGAGAGTTTCGTATATATGTATTTGAATGAGGATGTGTCACATCTTTGCGATTTGTTGATAGAGTCAGAGTTAAACTTATTATCTGGGCGGCTTAAGGAACACTTCGCGCTAACGATGAATTATCCGGCAGACCCTTTTCAGCCAGAAGGGATCGCCAGATTATTAGGGCTTGATGCTGAATCCATAGGCAATGAGGCCAATCGAAAGCTTTTGCTAGAGAATCTGGATCATTTATTGGTGAGACGATTCGGTAAAATCTCCGACACAGGCAAGTATAGAGAGCCCACTGGCTTGAACAGAGCGATAGAGCTTTATCGTGAAGGAACTGCCAACCCTGCACTTAAGATTAAGTTGAACAAGAGTGAGGGTGAGCTTATATTCCTTGACTCTCATTTTAAAGCAGAAGTTGCTTCTCCATACGGAATTTCAGCGGCAGGTACATCAGAGACGGTAACAGCCATGGACAAAACGATCACGACATTCGAACGCATCATTCCTCGGTTGGGAATATACTATGCTCTATCCCAAGCTCAGATCGCTTTGTTCCGCTTAGGATGGGGATTCAAGGACATCCAAGCAAGTGATACTGTGATCAAAAGCTGGATTAGCGAGGTAACCGCTCGTTTGATCCCTGCAAGTCGAATGCCTAGTGAAACGACGATATTATATTTTATTAGAGCGACTTTACCGGATGGTTCCGAGGTGAACGGGATGTGGCCGAATACATTGTCAGCCGAATTATTCTACAACCTCGAAACTGGACGTGTAGAACATTATGTTTCAGAGCATGAGCATGAATTGGAACTGAAAGATGGCTACCGATTTACTCTCGCCAACACGGCCGATGGTGGTATAGCTGTCAGAACCGTTCCAGCCGATACGCAGGATACCCATCCTACACTTCAGTTCTATAACGATAGAGAACATTTGGATAAAGGTTTGATATTGTCAGCAGAAGACCAGTCAGTCTCTCTAATGGGCAAAGTTAATCCTGGAGCCGGTCATTTTAAAACATCACATTTAAGAGCCCCTAAGGGCAAGGAATTTAAGTTCGTCTTGCGGGGATCCAATCATTTTGATGTTTATATTGTGGAAGAAGGTCAGGGCGGAGTATATATGAATAACGATAACTCCGTTTCATGAATGCGGAGGATCGCAAGCCACCTGCCGGCACAGAAGCTGCTGGCAGGTTTCGCTTGCGCTCGCAGGCGAAACGTGATATATTAATTTCTGCCTTCTCAAAAGGCCTAAAACTAACGGGACGTAGCTCAGCTTGGTAGAGCACCTGGTTTGGGACCAGGGGGTCGCATGTTCGAATCGTGTCGTCCCGATTGTAAGATTGCGGGTGTAGTTCAATGGTAGAACTCCAGCCTTCCAAGCTGGTAGCGTGGGTTCGATTCCCATCACCCGCTTATTTTTTCTCTGAAACCCTTGTGACGCAAGGGTTTTTCTTTTGCGTAAATTTCGACAAACGATAGACGACTTTAGGTTCATGGGGCAAATTTCAGGATTCAGATTTTCGAGCGGATTAATGAGCGCTCGATTGACCGTTTCTGTCTCGTGTGTATAGCGGTCAGTCGTATCAGAGCGCGACTTCAGCGCTCAAATGTGCGGCCAGGCACTCGGCTCAAAGCCGGGACGCCGGCCTTTTTTTGTTGCTCCCCGGCAGACAGCGGTTCTAATCTGGCGGAAAAAAGAAAAGACCACCAGAGCACCGTCTAAAGTGGTCATATCAGATGACTGCTGAAATAGTTATCTTCTCTTTTTGTGTTTTTTAAGGCTGGATACATGACACATTACGTCTTTGACGGAATACTCATAAATGTGTTGTGGAATGGGGACACAGTGATGCTTTCTAATGATTTCAATTGGGTGAATAACTTGAACCAATTGAGGGTGATAGTAGTTTTCGTAAATCGACACTGGGGGATCAACAACGGTTTGTGTTGGGCATGTCGGGTAAAAATACATTAGACTCATCTCCCTATAGATTAATTCAAAATATTGTATGCAAAGAGCAAAACAGTGACTGTTTATTTGTCCATGTTTAAAAACTTCTCCTGCACAACGAAGCCCACTTCGGTAAGGATTTTATTGTTGTGCTGGAATGTAACTTAAAATTAATTTTCTCAAATTCTGATATTTGTGATTTAAATCACATATATAGTGAAAAAAATCACATATAATAAAAACATCAAAGATGATCATCCCAAAAACAAAAACTAAAGATAAATCAAAGGAGTGGTTCTTATGTTTAACAATTTCCTCAGAACAAACAAAGTGGCAATGTGGCTCTTGACCGTCATCCGCGTCTACCTTGGCTACCAATGGATCGAAGCTGGCTATCACAAAATCACCGGCGGTTTCGATGCCGCAGGCTTCCTGACCGGAGCGATCGCGAACAGCACCGGCGACCATCCAGCCGTACAAGGCTGGTGGGCAGCCTTCCTGGAACACGTGGCCCTGCCAAATGTCGGACTCTTTAACTTCCTGGTGCCTTACGGTGAGTTCCTGGTTGGTCTGGGGCTGATCCTCGGTACCTTCACCACCTTCGCCGCACTGATGGGCTTCGTGATGAACGCCGCGTTCCTCTTCTCGGGTACGGTAAGCACCAACGCACAAATGTTAATCCTTGAAGTCCTGGTTCTTGTGGCAGCCGCAAACGCTGGTAAAATCGGTCTCGACTACTACGTAATGCCTTACCTCCGCAAGCTGTTCCACAAAAATAGCGATGCCGGAACGCAAGCCCCAACACCTAAGCAACCGCTGAACATGAAACGTACGGCGTAACTTACAGCCATCAAGCAGAAGAGCTCTCATTGAGAGCTCTTCTTTATTATGGCTTTAGCCAGTTGAGCTCGCGAAGCGTGCGAAACAAAAAACCACCCGCTATGCGGGTGGAGGAACGAAGGTTTGACCAACTAGACCATTCCCATAAAATTGAGATGTTCAGGCTCAATAAAAGAAAGGAATGGTCTTAGATGGCAAACAAGAGCTATAGTTTAGCTCACACGAAGTGGATGTGCAAATACCATATCGTGTTCACCCCGAAGTATAGACGGAAAGAGATCTATAATCAAGTGAGGAGAGATTTGATCGAAATATTTAAGCGTCTGTGCAAATACAAGGGAGTGGAGATCATAGAAGGCCACATGATGCCGGATCATGTACACATGCTGGTAGCGATACCACCCAAAATCTCAGTATCCTCATTTATGGGGTATCTGAAGGGAAAGAGCTCACTAATGATATTCGAAAAGCATGCCACCCTAAAGTATAAATATGGAAATCGGAAATTTTGGGCGGAGGGATACTACGTAAGCACAGTGGGCTTGAATGAGGCCACTGTCGCAAAGTATATCCGCGAGCAGGAAGCACATGACCAGGCAATCGATAAACTGAGCGTCAAAGAGTATGAAGATCCATTTAGCAGAAACGGTAGCAAGAAAAAGTAAACCAGTTTAACTGGTAAGTGAAAGTGACAAAAACACTGAGCCTGAACAATTTTATTGTCAGGCTAGCGTCTTTAGGCGCAGTTTGGCAACAAGGGGTTATACCCCAAGAGCAAACCACCCGTTGGACGGGTGGTTATGATTAATATGACATTGCGGTGTCTTATTTGTAGGGTATACTTGTCTTCAGGAACTGTTGTCTGAAGACGAGCAGAAGGAAATTTTGTTTGGGCTGCAAAGCCTGGAAGCGACAAATGCCCTGCAAACGAGCCAAATTTTAGCGAAGCTGAGCACTCTTTTTCACAAAGAAGAGGTTCACTGGATTGATGTCGATTTCTCTGGCTGGAACAGCGGGGAAGCAGAGCGCTAGCAAATTTGGAAAGCTGAAAACGGCTATACTGGAGCAAAGGGTCGTAAAATTCGTTTACTATAGCTCGTATGGGCAAAGAACCGAGCGTCAAGTCGAGCCGATGAAGCTGCAGTTTAAGAATCGCTCTTGGTATTTGCAGTGTTTTTGCCTGAAGAGTCGGGAGTTGCGCATATTTAAAATCAGCCGGATCGAAGAGCTGGAAGTTACGGGGACCCGGTTCGATCGTCGGAAGCTGGAGATCGTGCCTCTGGATGCCCAAATGCCAGACGAGCGGCTCAACTATGTGGAGCTGGCGCTTTTATTTCGTCCGCTTATGGTGTATCGGGTGTTCGATGACTGCGGCATCCGGTAAGGCGGATCTAAGTCTTTGAAATCAGTTATGCGTTGTCAGGGTGAATCACTTTCACTCGGCCTACCTGTCCGTCCTGCAACCGCACCTTAATGCCGTGCGGATGGGTTGCGGAATTCGTCAGAATGTCCTTGACTACGCCGCGCGTCAGTTTGCCGGTGGGCTGATCTTTTTTTAAGACGATATCCACGGTGAGGCCAGGTCTGATGTTCTTGCGTTCGTTGCCGTTCATTGGGCGAGTCACTCCTTGACGTGTTTGCATGGCGTTTGGTATAACCTCTTTAAGATACCATAATTCACCGCTGACTTGCCAACGGATGTCCGTTTAGCATATAATAGCAGGTAATTATGACAAGAAATGCGTGGATGGAGAAGAGTAAGCAGGAACCGACCAACAGGGAAGGGACGCCGGAGATTGAGAGCGTCGCTAGGGAATCGGAACTGCCGAAGTTCACTCCGGAGCAGTTCCTTGAACTGCCGCTGCTGTCATATCTAGCGTCGCAAGGCGATGGATTGCAGTCCGGCACATTAGGGGATACCGGTTACGAGCCGTTATTTCGTTGGAGTGAGAGCAATGTGCACCTCCCAAGCCAAGTGGCTGGCAGGTTTATGCCGTGCTCTAACAAGGGTGGTACCACGGTCTTTTCGTCCCTTACGGGAGAGAAGGCCTTTTTATTTTGCCTTTAGGAGGAGCTATTCATGAAAGAACGTCTTGAAGCACTAAAAGCGGAGGCGCTCAAAGAGCTGGCAGAAACCGTTGATGCCGGGCATTTGAACGACCTTCGGGTCAAATATTTGGGCAAAAAGGGCGCATTAACTGAGATTTTGCGCGGGATGGGTTCCTTAAGCACTGAGGAGCGTCCGGTGATCGGTCAGATCGGCAACGAGGTCAGAGCCGCGATCGAAGCGGTGATCGAAGAGAAGCAAGCGATGTTCCAACGCCAAGAAACTGAAGCACGGCTGGCTGCGGAGAAAGTGGACGTTACGCTGCCAGGTCGCCCGCTGAAGCAAGGAAGCGTTCATCCGCTGAACCAGGTGATTCAGGAAATCGAAGAGATTTTCATCGGCATGGGGTACCGGATTGCGGAAGGACCTGAAGTGGAAACGGACTACCACAATTTCGAAGCGCTGAATCTGCCGAAGGACCATCCGGCCCGCGATATGCAGGATTCCTTCTATCTGACGGAAGATCTGCTTATGCGGACGCAAACGTCGCCGGTGCAGGTACGGACGATGGAAGCGATGCAGGGGGAAGTACCGGTTAAAATTATTTGCCCGGGACGCGTGTTCCGCCGGGATGACGACGATGCCACCCACTCGTTCCAGTTCCATCAAATTGAAGGGCTGGTTGTGGGCAAGCGCATCCGGATGAGCGATCTGAAAGGCACTCTGCTGGAATTCACCCGCAAAATGTTTGGGCCCAACACGCAAATTCGTCTGCGCCCCAGCTTCTTCCCATTCACGGAGCCAAGCGTTGAGGTTGACGTAACGTGCATGAAGTGCGGCGGCCATGGTTGCCGGGTGTGCAAACAGTCCGGCTGGCTGGAAATTTTGGGCAGCGGCATGGTGCATCCGCGCGTGCTGGAGATGAGTGGATACGATCCTGAGGAGTATAGCGGCTTCGCTTTTGGAATGGGCGTAGAACGGATTGCGATGCTGAAGTACGGCGTTGACGACATCCGCTACTTCTTCAACAACGATCTGCGTTTCCTGCAGCAGTTCGCCAGAGTTTAATTTCACGTAAAGAGGGAAGGGAACTAACAATGAAAGTATCAACCGAATGGTTGTCTGACTATATTTCGCTGGATGGGGTTAACGTTGAAGAGTTAGCGGAGCAAATCACCCGGTCCGGGATCGAGATCGATTCGATTGAAAACCGCAATCAAGGCGTTTCGAACGTGGTGGTTGGCTTTGTCAAAAGCAAAGAGAAGCATCCTGACGCAGACAAGCTGAACATTTGTGTCGTGGACGCGGGGCAGGGAGAAGAACTGCAAATCGTATGCGGCGCGAAAAACGTGGCAGCGGGCCAGAAGGTACCAGTTGCGCTCGTCGGCGCCAAGCTGCCGGGCGGGCTGGAGATCAAAAAAGCCAAGCTGCGCGGCGTCTTGTCGCAAGGGATGATCTGTTCGGCCAAGGAGCTGGGTCTGAATGACAAGCTGCTGCCAAAAGAACAGCAGGAAGGCATTCTCGTGTTGCCGGAGGACGTGGAGATCGGCACGCCGATTACTGAACTGCTGGGGCTGGACGATCAAGTGCTGGACTTCGACCTTACGCCTAACCGGTCAGATTGCTTGAGCATGATCGGGGCTGCTTATGAAGTAGGCGCGATTTTGAGCCGCGAAGTGAAGCTGCCGCAGCCTGAGCTTGCTTCCACTGGGGTACTGGCGAAGGAGCGGATTCAAGTCAAGATCGATGCGCCTGACCTGTGCAGCCGGTACGCGGTACGCTACATCGCCGACGTCAAGGTTGGCCCATCCCCGCTGTGGATGCAAAACCGGCTGATGGCGGCGGGAATTCGCCCGATCAGCAACATCGTCGACATCACGAACTACGTTATGCTGGAATACGGCCAGCCGCTGCATGCGTTTGATGCTGACAAGATCGCCGGCGGTACGCTGGGCGTGCGTCAAGCCAAGGCTGGCGAGAAGCTGGTGACGCTGGATGGCCAAGAGCGTGAACTGGAAGCCGGTGCACTATTGATCGTGGACGGTGAAGATCGTCCGGTGGCTCTGGCAGGCGTGATGGGCGGACTCGATACGGAAGTCACCGATCAAACGGTGAACATTGTCCTGGAGTCGGCGAAATTTGCCGGCAGCAGTGTCCGCCGCACGTCCCGGACGCTGGGGCTTCGTTCGGAAGCTTCGCAACGGTTCGAGAAAGAGGTGGATCCGGCCTCCGTTATCCCGGCACTGAATCGCGCAGCAGCGCTGATGGCTGCCTATGCCGGCGGCCAAGTAGCGGAAGGGATCGTGGAGATCGTTCATCAAGAGCCGGAAGAGAAGGTCGTCAGCCTGTCGCTTCAGAAGCTGAACGATTACTTGGGCACAAACATTTCCTCGCTGGAGGCGAAAGCCATTCTGGGACGGCTCCGCTTCGAATGTGCCGGCTCTGAGGAAGTCATCGAAGTTCGCGTGCCGACGCGCCGCGGTGACATTACGCGCGACGTCGATTTGATCGAAGAGGTAGCGCGGCTGTACGGTTATGACAACATCGAGGCAACGATGATCGAAGGGGTAACGACAGTAGGCGGTTATACGAAACCGCAGGCGTTGCGCCGCACGATCCGCCAATTGCTCACCCATGGCGGATGGCAGGAAGTGATGGGCTATTCCTTCATCCGTGAAGGAGCAAGCGCGAAGTTCCCGCAGCTGGCCGAAGGCGATCGGGAGATTCGTCTGGCGATGCCGATGAGCGAGGACCGCAGCGTGCTGCGCGGCAGTCTGCTGCCAGGGATGATCGACATCGCTGTATACAAC
Source organism: Paenibacillus barengoltzii G22 (assembly GCF_000403375.2). NCBI lineage: Bacteria > Bacillati > Bacillota > Bacilli > Caryophanales > Paenibacillaceae > Paenibacillus > Paenibacillus barengoltzii. Next base: position 843,139 of record NZ_KE159653.1, on the reverse strand, counting down.
CGCAATCGCAAGCAAGACAATTTGGCATTGTTTGAAATCGGCAGCGTCTTCCGTACCAACGAGGAGAAGCTGACCAAGCAGCCAAACGAGCTGCCGGTGCTGTCCTTGTTGCTGACGGGTGACCGCGCGGAGAAACGCTGGAATGCTCCGGCGGAGAAGGTGGATTTTTTCGACCTCAAAGGAGCGCTGGAGAGCCTGTTCGAATACCTGGGAGTTGCCGATAAGATGACATATGAAGCGGATGGGCCGCGGGGCTTCCATCCTGGACGTTCGGCCTCGATCTTCTTGAACGGTACAGTCGGCAAAGAACGGATCGGTACGCTGGGTCAGCTTCATCCGGAGCTGCAGCGGGAGCTGGATCTGGATGATACGTATGTCGCTGAGCTGCTGCTTGAACCGTTGTACCGCAACGCTGGCGAAGCTTACGTGTACCAAGAACTGCCGCGTTATCCGGCGATGCAGCGCGATATCGCTGTTGTCGTAAACTCCGATGTGGAAGCGGGCGCGCTGATCGACGTAATCCGCGAAAAGGCGGGCGAGCTGCTGGAATCGGTGGAGGTATTCGACGTATTCACGGGCGCCAAGCTGGGTGAAGGCAAGAAGAGCGTCGCTTTATCGCTGGTATATCGCCATATGGAACGGACTCTGACGGACGAGGAAGTTGCTGCGGTCCACGACCAGGTGGTCGAAGGGTTGTCGCAAACTTTTGCTGCGGAGCTTAGAAAATAGCAGGAATTGGACGAAGTCACATCGAATCACTTTGTAGAACGACCGATTCGATGTGACTTTCGTGCAATTATCCGCATCTAAGAGACGACATACAGGACCGAAGGAGGCACATAACGTTGAGTAACCAAGGCCGAATTAGCGTAAACGTAGAAATTTACGGGACTTCTTATAAAATTGTTGGAAGCAGCGCGGAATATATGAAGCAGGTAGCGCGCCGCGTGGATGAACATATGCGCAGCATCGCCCAGGCCTATCCCCATCTGGACACGCCGCGGTTGGCCGTGCTGGCAGCCGTGCGCATGGCAGAGGAAGCGATCCGGGTAGATCAACTGCAGAATGAACTGCAGAACGCCAAGCAGGAGAAAACAGTCCTGCTGCAGGAGAACTCGGTGCTGCAGGATTTGCATGCCAAACAGGAGAGCATGTATAAGGCGCTGCAAGAGGAACAGCAGCAGCTGAAGAATGAGAAGCGTCAGCTAGCCGGACAAGCGGAGAAGCTGGAGGCCTCCCTCCTGGGGCAGGAGGAGGAGGCGCGCAAGCTTCGCAGCCGGGTACAGGAGCTGGAGCGTCAGCTTAGCGAACAGCGCGGCAGCAACTCGCAGCTGCAATCCAAGCTTCGCCAAGCCGAACAGCAGACGGCGCGGGAGAAAGAGGAAGCCGCGAAGCTGCAGAAGCAGGTGAGCGAGCTGCAGCGGCGGGAGCAAGAAGCCAAAGCGGCCGAGCAACGGGCGCAGCAGCATAGCGGGAAGCTGCAGGAGCAGACGAAGCAGCTCCAGAGCACGCTTCAAGCCGCGCAGGCAGAGGCCAAGCAGCTGCAACAGCAACTGCAGGAACGCAAGCAGCGGGAGGACAAGCTGCGAGCCGAAGTATCAGCGGCGCAGCAAAGCGAGAAGTCGTGGCAGAAGCTGGCTGAGAAGCGCAGCGAGGAAATCAGTCGCCTAGAGATCAGCTTGCTCGAGGCTTCGGACAAGAGTGAACAGCTGAGCGAGCAGTTGGCCGCCGAAGTGAGCCGGTTGGAGCAAGCAAATAACGAGCTGCAAGCCGAGCGGGACAAGGCGTCGGCCCTGGCAGCCGAGCTGGATTCTCTTCGCTCCCGGTTGGAGCAGGCTGCCGAGGAGCGGGAGCAGGCACTTCTGGCGGCGCAGGCGGCCGGAGAAGAGAAGCGGCAGCTGGAGCAAGAGCGGGACGAGTTGGCTCGGCGGTTGCAGGAGCTTGAGGACAGCCGCAAGTTGGCAGCAGAGTTGGCAGCCGAGCTGGCGAGCTACCGCGAGGCTGCGGAGCAGCGGGAGCAGGAGTGGCGCAAGCAATGGGCTTCGGCAGAACGCGAGCTGAGCTCTTGGCGTGAGAAGGAAGCTGAGCTGCAGCGGCAACTGGAGGAATGGCAGCAGGAAAGCGCAGCTGGCAGCGAACGGGTCATCACCATGGCCAACGACTTCGAGGCCTTGGAGGAAGAGAAGCGCAAGCTGGCGGAGCAGCTGCAGGAGGTTACGGACAGTTACGAGGTTATTTCCCATCAGTTCCGGCTGTTGCAGCTGGAGCGGGAGAAGGAGCAGGAGCGGCAGGCTGCGCGGGATGAAGAGTACCAGCGGCTGAAAGATGACTACGCCAAGCTTCAATCGGAATTTAACGAATGGATTGAATTGCTGGAGCAGGATCAAGGTTAGTGGCGAGAGGATCGCTTTGATGCAACAAGAGCAAGAGCCCGCGGCGGTGCGCTGCGGGCTCTTGCTGCATGGGATGACACGTTTATTCAACGATAATTTTGGAGATCATGGCGCTGTGGCCGGATCCGCACATAACCGAGCACGCCATTTCGAACTCGCCGGCTTCCGTTGGCACGATCACCGCGGAGTCGTTCTTGCGGTCCAATTGCAGTTTCAGACCGGGCACAAGAATGCCGTGATTACCAGAGGCGTTTTTGAAGACGATTTTGACTGGAACATCTTTCTTCAAATGGTACTCGGCTTGATCGAATTGATAGTTGCTGGCTTCGATCACCAGCTCGGCTTCCGGTTGGATATTACTCCCGGCGTTGCCGTTGGTTTCAGCCGCTTTGCTGCCGCTGCAAGCGGTAACAAGCAACAAGAGAACAGATGTTGCGACGATGGCTATGCTTTTCTTCACAATAATCCCTCGCGATACAGTAGATTTGTGACAATTTTAAGAATATCATACCGTATTTTGCAGAGGGTGGATGGCTAAAGGTTTGAAGAATTGTTGAACTTCTTTACCCATAAGTCAAGAGGCCGTTCCTTCCGCAGTGAACGGATCACTTGCGGAGGAAGGCCTCTTAGCCCTGACACGCCATTAACGATCGTTTTTGTCTTTGGCAGCGTCAAAGGGAGTTGCGACAGGGATGAACAGGTCGATAATCCCGATGACCAATGCTGCAAGTAATGCACCGATCACAGAGACGGAAACGCCGGAAATGATGAACTGGGCAAGCCAGATCACGAGCGCGCTCGTAAGAAAACCGACGATTCCTCGCCCGAACGGGGTAACCTTCGTTCCAAAAATGCCTTCAATGGCCCAGCCCAACAGGGCGATGACCAAGGCGAGCAGCAAGGCGCTGCCGAATCCCCCGATGCTGAATTGCGGTACCAGCCACCCCACAACCAGCAGAACTAGGGCGGAGACGATGAATCGCACGACGTGTCCCAGAAAATGCATGTTACATAGCCTCCTTTTGAGAGTAAGTACGTTTGGCTATACGCATTTATCATGTTCCGTAAATCGCATTCTTATGTGTGTAAGGGGGCAAATGGCGAAAAATGAACGGTTTCGTTATAATGGGATCATAGCCCGAGGGGAGTTGTGAACGTACTTGGACGAGAAAATTTTGAAAACCATGGAATATCAAAAAATTATAGATCAGCTGTCCTCTTTTTCCCAAACGGCACTTGGAAAAAGAACAGCCGAAGCGCTGCGGCCCGTCACCGATCTGGAGGACGTCAAGCGGTTGCTTCAAGCCACCGACGAAGCGTTTAAGGTGGACCGGCTTAAGGGGGCGCCCGGATTCGGCGGAATCGTGGACATCACCCCGGCGGTCAAGCGGGCTCGGATCGGCGGAACGTTGAACCCGCATGAGCTGCTGGGCATTGCAACGACGCTGGAAGGCTCGCGCCGGATTAAGCGGTATATTGCCACGATGCACGAAGATCACGAAGTTCCGCTGTTGTATCACTTAAGCGATACCTTAAGCGATCAGAAGCCGCTGGAGGATGCGATTAAACGCTGCATCGACGAAAGTGCAGAGGTGCTCGACACGGCTAGTCCGGAGCTGGCCAGCATCCGACGCGAACTGCGGAGCGGGGAGGTACGGATTCGGGAGAAGCTGGATGCGATGATCCGCTCTGCTTCAGTATCGAAGATGCTGCAGGATCAACTGATCACGATCCGCGGCGACCGCTTCGTCATCCCGGTTAAAGCGGAATACCGCGCGCATTTTGGCGGGATCGTCCACGATCAATCGGGATCCGGAGCTACGCTGTTCATTGAGCCGGAATCGATTGTGGCCATGAACAACAAGCTGCGCGAGACACGGCTGCGGGAGGAACGGGAAATCGAGGTCATTCTGCAGAAGCTGACCGCCCTGGTTGGAGAGCAAGCCGAGTTGCTGCTGTACGATGGAGATGTACTGGGGCAAATGGATTTCATCTTCGCTAAGGCCCGGTTGGCTCGGGAGTTAAAAGGGACGCTGCCTCGCATGAACGACCGCGGGTTCATCAAGCTGAAGAAGGGGCGCCATCCGCTTATTCCGGCTGACCAGGTCGTGCCGATTGATGTGGAGCTGGGGAACCAGTACACGACGATCATTGTTACGGGGCCGAACACCGGGGGGAAAACCGTCACGCTGAAGACGATTGGTCTGCTCAGCTTGATGGCGATGTCCGGGTTGTTCGTCCCGGCGGAAGACGGCAGTCAGCTTTGCGTATTTGATGCTATTTACGCCGATATCGGCGATGAACAGAGCATCGAGCAGAGCTTAAGTACCTTCTCCAGCCATATGACGAACATTATCTCGATTTTGCGCCAAATGACGCCGAAGAGTTTGGTCTTGCTCGATGAGTTGGGTGCGGGAACTGACCCGGCGGAAGGCTCGGCGCTGGCCATCGCGATTTTGGAGCATATTCATTCGTTGGGCTGCCGGATGGTGGCGACGACCCACTTCAGCGAGTTGAAAGCCTACGCTTATGAACGCAAAGGCGTCATTAACGCCAGCATGGAGTTCGACGTCGCGACGTTAAGCCCGACTTACCGTCTGTTGGTTGGTGTTCCAGGCCGAAGCAACGCGTTTGCCATCGCTGAACGGCTGGGGCTGCCGGAGCGAATTCTGGAGTATGCCCGCGGTGAAGTGACTGAAGAGGACATGCGCGTGGAGAACATGATCGCTTCGCTGGAGCAGAACCGCTTGGGGGCCGAGCAGGAGCGGGAAACGGCCGAGCAGCTGCGGCGCGAGATGGAAGAGCTGCGCAGACGCCATGCCGCCGAGCTGGAGAAGCTGGAGCAGCAGCGGGATAAGCGCCTGGAGAAGGCGGAGGAAGAAGCGGCCGCGATCATTGCCAAGGCAAGACAGGAGGCCGAGCGGATTATCAGCGACCTGCGCCGCCTCGCGATGGAAGAAGGCGCGGCCGTGAAGGAGCATAAGCTGATTGCAGCCCGCAAGCAGCTGGATGAAGCCGAGCCGCAGCGCCGCAAGAAGAGTGCAGCGACCCGCAAGGCAGCCAAACCGCCGCGGCAGATCGAACCGGGCGACGAAGTGATGGTTTACAGCTTGAACCAGAAGGGGCATGTCGTTGAGCTCTCCGGCAACAAGGAAGCAATCGTGCAGCTCGGCATCATGAAAATGAAGGTGAGCTTGGACGACATGGAGCTGATCGCGGCGCCTCCGGCCAGCAAGCCGGTTCAACGGACGGCCGCGAATGTCAAGCGGACGCGCGATGAGAACGTCCGCACCGAGCTGGATTTGCGTGGAGCGAATTTGGAAGAGGCCTTAATCGAGGTTGACCGATTTATCGACGAAGCCTATTTAAGCAATTTAGGCCAGATCTATATTATTCACGGGAAGGGGACCGGGATTTTGCGGTCCGGGATCTCAGAATATCTTCGCAAGCATAAGCATATCAAGAGCTTCCGCCTGGGGAATTACGGGGAAGGCGGAACTGGCGTGACGGTTGCTGAGCTGAAGTAAGAACGAATCGCCTCAAGGTATAAGGGGAGAGGTCGCTATGAAGGAAAGCATTGATCCGATCTTGGAGCAACCGCTGGGGCTGATGATCGGGTATTTTTCCGTGGCGGTGTTAGAATTGATTGTGTTTCTTTCTTGCTTCGAACTGTTTGCAAGATATCGCTGCTGGCAGGAGATCAAGCGCGGCAACATGGCCGCGTCTCTGGCGACCGGCGGCAAAATCTTCGGACTGGCGAACATTATCCGTTATGCGGCGGCACATCCCTCGATTTACGACTTCATGATATGGTCGTCGGTTGGAGCCTTGCTGCTGTTCGCCGCTTATTTGCTGTTTGAATTTTTAACGCCGGTGTTTCGCATCGACGACGAGATTGCAGCGGGGAACACCAGCGTTGGTTTTATCGCAATGGCCGTATCGGTGTCGGTGTCTTTTTTGATCGGCGCTTGTATCGGTTAGGGATCTCAGTTGAAGGAGTAGAACGACGTGAAAAACCTGGTCAGGGTGCTATTTATCGCCTCTATTCTGTTTTTGGCCGCGGGCATTATTTATTTGTGGAATGCTTAATTTGGTAACGAAAGGACGTAGTAGGGAATGGATACAACGATTTGCCCATGGTGCCAAACGGAGATCGTTTGGGATGAAGAGTTAGGGCCGGAGGAGGTATGTCCTCACTGCCAAAATGAACTAAAGGGCTACCGAACGATCAATATTACGCTGGGCTCGGAGGAAGAGTTTGAAGACGAGGAGAACGACCATCCCTTCCATGATCGGAAGCATTCCCATGATGAGGATGATGAGGATGCGGATGATGATCTTTACTGGGATGAGGATGAAGGCGACTCGCATCTCGGAGGCGTCCGCCGGGTCGAGGCGTTTACGGCATCGGGCGGCGATTTGCTGAAGTACGAGACTGGTGTGGAGAAGCTGCTTGACGCGCAAGACGAAGTACCGGAATGTCCGCATTGCCGGGAATATATGGTGTATGCCGGGAAACAGAAGCTGGTTCCGGATAACAGCGGATTTGTACCTGCCAATGGAGACCATCCGCTTCTGTCGGGGGATGCCGAGCTGAACGTGTATGTCTGCACCGCGTGCTTCCATGTCAGCCGGTTCTTGGGCGAAGACGCCCGGATCGCCATGATTCGGACGATTGCTGGTGAAGAAGACAATAAGTAAAAAATTTGGAAGCACTTAGCCTTGTCCTTGATGGACGGGGCTTTTTCGCGTTTGGGAGATTGCTGGCAAGCTTGCGGTTGTCTCATGCTTCGGTCATTTTTGGGTATCTTACAGGGGGAACTCGAAGTTTGGCCGGGAGGAGCGTATCTATGAAAAAACAGCTGAACAGCCAATCCATCCTGCTGCTGGCGGTGAACGGTCTGTTCGTGCTTGCCGGCGCCTTGTCGGGCACGTTCCTGAACGTCTATATCTGGAAAGTTAAAGCGGATTTTAACCTGATTGCCTGGTTTACATTCAGCCAGCAGCTGGCCTTGGGACTTGTCTTTTGGATCGCCGGGAAATGGGTGAAGGAACGCGATAAAATGATCTTTTTACGGCTCGGCATTATCGTCTCGGGCATCTTCTATTTGCTGGTGCTGTGGACGGGCAAACATACGGTGGACTACATATGGCCGCTTGGGCTGTTGTTTGGAACCGGTTCGGGGTTGTTCTGGCTCGCCTTCAACGTCGTGTATTTCGAGGTGACGGATGTTGAGACGCGAGACCGATTTAACGGCTGGGTTGGGATCCTCGGTTCAGTGATCGGGATTTTTGGCCCGTGGATCTCCGGCTGGATCATCTCCATGAAACAAGGGGAGGCCGGATACCAGCTGATTTTTACCATCTCGTTAATTGTTTATGGGGTGGGGATCTTACTCAGCTTCTGGCTGAAAAAAAGAAAAACGGGAGGTCCTTATCACTGGCTGGCTCCCGTACACATGCTGAAGAAGGGAAGTCCGTGGCGCCAGGCGGCGCCCGCTTCGGCTGCGCATGGACTGCGTGAAGGCGTCTTTTCGTTCCTGATCAATCTGCTGATCTTCATCAGCACATCGGCGGAGTGGCGGATCGGACAGTTTTCGCTGATCACGTCCCTTGTCTCCCTCGTCAGCTTCTGGGCGGTGGGGAAATGGCTGAAAATCCCAGCACGCTACTACGGGATGCTGGTTGGAGCTTTGCTGATCACGGCGGTGATCCTTCCGTTGCTCTGGAAGGTCAATTACGTCACCCTGATGGTGATGGGGGTGGGGACGTCCTTGTTTTTGCCGCTTTACTTGATACCTGTCATCTCTTCGGTTTTCGACTTGATTGGCAACAGTCCGGAAAGCGTGGAGCAGCGGGTGGAGCTGATTGTCCTTCGCGAGCTTAGCATTACCGTAGGGCGATTGGGCGGAACGCTGTTGTTCATCGCGGTCTATTCCATCATTCCGCGCATGCCCACGATCACCTGGCTGATGTTCGCCTTGGGGGGGGCTCCGGTGCTGAGCTGGCTGGCCCTGCGCCGGCTGTTGAAGCGAGGGGCGGCCAAAGCCGCCTGATGGCTCTATTTCGGTGGTGTGGGCACGGGCTTGGTAGTTCGCGTGAGCGAAAAAATGGCCATGTCCTCCCGACGCGTACCGGTCAGCTGATCCACGATCATCTCCGCCCCGATCATGCTGCACACAGTCCCGTTTCCGCCATACCCCTCCAGAAAATAAAACCCGGGAAAGTTAGGATGCGGTCCAATAAAGGGGAGGCCGTCCCGGGATTCTCCAAACACGGCTCCCCAAGCATAGCTGACGGACAGGTGATCCTGATCCGGAAACCGTTTGTGAATTTCTTCCAGCAGCCGCTCGCTTTGTCGGATCTCTCGGCCCGCAGGCAGTTCTCCGCTGGAAAGCACCTCGTCCAGCCCGCCGGCGATAATCCGTCCATCCGGCGTTGTTCTCATATATAGATAAGGCCTTGCTGTCTCCCAGATGAGGCTTTTTTCGTACCAGCTGTTCAAGGAGGCAACCGGCTCGGTGACGATGACGTAGGAGGCTCGGAAATGAGCACCGCTCTCCTTCTTGAACTGCTGTGCTTCGTAACCGGTGGCCCAGATCACATGCTGGGCGGTTACTGTCCCGCCGCCGCAGCGACAGCGAATCCGTCCGCCTTCGTCGCGCTGGCTGCCATGCATCGGGCTATGCTCAAAGATGCGTACGCCTTGTCGCGCCGCCTCCCGCAATATACCGTGCACGAAGGTGTACGGGTTCATCTCCGCATCGCCCTTCGTGTAGATCGCCCCGGGGGCTTGGAAAGGAAAGCGGTCTGCGATATCGCCAGCGGACCACCAGACCGCAGGGAACCCCAAACGCGAAAGTCGTCCGCATTCCTCCTGCAGCGCGTCCACGTCTTGTTCGGAGCTGGCCAAGTATATCGTGCTGCGCTCCGTAAATCGTGCCGAACCGTCCAGTTTAGAGGCGATTTGCTTTAACTGTTCCAACGCATTGCGGCTAAGGCGATAGAAATGAACGGCAGGTTTCTCGCCGAAGGTATGGATCATCGAGGTGAGGGGTTTATCGCTGGCATATTGCAGCAGCCCGGTGCTGGCCAGTGTGCTTCCGCCGGCGATCCGATCCCGTTCCACCAATACCGTATCGACTCCCCGCTCCGCCAGCAGGTAGGCGCATAGCGCTCCGCCCACGCCGCCGCCCACAACCAAGACTTCGCACTGAAGTTCCTGACTTAACGCAGGATAGGTGGAGGCATCCGGCAATGTTGAAGGCCAATAAAGCTTGCCGGTATGTAGTTTCATGAAGACCAGTTCATCCTTTCGAACATGGGAATTATAGGATTAGGGGATTCCATCATTATATCCAACTGCGGAGAACTAAAAACGGCGAAAACCTGTACGGCGAACATATCGTTCCTGGAGCGGGGCATACTACCGTAAGAAGGATCAAAAGAATAAGAAGGGATCAGCAGGATTTGAAGGATCATCCATCAGGAGGGAATGTTGATGTATTACTCACAAATGCAGCCATTGTCGTTGAAGGAACTGGATTATATCGCCGACTCCATTTCCAACGAGGAGATGCTCACGAAGTTTTGCGCCGCGGCGGCCGCCGTCTCGCAAAACTTTGAAATCGAACAGGCGATGCTGGAGCACATCCGTGCCCATGAGCATCATCTGCATCTGTTAACGGATGCGTTGCGCCAACATCAAATGGCGGCACCTTCTTCAGCCCCGAATTAATTTTGCTTTCAAGGAGGAATATCCCGATGAATCATACGGACATCCAGGGTCTCTTACCCCAGAACGATTTGTTAAAATCGATTTTAGCTGATTTGCGCCGCACTGTGCGAGAATATACGACCGCAACGACGGAGTCGTCCTGCCCAGCTGTTCGGCAGATGTTTACGGAGTTGACCAACAGCACCTTGCGATTGCAGGGAACACTGTATGAGCTGATGAAGCACCAAGGCATCTACTCCGCGCCGGCACCGGCACCGCGTCAATTGTTGGACAAGAAGCTGCAAGATGCGGAGAAAACCAAGCAGGAGCTGCGACAGTTCACAGAACAGCGGACTTCTCGGTGGACACCTCATGCCCATCAGGCGAACGTGGAAGCGCATCAACCGAATGTACTTCCGCCGTATTCGATCTAAAAGCCTAACCGTCCAATCCAAAACCTTACTTGGAGTGGACGGTTTTTCTATGCAGACGCCCAAAATTCATGTAATATAAGTATTAAATTTGTTCTGCAGACCGCTCAATTGAAGGGCTGCGGGGCATCGCTGGAGGATGAGGGATGAAACAACTAAGCGAATTGAAGCTCAAACTGCTGGACCTCCTCAAAGAGGACGCCCGCCGGGATGCAAACTTACTGGCGACGCTCGTCGGCTCAACGGCGGAGGAAGTGGCGCAAGCGATCCGTGAATTGGAAGAAGACCACGTCATCGTCAAATACGCAACCGTGGTAAATTCCAGTGCACTGGAAGACGAGAAGGTGACGGCGTTAATCGAAGTGCAAATTACACCTGAACGGGGACGCGGCTTCGATACCATCGCGGAGCGGGTATACCTGTTTCCCCAAGTCAAATCGGTATTTTTGATGTCCGGCGCATATGACCTGCTGGTGGAAGTTGAAGGCCGCAACTTGAAGGAAGTGGCGAGCTTTGTCTCTGACAAATTGTCCACCTTGGAGTCGGTGTTGTCGACGAAGACCCATTTTATTCTGAAAAAATACAAGCAAGACGGCATCATCTTCGAAGATCCCGAAGAAGACCGCCGTTTGTTGATATCTCCGTAAAGGAAGTAATGTTATGAGTATTCAATCACAGCGTGCTGAGCAATCGAGTAAAACGATGACATCGTATTTGGCTCCGCGGGTCCGCGAGATTCAACCCTCCGGTATTCGCCGCTTCTTCGATCTGGCCAGCGGGAGCAAGGATATTATCACGTTAGGCGTAGGCGAACCGGATTTTATCACCCCATGGCATGTCCGGGAAGCTTGTGTTTACTCTCTGGAGCGCGGGTATACGAGCTACACGTCCAATGCGGGAACGCCTGAGCTTCGGGAAGCGATCGCTGAGTATTTGTACACGGGTTATCAGGTGAAATACGACCCGAAAGACGAAATCCTCGTGACGGTGGGCGGCAGCGAGGCGATCGATTTGGCGCTGCGGGCCCTGGTGGAACCGGGTGATGAGATTCTTATTCCGGTGCCTTGCTATATCTCCTACTCGCCGATTACGATGATCGGGGGAGGGGTGCCGGTCGAAATTGAGACTTATGCCAAGCACGATTTTAAGCTCCAGGCTGAAGACTTGAAGGCGAAGATCACACCTAAATCCAAAGTTCTGATCTTAAATTATCCGAGCAATCCGACGGGCGGCATCATGACGTACGAAGATTGGCTGCCGATTGCAAAAATCGTTGAGGAGAACGATCTTATCGTTATTTCCGACGAGATTTATGCGGAGCTCACCTATGGGCAGAAGCACGTGAGCTTTGCTTCAATCCCGGGCATGAAGGACCGGACGATTCTGGTGAACGGGTTTTCTAAAGCATTTGCGATGACCGGCTGGCGGATGGGTTATGCATGCGGACACCCGGACTTGATCTATGCCATGCTGAAAATTCACCAATATACGGTGATGTGCGCTCCGGTGATGGGGCAAGTGGCTGCACTTGAAGCGCTGAAGAACGGGCTGGAGGAGAAAGACCAGATGGTCGAATCCTACAATCAGCGCCGCCGCCTGATCGTTCAGGGGTTGCGCGACATCGGGCTGGAATGTCACGAGCCGCAAGGGGCGTTCTATGCGTTCCCTAGCATCGCGTCCACTGGAATTAGCTCCGAGGAATTTGCTCAACGCCTTCTGCTCGAGGCGAAGGTGGCGGCAGTTCCGGGCAATGTTTTTGGCGCAGGCGGGGAAGGGTTCTTGCGTTGCTCCTATGCGACAGGAGTAAATCAACTCAACGAAGCGTTAAATCGAATGGAGCAGTTCGTCCGTAAATTGAAGCAAGGCTGATTTTACGAATCCCATCAGGCCCCTGCCTGAGAAGTTGGAGTTAATGGGGTTAATTAACAATTCTTTCATTTTCTAATTGCTTTAATTTTAATGGACATGGTATAATTCGATTTTGGAAGAAGGTTTTAATTTCTCAGGGAGGGATTTCTTTTGCGCGGTGAGTACAACATGCCTTACAATAATGCTTTATGTGCTGATGGCCGCGTCATGAGCCCGTGGATGGATCAAGAGGAACGGCCGCATTCACCGCAAGCCGTAACGCTGGAGGATGAAATTCACTTGCTTCGCAGCAAGATGGAACGGCTATTTCTGCAAGAAAAATCCTTTACTTCGGACATCGTGATTGAAATCAGCAGCTTATTGGACCTGAAAATTAATGAATTTATGAAAACAATGAGAACGACTCCGAAATCTATTCGACGTTAACGAACTTTGAACTTTTGAAGTGTGAAGGAGATCCGCTTTGCGGGTCTCCTTTTTGCGGTTCCAGCAGTTGCATGACCAGCCGAGCTGGGATTTATGGTAAGATGATACGAGAGTATGTCACGGGGAGGAAATGCAAATGTCGATCTATACGCGTTCCGGCGACCAAGGGCAAACCACGGTCATCGGCGGCAGAGTAACAAAAGATGATGCCCAGGTTGAAGCCTACGGTTCGATCGATGAACTGAACAGTTTTGTGGGACAAGCGGTCAGTTTATCGGATGAGGTGACGTTTAGCGATCTTCGTAAGCAACTGCTTGAGATTCAGCAGGAGCTGTTTGATTGCGGTTCCGATCTTGCTTACGTCAAGCTGTCGGAGAGCCGCTACAAGGTGACGCCAAAGCTCGCACAGCGGCTTGAAACCTGGATTGATCGTTATGAAGCGGACAATCCGCCGCTGGAGAAATTTATTTTGCCTGGGGGAACCCCGTTGGCTTCGGCCCTGCATGTCTGCCGGACCGTATGCCGGCGCGCCGAACGCCGCGTCGTTACGTTGAGCCAGGTTAAAGAGATTAATGCCGAAGTGCTGATCTATCTGAACCGATTGTCGGATTATTTCTTCGCAGCGGCTCGTATGGTAAATCATCGCCAGCAGGTGGCAGATATTGAATACGTGCGAAGCGGGAAGGTGTTTGGCAAGAAGTGAGTTCTGAATATTATGATCCGATTGAATATCAAGTATCGGCAACGGAGGACGGCTGGACGGTCAAAAGCGTGCTCCAGCGCCGAATGGGCATCTCCCGCAAGCTGCTGTCGCGGATTAAGCTGACCGAGCGCGGGGTGATGCTGAACGGGGAGCGGGTCTATATCAGCGTCCCGGTGAAGGCCGGAGATACGGTGAGCGTCTCGCTGGAGAAGGAAACCTCCACCGATATTCTGCCAGAGCCAATCCCGTTTGAGATCGTCTACGAGGATGAAGCGCTGCTGATTGTGAATAAGGCGGCGGGATTGATCGTGCATCCGACGCACGGTCACTACACAGGGACGCTGGCTAACGGCGTTGTGTATTATTGGCAGGAGAAGGGGGAGAAGTTCCGCTTCCGTCCTGTGCACCGGCTGGACCAGGAGACGAGCGGCCTCATCGCCATCGCTAAAAATGCCTACGTGCACCAGCATATTTCCGAGCAGCTGATTGCCGGTGAGGTGACCAAGAAGTATACGGCGCTGGTGCATGGTTGCCCGGCGGTGCCGGAAGGAACGATCACCGGTCCGATCGACCGTGACCCTGCCGAACCCCACCGCCGGATCATCACCCCGTCGGGCTATCCCGCGCTGACCGATTATAAGGTCACGGAAGCCTATGGCGACGGGGCTCGGGTTGAGCTGCGTCTCGGTACAGGACGAACGCATCAGATCCGCGTGCACATGACGTCGATCGGCCACCCGCTGATCGGCGACAAGTTCTACGGTATGCCGGGACTGGAACAGTTGCCGGCACCTGCGCGCGAACGAATCGCCCGCCTGGATGCGGCGATCGGGCGGCAGGCGCTTCATGCCTCTGAGCTGGGCTTCCGTCATCCGCTTACCGGCGAAGCACTGACTTTTAGATCAGAGCTTCCGGAGGACATGAGGAATCTGGAGGAGTTGCTGCGTGGGGCGAGTTTTCGTGAAAGTGGTAAGGAGGAATAAAGCACATGAGCAAATTGAAGGTTTATCATTATCCGCAATGCGGGACATGCCGCAATGCAATTAAATCGTTGCAGGCCAAAGGGCATGAACTGGAGCTGCATCATATCAAGGAAACGCCGCCGAGTGCTGCTGAACTAGATAAGCTGGTGGAACTCAGCGGGCTGGAATTGAAGAAGTTTTTTAATACGAGCGGTGAGGTTTATAAATCAATGGGCTTAAAGGATAAGCTGGCACAGATGTCCCGGGAGGAGCAGCTTCAGTTGCTGTCCTCGAACGGCATGCTGATCAAGCGCCCGATCGTGACGGATGGGAAGACGGTAACTGTCGGTTACAAGGAAGAAGCCTACGAACAGGCTTGGGGTAAGTCAATTTAACGAGAAGGGTGGCTTGAGTGAATCGTGGATTTAGTGCAAAGGAGTGAAAAAACCATTCTGCTGGTGGACGGAATGGCGTTAATGTTCCGCGCCTATTACGCTTCAGCGGCAACCGGGTATATCCGGCGGACGAAAGCGGGTGTTCCGACCAATGCGGTGTACGGGTTTATGCGTTATTTTTGGGACGCGGTGCAGAAGTTTGGTCCGACGCATATCGCCTGCTGTTGGGATTTAGGGAGCACGACGTTCCGGACGGAGCAGTTTGCCGAGTACAAAGGCAATCGTGCGGACGCGCCGGAGGATCTGATCCCGCAATTCTCCATGATCCGCGAGGTGATGGACAGCTTAGGGATCCCGAACATCAGCTCACCGGGGTATGAGGCGGACGATTGCATCGGAACATTGGCAGCGCGCTTTGGGCAAGAGATGGACGTGCTGGTGCTGACGGGGGATCACGATATGCTGCAACTGGTGAGCGAGCGGACCAGCGTGATCATTATGAAAAAAGGCCACGGCAACTACATGGTGTATACGCCGGAGGCCTTGATGGAAGAGAAGCAACTAAGACCCGAACAGATCGTAGACCTGAAGGGCTTGATGGGGGATACGAGCGACAACTATCCGGGCGTGCGCGGCATTGGCGAGAAAACGGCCCTGAAGCTCGTGCAAGAGCACGGCTCCGTGGAGGGGATCCTGGCCAATCTGGACCAGTTGTCCAAATCAGTCCGTGCCAAAATTGAAGCGGACCTCGACATGCTGCATCTCTCGCGGCAGCTGGCCAAGATCCGCTGTGACATTGAGCTGGAATGCGATGTGGAAACCTGTCGGTTCGAGCTGAACCCGGCGCAGGTGGTCGCCAAGTTTGAAGAGCTGGAGATGGCCAGCATCAGTGCCATGTTGGGTGTCGTTTGACAGTCCGCTAGCGGACCCTATTAATCCGTGAAGTATGGTTCACCTAATACCTGATAGAGAAAGGTACGCAGTTCAGTGCCTTCCTCCTCGCTCAGGTTATAAATATGTTCGAGGTACCCTTCCTCCTCCAGGTCGTCGGTGCCAAGAATGGCCGTGCGCCCATTGTGCAGGTCGGTGACCAGCTTCTTCCCATAGAAACGATTGGTTGTGGTGACCGCCAGGTCATAGCGCTTCAGCGATCCGCCGATGAACGTGACGAACCGGGTCGAAGTATTTTCGGTGCTGTCGGACAGGAAATCAAGCTCTTGATGCGGGTCGCTCATTCTGTAATGCCTCCCTTTTTCGGAATGTCTCTAGTTATTATACTGGAAAACGGAAGACAATGGGAAAATGAATCTGATCCATTGACAGCTTAGTTTGTTATGGTATTATTAGGGATAACAGGTTACGTTTGGAGGAAGCACCTCTTTTGCGAATTTCGCAGAAGAGGTGCTTTTTTGTGTTGCGCACGAAATGATGAAATGCCTCCTTCGTAGCTGAAAAATATATTATAGGAGGGACAGGTTGATGCGGATTGTTTTTTTGAACAGTCTGGAGAAGAAGGACGGCGGGGCTATGATTCAAGGGGCCCAGGTGTGGATTGGAGAAGAGGACGGGATTTGGCGGATGGGCTGGAATGAGGTGACCGCGGATGAGGAGCAGGAGGACCTTTGGTACGAAGGGGCTTCATGGTCGGAGATGCTTCATGTTTACCGCCATCGATTGGCCGCCAAGCTCGGCGAAGGGTTTCGCCCCATCATGGAAGGCATCTGGGACGAGAAGGAAACGTTAACCGGACGGGGGATGGCGGCGCAGAAGCTGTTTTGCTATAGCGAGTTAAACAGCAATGAACCGGTATACAATGAGTTAAC
Source organism: Paenibacillus barengoltzii G22 (assembly GCF_000403375.2). Lineage (NCBI taxonomy): Bacteria > Bacillati > Bacillota > Bacilli > Caryophanales > Paenibacillaceae > Paenibacillus > Paenibacillus barengoltzii. The sequence goes on along the minus strand of NZ_KE159653.1, from coordinate 826,420 downwards.
GGCTTGGCGTCGGAGAAAGGCTTCGTCTGAGCGCAAGGCGCCTTATTTAATCGCCAGCAATCGGTTACTGCGTATGATCAGCGTATTCCTGCCGCAGACGGTGGAGGAACTGTTGCAACTGCCAGGCGTTGGGGAGAACAAGGCTGGCGAATACGGTGCTGAGCTGTTGGAAATCACCCGGGCGGCCGAGCGGAAGCGCGGGTTTCCGTTGGATTGGGTTGACCAAGAAATCGATGACGAGGTGTTCCGTTCCTGGTTGTATAAGCAGAAGGAAGTAAAATATCGGGCGGAAATGGAGAAATTTAACGTCCGTCGCGCAGCGCTTGAAGCCTTGGCTGCAGGGGAGAAGGTCGAAGATATTTGCACCCGGGCGGGCATTGAGCGGCGTGATGCGGTGGAACTGCTGGAGAGCTTGGAGAAGGAGGGCTACAACACCGATGACTTGGTGAGCGCCGAACTGGAGGCCATGCCCGAAGAAGAACAACAGGCCGTATGGCAAGCTTACGAAGAGCTGGGGGACACGCTTCTGAAGCCGGTGCTGCAAAAGGTGTACGGTCCCGAAGCCAGTGAAGGCGGCAATGGCAACCTGGATACGTTGTACGAGCGACTGCGCCTGATCCGCATCAGGTACCGCCGTCGGCGCGAGAGCGCCCGGCATGCGGGGTGATGAAGTTTGGCCAAGGTTGGGCTGTAAGGTAAGTGTGGGGAGTTCCGTAAGGGGCAAGGGGTGAACGGAGTTGTTCGAACCGCCGCCACCGGCCGGATGAACTGCAAAAGTGCAGTTCATCCGGTCGAAAATGCCGCAAAAATGCATTTTAACTGTAAAAGTGCATTTCATTTCGGAAGATTTTGCGGAAAGCAGCCCATTTATCGAAAAAAGACTGTACTTTCCCTAAGGCCCCCTAAATAAACTGGAGTCCTCCCCTACAAGGATTTACAATGGAAATAAGGGAGAGGATTCAGTTATGGGAAAAG
>NZ_KE159653.1:814130-824330 GCF_000403375.2 Paenibacillus barengoltzii G22 | reverse complement strand
GATGTAAACACACAAGAAAATGAGCTGGACTGCGATAACACAAAACTTGTAGGTCAGGACTCCGGATTTAGGGGGCCTAGCCGCTTTTGCAGTTAAGAGCCGATTTAGGGGAGAATCGCGGCAAAATAACTGCACTTTTGCAGTCACGCTCGACTCGCCTAATTCAAAAGATCAGTCGGGATGATTTAGGCGCACGTCCAACAAGAGACTAATGCATACGTCTCGCCCAACCCAAAAGGCCAACGCGGACCTCAGCCCGTGTTGGCCTTACTGTTTATATCCAATCTCTCTTCCGGAAGATGAAGTACATCCCTAAACCAAGCACGCCCATAATGCCAAGGACGATAAAATAGCCGTATCGCGAATGCAGCTCCGGCATATTGTCGAAGTTCATCCCGTAGATCCCGGTGATCAGTGTCAGCGGGATGAAAATCGTCGTAATCGCGGTGAACACGCGCATGATTTCGTTGGCGCGGTTGGCGATGGCGGCCTGGTAGGCCTCGCGTAAGTTGCCGACGAGCTCGCGGAACGTGTCGAAGTTCTCGGAGATCTTCACGGCGTTTTCGTAGATGTCGCTGAAGTATTTTTGCAGCTGGTCGTCGATTAGACGAAGATCTTTCTTGTTTAAAATATTGATGACTTCCTTCTGCGGCCCAAGCACCTTCTTCAGCCACAAAATTTCACTTCGCAGCCCGATGATTTCGTTCAGGTGCGAACGTTTGGTATGCATCAGAATGTCTTCTTCCAGCTTCTCGATCTTCACTTCGATTCGGTCGCCGACGGTGAAGTAGTTATCAACCACCAGGTCGACCAGCAGGTACAGGAATCGGTCGGGCTCGCTGACCTCCTGCTCCCACAGGATCGGCTTCACCGCACGAAGTTCGTTGATCTTCTGTTTAGTAACTGTAATGATATAATGCCGTCCCAAGAAAATGTTCAGTGCACGCAGGAAAATTTCCTCGTCATCATACCGAATGCTATTTACAACGATGAAATAGTGGTTGTCGTAGGTTTCAATCTTTGGCCGTTGCTCTTCTTCGCTTAAGCAGTCCTCCACAGCCAGATCGTGCAGCGAAAATAAAGGCTGCAGCAGGGCAAGGTCATCCACCCCCGCGTCGATCCAATAGAAACCTTCTTCCGGAGCGGTGGTTGTTAATTCCACGTCCTCAACGGGGGTAAATACGCCGGCTAGAACATGACGGATTTTCATAAGCTCTCACTCCCTTTCCCCGGGCCTGAAGGCCTGGGATGCTCTTGTTGCAGCATAGGAAAGGGACCAACCGCGGGTTCGCCCGGCAACGATCAAAAAGGCGTTTATGCAAACACCGGGAAACGAAAGTGCCCTCTACGTTCCGCAGGCACCCAGCGGGTCGGTATCCTATGCAATTGGTTGACCTGGGTATTCCTCTGCGGACTCGGGTCGCCTTCCATTCTCGGTTTCACCTCGCTATAATCAGGTTACATGTCGATTCGTCAAACCCTAGGCCCGTCTGGGCCCAAAGGCACTTGTCTAGTATAACGCCAGCGAATGAAATGTTTCAACCCAAAAGTATACTATGTGCACGGGAGCCAAGCGGTCCATGAATACCGTGTGATTTTTCTCGCAGAGTTCTTGACGGAATGCCATCTGATACTTTAAAGTGAATGTCAGGGAGTACGGGCAACGGCCCAGACCCCGACCCTAACTAAATACAGCGAAATCTTATCAAGAGCAGGTGGAGGGACTAGCCCGATGATACCCGGCAACCGGCGATGACAACCATCGCAGCGGTGCTAATTCTTGCAGAACCGTCCGTATCGAATACGGGGCGGCTTCTGAGAGATGAGAGAGGCGCATACCGAATACGTAATGACCTTTCTCCCCGTGAGAGAGGTCATTTTTGTATACACGGCCCCTCGAAACGGATGTTGAGTTGAGAATGACGCTACGATTAAAGGAGTGAAACCACATGCCGATTAAAGTCCCGGATCATTTACCGGCCAAGGACGTGTTGACCAACGAGAATATTTTTGTCATGGATGAAAGCCGTGCCTATCATCAGGACATCCGCCCGCTGCGGATCGCGATTCTGAACCTGATGCCTACCAAGGAAACGACGGAGACCCAAATCCTGCGTTTGCTGGGGAACACGCCGCTTCAGGTGGAGATCGTTCTGCTTCATCCGAGCACGCATACCTCAAAAAATACGTCCGCAGAGCATCTGGAGATGTTCTACAAAACGTTTGGCGATATTCGCAATCGCCGCTTTGACGGCATGATCGTGACAGGGGCACCGGTCGAGCAATTGGATTTTGAAGAAGTGAACTACTGGGAAGAGTTGAAGGAAATCTTCGAGTGGTCCAAAACCCATGTCACATCGACCATGCACATCTGTTGGGCCTCTCAGGCCGGATTGTATTACCACTATGGCGTTCGCAAGGTTCCCCTGGCGAAAAAATGCTTTGGGGTCTTCTCCCACACAGTCAACGATCCGAAGGTGAAGCTGCTGCGCGGATTTGATGAAGTATTCCAAGTCCCGCACTCCCGTCATACGGACGTGGAACGTTCGGACATTGAGCGGGTGCCGGAGCTGCAGATTCTGGCGGAATCGGAGGAAGCCGGCATTTACTTGGTCGCCACCCGTGACGGGAAGCAGATCTTCGTAACCGGGCACTCCGAATACGATCCGGATTCGTTGAAATGGGAGTATGACCGGGATATCGCGAAAGGCATGGACATCGATCTGCCGGTGAACTATTTCCCGAATAACGATCCGACACGCGCCCCGCGTTCTTCCTGGCGGGCCCACGCAAACTTATTATTTTCCAATTGGTTAAACTACTATGTGTATCAAGAAACGCCGTACGATATCGATCAAACGGCCGACTTTGTATATGAGATATAAAAGTGGAGGGATTGCAGGTGGGGGAGAGAAACAAGGAATGGCGTATCGAGAGTAGATTGGCACAAATCGGATCGGTCGATGAACCAGTCACAGGCGCGGTGAATTATCCGATATATCAAGCCACGGCGTTTCGGCATCCGCGCCTGGGGCAAAGCACGGGCTTCGATTATATCCGTACGAAAAGCCCTACCCGCAAAGTGCTGGAAGACGCAGCGGCGGCTCTGGAATCCGGCGATGCCGGGTTTGCCTGTAGCTCCGGGATGGCCGCGTTGCAGACGGTATTTACGTTATTTTCGCAAGGCGACCATCTCATCGTTTCGTTGGACCTTTACGGAGGCACGTATCGCTTGCTAGAGCGGATTATGTCCAAATTTGGCGTAACCGCATCTTATGTGGATACCAACGATTTGGATGCCCTTGAACGTGTACGTCAAGAGAACACGAAGGCCGTTATTATTGAAACGCCAACCAATCCGCTGATGATGATTACGGATCTTGAAGCGGTATCGACATGGGCACGGTCCCACGGCCTGCTCACGATCGTGGACAATACGCTCATGACGCCGTATTTCCAGCGGCCGATTGAGCTTGGTGCTGACATCGTAGTTCACAGTGCAACCAAATATTTAGGCGGCCATAACGATGTTTTGGCCGGCCTGATCATTACCAAAGGCGAAGAGCTGTCCCAGGAGATGGCGATTCTGCACAACTCGATAGGCGCGGTGCTCAGCCCGTCCGATTCGTATCAGTTGATGCGCGGCATGAAGACGCTGGCGCTGCGGATGGAGCGGCACGAGAGCAACGCGCTGGCAATCGCCAAATTCCTGCAGACCCATCCTCAAGTAGCCGAGGTGTTCCACCCGGGCTTGGAGGATCACCCAGGGTATGCGACGCAACGGAAGCAGTCGAGCGGCAATACGGGGATCTTCTCCTTCAAAGTCACGGATGCTCGGTACGTTGAACCGGTGCTGCGCAATCTCAATCTGATTGCATTTGCCGAAAGCCTTGGCGGCGTCGAATCGCTGATGACCTATCCTGCGGTGCAGACCCATGCCGACATTCCGGAGGAAATCCGCAATGCGGTTGGCGTGGATGATCGGTTGCTGCGGTTCTCCGTTGGCATCGAGCATGTCGAGGATTTGATTGCGGACCTGAGTCATGCACTGGAAGCGGCACGGCAGGAAGTTGAAGGGGGACAAGGCGTATGAGCAGGCAGGAGAAACGGGACAACAAATTTGAAACGAAACTGATTCACTTCGGCAGTGAGGTGGACGAGGCTACCGGCGCATCCAGCGTACCGATTTATCAGGCGTCCACGTTCCATCATCACGATATTTTTAATCCGCCGCATCACGACTACAGTCGTTCCGGGAATCCGACTCGGCAGGCGCTGGAGGATTACATTGCCGTATTGGAAGGCGGGGTCCAGGGCTTCGCGTTTGCCAGCGGGATGGCCGCGATTTCCACCACGCTGATGCTGCTCTCGGCTGGCGATCATATTATCGTGACCGAAGATGTGTACGGGGGTACATATCGGCTGTTGTCCAATATTTTGACCCGGATGAACATTGAGACGACCTTTGTAGATATGACCCAGCCGGAATTGGTGAAGGCGGCTCTGAAACCTAACACGAAAGCTGTCTATATGGAAACGCCTTCCAATCCTACGTTAAAAATCACCGATATCGCGGAAATCTCCGCGTGGGCGCGGGAACATGGGTTGCTTAGCATCGTAGATAATACGTTTATGACGCCGTACTACCAGCGTCCGATTGAGCTGGGGACCGATATCGTTCTGCACAGCGCAACGAAATTCCTCGGCGGACACAGTGACGTGTTGGCCGGTCTGGCGGTAGCTCGGACGGAAGAAATAGCCCGTCAGCTGAAATATGTGCAGAACGGGCTTGGTACCGTCCTCGGCGCGCAGGATTCCTGGCTGCTGATGCGCGGCATGAAGACGCTGGGAGCGCGGATGGCGCACAGCGAAGTGAGCGCGCGCAAGCTGGCCGACTGGCTGAGTCGGCGGAGCGACATCGAAGCCGTGTACTATCCCGGCCTGCCAAATCACCCCGGCCGTGAGGTTCAGGAGAAGCAATCCACCGGGTATGGTGCGGTGGTCTCCTTCGATGTTGGGTCGGGCGAGCGGGCCAAGAAGCTGCTGAATCAAGTGAAGCTGCCGCTCGTTGCGGTCAGCCTGGGTGCCGTCGAGAGTATTCTCTCCTACCCGGCGATGATGTCGCATGCTTCGATGCCGCCGGAGGTTCGCGCTGAGCGGGGCATTACCGACGGGCTGCTGCGTTTCTCCGTCGGACTGGAGGACATCGACGATTTGCTCGCCGATTTGGATCAGGCGCTTGTCAACAGCTGAATAGGCTCGTGAACGAATTAAAAGGCCGCATTATGCGGCCTTTCTCGCTTTTTTCTATGAAGTGCCCTTGCTCCTTTGGCGTCTGTGCCGTGATTGGGTGCTGTTTTTCCTGGGCGGACTGTGTTACGATTGAATTAACATTTTAAATTTTCAGGTATCGCCTGGGATTCATTTATTTGTTCTAAGGAGGCAGTGAAATGACTGCAATCGACGATATATTAAACAAAGCGCTGCAGGGCGGACGCCTGGATTTGGAGGATACGATCCGATTGTTCGAATCTGACGAAGTGGAGAAGATTGGACATACCGCCAACATTTTGATGGAGCGCAAGCATCCTGAACCGATCACCACGTTTGTGATTGGGCGGAACATTAACTATACGAACATTTGTGACGTATATTGCCGGTTCTGCGCTTTTTACCGTCGGCCGGGCTCTGAGGAAGGGTATGTGCTTCCGGACGAAGTAATTTTTCAGAAAATCCAGGAAACGGTAGACGTCGGCGGCACAGAGATTCTGATGCAGGGCGGAACTAACCCGAATTTACCTTTTAGCTATTATACGAACTTATTGAAGGCGATTAAGGAGCGCTTCCCGAACATCACCATGCACTCGTTCTCTCCTGCGGAAATCATGAAGATGAAGGAAGTCTCCGAGGGGCTTTCGCTGGAAGAAGTTTTGCGCGAGATTCATGCAGCAGGTCTGGATTCCTTGCCGGGCGGCGGAGCTGAAATTTTGGACGACCGCACACGTCGTAAAATCAGCCGCTTGAAAGGCTCTTGGAGAGACTGGATGGACGTGATGCAAACGGCCCATAAAATCGGCATGAACACGACCGCCACGATGGTGATCGGGTTCGGCGAGTCGATGGAAGAACGGGCGCTGCATCTGCTGCGCGTGCGGGAAGCACAGGATGAGTGCATCCAGAACGGGTATCCGTCCGAAGGATTCCTGGCCTTTATCCCGTGGACGTTCCAGCCGGACAACACGAACCTGAAAGCGGAACGGCAAACACCGGAATCCTATCTGAAAACAGTCGCGATCAGCCGGATTGTGTTGGATAACATCAAAAACCTGCAGTCCTCTTGGGTAACGATGGGTCCGGAAGTCGGCAAATTGTCGCTGCAATACGGATGTAACGACTTCGGCAGCACGATGATTGAGGAGAACGTTGTATCGTCCGCCGGTGCAACACATAAAGTAAATATCGAATCGATCTTGTCGATTATTCGTTCCGCAGGCAAAGTTCCGGCGCAACGGAATACAAAATATGAGATTTTGCGCGTGTTTGATGAAGAAACGACGGTCGAACGCGATTTCATTATGCAAAACTAATTTGATCCGACTCTAAAATATTGCTGGCAGAACTGCCTTTCATTCCATGAACGGTTCCCGTATATCCGCTACCTTCCCACCATATACTTGGAGAAGGAAGCGGAAGGGGGCCAGATTCATGGATTTTTTTACTGTACGCGTCAATTGCGGTTCCGCCGAATCGGAGGAACGGTTCAAAGCTTCGTTACAGGAGGCTGTCAGCAGCTTACATAACCGTGAGGTACGGCTTCGCTTTCAAGCGGCCGCAGGCGGGATGCTGGAGGCGGTGCTCATGGGAAGCCCGGAAGCCAGCGACGGGGAGCAAGCTGCTGGCGATCTACAACTGATCGACTGTTTGTCACAAGGTATCGCAGAGTACATCGTCCGCGAGAAGGAAGCAGTGATCGCCGCCCGAGTCATGCGACGGGATTACAGCTTCGAATCCCGCGAAGAAGCGGAGCAGGTGCATGAAATGGTGAACCGGCTTCTGGCCGAAGATGCGGTTACCGGCTGTGCCCGTGATCAACGCAAAACGATGGTACAAGAAGCACTGCGTGAGTATTTGCAGTCTTCCTCCCAGCTCCATCTAGAAGGGTTCGTCTGGTTTCGCCTCAAGGCTTATGAGGACAAGCTGCGTGAAATTGTAAACTATGCCGTAGACGAGTTTTTGCTCGACAAGCAGTATGAGGAATTTATTGGGCTGCTGCAGTATTTTGTGTATTTCCAGGAGCCTTTGACCCCTTTAGTCCATTTGATGCATAAGCAGGAATCTGAATTTGCGATTCTGAACGAGCAATTTACGCCGATTCGTGTGCCGGCATCCGGCGGGGTTATCGCGCGGATTGCCGATCAGGAGATGCAGATGGAGGACGTGATCGTCAGCACCTTGATCTCCCTCTCCCCGGACCGGATATTAATTCATACTCAGGAACCTGATGCCCAGGTGATTACGACGATCTCGCGGATATTTGGCGAGCGGGTGGAGATCTGCTTGTTATGCCCGCATTGCCAGCTATTCCATCAGGAGATGCGGCGCCTAGATCAAGGATAATGATGAAGACGTTTCTTGACGAACGGGGAAGTTCGCATTATAATTACTTGCATTAAGTGAACTACCTTAAATAGCGTGGACAAAGACATGAGCCAGAAGGCTTGAACGGTACAGAGAGAGGGAACTTGGCTGGAATTCCCTTCGGATTCGCTTTTGGTTTACCCCTTTGTAGCTGTATTCCCGAACCTTCGTGAAGTAAGGAATACCGGTTCATTCCCGTTAACGAATGCCGAATTAAGGGCCATATCCGAGTGTGATGCACGGGTGAGTGTTGCGGATTGGCCGAATGAGGGTGGAACCACGGGTATATAACGCTCGTCCCTTTCCGGGACGGGCGTTTTTTAATTTGTCCGCTTCCGGTAACCAATTCTATTTTTAGGGAGGAAATCAAGGTGGCAGTATCAGTTGTTTTGCCGGACGGTTCGGTTCGGGAGTATGCGGAAGGCAGCAGTTTGGAGGATGTGGCGGCTTCGATCAGCAGCGGGTTGCGTAAAAATGCGCTGGCCGGGAAGATCGATGGTAAAGCTGTCGATTTAAATACGAAGCTGGTTGACGGCGCGAAAGTGGAGATCATTACGGCGGATTCCCAGGACGGACTGGAAATTATGCGTCACAGCTGTGCGCACTTGATGGCGCAGGCGGTAAAACGCCTGTACGGCAACAAAGAAGTGAAGCTGGGCGTCGGTCCGGTGATCGAGGACGGATTCTACTACGACATGGATCTGGAGCATCCGCTCAATCCAGAAGATCTGCAGAAGATTGAAAAAGAAATGGAACGCATTATCGGTGAAAACCTGCCGATTACTCGTCGTGAGGTGAGCCGTGAAGAAGCGTTAGCGATTTACACCGAGCTCGGGGATCCGTATAAGCTAGAGCTCATTCGCGACTTGCCGGAAGACAGCGTCATTTCGATTTATGATCAAGGCGAATTTTTCGACTTGTGCCGCGGGCCGCACGTGCCTTCGACCGGGAAGATTAAAGTGTTTAAGCTGCTGAGCGTGGCCGGTGCTTACTGGCGCGGCGATAGCAAAAACAAAATGCTGCAGCGCGTATACGGCACTGCCTTTATGAAGAAGGCAGATTTGGATCATCATCTGCACATGTTGGAGGAAGCGAAGAAACGCGACCACCGCAAGCTGGGTAAGGAACTTAATATCTTCACGTTCAACAACCTGGTTGGTCAAGGCTTGCCGATCTGGCTGCCGAAGGGAGCGACAGTTCGCCGGACGCTGGAACGTTATATCGTTGATATTGAAGAAAGACTGGGTTATCAGCATGTATACACTCCGGTGCTGGGGAACGTCGATTTGTATAAAACGTCGGGTCACTGGGAGCATTATCAAGAAGACATGTTCCCGAAAATGGCGATTGATACGGAGGAATTCGTACTTCGTCCGATGAACTGCCCGCACCACATGATGGTGTATAAGAGCGATATGCGCAGCTACCGGGACTTGCCGATCCGTATCGCCGAGCTGGGGATGCAGCATCGCTATGAAATGTCCGGTGCTTTAACCGGCTTGCACCGCGTACGTTCGATGACGCTGAACGATGCCCATATTTTCTGCCGATTGGATCAAATCAAAGATGAGTTTAAACGCGTCCTGGATCTGATCAAGCAGGTGTACAACGATTTTGGCATTCACGAGTATCGGTTCCGGCTGTCTTACCGTGATCCTCAAGATACGGAGAAATACTACCAAAACGATGAAATGTGGAATACGGCGCAGCGGATGCTTCGCGAAGTTGTAGAAGAAGCCGGCTTGCCGTTCTTCGAAGCGGAAGGCGAAGCTGCGTTCTACGGACCGAAGCTGGACGTACAGATCAAAACGGCGCTGGGCAAGGAAGAGACGCTGTCGACGGTGCAAATTGACTTCCTGCTGCCGGAACGTTTCGAGCTGGAGTATGTGGGTGACGACGGTCAGAAGCATCGTCCGGTCGTGCTGCACCGCGGTATTCTCGGGACGATGGAACGCTTCACGGCCTTCCTGCTGGAGAACTTCGCAGGGAATCTGCCGCTCTGGCTGGCTCCGGTTCAAGCGAAAGTGCTTCCGGTATCCAGCAACTTTGACGCTTATGCTCGTCAGGTTGAAGATAAACTGCGGGCTGCCGGCATCCGCGCCGAAAGCGATCTGCGCAACGAGAAGCTCGGCTATAAGATCCGCGAAGCTCAGCTTGAGAAGCTGCCATACATGCTCGTCGTAGGCGAAAACGAGCAAAGCGCCGGCACCGTCTCTGTCCGCAAACGCGGCCAAGGCGACCTGGGCGCTAAAGCGGTGGAAGAAGTGATTGCTCAGCTGCAAGAGGAAATTCGCAACCACGTGATTTAGTTGGTGAGCTAAAACGTAGAGGCTAAGATGTTGTATTTCGTACAACATTTTAGCCTCTTTATTTTGCGGGATTCGCTGGAATATCCTCTGCCTCAAACGCTTTAACTGCAAAAGTGCAGTTCATCATGGGCAAAATTGCAGTATTTAGGGTTCTGAAATGTAAAAGCCCTAAGGCCCCCTAAATAAACTGGAGTCCTCCCCTACAAGGATTTACAATGGAAATAAGGGAGAGGATTCAGTTATGGGAAAAGCC
>NZ_KE159653.1:712450-813110 GCF_000403375.2 Paenibacillus barengoltzii G22 | reverse complement strand
GTTCCATAAATCGATGTAAACACACAAGAAAATGAGCTGGACTGCGATAACACAAAACTTGTAGGTCAGGACTCCGGATTTAGGGGGCCTAGCCGTTTTTACATTTAAGAAGCCCAAAGTGAGGGGATTTAGTAAAATGAACTGCACTTTTGCAGTTGGGAGCAAGATGCGAGCATGGAATGGATTCGTGCTCAAAAGCAAGGATGTATAGAATTGGGCGTATGTGGAAAACCTTTCGAATAAGGGGGAGGTTTTCTCATGCGCCAATTTCATTTCTGGCACAAGTTTAGTACACGCTGTTTGCTTGCAGGATTGCTTGTATTTACGATGGCAGCAGATCTGCCGGCTGGGGGCTTCCAGCCGCAAAGCATATACGCCAACCAGCAATATCGGAATTACGCAGAATGGCTGGAGCTGAAGCAATCGCAGCAACTGCAAGCGGTAAGAACAACACGACAATACCAATATCAACGGGGCATCATGATGAATCCGGAACATAAACAGGCTGAACAAGCTCAGCCTGAACGCAAGAAAAAAGCGGTGGAAACCGTCAAAGTACTGGCAACCGGTTATACCGCCGGCTATGAATCCACCGGCAAGAAGCCCAACCATCCGCAATACGGCATTACGTATTCAGGTGTTCGGGTGCGGCGTGACAAAGATACCGTCTCGACGATTGCTGCCGACTTAAAGATTTTTCCAATTGGTACGATCCTTTATATTCCGGGGTATGGCTACGGTGTTGTTGCTGATAAAGGCTCAGCAATCCGCGGGCACAAAATCGACCTTTATTTTGACACCATCAAGCAGGTTTATAAGGAATGGGGCAAAAAAGAGGTTGAGGTCCAGGTGGTCCGCAAAGGAGACGGCAAGTTAACCGAAGAGATGCTGAAGGAGCTTGGCAAAGCGATGGAAGTGAACAAGGAAATTCCCGAAAACCTTTGGGATAAGGCGATTTAAGCTTCGCTCACTTTCGCTTTTTCGCTCGCATAATTCATCTTCCCAGTTCGCATAATAAGGTTCGTGGTCCACGACTAGGGGCTGCGAAAACGCCGACGAATCCACAAAATTGGCGTATGCGAGAGGGAGGTGAAGAATCATGGCAAATCAAAAGAAAGCCGCTTCTCCAGGTTACAAAACACCGAACGAGAAGTTTAATGAGGAATTTGCTGAAGAAAGCACAGCAACCGTTGCTCAGAAAGCGAAAGCTTCTCGCAATGCAACGACTCCAGTGAACAAACAACAATAATGATCGCATAGAGCGAAAAGAGCGTCCCGATAAGGGGCGCTTTTTACATATATTCCCTTTCTCCTCGGTCTCGAGACCGATCAAGCTTTCCATCCCGCGCCGCTGTTCATCACCTTATCCTTCAGGTAAACTGGCATTAGTAAGAGGCAGTCCATTGGAGGTTACGATATGAGAAATGGGTTATTTGGAAGATTAATTGGAGGGATGGTGCTGGTCGGGATCGGGGGCGTGTTTCTTCTGAATCAGCTCGGAGTGACCGATTTCAGCATCGGTGAAATATTCGCGACTTACTGGCCCTTGTTTTTGATATTAGGAGGGTTAGCGAACTTAACTAACGGCGGCTGGCGGGGCGGTAACTTTATCGGCAGTGTCGTATTACTGCTCATTGGCGGGTATTTTCTGGCTCGCAATCTGAATTTTATCGACTTAAGTCCGGGCGACTTTTTCCGCTTCTTCTTCCCGGTGATATTAATCATCGGCGGGTTGTTCGTCATATTCAAACCGTGTGATCCGGATCGGCGCAAACGGCGCGACGATTTTCCGCCGCCTCCGATGCCGCCGCTTGATCCACCGCCGCCAACATTCCATCCGGAGATGGAGTCTCCGCTGGATTCGATTTTCGGCTCGATGGAGAAGGAGAAAGAGAAGGAAGAAGCAGCGAAGCAGGAAAAATCGCGGTTTTCCTCTCCGAATTTCGGACACCACCAGCAGGATAGCGGTTTAGGAGGTCATGGACCGGTCATCCAGAAGAGTGGTTTTATCGGTGATGTTCACTTGGGTCAGGATTATTTCCAACTGAAACCGATGAATATCTCTCATTTTATCGGCGATACGATTATTGACCTGACGAAGGCACAAATTCCTTACGGGGAAACCAAAATTAACGTTTCGTCCTTCATCGGCGATGTAAAAGTGTTCATCCCTGACGATATGGATATCGGGATTGTGGCCACTTCCAGCGCGTTCATCGGCGATTTGAAAGTGCTGACGCAGAAGCAAGGCGGCTTCATGAGCAGCGTCACCGCGGAATCTCCGTATTATGGCGAAGCCAGCAAGCGGATTAAGCTGATTGTCAGCGTATTTGTCGGCGACGTTAAAGTGAACATGGTAGGGTAACCTGATGATTGTGCGGCGGATCTTGATGAATACGAAGTGGGAGCTGTTGTGTTATTTCTTGCTCACCGGCAGCCTGACGGCGGTTGCCTTCTATATCGGAACGACGACCGGGGTCATCGTAGTTAGCGATTCCTCGGTGTGGATTTACGATATGGCAGGCATCGTCGTTTTGGCGCTGATTATTGGCTATATCGCTGGTCGGCGCATCCAGGGGAAGATCGATCACTTGCACCTGAACATGCTGCAGGTCGCCAAGGGGAACTTATCGGTGCGGATGCCGGAAACGGCAGATCAGACCTTTAACGGAGTGTATCAGGAATTTAACAACATGATAGAAGCCATGGAGAAAAAAATGCAGCTGCTTCAACAGCTCGGCGAGCAAGAGGTTGTTGAGAAGGAGCAGGCTGCAGAAAAAGCGGTGCTGGAGGAACGCAGACGGCTGGCCCGCGATTTACACGATACCGTCAGCCAGCAGCTCTTTGCCATTCATATGGCGGCTTCCTCTTTGCCGAAGGTGCTGGAAAACAACGCAGCCCAGGCCGAAACGGTGCTGAATCAGCTGATCCAGATGTCGAATACGGCGCAAAAGCAGATGCGTGCCCTCATCGCCCAGTTACGTCCAATGGAGCTGGTTGGCAAATCATTGGCTGAGGCGTTGGATCAGTGGTTTCCTGACTATTGCCGGCAGAACGGACTCAAAGGGATTAAGGATATGGACATCCAGGGGGATATGTCGGAAGCGAAAGAACATCAGCTGTTCCTTATCATCCAGGAAGCGATGGCGAATATTGTAAAGCATGCCGGAGCCAGCATGGTCAGCCTGTCGTTGCGAGAGGGTCCGCGTCAAGTGGTGCTGAGTATCAGTGATGACGGGCTAGGCTTTAGCAACACGCATCAAAAACAGGGCTCCTACGGGTTAACGACAATGAAGGAGCGGGCGGAGAAGCTTGGCGGCCATGCGGAAATCATTAGTAAGCCTGGAGCAGGAACGACAATTCGGGTGCATATTCCGAAGTTTGAGGAAGGAAAAGGGGGAGCTGCGGATGAGCAAGATCAAGGTGATGATCGTTGATGACCATGACATGGTACGAATGGGGTTAAAGACGTATTTGATGCAAGACCCGGGGTTTGAGGTGATCGCCGAGGCCGGAGACGGGCGTGAGGCGGTAGAGATGTTGGAACGCGGATTGCCGGAGGGGCTGCCCGACATCATTCTGATGGATTTGATGATGCCGGAAATGAACGGAGCCGAAGCAACCAAGGAAGTGCGGAATCGGTTTCCGGATATGAAAATCGTAATTCTCACCAGCTTCCTGGAGGATGATCTCGTTGTGCAGGCGGTTGAGGCCGGCGCGGTCAGTTATGTGTTGAAGACCGTCTCCGCCGAGGAGTTGATCTATGCGTTGCAAGGAGCCTACCGCGGGATGCCAGTAATGACTGGCGAAGTGGCCCAGGCTCTCACCCGCGGCCTTCGTCAGCGTACCGTACAAGGGGATGACTCGGGGATGACCGAGCGGGAGAAGGAAGTGCTGCTGTTAATTGCTGAGGGAAAAAGCAACAAGGACATCGCCGAGGAGCTGCATATCAGCATTAAAACAGTCAAAACCCACGTCAGCAACCTGCTGATGAAATGCGAGCTGGAGGACCGCACGCAGTTGGCAATCTATGCCCACCGGCAAGGTTGGGTAGGGCGTTCATAGATTGATTATACGGAAATAGCGCCTGATGGGGCGCTATTTTTTAATCTGTAATGCACCATTCTAGCTTTTATCTCCTTTTTAATTGTTTTTAATGTATGTTTAAGGTTTCTGGTACAGAATAAAAATCAAGAAAGCAAGAAAAACAAGTTACCCCTGAACCACTCGGGGGAAGGAGGTCAATCAAGATGGATGATCAAAAAAATAAATCGAGCCAACCTTTTGAAGAGGACACGAACAACACCAATGAACCGAAGCGTCAAGAATCTTCGGAGTCGAGCTCTTCCTATTATTATTCTTACGGACCTTTTCAATCCTATGGAAAAAACAACGAGGAGTCTGGACAATCAACTGGATACTCGCAGAGTCAACCTGAAGAAGTAGAAGTGACGAAACCGCAGCCGCTGAAACCTTATCCTTCTTCCTATGAAATGATTCGCAGCGCGGCTGAATCCACAAGCGGATCAAATGGAGATGGACGCAGCAGCTTGCCGGCTGCCAAAAGTGCGAACTGGCAATACAACACTAAACCGCAGCGTAAATCCTCCGTTCGTTCGGTGATCGCCGGTGTCTTAGCCGGCATGCTGATCATGACCGGCGCGATGTTTTATGCGGACCGTGCGAACTTGTTTACCCCGGATCAGGCGGCATCCTCTTCGGTACCGGCATCAAGCAATACATCCAATAGCAGTGGTTCCGATTTGTCCGGCAAAGCAACGGCTGCACTGTATCCGGTAACGGATTCAGGTGAGGTGACGAAAGTTGTGAACCAAGCAGGTCCGGCTGTTGTTAAAATTGAAACGTTAACGGATGCCAGCAAGCAAAGAAGCAGCAACCCGTACAGCAACGATCCTTTTTACCGTTACTTCTTTGGCGATGACTTCTTTGGCTCTGGCGGCAATGGCAGCAACAACGGCGGTTCCTCTTCGGGTTCGAGTCAACTGGTGCCGACAGGGATCGGATCGGGATTTATTTTCGATAAAACGGGCTACATCTTAACGAATGAACACGTGGTGCATAACGCCGACGTGGTGCAGGTTACCGTCCAAGGTACAGATAAGCCTTATGAAGCTAAAGTGCTGGGTACCAGCTATG
Source organism: Paenibacillus barengoltzii G22 (assembly GCF_000403375.2). Taxonomy (NCBI): domain Bacteria; kingdom Bacillati; phylum Bacillota; class Bacilli; order Caryophanales; family Paenibacillaceae; genus Paenibacillus; species Paenibacillus barengoltzii. The sequence continues at coordinate 807,953 of NZ_KE159653.1, read as the reverse complement.
AGCTGGACTTGGCCGTACTGAAAATCGATGGTGATAATAACTTCCCTTCGATTCCGTTGGGCAACTCGGACAACACGCAGGTTGGGGAGTGGCTGGTTGCGATCGGGAACCCGCAAGGCTTTGACCACACGGTAACGGCCGGGGTGCTGAGCGCGAAGGAGCGCGACATTAAGATCGCCGGAGAAAACGGCGAGAAAGACCGCGAGTACGAGCATTTGCTGCAAACCGATGCTTCGATTAACCCGGGGAACTCCGGTGGTCCGCTCTTGAACCTGAACGGTGAAGTCATTGGGATTAACGTCGCCGTCAGCTCGGATGCACAGGGGATTGGTTTTGCAATTCCAACCAGCACGGTGACCGAAGTGTTGGAAAAACTGAAAAACAACGAGAAAATTCCGCAAAAACCGGTACCATTCATCGGAGCAACTTTGATGACGATGACCGAGGAAGTTGCGAAGCAAATGCAAACCGACGTGAAGGAAGGCTCCATTGTGACGGATGTGGTATTCAAATCGCCTGCATATAACGCCGACCTGCGTCCGTACGATATCATTACCGGAGCGAACGGAACGAAATTTGCGACCAAAGAGAAATTGATTGAGTTTATTCAAAAACAACAAGTTGGTGCGAAAGTCACGCTCAACGTCGTGCGTAACGGCAAGAACATTGACCTTGAAGTTACGATTGGCGATAAGAACGAGTTTACCAACGTAAACTAATTCGCACAGGAAGCAGCCAAGGCGGTAGAGGCGGCAGGAGCAACCTGCCGCCTTTTTGGCTTCCAGATGCGGGTTAGCCGTTCGATTTGGTACAATGGAGAGAGTAGAGCTTGCTGCATGGCAAGCGGAAGGCAAAGGAGAGATAGCTCGTGAGATCGGCGATTTTGGTCATAGATGATGATGAGAAAATTACGTCGATGCTGCGGCGCGGCCTCGCATTTGAAGGCTATGACGTGTATACAGCTCAGAACGGAGCGGAAGGACTGTCCATGATGCTGAGCGCCGACCCGGATTTGATTATTTTGGACGTAATGATGCCCAAGGTAGATGGATTCGAGGTCTGCCGTCGGCTGCGCGAGGGCGGAAGTACTGTGCCGGTGCTGATGTTAACCGCCAAGGATGAGGTCGAGAACCGGGTAAAAGGCCTGGATATCGGGGCCGACGATTATCTCGTCAAACCGTTTGCGCTGGAGGAGCTGCTGGCTCGGGTTCGGGCATTGCTCCGACGGAAGGACACGGGCGTCGGGTCCGGCAGCCAGCGTTTGATCTTTGAGGACATCATTATGGACCTGGATTCCCGGGAGGTGACACGGGCTGGTCAACGGCTAGAGCTGACGGCGAAGGAATTCGAGCTGCTCCATCTGTTCATGCAAAATCCGAAACGTCTGCTCACCCGAGATTTAATTATGGATAAAATTTGGGGGTACGACTACAGCGGGGAGTCGAATGTGCTGGAGGTCTATATTGCCATGCTCCGTCAGAAGACGGAGGAGCACGGCGGCAAGCGCGTCATTCAAACGATCCGCGGGGCCGGTTACATCCTGAGAGGAGAGGCTTAAGTATGTCGATCCGGCTGCGGCTAACTGCATGGTATACCGGAATTTTGGCCGTCACGTTGATCCTGTTCAGCGCTTCGATCTATGGACTGGTTAGATACAATACGTATCAGGAAGTGAGAAACCGGTTGGAGGATCAGGCCAATCGGATTAAGAACTCCCAAAGCTACAGCATCACCCAGGGGCTTGACTTGTATTTGGATCCGATGCAGGCGAATCGGTTGGAGGACGCCCAACTGTTTGTGCAGATCCACAATTATACGGACGGTCACACGCGCTATTCGCAGAACTTGCTGAATTGGAATATGAAGTTTCCGGTTCCCGCCGGGGATTCGGTGAGCAAAATTGCGGGCTTTAAACGAGTGCAGTTGTACAATCATTCCTTCTTGCTGTATCAGCTCCCGATCACCTTGGATAACCAATTGATTGGCTTAATTCAGTTAGCCGCTTATACGGGCGCTGAAGACAAGCTGATGGGCCGGATGAGCACCGTACTGCTATTTGGTTCGATCGTTACGATTCTCGCAGCCAGCTCGCTGGGGTATTTTCTGGCGCGCAAATCGATGGCACCTATCGGTAAGGTCATTGAGGCGGCCAACGGTATTCAGACCGGGAATGACTTGAGTGTCAGAATTGACTACGAGGGGCCAAACGATGAAATCGGCCAGCTGATCGGAACCGTGAATAACATGCTGGCCCGAACCGAAGGCTTCTACAGAGAGTTGGATGAAGCGTATTCGGCTCAGCGCCGATTCGTCTCGGACGCTTCCCACGAACTGCGAACGCCGCTGACGACGATACGCGGCAATGTGGATTTATTAAAACGGATGTGGTCCCAGGATGTGGAGCAGCGCAGTCCAAGCGAAGAAGAGCAGGTGCGCAGCTTCTCATTGGAAGCGGTGGACGACATCGCCGCAGAGTCCGAGCGGATGAGCCGACTGGTGAACGATTTGTTGTCACTTGCCCGGGCCGATGCAGGGCAGACGTTAACGAAGGAACACATCCAGTTGGCTCCGGTCGTGGAGGAAGTGGTCCGCCGGGCACAATTTTTGCCAAGGAAAGCGGAGTGGGTCCAAGGAGATCTGCAAGCGCTGGACGGCGTGACGGTAAATGGCAGCAAGGATTATTTGCAGCAGATGCTGTTTATTTTTATTGAAAATGCATTTAAATATACCGAGCAGGGCAGTGTCACGATCGATGCGATTCGATCCGGGGGGCAAATTGGCATCCGCATTGCGGATACGGGCATCGGAATGGATCGCAGCGAGGTACCGCATATTTTTGAACGCTTCTATCGGGCGGATCCGTCTCGCGGGATGATACAAGGGACTGGATTGGGCTTGTCGATTGCCAAGTGGATCATCGACGAGCATGAAGGCTCGGTGGAAGTGTTGACCAAACGCGGTGAAGGGACGACCTTTATCATCTGGCTCCCTATTGTCTTTAATGCTCTGCCGGAATAGTTTATAATAGAGTGGCTCCCCTCCGTCAGGAATCTGGGGGATTAGAAAGTAGGGATAAAGGATGGAAGTCATTAAAATTACACCGCGCGGTTATTGCTACGGCGTTGTAGATGCGATGGTTCTGGCTCGTCAGGCAGCGCAGAACCTGGATCTGCCGCGACCGATTTATATACTTGGCATGATTGTGCACAACAGCCATGTCACGAACTCCTTTGAGGACGAGGGAATTATTACGTTGGACGGTCCGAACCGTCTGGAGATTTTGAACAAGGTAGAGAGCGGGACGGTGATTTTTACCGCTCACGGGGTGTCTCCAGAGGTTCGCAAGCTGGCCCGGGAGAAAGGGCTCACCACAGTGGATGCCACTTGCCCTGACGTCACGAAGACCCATGTATTAATTGAGGAGAAGGTTGCCGACGGATATGAAGTCATCTACATCGGCAAGAAAGGACATCCTGAACCGGAAGGTGCGATAGGAGTAGCTCCAGGCAAGGTCCACCTGATCGAGAAGGAAGAAGAGATCGATCAGCTTCATCTCACCGCTGACAAAATCGTCATCACCAACCAAACGACGATGAGCCAGTGGGATATTAAGCATATTATGAAAAAATTGCTGGAGAAATATCCGAGCGCTGAGGTGCACAATGAAATCTGTCTTGCGACCCAATTGCGACAGCAGGCAGTTGCGGAACAGGCGGGTCAGGCTGACCTCGTGATCGTGGTCGGCGATCCGCGGAGCAACAACTCCAACCGCCTCGCTCAAGTGGCTGAAGAGATTGCCGGAGTGAAGGCGTACCGCATCGCGGACATTACAGAGCTGAAGCGTGAATGGCTGGAAGGGGTCCGCAAAGTAGCGGTCACCTCGGGGGCATCGACGCCAACGCCAATTACGAAGGAAGTCATTCAGTATCTGGAGCAATATGATCCGGAAGACCCGTCAACTTGGGAGATCGTTCGTACGGTAAATCTAGCGAAATTGTTACCTCCTGTGAAGGTCGGAGCACGAAACAAAGGTGAATAAACAATAGATTCATAGAGCTGAAAACCGCGTCCCATCGCGGTTTTCATGCATTTACCAACATTTATGGGGTTCAATAGAAGTCGATTCATGTTATACTCGTTGTAGAAAGGTTACAAAAATGTAACTAAGAGATTCACTACAACGAAGGAGATGATCGAATGAAATCGAATCGACTGAAGCGTTTGGTAACAGGTGGACTTACTGCAATGTTGGCAGCAGCAATCATTGTACCAGCATCGGCCTCGGCGGCCTCGAATACAATTACGACGAAAACCTATACGACCTATAAGGTATATACTACGTACGGCACGAATGCAAATACTTGGACGAACTACTTCACCATTCCTTGGAATCAATATTATCCAACGAAGCCGGTCCAAAGCGGTAACCAAGGCACTACGGGCGGCCAGACGCAATCTGGAACGAAGCAAGGCACGACTCAAGGTACAACACAAGGTACAACACAAGGTACTACGCAGGGCACTACCGGTAATACGCAGGGTGCGGTAACTGACAAGTCGCAATTTGCAACGGAAGTGATCCAACTGGTAAACCAGGAGCGTGCAAAGCAAGGCCTGAAACCGCTCACCGGTGATGCCGAGCTGAACAAGATGGCATTGGCGAAAGCGAAGGATATGAGCGATAACAACTACTTTAGTCATACGTCTCCAACGTACGGCTCCCCGTTTGACATGATGAAGAAGTTTGGCATTCAATTCGGCTATGCAGGCGAGAACATTGCCATGGGGCAAAAAACGCCGGCTGAAGTCGTCAACGCTTGGATGAACAGTGAAGGACACCGTGCAAATATTCTGAACGCGAACTACAACCTGATTGGGGTTGGCTATTACAACGGGTATTGGGCACAGGAGTTCGTCGGAAGATAAGCATCTTCACGAAAGACCGGAGAAGAGTTCTCCGGTCTTTTTGTTTTTGTCCGTGGGAGGGGCTAGGCGCCCTCTTATTTGCATTATCCCTTTTGATAAGGGGCAGAGATGAAATTGTATTAGAAGAAAGGTCGGCTTATTCCACATTTGCCTATAGTGATTAGGGTTGACGGGAGAGATGAATTCGGCTATAGTTACTTTAGTGGTTAAAAGCTTAAAAGCACACAAGCGTTCAAGCAAAACAGTGATTGTGCATTCGTATATTTGTTTTTAGCTCGTACACGCATCGCCTAATAGAAGAAAGGATGGGATCGAATTGATCGTTATTACTTCAAACCAAACCCCTGAGGAGCGCGTTCAGGAGATTATCGCTGTTATCGAGAAGGAAGGCCTGCAGACCCATGTATCACGTGGGAAAGATCGGACTGTGATCGGATTGATCGGTACGATTGAACCAAAGCTGGCTGAACATCTTCGGCAAATGAAGGACGTTGAGAATGTCATCAAAATTTCAAAATCTTACAAGCTGGCCAGCCGGGACTTCCATCCTGAAAATACGGTCATTTCGATCGGTGACGTTAAGATTGGCGGTGACGAGCTGGTTGTGATGGGCGGCCCTTGTGCCGTAGAATCGCCGGAACAAATCGATGAGATCGCGCGTCTCGTAAAAGCAGCCGGCGGACAGGTGCTGCGAGGCGGTGCATTTAAGCCGCGTACAGGTCCTTACAGCTTCCAGGGCATCGGTGTAGAAGGCCTCATTATGATGGCGGAGGCAGGCAAGAAGCATGGTCTGTTGACCATTACGGAGGTCATGACACCGGAATATGTGGACGTGTGCGCTGAATATGCCGATATTCTGCAGGTGGGTACGCGTAACATGCAGAACTTCGATTTGCTGCGCAAGCTGGGTACGATCAACAAGCCGGTACTATTGAAACGCGGCTTCAGTGCGACTTATGATGAGTTCCTGAACGCGGCCGAGTACATTTTGGCGGGCGGGAATCCGAACGTTATGTTATGTGAACGCGGGATCCGCACGTTCGAAACGTACACCCGTAATACGCTGGATCTGTCGGCAATCCCGGTGCTGCAGAACCTGAGCCATTTGCCGGTGATCTCTGACCCGAGCCATGGTACGGGCCGCCGTGAGCTGGTGGAACCGATGACGAAAGCCTCCGTAGCTGCCGGCGCAGACGGTCTGATTATCGAAATGCACACCGATCCGGACAACTCGATGACCGGTGACGGCGTACAGTCTTTGTTCCCGGACCAGTTCGCTGCGTTACTTCAAGATTTGGAGAAGTTGGCGCCATTGGTAGGTAAACGTTTTGATACCCCAAAAGCTGCACTTCGCGTGTAAGATAGGCCAACATGTGCAGCGCTTTCACAGATTTTATAAAATCCGAAAGCCCATTCCCCATGCGGTGAGTGGGCTTTTATACTATTTGTCTATTATTTTGTACTATGCGTAATAATACCTTATTTTGCGTGTAAAAATACCTTACATAACTATTGACGACTTCACCCCCATAGTCCTATAATGACGACATAATCATAATAAAGGATGAACGTTAAACGCAAAAATAAGATTTAATGTTCGTGATTTGGGGAGGAAAGATTATGTCAGCAGAGATCGTTTTAAAAACAATCAAGGAAAAGCAAATCGAGTGGGTAGATTTCCGATTTGTTGATCTGTCGGGACGTCAACATCACATTACACTTCCTGCGAGCCAAGTAACTGAGGAAACCTTCGTAAACGGCGTTGCATTCGACGGCTCCTCGATCCCTGGCTTCCGCGGTATCGAAGAATCCGATATGGTTATGATGCCAGACCATGGTTCTGTATTTGTTGATCCTTTTACCGCACATCCGACGTTGAACGTATTTTGCGATATCTATACGCCGGACGGCGACCGTTATGAGCGCGACCCGCGCAGCGTAGCAGTTCGCGCAGAAGAGTACCTGAAGCAAAGCGGCGTTGGTACCGCAGCATTTTTTGCTCCAGAATCCGAGTTCTTTATCTTTGACGATGTTCGCTATGAGAGCAGCATGAACAAAACGTTCTACTCGGTAGATTCCGAGGAAGCGATTTGGAACACGGGCCGTACGGAAGAAGGCGGCAACCTGGGTTATAAAGTGCCGGTTAAAGGCGGCTATGTACCGGTTGCACCAACCGACAAGCAACAAGACATCCGCAGCGAAATGTGCCGTTTGCTTGAAGAAGCGGGCATTCAAGTAGAACGTCACCACCACGAAGTAGCAACTTCCGGTCAAGCGGAAATTAACTTCCGTTTCGACACGCTGTTGAAAACGGCAGATAACCTGATGGTCTACAAATATATCGTGCATAACACGGCTGCTCAATTTGGTAAAACGGCAACGTTTATGCCGAAGCCGCTCTTTGGCGATAACGGCAGCGGGATGCACGTTCACCAATCGATCTTTAATGGCGATACTCCTCTGTTCTATGAAAAAGGCGCTTATGCCAACTTGAGTGAAACTGCTCTGCACTACATCGGCGGGATCCTCTACCATGCGCCGGCGATCATCGCCTTCACGAACCCAAGCACGAACTCGTTTAAACGCTTGGTACCTGGCTTCGAAGCTCCAGTAAACCTGGTATTTTCGAAGGGGAACCGTTCGGCTGCGATCCGGATTCCGGTTGCTGCCGTAACGCCAAAAGGCTGCCGTATCGAATTCCGTACGCCAGACTCCACGGCGAACCCATACCTGGCCTTCTCCGCTATGCTGATGGCTGGTCTCGACGGGATCAAGAACAAAATCGATCCGGTGAAACTGGGCTATGGACCGTTCGACAAGAACATCTACGAGCTGTCGGATGAAGAGAAAGCAACGATCCGCAGCGTTCCAGGTTCCCTGGACGAAGCGCTGAACGCTTTGGAAAACGACTATGAGTTCTTGACTCAAGGCGGGGTCTTCACGAAAGCGTTCATCGACAACTTCGTAGAAATGAAACGCGCTGAAGCGAGAGCCGTTGCAGTTCGTGTACATCCTTACGAATTTGGTCTTTATTACGATCTGTAAGTCGAATAAAGCTATCATACAAACAACCTCCCCATTCAAACGGATGGGGAGGTTTTATTTTTTGCGACTTGAAACCCTTTACAAACCGAGAGATAGATCAGATAATGAAGTTATCGAAACCGGTTTCGACCCTTTTTGAAATTGGTTTTTTTGAATTCAACGAAAGGGATGAGGGAAATGGCGACAAGCGGCTGGAGATTTGAGGGGAACGAGGGGGTGTTTCGGCTTGAGCAGCCTGAGTTAAGCAGTTATTTGTATTTTCCTTTGGTGAATGAAGCGGGGATGATGTCCTCGGTATCTCCCAATTTGCATGGGCAAGCGACAACCGGACATAATTCATTCCTGCTGGAACCGATCTCGGTGGAGAGCTTACATAACTCCAAAGCGGCTCGGAACTTTTGGATCTATGTTGATGGTTATGGGGCTTGGTCTGTAACGGGAAATTCCGCGCGTCAAAATGCGGCGTTATTTTCAGAGGAGAAAGAGAACACGTCGCTGGAAGCCGGGTTCCTATGGCATAAAATCACCCGGGAAAGCAATCGTCTAAATTTAAGAGCTGAAATCACCAGCTTCGTTCCTGTGACGGACGATAAAATCGAGCTAATGAAAGTTCGGCTGACCAATACCGGGGATCAGGAGCTCGCCATCACCCCAACTGCTGCGATTCCGCTGTATGCGCGTTCTGCTGACGATCTGCGGGATCACCGGCATGTGACCTCATTGCTCCACCGGATCTATACCTCCGCTTACGGCGTAGAGGTTCAACCGGCGCTGTCGTTCGATGAGCGCGGGCATCGTGTGAACAAAACGGCCTACGGCGTCTTTGGAGCTACGCAGGACGGTACCCCTCCGATTGGATTCTTCCCGGTGACCGAGGACTTCATCGGTGAGGGCGGGGCTTTAGACTGGCCGCAGGCGGTGGTTGACCATCGCCAGCCAGATGTTGAAGCAGGCGCAGAGATCGAGGGATATGAGGCGGTCGGCGCGCTCAGGTTCGCTACGACCCAGCTAGCACCGGGGGAATCGGTGGCCTATGTCGTAGCCATGATGATCGCTGATGACCGAATTGATACGAAACGCATGGCAGCTGCCTATTTGTCTGAGGCGCGATTTGATGAACTGCTGGAGGAGAACGAAGCTTATTGGCTGGGGAAGCTCGATACGCTCGCTTTTCATTCCGGGGATAAACAACATGATCTCTGGCTGAAATGGGTGACACTACAGCCGATTTTGCGCCGTTTATATGGAAACTCATTTCTCCCATATCATGATTATGGACGCGGCGGACGCGGCTGGCGTGATCTATGGCAGGACTGTCTGGCTTTGCTGGTGATGGAGCCGGATGAGGTGGGGCATTTATTGTATAACAACTACGCCGGCGTGCGGATCGACGGCAGTAACGCAACGATTATCGGCGCGAAGCCGGGCGAATTTATCGCTGACCGTAACAATATTCCGCGGGTATGGATGGACCATGGGGCTTGGCCGCTGTTAACGACGCTCTTGTATATTCATCAGAGCGGGGACCTCGGCTTTTTGCTGAAGCCGCAGACGTACTTCCGCGATATTTTCACTAAACGCTGTAAGGAACGGGATCTGTCCTGGACGCCGGAGCAGGGGAACAAGCTGTTGACTCAGGATGGGCGGACTTATGAAGGAAGCATTTTGGAGCATATCCTGCTGCAAAACATCGTGCCGTTCTTTAACGTAGGCGAAAATGGCAATATGAAGCTGGAAGGCGCAGACTGGAACGACGGATTAGATATGGCGCCGGAATGTGGGGAAAGCGTCGCATTTACGGCGTTTTATGCCAGCAATTTGCGGGAGCTCTCCGAGCTGCTTCCTCGATTAGCGCAAGCGCCGGGAGGAACGGACACGATTGAGATTGCCGAAGAAATCGCCGTGCTGCTGGATAGCCTTGACACGCCGGTGAACTATGACAGCATTTCGGCGAAGCAGAAGCTGCTGGAACGTTATTTTGATTCCGTTGTGCCTGCCGTTAGCGGGCGGAAGCGGAAGTTTAGCCTACAGCAAGTGGCAGAGGATCTTCGGCGGAAAGCGGATTGGGCGTTTGAACATTTACGGAAGCAGGAATGGATTCGCAGTGCGGAAGGGTTTGAGTGGTTTAACGGATATTACAACAACGATGCTGTACGGGTGGAAGGAGACCATCCCAACGGGGTGCGCATGACGTTAACCGGACAAGTGTTTACAATTATGGGCGGTATTGCGACCGAGGAGCAAGTTGGCAAAATCACAGCAGCGGTGGATCATTATCTCAAGGATGAACGCATCGGTTACCGGCTAAATTCGCGGTTTGGTGAAATTCAGCAGAATTTGGGGCGGGCGTTTGGGTTTGCTTTTGGCCATAAAGAAAACGGGGCGATGTTCAGCCACATGACGGTGATGTACGCTAATGCGCTATATAAGCGCGGGTTTGTCCAGGCTGGCAAGCAAGTACTGGATTCCGTTTACCACTTGTCCGCGGATTTTGAACGCAGCCGGATGTATCCCGGGATTCCGGAATATATTAACGAACGGGGCCGGGGCATGTATACTTATTTAACGGGATCGGCCAGCTGGCTGCTGTTGACGCTGCTGACGGAAGTATACGGGGTCAAAGGCGATTACGGCGATCTGCGTCTGGAACCGAAGCTGACGGCAGAGCAATTTGATGCAGCGGGAGAAGCGTCCGTGATTACCAGTTTCGCCGGACGTCAGTTGCAGATTGTTTACCGTAACCTGCAGCGTGCCGAATACGGGGACTATCGAATTGGTCAGGTTGCCCTCAATGGCGTAACACTGGATTCCAGTTCTCGTGAAGGGGGCTGCCTTATTCCGCGTCATGTGATCGAAGCGCTGCCGAAAGGAGCTGTTCACCGGATAGAAATAACGCTAACTGCGTAATAGATAGGAAGGGAATCCATGGCTTATTATTTAAAAAACGACCGATTGCTCGTTGAAATTGCCGAGCTCGGAGAAGCGTACCAAGGCACCAGGTTCGACGGGACCGGAATCATCACAGGCGTTAAGCTGGATGGACAACATCAATTCTGTGTGCCGGAAAGCTTGACGCCTGGAACCGGTACGGGAGGCATTGGAATTTGCAGCGAATTTGGCATTAAGGAAGCGATCGGATATGAAGACACCCGGGTGGGGGAGCAGTTCCCCAAGCTGGGTGTAGGCTTGCTCACACGGCCGGATGAAGCGGAGTACCTGTTTTATAGGGATTACGCCTGCCAACGGTTTGAGACTCAGGTGGAGCAAAGGGGCGAGCAGCAGATTTGTTTTACGACCGAGCCTGCGGAATGCCGGGGATACGCAGTACGTATGCAAAAAAACATCGAGATTTCCGATAATCTCCTGTCTGTGACCTACACACTGGAGAATACCGGAAGCCGGGTAATTACGACCGATGAATACAGCCATAACTTCCTTGGTATGGATGGGTATGTGGTAGGTCCAGATTACGTGCTGAAACTGCCGTTTGCTCCGGAGATCTGGAGCGATGATCCATCGACGCTAGAGGGCATAGTGTTTGAGGGGGATCAAATGAGCTGGGAACGTCGTCCAGAGAAGGACTTCTATTTCCGGATGACTCCCTTCGACGGACGTGAAACCCCTTGGCTATGGGAGCTCAAGCATCGGCCCAGCGGACTGACTGTGCGTGAGCGAAGCAAGCTTCCGTTAAGATCAGCCGCCGTTTGGGGGCATGGTCATGTCATTTCCCCGGAAATGTTCGTTGCGGTCCATGTGCCACCGGGAGAACGACAAAGCTGGACGCGGAATTACGAGTTTAGCAGTATTTGATAAATGATTGATCTTCGTATAGTTCACATGACCCATGAACAAAGAGAATCATAAAACGTTCATCTCTTTCCCTTGATGAAGCGTTAATGTGTCAATTCTGCAAAATAGTGAATTTTTGCGAAATAACGGGTTGCTGGGAGATCGAATAGTTGCTATGATAATCGATAATTATATTCGAAACCAGACATCGATTGTAAAGGGGAAGGATGGGAGAAATGAGTAACAGAGCTTATAACTTTAATGCGGGCCCAGCCGCATTGCCGCTGGAGGTCTTGGAACGGGCCCAGGCCGAGTTCGTTGATTTCCGTGGGACAGGCATGTCGATTATGGAGATGTCCCACCGGGGAGCCGTCTATGAGTCGGTTCATAATGAGGCAGCTGAACGGTTGCTGAAGCTGTTCGGCCAACCGTCCGGTTACCAGGTGCTGTTCCTGCAAGGCGGGGCTTCCACCCAATTCGCCATGCTCCCGATGAACCTGCTTACAGAAGGCAAGAAGGCCGGCTATGTAAAATCGGGCAGCTGGGCGAACAAAGCGATTAAGGAAGCCAAGCTCATCGGCGAAACGTTTGTTGCAGCATCCTCGGAGGAAGATAAGTACATGTCCCTTCCGGACCTCAGCAACCTGAATCTGCCGGAGAACACCGCGTATTTGCATGTCACCTCTAACGAAACGATCGAAGGTACGCAATACCGCGAGTTCCCGGACACCGGCAGCGTTCCGTTGATTGCCGATATGTCCAGCGATATTTTGTGCCGTCCCTTTGATTTAACTCAATTTGGCATGGTGTATGCCGGAGCGCAGAAGAACCTGGGACCATCTGGCGTAACGGTGGTGATCGCTCGCGAAGAGCTGCTGCGGGAGTCTCCAAAGCATCTGCCAACGATGTTCCGTTACGATACGCATGCTGAGAATAACTCGCTGTACAACACTCCTCCATCCTTCTCGATTTATATGGTGAACGAAGTGCTGAAGTGGATTGAAGAGCAAGGTTCGCTTGAGGGAATCGAGAAGAAGAACCGGGACAAGGCTGATTCTCTGTATCAAGCGATTGATGCCAGCGGCGGTTTCTACCGTGGTTGTGTCCGGCCGGAGAGCCGTTCGATCATGAACGTGACCTTCCGCCTGGCGAACGATGAGCTGGAGAAGCTGTTCGTGAAGGAATCGGAGAAGGAAGGCTTCGTGGGGTTGAAAGGCCATCGCAGTGTCGGCGGCCTGCGCGCTTCGATTTATAACGCCGTTCCCAAAGCCAGCATTCAAGCTCTTGTCGAATTCATGGAACACTTCCAAAAAACGCACGGATAAAGTTCGCAGCAGGGTTTCCGTCAGATGCCCTCTGCTGATCCTAAGTACCCCCGACTTGTCTGCATGCAGGCGAGTTGGGGTTTTTTAGAGTCAAAATTTGATATAATGATCAAGTCCGGTTTATGACGCGGCCGGGTTTATTTTTTAATGACGAGGAGTTCGATCATCATGGCGTTACATATTGTGCTGGTGGAGCCGGAAATTCCGGCCAATACAGGAAATATCGCGAGAACGTGTGCGGCTACGGGCATACATCTGCATCTGGTACGTCCGCTTGGATTCCGCACAGACGATGCGACGCTGAAGCGGGCAGGCTTGGACTATTGGTATGCGGTGCATATTGAATACCACGATTCGTTTCAGGAAGTGGAGGAGAAATATGCGGGAAGCCGCTTTTTCTTCGCTACGACCAAAGCTAAGAAGCGTTATACGGATTTCAAGTTCCAGGATGGGGATTTCTTTGTGTTCGGTAAAGAGACGAAGGGCTTGCCGCCGGAGATATTGGAAGCCCATCCCGACACGACGATGCGTATGCCCATGACCGACAAGGTCCGTTCGTTGAACTTGTCTAACTCGGCGGCAATTATTGTGTATGAAGCGCTGCGCCAGCTGGATTTCCCCGGGATGCAATAATTCCGATTCGGGGAAGGAGCCTTTGATGAGGGCGTGGAGCCGGCGGTTGCTTGGCTCCTGAACCCTTGGGGTGATGGGGAAGAAGGCTGATGCGGGAAGAATCAACCTTCGCTGACATGCAAATCGGTGTAGGATAGAAAGTAGAGGATGAATCTAGGCAAAGTTGCAGGGAGGACGGCTGAACGTCGATCGATTCTCCCTCAGCTTAAGTGCCATCGACACTACACGGGGAATGGGGCGGTGGAGCAGTTATTGGTGAAGTACCATAGTTAAGGTCGTGCAGGCAAGCCGGAAAAAAATTAAAAACATGGAACTTTAGCAGGAATCCTAAAAAAAATAGCGAAATATAATAGATTAGGTATTTGGTTCTATTTTTACATAACTAATTTTTCAGGAGAGGTGTACAATTTTATGAAACCTGCTGGTGTGGTCCGTAAAGTGGATCAACTCGGGAGAATCGTGTTGCCTAAGTCACTTCGCAAGAGATATCAAATGAACGAGGGAGATCCCGTCGAGATTTTGGTTCAAGGGGATCACATCATTTTGGAGCGTTACCGGCCGAAATGTGTATTCTGCGGATCGATGGAACACGTTAGTGACTTCAAAGAGCGGTCCATCTGCAATCAATGCCTGGTCGAAATGAGCCAACTGTCCTAGTCTCGATCCAGGACATTTGATGGGTTTATCGGCCTTAGAGCGTAAGCCTAAATGAGCTTCCTGTGCGGGAAGCTTATTTATTTTGTCGAAGTTGCTCGTATGGGGGCGGTTTTGATATTCAATTGGGCCCTAACGGACCGTAGAGACCTTATTTGGCGATTTCCCGGTTATTTCCCGTTGTAACGGACCCTAATGACCTTATTCGCCTATCTGAGCAGGGATGGCGGGATTTTTCTGCAAAATAAGGGCTTCTCAGTCCGTTAGAAATCGGAATGTTCGCAGAAGGGAGTAATAACGTCTCTGAGGTCCGTTAGCATGGGGACGTCGGAGCAACATGAGACGATTTGAAAACAACGGAAGGCCCGGCTGAATCCAAGATTCGAAGCCAAGCCTTCTGCATTTGAAATAACTTCGTGATGGGAAGTCGCCCTTTTGAGTGACCGGTAAAATGAAGAGTCAAAAGGGCGGGTTATCAGCACCGAGAAGGTTGGAAGAAGCTTAGGGACTGAGTAGCGGAGCGTAGCAAGGGGCTACGAGAGCAACGGAAGGCCCGGCTGAATCCAAGATTCGAAGCCGAGCCTTCTGCATTTGAAATAACTTCGTGATGGGAAGTCGCCCTTTTGAGTGACCTCTTAAAGGCCTTTGGTTTTATCGTCGTTATAGGCTGCAGTCAAAATCCCGCACAAAAACATCGCCAAAACGAGTGCAATAATCCAGAACGTTAAAGAGAATGACAAGCCGAACACCTCCACGTTGTACTCCTTCCCCTATTATACCCGGCAATCGTCCAAAAATAAATCAAAATGTGATGGATTTCATAGACAAGTTGCTTGTGGAAGAAGACGTTGGTAGCGGCTCATTTAAAAAACAAGAAATGCGTGGGCACAGGCCGAAGTGCGCCGTCGGACGGGTGGTTGATCACCCGGCCATTGACAACCAGGGAGGAGGAGCCTCCGCCGTCCAGGTTGTAGGCGTCCTGTACGCCCAGGTTCGCCAGTTTGTTTTGCAATTCTTCCAGCGTTGCGCCGGAACGGCCCTTTTCATTATCGCCGTCGACGACCAGCACCAGCAGCTGATCATCCTTGTAATTTCCGATCACCGTGCGCGGCGCCCGCAGCGGGGAGGTCTTCCACTTATCCGGGATCGGGAGCTTAACTCCATTTTGCAGCAGGATGGGGACAAAGGAAGCGCCGAACTTTGGTTGCAGCTTGTCCAGGCTCTCCTTGTTCTTAAATTTGCCGCCGATCAATTGCCCCGACTGATTTAGTCCAACGAAAAATAAATCCTTATAAGAAGGCTCAAAGCCGTTCACGTATTGCCCGTTGAGGACCGTAGTGCTCAAGGGGTAGCGTTGCCCGCGGGAATCGGCAAATCCGCCGGCGTTAATGCCGGCAACCGCTCCGTAGCGCTGCACTGCTTGCTTCGTCGTTTCCGCCCCGCCCAGCCGATCTTTGCCCAGCGTCATTTTCATGGCATCCGGTGACTTGAGTCGAATCTTCATCGCATACCCGCGGTACGTGCCGGGGTTCACTTTGTAGAGCTCGATGCGAATCCGGTCGCTTTGGATCGTCTCAAATGGTACCCCTAACTTGGAGGTGATCCGCCGATCGTAGATGGATTCGGGTTTGGCGGATACCGTCTTGGCATTTTTGACGATGTCGCTCATGGTTTGGGTAGTCTTCTGGTAGAGCTCGGCCGTCTTTCGGATGGAGGAAATGGTCGTCTTGGCGTCTTTCTCCGCTTTCGTTAATCCTTCCGCGATGGAGGCGGTGGTTTGGAAGACGTCCGCTTCGGGCGTGATGGGGTGCGGTGACCGGTTCCATTGAATCGCGGCCCCGCTGACGAAGAGAGCAATCAAGAGTCCGATCAAAGGTCCAGTAGCCAGCAGAAAAAAACGGTTGATTTGTTTAACTGGTGTGATCATTTCAGCAGATCCATCTTTTTCTGTAGTGCGGCCAACTGTTCCTTGACCTCGCTTAATTGCGAGAACAATTTGTTGCTGTTATCCGTTTTTTCGCTGGTGTTGTCCTTGGTGAATTCAAGCAATTCGTTGAACGCTTGCACTTTGTTTTGCAATTCCTGAACTTCCTCGGACAAAGCGGTGAGCTGGGCAGTATAATCGGCTTTCATGAGCTCGGCTTCGCTTTGCCATTTGGCGTCCAGCTGGTCAATCATCGATTGCTTCAAATGGTTGCTATACATATAGGCCGCAGTGACACCGGCACCGATCAGCAGGATCCAGATCAGAATAATCAGGGCTACGGAAGGCCGCCGTGTTCTCCTGCTGCGACTCGTTTCGGTGACGGTTGCAGATTCCGTAGAGTAAGGCATGGAGATTCACCTCTAAACATAGTTTCGTACGTTTTGTGCAGCTTTCATTCTATCATGTCGACACGAGGTTCGCAAAAATGATAGATTTGCCAATTCTTCGCCAAAATCAAGCACGACGCAGGGTTTGGCTCCTGTTGTCTGGGAAATTTGTCCTGCAGTACAATTGCAGATACAAGTGAAATGGAAACGGGGTGTTCTTGTGGACACGGGCTTGGAAATGCTAAAACGTCGGCTGCCGCCGGTCTTTGCCCAGGAAATCGAGGATGGGGTGCGGGGGGGCCGCCTCATTTCATTAGCAGGGCTGCATGGGAACGGGGGCGGCGTGCGGCTGGAAGGGATCTCCGCTGCGGACGACCAAGGACAAAGCGGATCGAAGGAAGGGCGCCGCGATGCTGGCGCCTTGCTGGAATGGTTGGCTGAGGCCTATGAAGAGGCCGAAGGCATCCGCACGGACCCGCAGCAATGGTTGCTGGCTGAAAGCGCTGATGGGGCGCTTGATTTGCTGCTGCGGGTGTTGGTGCCGGGCGGCGGCACGGTGCTCGTCGAGACGCCGGCCGCCCCGGAGGCGCTGGAGCTGATGCGCCGCCGCGGAATCCGCGCGGTCCCGGTAGCCTGTGACCGGGACGGCATGCTGCCGGACGATCTGCGGCGGAAATGCGAGCCGTCCGGAGGGCGGCCCGCTTTCATCTATGTGACGCCGCATTTTGCCAACCCGTCCGGCCGGGTGTGGAGCCGGCAGCGCAAGCTGGCGTTGCTGGAGCTCAGCGAGCGGCTGGGGGTGCCGATCGTCGAGGATGATACGGCGTGTTTGGTGCCGCTCGCGGAGGGGGTTTTTGCCACGGGAAGGGGAAAGCGGATGAAGGTGTCCGCTGCAAAGGCAAGTACGAAACCGGAGGAGGGGATCCATAAGGACGGAGAGGCAAAGCGAGATGCGGGAAGTCATCCCATTTCGGGTGCGGCGGAGACCAAGGACGGGGTTGGGAAGCGGCGTGAAACGGAAAATAAGCCTGAGGCAGACAATCTTAGAGGGGCGGGCTATCAAGAAAACCGAGTTGAACCTGCGGCAGAAGATACGGGGATGAATAGTAGTGAAAGTCCAGGAAAGGGGGGTGCCAAGAGCAGCGGCCTACGCGGGGAGCTGGGCGTGGGACCGAGGGTGGAAGTGAGGGGCGAGCCGGACGTAGACCTGAAGTCAGAATTGCTGGCAGAACAAAGCGGTGTAAATGAAGGAGTGGCTGAGGGTAAGAGCCTGGCCGTCAGGCAGGTTGAGAGGGAAGCCGAGGGACACCGCCGAGTCGAGAATTTGGGCGAGGCTGGGGCTGGTGCGGATACCACGTCGCTGTATGCGCTGCGCCAGCAGGCGGGACTGTGGGGAGCCGAGATCGTCAGCCTCGGCTCTCTGGAGCGGACGCTGACGCCGCAGTTGCCGCTGGCCTGGCTGCGCGGCGAAGCGAAAACGATGGAACGGCTGCGCCAAGTTCCATCGCCCGGCAGCTCCAGCGCCGCGGGTGCGGCCGTGGCCGAGCGAGCCCGGCGGCTTCACGCCTGGCTCGCCCAGCCGCCGGGGCGCGGGCGCGCCGCCGCCGCCGCAGCTGCGGCGGCGTATGCCGCGCGGCGCGCGCTCGCGCTGGAGCTGCTGCAGGCGCCCGCTTGGCGCGGCGCCTGTGTGGAAGACCCCGGCGGCGGGCTGTTCCTCTGGCTGCGCCTGCCCGCCGGGGTCTCCAGCGAAGCGCTGCTGCGCGCTTCGCTGTTGGAAGGCACAGCGTTCCTGCCGGGGACGCTGTGCTATGCCAAAGAGCCGGATGATCGCTTCATCCGGCTGACCGTTGCCGCGCATGATCCGGCGCAGCTGCGCGAAGGGCTGGCGCGTCTTACCGCCGCTCTCGCCGAGTTCACGGTGCGTTCTGTGGACTAATCCAGAACCAAACCACTGAATCGCTCTTATCTCTGTTCCTTTTCTGTGGTCGCTGCCGCCCGCCGCCAACTGTCCACGACATGGGCGTACTGGCGAAGCCCTTCTTCGCCAGCCGGTGTCAACGCATATCGCCCGCGCACCACGCGGCGGAACCAACCGTAATAATCGCGCTGCAGGATCGCGGCGGCGCTGCCAACGCCGCTGCGGTCGCGCGCGTCCTTGGGCGACATTTCACCGCCGCCTTCTTCAATGGCGAGCGCCACGCGCAGCGCCCGTTCGCGGTAGGCTGTCACCAACTTGGTGCCGGTACTGCCGCCAACGTTGTAGTCGCCGCTGCGCTCGTGGAACTCGTGAAGCAGCTTCTCCACTCGGCGCTTAACCACCTTCGGCCCCGGCAAGTATAGGGCGCCGTCCCCCGGCTGACACAGGACTTCCACGAAGGCAGGTTTTGTTTTATATCGAGTGACCGTGATCAACCCGAGTCCCAACCTGCGGCATAGCATCGTAATTTCGCTCCATCGCTGGTTGTGCGCCCCTTTTTTGGCGCGATTCCGCTCTACGGCTAGATACACATCGGAGCTTAGGCGCTGTCTCTCCAACCCCTGCAGCAGCAGGGGAAGATTAAACGTCTTTTTGATCTCCACAATCAGCGGCTCATCGCGATCCGGCCGAACGCCAACCAAGTCGCAATGCCGCACTTCCCCCTTAATCACATACCCTCGCTCCTCAAAAAAAGCCTTCAACGGAGCGTACAATTCCGTCTCATGCTGTACCGCCATGACGATCCCCTTTTCCTCTTCGTTCCCATGATCCTGTTCAAGATTATATCACAAAGCAAAATCCCTACTTTTTCCATCTGAATATTTTCATCGGAAAAAAGGTCAACTTCTCTCTCCCCAGCGCATAGGTATGTAATACACTTTTTTATCGTGGATGCTCCATATCTGGTCACGCAAGTTCTAAAGATCGGGGACGCGGGAGAACCCCTAAAGCGGGAGTACAGGAGGTACCTAACATGGACATTTTTGAGCGAATAGCGGCTTATCGGGCGGAAAGCGACTCCTTGTCGTGGAGCGGCACATTTAAAGATTATGTTGAACTGTTGGCCAAAGACCCTTCGCCGGCGATGACCGCCCATGCCCGGGTTTATGAAATGATTAAATCCTACGGCATTGAAGAAGTAGACGGCCGAAAAAGGTATAAATTTTTTGAGCAGGAAATCTTCGGTCTGGATCGGGCCATCGAAAAGCTGGTCGAGGAGTATTTTCACTCCGCTGCTCGTCGGCTTGACGTACGCAAGCGGATTTTGCTGCTAATGGGGCCGGTCAGCGGGGGCAAGTCCACCATTGTAACGCTGCTGAAGCGCGGGCTAGAGAAGTTTTCCCGGACCGATAAAGGGGCGGTGTACGCCATCGCCGGGTGCCCGATGCATGAGGACCCGCTGCACCTCGTTCCGCATGAACTCCGGCCGGAAGTTGAGCAAACGCTGAAGGTTAGAATCGAAGGCAATTTGTGCCCGGTGTGCCAGATGCGACTGAAGACGGAGTATGGCGGCGACATCGAGAACGTCAGAGTCGAGCGGGTGCTTTTGTCCGAAGAGGAACGGGTGGGGATCGGCACGTTTAGCCCCTCGGATCCGAAATCCCAGGATATCGCTGATTTGACTGGCAGCATCGATTTTTCCACCATCACCGAATATGGTTCCGAATCCGATCCGCGGGCCTACCGCTTTGACGGTGAGCTGAACAAGGCCAATCGCGGCCTGATGGAGTTCCAGGAAATGCTGAAATGCGATGAGAAGTTTCTATGGAATCTGTTGTCGCTGACCCAGGAAGGGAATTTCAAGGCGGGGCGGTTTGCGTTGATCTCGGCGGATGAGCTGATTATCGCGCACACCAACGAAGCGGAGTACAAAGCGTTTATTGCCAATAAGAAAAATGAAGCCTTGCAGTCGCGGATGATCGTCATGCCGATCCCTTATAACCTCAAGGTGTCCCAGGAGGAGAAAATTTACGCCAAGCTGATCGCCCAGAGCGATATGAATCACGTTCATATTGCGCCGCATGCTCTGCGGTCCGCCGCGATTTTCTCCATCTTAACCCGGTTAAAGGAGACGAAGAAACAAGGCGTCGATCTGGTGAAAAAGATGCGGCTCTACGACGGAGAAGAGGTTGAAGGATACAAAGACGCCGATTTGAAGGAACTGCAAAACGAGTACCTGGAAGAAGGCATGTCCGGCGTCGATCCGCGTTACGTCATCAACCGGATTTCCAGTGCGCTGATTAAGCAAGATTTGCATTGCATGGGCGCACTTGATATTTTGCGGGCTATCAAGGACGGTCTCGACCAGCATGCTTCGATTACAAAGGAGGAACGCGAGCGTTACTTGAACTTCATCAGCATCGCCCGTAAGGAATACGACGAGATTGCCAAGAAAGAAGTGCAAAAAGCGTTCGTCTACTCGTTTGAGGAATCGGCGCGTACGTTGTTCGAGAACTACCTCGACAACATCGAGGCGTTCTGCAACTGGACCAAAATCCGCGATCCCCTTACCGACGAGGAGATGGATCCTGACGAGCGGCTGATGCGCTCGATCGAGGAGCAGATTGGCATCTCGGAGAACGCGAAGAAGGCGTTCCGGGAGGAAATTTTGATCCGGATCTCTGCGTATTCGCGGAAAGGGAAGAAATTTGAATATAATCACCACGACCGGCTGCGGGAAGCGATCGAGAAGAAGCTGTTCGCCGACCTGAAGGACATCGTTAAGATCACGACTTCAACCAAAACGCCGGATGAAAATCAACTGAAACGCATCAACGAGGTCAGCAAGCGGCTGATCGACGAGCACGGCTACTGCCCGGTGTGCGCCAACGAGCTGTTGCGTTATGTCGGCAGTTTGTTGAACCGGTAAAGCGCAGCAGTTGCAAGGTGGAGGGAGATCCCTCCACCTTTTTTGGCGTGCTTGGGGGTGTATAGCAAGTTACTTCACGTCCACCGTGCGCGCTTGCTCACTACTCGATCGAATCATGCCTCACCACGTCGCATTCACCTAGTAACTATTTAGATTCAAGCTCCGTCACGTCGCATGCCCCCACCAACGAAACTAGATTCGTATCCCTGTCGTCTCTCCCCACACCAACTAACTGGATTTTCTACCGTTAATTTTGAGCAGGGAAGGCGATTTGAACCAATTAACTGGAAAAAGTACCGCTAATATCGCCTCAAACCCGCCAATCCAATAAAATCGTCCAAATTAACGTTACTTTTTACCGCTAATCCTCTCCAAAGCGCAAAAAGAGCAAAATTAACGGTAGGATTTACAGCTAATTCCCCTTCGAGCCCCAGCCTAGCTCCAAGCGAGCCCCAAGTCGAGCACCGCGACGAGCTTCACGCTAACCATCACCGCCTACTGGGTATTCGCATACGATAATCTGAACTTGAAACGTTGGAGGCGAAGAACGAATGAGTGTTCAACCATGGGGTTATCCGCAGCATCAGGTCGTTTATCAGGCCAATCCGCAGCATGTTCAGCACTTGCGGACGGTTCGTAACCAGGTGCACGACATCTGCCGGCAGCATATGAATCAACGGGTGCGTATTGAAACGATGGATGGTCATGTGCATGTGGGCCGAATCGTGGGCTGCCAAGGCGGGTTATTGCAATTGGCTGTTCCGCGGCAAGGGGGCCAGCGCGCCTTTGGCGTTCCTTATTGGGGGCTTAGTCCCAGTGATGAGACCATTTTGACGCTGGTTCTCTACGAGCTGCTGGTCATCGCACTGCTGTCCTGATGGATTCTTAAGGGGGCATACCATACTGAGTGCTCCCCAGATCAAACAAGAGCCGCCAGATCAATTGATCCGTGCGGCTCTTTCTGTTAGTTTGAAACCATAGGGGGCGATACCTTGGAAAAGAGTAACCAACTTATGATCATCGTTGCTGCCATCGCAATCTTAGCATGCACCTTCTGGGCCGGATATGCGATTGGCTTGAAGCAGAGGGCACCTATGGATCCTTCTGCTGTTCAGCAAGCCATTCATTCCAGATGGGTTCAGGCTGACACGCCGCCTTCGCCTGCGGTGACCGTACAAGGAAAGGCCATCGAAGTGGTTAGGGGTGGTTACTCGTGGTGTAAGCGCGTATATTACAGCAAAGGCAGCTGTGTCAGCGTGGATTCCAGCATTCTTGAAACCGAGCCCGTTGAAGTACCCGCAGGCGCTCCAATCGATACCGAAGCGCCCAAGGGCATCAAGGAATTTACGCTAACGGGGGTGGATTCAGCAGGCGGGGCGCTCGAGCATCCCTACACGGTCCCGCAAGAGAAAGGAATCTATAAGTATCGCATCCATTGCGAATGGTTTCTGGATCAAGGCCAAAGTGACTTTTATTTCACCTTAAAAGTCACATGAACTCAAAGTATCTTCCTTACATGCTTCTGCCCGTCATAAGAGAAAAGCGCCCGTTTCTCCTCCACCACCGTCTCCAGATGCACCGGGCGGCCCCATAACTTGTATACGTAAGGGAGTGTATGCTCCAGATACTTCAGGTCCAGCTCAATTCCTTCATATTGATGCTTCAGCAGCAGCTCGCCGGAGCGCAGGTAGTCGCCGTCTTGGACAACGATGTAGGGCGAGCCGCCGTTGACGCGGGAGGCGATCAACTGGTCGCGGACATTTTCCCATGACTTGTCGGTGATTTTCCACTCCGGACCTTGCTTCTCGAAAATATACAAGTCCAGATCACGGACGAGATCCTTGGTCAAATAGCTGCGCAGGAAGGAAATATCCGAATCGAGCTCACGCACCTCGAAGATTTTCTCACGGCCTTTTCCAGGCTCCCGGCCAAAGCGGAGGCGTTCCTCTTCGGTCGGGTTATCCCAGCGGCGTTCGATATCCTCGAAGATCTTGAGCCCGAGGTAATACGGGTTCAGGCTTTGCCGCGACGGCTGGACGACCGAGGCGTTCAGCTTGGCGAATTCGACCGTTTCGTCGCTGGTGAGGTCCAGCTCACGGATGATGCGCTGATGCCAGTACGAAGCCCATCCCTCATTCATGATTTTCGTCTCCATCTGCGGCCAGAAGTACAGCATCTCCTCCCGCAGCATGCTCATGATGTCCCGTTGCCAGTCTTCCAACACTTCGGAATATTCCTGGATAAACCAGACGATATCCTTCTCCGGCTCAGGAGGGAAGTGGACGGCGGCCTCTTTAGCGTCGTCGTTTCGTCCGCTCGAAGGTTCATCAAGCGCCCAAAGATCGTCGTAAGGCCCTGCTTTCACCGAACCTTGCCGTCCTCCCTTTGCCCGCCGAATCTTTTCTTCCATCTGCTGCCGTTTATCATACCGCATCGGCTTGATCAGCTGCGGGTCGACGTGCTCCTGGATTGCCAGCACCGCGTCGATGAAGCTCTCCACCGTTTCCGCACCGTAGGCCAGTTCGTACCGGCTAATTCGCTCAGCGGTGGCGGCCATGCTCTCCACCATATCTCGGTTGGTCGCGGAGAAGCGCACGTTATTTTTAAAGAAGTCGCAGTGGGCGAGCACGTGGGCGATGATCAGCTTGTTCTGGATCAGTGAATTGCCTTCCAGCAAAAAGGCGTAACACGGATTCGAGTTAATGACAAGCTCGTAGATTTTGCTAAGTCCAAAATCGTATTGCATCTTCATCTTGTTAAACATTTTGCCAAAGCTCCAATGCGAGAACCGGGTTGGCATTCCGTAAGCACCAAACGTATATATGATATCGGCGGGGCAAATTTCGTAGCGCATCGGATAATAGTCAAGACCAAACGAGTCGGCAATTTCCATAATTTCCGCAATGGCATATTCGAGCTGTTCTAATTCGCTGCTCAACTGGCGGCACCTCCTTCGCGCTTGTGGAAGAACCGTTTTAACGCGTTGTAAACTTCGCCTTTTTCCTTAATGACGTAATACATGAACTTCTCTTGCTTGATCGTCCGGTAGGCAGACATCAAGGTGCTGCCGCGATTGTACTGGTTGACCTCCCCGTAGCCAAACATGTTGCTGCGCTTCATCAGCTCGCCAATCAGCTTGACGCAGCGCTCGTTATCGGAAGTTAGGTTATCCCCGTCGGAGAAGTGGAAAGGATAGATGTTGTAGCTGGACGGCGGGTAACGGGTGTCGATGATTTCCAGCGCTTTTTGATAGACCGAGGAACAGATGGTGCCGCCGCTTTCCCCGCGGGTGAAGAACTCTTCTTCGCTGACCTCCTTGGCCTCGGTATGATGGGCGAGAAACACAATTTCGACCTTCTCGTACTGACGCCGCAGGAATCGGGTCATCCAGAAGAAGAAGCTGCGCGCACAGTATTTCTCGAACGCCCCCATTGAACCGGATGTATCCATCATCGCAAGGATCACCGCGTTGGAGTGGGGCACAACGACGTCCTCCCATGTTTTGTAGCGGAGATCGTCCGGCGTAATGCCGTGGATGCCAGGAGTTCCGGCGGTGGCGTTACGGCGCAGGTTCTCCAGGATCGTACGTTTCTTGTCGATGTTGGACATGAGGCCTTTTTTGCGGATATCGTTAAAGCGGATAGATTCGGTTTCCAGATCTGCCTTGTCTTTTTCCTCGATATAAGGCAATTCCAACTCTTCGAACAGCATATCCTCCAGTTCTTCGATGCTAATCTCCGCTTCAACGTAATCGTAGCCCGGCTGATCACCGGCTTTGCCGCCTTTCCCGCCTTTTCCACTATCCTTCGGGCTGTCTTGGCCGAGTATGTCTCCCACCTCGCTGCTCCCGTCGCCTTGGCCAACGTGCTTATGTTTCTGGTAATTATGGATGAAGCGGTACTCTTCCAAATTGCGGAGGGGGACCTTAATGATCTGCTTGCCGTCAGACATGATGATATTTTCTTCGGTGACGAGATCGGGCAGATTTTGCTTAATGACCTCTCTCACTTTCTCCTGATGACGTTGTTGATCCTGATACCCTTTCCGGTGCAGCGACCAGTCCTCTTTGGAGACGACAAAGTTATATCGATCAGGCGTTGGCATAGATGAACACCTCCATATCGGGATTTCCCGGTACGCTAGATTTTGTGGATGTAAATAAAGTATATTCACGGAGAGGTGCGATATGTGAGCGAGCTTGCGCTCGTTTGGAACAATCAGACTGGAAAAAGGCAGAGATCCGGGTTAAGCTGGATATCAATGAGGGAGGCTGCCAAAGGAGGTCGCAACGGGTGCAAATCAATCAAGTTTGGCTAAACTTATATCAAGCTGCGGATCAATTTAAGAAGCTGGAGCCCTGGGTATGGCTGACAAACGTTCATTTGTTTGGCGTGCGCAGTCCACGGGATCACCGCATCGGATATTGCTGTGTAATGGGGAGCGGTAAGGAAATGTATGGACTGGCCGTTTATTTAGGAACGGGGGGCTTGCAGACGGTACTCGAGATGTTAAATGGGGAGTTCACCGGCGACCCGCTGTTTGCCCAGCATTGTTATATGCTGTCTTTTGGCAGCCGAGATGAGTTGTACCCAGAGGAATATGAACGGCTGAATGAGCTTGGTTTATCCTATCATGGCAAAACCGCCTGGCCGTCCTTCCGCCTCTACGAACCAGGATACGTGCCCTGGCCGCTGACTCAGCGGGACGATATGGTTTTCTTGACGGAGATCCTCCACCAAGCGATCGAGGTGTGCCTGACCTATCGACAGAATCCCGATGTTTTGTTAGCAGGTAATGGGGAACGGTTTCTCGTGCGAGTCCCGTTGACGGGGGGAGAAGGCGACACGATGCAGTGGAGAAGCGAATGGCAAAAGCCGGATCCAGCCGATCAATGGCAGCCCGCCGGACGAGCGGCCGTAGTGGACGAACTGCGGATGGTGAAAGCCCGGCGCGCGGTCACCGGCGATGCGGGGATCTGGGAGGTCGACAGCTTTTATATCCCGATGCCGATTGAGGAGGAAGGCCGGCCGTTCTACCCCACCTTGAACATCATTGCAGATCAAGAGACCGGGCAAATTCTGCACTACGGGTTAACTCCACGGAAGGAAGCGTCTGAGAATCTTGCAGAAGGCTTAATCGCGCTGATCGAGATGCATCGGGTGAAGCCAACGCGGCTTGCGGTCCGTACTTCGCAGATGGAGGAAGAACTGGCGCGGGTGATCGCAGGCTTTGGGCTGGTCAGCCGGATTGAACCGCATCTTCCGGCGATTGAGGAGTTTCAGCGATCGGTGGGCGGCAAGCTGTTCTAACTAGATATAATCAGATTGATCACCGGGATTCCAGCGTTGTTACTGAGAGTCCCGTTTTTTGTGCCTTAAGCGCCAAAAAGGAAGGCCGGGGAGAGTCCCTGGTCTTCCTTTTTATTTTGCATAAAACTTATGCCAGCTTCTTCGTATACAGGATACCGATCGTTTTGGCGCCGCAATGGCTGGAGATGACGCAGCCGGCATTGGACACCGCAACTTGGCGGGCGTTCGTCTTGGCTTCTAACGCTTCCTTCAGCACCTTCGCGTCCTCATCCGCCAAGGAATGCGTTACGAAGATGAGATCATCATCCATTTCAGATAGATGGCTAAGCGCATTGTTTAACAGCTGATCGAGCGCTTTGTCCCGGCTGCCGCGAATTTTGTATGCTGGCGTCATTTTGCCGTTCTCGACCTTGATCACAGGCCGAATTTTCAGCAGACTGCCAACGATGTTCTGCATACCCGAGCAGCGACCACCCTTATACAAATAATCCAGCGAATCGATGACAAATTCGGTTTCGACTTGCGGACGAACGGCAGTCAGCAGGGCAACGATTTCTTCAACGCTCTTGCCTTCTGCAGCAGCGTTAACGGCTTTCATCACCTGCAGACCGATGCCGCTCGATAAATTCAGGGAATCGAACACCGTCACCATGCCTTCGGCAAATTCGTCTGCGGCAATCAGCGCATTTTGGTAAGTCGAGGACAGCTCCGAGGACAAGCTGATATAGAGAATTTTCCGGCCTTCCTCAATATGTGGACGAAACGCCTCGATAAAATCTGCCGGTGACGGTGCCGCCGTCTTAGGCAGCTTGCCCGTCTCATCGACTTTCTTGTAGAGCTCAGGCACCGTCAGATCGATTCCGTCCTTGTAAGTTTGTTCCGAAAACGTCACATACAGAGGCACAATGCCGATGTCGTACTGCGCAATCCATTCAGCGGGGAGATCGCAAGTGCTGTCTGCAAAAATTTTAATGGAACCCATATAAATCCTCCTAAACGTCTTTGGTTATCTATGGGACTTATGAAGCCGCCGATTTTCTTGCATACATAATCGCGACGGTATGGGGGCCGCAGTGGCTCGAAATGACGCAGCCAGCTTCTGCAACAGCGACTTCTCGTACACCGGTCTGCTCCCGCAAAATCACGGATAACCGATGGGCCTCTTCCTCCGCGAGCGTATGTGCGACAAAGATCAAATCCTCATCCATCTGATCTTTGTCGGCCAGGGCATTATCAAGCATGAGCTGCACGGCTTTCTCCTTGCGGCCTCGTACTTTGTAAGCCGGGATGATGTTCCCGTCCACCATCTTCAGGACCGGACGAATCTGCAGCAGGCTGCCCATGATGTTCTGCATCCCGGAGCAGCGACCGCCTTTGTACAAATAATCCAACGTATCAATGACAAATTGTGTCTCCACTTGGGAGCGTAAGGCGGCAACTTGTCCAGCGATTTCTGCGGCTCCCCACCCTTGCTCAGCCAGGCGTACGGCCTTCATGACCAGCATCCCGATCCCGCTGCACAGCGTCAAGGAATCTACGATATGAACTCGACCCTCGGGATATTCCGCAGCTGCGATAAGCGCGTTCTGATAGGTGGACGACAGCTTGGACGACAAGCTGATATACACGATGTCCATTCCTTGATCGATGTAAGGGCCAAAGGCGCTCATAAAATCTTTCGGGGACGGTGCTGTTGTCTTGGGCAATTGTCCCTCGGCCTCCACTCGGCGATAGATATCGAGCGGGGTAATGTCGATGCCGTCCCGGAACGTTTCATTGCCGAATACGACGTAAAGCGGAACCAGGCCGATATCGTACCGTTCGACCCAGCCAGCTGGCAGATCCGAGGTACTATCCGCAAAAATTTTCACTTTAGACATAAACAGTCTCCTTGGTTAGTTGATCCAAATTCGATGTAATGTAAAGAAGAACTTTCATCCATTCTATCAAAAAGAACAAGACAAGGAAAAGCCCCAAGACCGACCAAAGACCCGCGGGGTTTGGGGCTTTCGGCAGTTGTCCGCGATGGACGCCGCCGATTCGAGGGAAAGCTTACATGGTACCGCGTTATCCTAGACCGTGAGGCTGCCAAGCACGATCAAAAAGATGAAGAGAACTAATGGCAAGACCGAAAAAATCGTGCCTAGTATCGCAAACACTTTCCTCCGATTTCGAATCGCCAGGCCTACGATGCCTAGAATCAATCCGACCAGATCCAATACGCCGGAAATGAGGAACAGCAAAACGCCAAGCACTGTCCCGCTTCGTTGCATCAGGTCTGCGGCGATGGCCTCCGCAGGCTGGTCCACGAGATCCATGGCTGTAGAAATAATCAGTGCCAGCGCAGCGATATAGCCAATTACGGCAAGTAAGCTGAGTACGAAGGAGGCGATGCCGGGGCCGGAGAATTTCATCCGGTTTGTTGGCTCGTGGGGGGCAAAATAGGGTGATACAGGATCTTGCTCCGATTGACGATAATCCATCCCAAAACTCCTTTAATTGACATTATGTAATGTAAACCTATTCAAGACCATCTTCAAATATCCTCCTGAAATTTGCAAGGATATTTTTGGTTGAAACGGTGGTGGAAATCAGGCAAAGCCCTGCGGTATGATGGACACGAAGGTGAATGGACATGATCAGAAAGGGTGAAATCAATAGTGCAGCGAAAATATGCGGGGATCGGAGCGATTGTCATGCTTCTCTCTGTAGCGTTTGGTGCGTTTGGCGCTCACATCTTGAAAGAGCGGATCGGGGAGGCTGCCATAAGCACGTTTGAGACCGGAGTCCATTATCAAATGATTCATGGCCTTGCCATGCTGCTGACCGCGCTATTTGCCGCGAAGTGGGGAGACTCTAAGCGGCTGTTGTGGAGTGGACGGCTGTTTCTGATCGGCGTGATCTTATTTTCTGGCAGCTTATACGGCCTTGCCGCCTGGGACTTGCGATGGCTTGGTCCGGTGACACCGCTTGGCGGCGTGTCATTTCTAGCTGGCTGGCTGCTGCTCGCGCTGGAAGCCTGGAAGGCAGCACCTCGGGCGGGGGCATAAAACTTAAGGAGATGCAAGATCGAAAAGGGCTGGCGCAACCTGCATCCACAGGAACGCCAGCCCTTTTGGCTGCATTGTTCAGATATTTTTTACGTATCCAAAAAATCGATGATCTCGCTTAGCTTCAGTGTGTAGACCTGCTTCTCGTCGACGTGGTATACACTCACAGCATAAGTTTCCGGAAGGAAGTTTAGGATTCGGCACGGCATACTCGTCCGCTTCCCGTTACGATTGACGTACAAACGGACAAGCTTATTGCCTGTAATGTAGCTTTGAATCCAGGCTTGGAATTCATCGCTTGTGGTCAACTCCTTGAAGTTGCTCGAAGCCGGCTCGCTTTTCTTCTTCTCCACCGCAGCGGATGGCTTCGTCGTTTCCTTACCGCTATTCTTGGCCTTTTCGGCTTGGGCGGTATCAATGCGGGACTGCTTACGAGAAGCCAAGGTAGATTCAATGATTCGTCCCAGCTCGATTCCGGAATTAATGCGGTAATCTATAATGTCAGGGCTGTCGTTCAGCAGCTTCATCAGCGCTTGCAGAGCCACCGGGTTCGTTGTCCCTTTGACTAGAATCTCGACGTTAAATAAATAGCCCAATTCGTCATCTTGTTTCTGATGTTGACCGGTTTGATTTTCCATAATTCCCCCACAGTTTTCAAGTTGGCAGAGAAAGGTCGTCCTTCTTCTGTTGAAAATCCTCAATAATAATAGCACCACTATGACAACAATCATAGCCCAAATTTCAAGAAATTTACACAAATCTATACATCTTATGGATCTTTTGTTTCGTCCTCCCGGAATCAGGGTAAAATAATGACAACTTTTAATTGAAGAAAGCAGGGGATAAGGATGAGCAAATCGGAAGCTAAACCGGCAAAGAATACGAAGAAATCCAGCCTGGAGCAGCTGCTGAATGAACAGGTTGCTAACCTCAACGTGCTTTATGTCAAACTGCACAACTACCATTGGTATGTTAAAGGGACGAACTTCTTTCGGCTGCACGCCAAATTTGAGGAGCTATATAATGAAGTTACTGAACAAATGGATGCCATTGCCGAGCGGATGCTCGCACTGAAGTGGAACCCGGCAGCTTCGCTGGAAGAGTATCTGGACCTGGCCACCATTCAGGAGGCAACCGGGAAGGAGGAGCCGCAGGCGATGGTTCAGCATGTGCTTGAGGACCTGGCGACCTTAACGGAGGCGTACAACGAAGGGATTGGTCTCGCGGATCAGGTGGAGGATAACGTCACCAGCGATTTGTTAACCGGTTATCTTGGCAAATGGGAAAAACAGATGTGGATGCTCCGGGCTTACCTGGATTGATAGATCTTCTCTGAGCCAAAGGCAGAGATCACGCATTCCAAGAGGGCTTGGCCGCAAGCGCGGGCCGAGTCCTTTTGCATTGTCTGGGATGACGATATTGCATAACAATGAACATCCGCCGTCATACGTTGCTTATGGATATAAAGTAGGTTAGAATGAAATGAGAATCAGTGAGAATCACTTAGAATTATTCTAATGTGATAATTGTTATGATATAATGGCAAGAACAAGGGCGGCGGCCCTAAGCAAATAACGTTAATTTTCGTGAATGGAAGGAGCAGTTACATGGCAACGCATTTTGTAGTTGAGGGTTTGAAAGCAACAATCGAGGAGAAGGAGATCCTGAAAGGGATTAACCTTGAGATAAAAGGCGGGGAAATCCACGCCATCATGGGACCAAACGGAACCGGGAAAAGTACGCTGGCTTCTGCGCTGATGGGCCATCCGAAGTATGAAGTTACGGATGGTAAAGTGACGCTGAACGGGGAAGACGTGTTGGAGATGGCCGTTGACGAACGCGCCCGCGCTGGGATGTTCCTGGCGATGCAATATCCTAGCGAAATCGCTGGCGTAACGAATGCAGACTTCCTGCGCAGTGCCATTAATGCCCGCCGCGGCGAAGGGAACGAAATCTCCCTGATCAAATTCATTCGTCAAATGGAAGAGCAAATGAAAGTGCTGGAGATGAATCCAGAGTTTGCGCACCGTTATTTGAACGAAGGCTTCTCCGGCGGGGAGAAGAAGCGGAACGAAATTTTGCAAATGCTGCTGCTGGATCCGAAGATCGTCATTCTGGACGAAATCGACTCCGGTCTTGACATCGACGCTTTGCGGATCGTGGCTAATGGTGTTAACTCCATGCGCAGCGAAGACCGCGGCTTCTTGATTATTACTCACTATCAACGTCTGTTAAACTACATCAAACCGGACTTCGTTCACGTGATGATGCAAGGCCGTATCGTGAAATCCGGCGGTCCTGAGCTTGCCGAACGCCTGGAAGCGGAAGGTTACGATTGGGTCAAAGAAGAGCTGGGTATCGTGGACGAAACAGTTGGTCAAGAAGCCTAATCGGAAGGAGGAGTAAAGAATGACGACACAAACCGTACTTCCGGTAGAAGCGGAGCAACTCAAACAACTGTCCGCGAAGCGCGGCGAACCGGACTGGCTGACCGACAGCCGGACGAAGGCGCTGCAGCTGGCGGCGGAACTGGAACTGCCCAAATTGGAGAAGACGCGGATTGACCGCTGGGATTTGAGCAACTTCGGAACCCTTGCTGAAGCTCGGGGTGAACATACGCAGCAGTTACCTGACAGCATTCAATCGCTGGTGGAATTGAATGAGCAGAGCAATCTGCTGGTTCAACGGAATGCAGATACTGTATTTACCAAGCTGGCACCGGAGCTGGCAAGCCAAGGCGTGATCTTCACCGATTTGGAGACCGCCGTGCGGGAGCATGGGGATCTGGTGAAGGCGCACCTGCACAGCGTGATCAAGCCGGATGAGAATCGCTTGGCCGCTTTGCATGCAGCTTTGTGGAATGGCGGAGTTTTTCTGTACGTTCCGAAGAACGTGGTGATTGATACGCCGCTGCAAACGATTTTCCTGTTGGATGACGCGAGCTCTTCGTTCACGCCTCACGTTCTGATCGTGGCGGACACGAACAGCCAAGTTACCTACGTGGATAACTATATTTCTGTAAATCTCAATGGAAGCATCGTGCATAACGGTGCAGCCGAAGTGGTGGTGAAGCCGGGCGCCAAAGTCCAATTCGCGACAGTGCACCATTTGGCTGAGCAAGCAACGGATGTGACCTATCGCCGTGCTGTTGTTGAGAATGACGGCAGCATCGAATGGATCATCGGCGAAATGAACAATGGCGATTCGGCGAGTGAGACACTGTCGATCTTGAAAGGGAACGGCTCGAACTCGGATGCGAAGGTCATCGCCGTTGGTTCGGGGAAACAACGTTTGAACTACACGACGAAGGCCGTCCATTATGGGAAGAGCTCGAACAGCCAAATGATTACCCGCGCCGTAATGCGGGAAGAAGCTACTGCGATTATTAACGGGATCACGAAAATCGAGAAAGGTGCCACGAAAGCGGACGGTCAGCAAACTGAGAAAGTGCTCATGCTAAGCCCGAAGGCTCGCGGTGACGCCAACCCGATTCTGCTGATTGACGAAGATGACGTTTCCGCAGGACACGCCGCTTCCGTTGGGCAGGTGAACCCAGAGCAAATTTACTACTTGATGTCCCGCGGGATTACCCGTGCAGAGGCGGAACGCTTGGTCATTTACGGCTTCTTGGCGCCGGTCGTTTCGGATATCCCGCTGGAACCGTTGCAGAAGCAACTGCAAGGTCTAGTGGAAAGGAAGCTGGGACAATGACTATCCATGCTGAAGAGCTGAAGAAGCAATTCCCCATTCTGCAGCAAGAGATAAACGGGCATCCGCTCGTTTATCTCGACAGTGCGGCTTCCTCGCAGAAGCCGACGGTCGTAATTGAAGCGTTAAAGCATTATTACGAATGGGATAATGCGAACGTGCATCGCGGCGTGCATACGCTGGGCAGCCGGGCGACCGATGCTTATGAGAATGCCCGCGAGAAGGTAGCCAGATTTATCGGGGCTGCGCGCCGGGAAGAAATTATTTTTACCCGTGGCACTACGACCTCGCTGAATTTGGTTGCATCCTCTTACGGAGCAGCGAATGTCGGAGAAGGCGACGAAATCGTTATTACTCCGATGGAACATCATAGCAATCTGATTCCTTGGCAGCAATTGGCGTTGAAGAAGAAGGCTGTATTGAAATATATCCCGCTGCAGCCAGACGGTCATATCGATTTGGCGGATGCGGAGAAGACGATTACCCCCAAGACGAAGATCGTGGCGACCGCTTACGTATCCAACGTCCTTGGCGTTGTGAATCCGATCAAGGAGCTCGCAGCCATTGCTCATCGCAACGGGGCGGTTATGGTCGTTGACGGCGCGCAAAGCACCCCGCACATGAAGGTTGACGTACAGGAGCTGGATGTTGATTTTTATGCTTTTTCCGGCCATAAGATGTGCGCACCGACTGGAATTGGGGTACTCTATGGTAAGAAGCAACTGCTGGAAGCCATGGAGCCGATCGAATACGGCGGGGAAATGATCGATGATGTCGGATTGTATGAATCAAGTTGGAAGGAGCTTCCATGGAAGTTTGAAGGTGGGACGCCGATTATCGCAGGTGCGGTTGGATTGGCGGCAGCCATCGATTTCCTTGAAGGCATCGGACTTGAGGAAATACACCGTCACGAGGCCAAGCTTGCCACTTATGCGATGAACCGCCTGTCTGAGATTGAAGGGCTGACTCTTTATGGACCGCGCGAGCGCGAAGTGGGACTGATCACCTTCAATCTGCTGGACATTCATCCGCATGACGTTGCGACCGTGCTTGACGCTTCCGGCATCGCCATCCGGGCCGGACATCACTGCTGCCAGCCGTTAATGCGTTGGCTTGAAGCCAGTGCAACGGCTAGAGCGAGTCTGTATTTATATAATACGGAACAGGATATCGACCGACTGGCGGAAGCTTTAATCCAAACAAAGGAGTATTTTGGATGATGCAACTAGACGACTTATACCGCCGTGTCATTATGGATCATTATAAAAATCCGCGGAACCGCGGGAAGTTTGAGGAAGGCGCGCTGACGGTTGATCTGAACAATCCGACTTGCGGCGACCGCATTTCCTTACAATTGATTGTGGAAGGAGACGTCGTCAAGGACGCCCGCTTTACCGGGGAAGGCTGCTCCATCAGCATGTCGTCGGCATCGATGATGACGGAGGCTGTCAAAGGTCGGACGATCCAAGATGCACTGGAGCTTGCTGGACGGTTCTCCCGGCTGATGATGGGAGAGACGGTGGAGTTTGACGACTATGAAGATCTTGAGGCCTTATCCGGCGTTAGAAAATTTCCTGCCCGCATCAAATGCGCTACATTAGCTTGGAATGCGCTGAAAAAAGGAATCCAAGCGGAAATCTAATCCCCTGAGGAGGTAGCCGAACATGGCCAAGAAAGCACCGGAATTAGAAGAGTATAAATACGGTTTCCGGGATGAACACAAGGCGATCTTTCAATCGGGTAAAGGTTTGACCCGTGAAATCGTAACGGAAATCTCCCGGATCAAAGGCGAGCCGGAGTGGATGCTTAACTTCCGCCTGAAATCGCTGGAGCAATTCGAGAAAATGGCGTTGCCGCGTTGGGGCGGTGACTTGAGCGAGCTCGATTTTGACGATATTCAATACTACGTGAAGCCATCTGAGAAACAAGGCAAGACATGGGAAGAAGTTCCGGCTGAAATCAAAGAAACGTTTGATAAGCTGGGGATTCCAGAAGCCGAGCAGAAGTTCCTGGCCGGTGTCTCCGCGCAATACGAGTCGGAGGTCGTATACCACAGCATTCAGAAGGACCTTGAAGATCAAGGGGTTATCTTCATGGATACAGATTCCGCATTGCGTGAGTATCCGGAACTGTTCAAAGAGTATTTCGGGACGGTAGTTCCTGCTGCGGACAACAAGTTTGCAGCTCTGAACAGCGCCGTATGGTCCGGGGGCAGCTTCATTTACGTGCCGCCAGGTGTGAAATGTGAAGTGCCGCTTCAGGCATATTTCCGGATCAACTCCGAGAACATGGGTCAGTTCGAACGTACGCTGATCATCGCCGATGAAGGCAGCTTTGTACACTACACCGAAGGCTGCACGGCGCCGATCTACAGCACGAACTCGCTGCATAGCGCGGTCGTGGAAATCATCGTGAAGAAGGACGCGCGCGTTCGCTACACGACGATCCAGAACTGGGCACCAAACATTTATAACCTGGTTACCAAACGTGCGGTAGCCGAAGAGAATGCTACGATGGAATGGGTTGACGGCAATATCGGTTCGAAGCTGACGATGAAGTACCCGGCAGTTATCTTGAAAGGCCGCGGCGCGAAAGGTAGCGTACTGTCCATCGCCGTTGCCGGCAAAGGCCAACTGCAAGATGCCGGTGCGAAAATGATCCACTTGGCGCCGGATACCACATCGACGATCGTGTCGAAGTCGATTTCCAAACATGGCGGCAAGGTCACTTACCGCGGTCTCGCTTCCTTCGGCCGTCAAGCGGAAGGCGCGAAATCGAACATCAAATGCGATACGTTGATACTCGATAACGAGTCGACGTCGGATACGATCCCGTACAACGAGATCATGAACGACAACATCACACTGGAGCATGAGGCGACCGTATCGAAGGTGTCGGAAGAGCAGCTATTCTATCTGATGAGCCGCGGTCTGACCGAAGAAGAAGCAACGCAAATGATCGTTATGGGCTTTATCGAGCCGTTCACGAAAGAGCTGCCGATGGAATATGCTGTAGAGATGAACCGCTTGATCAAGTTCGAGATGGAAGGCTCGATCGGTTAAAAATAAGACTGCTTAGAATCCGTAGAATTTTCTGCGGATTCTTTTTTTTATTTGCTCGAATCTGCCCTGGGTATGATATCAAAACAGTCCGAACGTTGTTAAGTCACAATGAAAAAGAGAAGCCCCTGAGCGAGACTTCTCCTTTTTGTACTTATTGACGGATCGTGACACTGGTTCCGATCGGCACGATCCGAGCGAGTTCGATGACGTCTGGGTTATACATTCGGATACAGCCGTGCGAGACCTCTTTGCCGATGGAGGAAGGATCATCAGTGCCGTGGATTCCGTAATGGGGTTTGGACAAGCCCATCCAGTAAGCGCCAAACGGCCCGCCGGGATTGGGAGCCTTGTTGACGATCGTAAACGTTCCTACTGGGGTTTGCGTAAGCATTTTTCCGATCCCTACCGGAAAGCCACGAACAACGATGTCGTTATCGAGCAGATACAGCATACGATCCGATAAATCAACGATAATGCGGTAATTGGGCATGTGAGCGCGCCTCCCGTTGTTTTATTGCTAATGTATGACGGGTAGGCAAGAGTGGATTGGGCGAATGCGTAAGCGTTCCTGATTCAAGAATTCTGGGTAAAATAAAACCCGGAAACCTATGCAGGCCCGGGAGAATTCCGTATTAGAGATATACTTCTGCGATTGAGGTTTCGCGTTCTTTGGACAGGTCGGCAAATCGGGAATCCGTCTTGACCAGCGGACGGAAGAAGTCCGTTTGATTCGTCATGACGATAGAACCGATCTCGCCGGTGCTCAGCATCACTTTCTTGCCGATGAAGTTCGGCAACAGATGACGGATTAATGCTTGTGTAGGCTCCGGGCTCAGCTGGCCGAAGCTGAGGCTGTTCAACTCGCGCAACACCGACAGCAGCTCTTGCTTCGAGCGATAGACTCGGTTGGAGGTCATCGCCGCATACACGTCTGCAACCGCGGCGATCTTGGCGAACGGATGGATATCCTTGCTTGTTAAGCCATGCGGATAACCGCTGCCGTCCTCCCGTTCGTGATGCTGCAGCGCCACCAAGGCCGAAAGCTCGTCTCCGGTAGAATTGAGAATAATGTCATGACCGTATTCGGAATGACGCTTCACTTCTTCGAATTCCTCCGGCGTCAGCTTGCCGGGCTTGGATAAAATGCTCTGTGGGACCTTGCTCTTGCCGATATCGATCAAGTAGCCGGCTTTCCCAGCCTTGTAGGCTTCTTCCTTAGGATACCCTAACCAGGAGGCGATATAATAACTGAGCATGCCGACTTGCATGGAATGATGGTAAGTATAATTGTCACCGTCACCAATCATCAGCAATAAAGAGACGACGTCCTTCTGGTTATCCAGTTCTGAGATCATCGGCTCTAACAGCTTGTCCACTTTCGCTTCGTCGATCGTCCCGTTCGTTAGCGCTTTCAGGAACAGTTCCTCGAAACCGTCAACGGCTTCATCCATATATGGCTTGGCCCGGAAGGCAGGATCCGAAGGGAATTCGGCGTCTAAGGTTTGCGGTTCGATATCTACGTAGTCGATCCCATGCTGCATTAGCTTAACGATGGAATCGCTGCTCAATTCACAGCCTTTCTGCAAAACAAAAACACCGAAATGATTAAATACATCATTTTGAAGACGGTCACCTGGACTGAGATCCATAATATGTACTTTCAAAGACGATGACACCTCGTAATCTTCCAGTTTTTCTTAATCATATCAGGAAACAACTGGCATGACAACGAATTTGTAAGGTTGTCAATCGCCCGAAAGGAGGTGTTCTCCCGGTACACGAGGGTCCCAAGGACCAAGACCGTGGCCCTTCCATCCGGAACCGTCTTCCCAGATTTCCTTCTTCCAGATCGGGACAATCTGTTTAAGGCGTTCAATAGCGTAACGGCTGGCATCATAGCATCCGGCCCGGTGCGGAGCGGATACGGCGATGACAACGCTGATTTCCGCGATATCCACGCGACCGATCCGGTGGCTGATAGCACAGCGAGTTCCTGGCCAGCGCTCTGCGATCTCATCACCGATTTGACGCAGCTTGGCTAGGGCCATCGGCACATACGCTTCGTATTCGAGATGTACGGTACGTTGACCTTGTGTCCATTCCCGGGTAGTCCCGGTGAATGTGAGAACGGCGCCATGGTCGGGACTGATGACCTTCGCCGTAATCTCCTCCACGGACAGCGGTTCTTCCGTGATAATGTAGAGTTGATCCTCTGCTGCGTCAGAAGCATCACCTGAACTTGATTCGCCGCCGGATACCGGCGGGATCAGCGCGATCTCGTCCTCCGCATGGATGGGGGTATCCCCTGCAGCGTACTCTTGATTGACCGCAACGAAGGAGGCGGAGATCAATGCAACTGCCGAAGGGTAAGCCTCAGCCAACGCTTCCTTTAATGAGGCTGCCGTAATTGGACGTTCTGGATAAGGATATACAAAGCTTAAGGTTGACGTACCGATCCGGTCCGCCAACCCGGCAAAAAGAGCAATTTGAATATTCATAGGAGTCTCCTCGGAATGGTTTGTTAGTAATATACATTATAACAAGACAACGATCAATTTTAAGGTATATAATACACATTGAACTCTAAAATTTAGAATAAGCCGAATAGATTGAGAGGGCAAGGAGGTAGTGCTTATGCCGGAGATGAACCAGGAAACGTTAACGATACTCTACACCAACGATATTCACAGCCATTTTGAAACGATGGGGCGCATCGCGGCGATGATTGATGAGTTGCGTGCCGAGGCGCCGGCTTCTACGCTCCTTCTCGATATCGGCGACCATATGGACCGGGCGGCGCTCGAAACGGAAGGGACTTTAGGACAGGCCAACGTGGACGTGTTGAACCTAACGGGATACGATGCGGTAACGATCGGCAATAATGAAGGGCTGACCTTTACGCCGGAAATGTTGGGCCAGGCTTACGCTGGCCTGCATAGTTCTGTCGTATGCGGCAATATCATCGAGATGCGGACAGGGCAGCCCCCGGCGTGGATGCAGAGTCGTCTCATTATACGCAAGCAGGGGTTTAAGATCGGGCTGGTGGCTGCGACAGCTGCGTTTGCCGAGTTTTATGAGCTGCTGGGCCTGGAATCCCTGAATCCGTTGGACACGATCGCCAGGGATGTAAGTCAGCTGCGCGATGAGGTCGATCTGGTTATCGTGATGTCCCATTTAGGCCTGCCGATGGATCGGCAGCTGGCTGAGACGGTTCCGGGCATCGACCTGATTATCGGCGGTCATACCCATCATCTGCTGGAGGAGCCGCTGCGTATCGGATCGACGGTGATCACGGCTGCCGGGAAGTTCGGCAACTACTTAGGTAAGGTTGTTGTTCACCGGGAGGCCGGAACCGGCCGTTTATCGATGGACGGCATTTGCCTGCCTGTCGGGGAAGGGCCGAAGCTGGAGCAGGTAGAGGCGGCCATCGCCCTGCAGCGAGAAGCAGCCAAGCTCCGTTTGAATCGCACGGTTGCGGTGACGGATCGCGAATTGCCGGTGTCTTATGAGGCGGAATCGCCGTTTGGTAATCTGCTGGCTCAAGCTGTGCGCCGCCATACCGGCAGCGAATTCTCGCTGGTGAACAGCGGTCAGCTGCTCGCCAGCCTGCCAGCTGGAGAGATCAGCGAAGGAATGCTGCATGAACGGTGCCCTTCGCCGATTAACCCATGTACGATGCGACTGTCCGGCGAAGATATTTTGGCGAGTCTGGAGGAATCGCTGCTTGAGGAGAAGATGGGCAAATTCATTATGGGATTTGGCTTTCGCGGGAAGGTGCTTGGCGGCATTTGCGTTGACGGATTGGAGATCGAATACAACCCTGACGCTCCTCCCTTCGAACGGATCATCCGGGCAAGCGTTGCGGGCAAGCCATTGCGGAGCGACCAGACGTATCTCGTAGGCACGCTGGATATGTTCACCTTTGGCGTCGGCTATGAACGATTAAAGCGAGGTACGGAGAAGCGTTATATGCTCCCTGAATTTTTGCGCGATTTGCTCCGCTTTGAGCTGCAGACGGCCGGTGCAGTGGATAACTGTTTTCAATCCCGTTGGAAAAAAGTAGAATAGCTATAGCGCGAAGTCACACTCGATCAGGAGGAACGAATGAGTTTTATTGTCTCGATTATTTTAGCCATTGTCGAAGGTTTAACCGAGTTTATTCCGGTCTCGTCAACGGGACATATGATCTTAACTGCCAAGCTGATGGGGTACGATGATCAGTCGCCGGAAATGAAAACCTTTGAAATCGTTAT
Source organism: Paenibacillus barengoltzii G22 (assembly GCF_000403375.2). NCBI lineage: Bacteria > Bacillati > Bacillota > Bacilli > Caryophanales > Paenibacillaceae > Paenibacillus > Paenibacillus barengoltzii. The sequence goes on along the minus strand of NZ_KE159653.1, from coordinate 767,039 downwards.
TCAGTTGGGTGCGATCTTGGCCATGGCCTGGGTCTACCGGGAACGGATTTTAAATCTTCTGGGCTTAAGCAAAAAAATAACGGTTGTGGACCTAAACGCCCCAAAAGGCCGTCTGAACTTGATCCATGTTCTGCTGGGGATTGCGCCAGCGTTGGTGGTCGGCTATATCTTCCGCGATTTTATCAAAAGCCTGTTCAGCTCGCAGACGGTATTGTGGGCGCTGGTTGTTGGCGGCATATTCATGATCTTTGCCGAATGGTTTAATAAGAACAAAGCGGTGGTTACCGCGCAAGAAATGGATCAGCTGACCTACAAGCAAGCGCTGCTGATCGGGTTGTATCAATGTATTTCCGTGCTCTGGCCCGGCTTCTCCCGGTCTGGATCCACGATCGCCGGCGGCATGCTGAGCGGTGCCAGCTACAAGGCGGCTGCGGACTTCTCGTTCTTTATTGCGATCCCAATCATGTGTGCAGTGTCCGCTTACGAAATGCTGGATTCATACCGCTATTTAACATCTGAAACGATCGGGTATTTCTTGATCGGTTTTGTGGTTGCTTTTGTGGTGGCCTATGTGGTTGTACTGGCGTTCTTAAAACTCATCCAAAAGGTACAGCTTCGCCATTTTGCTTATTATCGGTTTATTTTGGCGGCCTTGTTCTGGATCTTTATTATGCGTTAATTCTGTTCAAAGACCGACGATATTTCAAGCTGGAATGAAATCCAGGAAAAAGATTTATAATGAGGACGGGAGAAACGTCTTCTTACACAGTAGATATGTCCGCTTTTCGCTCTCCAGCTGGATTGCGGGAGCGGACGGATTAGAATGGTGGTAGTGGAAAATGAGAAAACAGACGATAGTGATAAATGAAGGCACTCGGCCAATCAGCCCGAGTTATGATCCGTGGGATCCGATTTTGTCCCTGCGGGAGTTCGGGCGGCATGCCTTAACCAGCGTTGAGCTGACGGTAACGAATCTGTGTAATATGCGTTGCGAGCACTGCGCGGTTGGTGACAGTCTCGTCCTGAAGGAGCCGGAGCAGCTTCCGCTGCCTCTGATACTGAAGGCGTTAGATGAAGTTGAGCATTTACAGACGATCAGCATCACGGGCGGCGAGCCGACATTTCGGCGCCAAACCGTGGAGGAGAAAATTATCCCGATCCTGAAATATGCCAAGGAGCGCGGGATTCGTTCGCAAATCAATTCCAATCTAACCTTAGACTATGAACGTTACGAGAAGTTGCTTCCTTATTTGGATGTGATGCACATCTCGTTTAACTATACAAGCGAACGCGATTTCCATGAGATCGGATTCGCCCGCAGCGGGCACCCGGTTAAGCCGGAGGTCGCTTATAAAATGTACGAGACGATGATTGAGAATACGCGCAAATTAAGCGATGCGGGCATGTTCGTGTCGGCCGAATCGATGATTAACTATCGAACGCACCGCAAGCTTCCAGAGATTCATCGTATGATTGTAGAAATGGGCTGCAAAAGACATGAGGTCCATCCGATGTATGCGGCCGATTTTGCTGAAGGGTTGCCGGTGCTCGCGTTAAGCGAGATGCGAGCGGCGATCCACTCGTTGCTGGACGCTCGGGATCCGGACATATGGATGCTGTTCGGAACGCTGCCATTCTTTGCTTGTAACGGGAATGAGGAAGACTTGGAGCTGCTGCGCAGACTGCGGAAAGAGCCCAACGTGACCGTTCGCAATGATCCTGATGGACGTAACCGTGTAAATGTGAATATGTTCACCGGGGATGTGTTTGTAACGGATTTTGCCGCCATCCCAGCCTTTGGGAATGTGCGAGAAGGGAAGCTGGATGAAATCTTCGACCGTTGGCTGACAGAGCATCCATTAAATCAGAAAGTCAACTGCCACTGCGATGCGGCCGGCTGCTGCGGTCCGAATCTCTTGGTCGCGGATATGTATTATCAAGACATTGATTTCAAATCGCGCAAAGCGGCTGCTCTATAAGGTAGAACTAAACTAGGAAAGAGGCGTATGACATGCCGGTAGCCATCGATGCTCATACCAATTTTGAAATCGGCAAGCTAATATGGAACTTACTGATCGTCCTGATTCTCGTCTTCTTAAACGGATTCTTTGTGGCTGCTGAATTTTCGCTCGTGAAGGTTCGCCAATCCCGGCTGACCCAATTGGCCCGGGAGGGCAACCGCCGGGCGAACTACGCGCTGAAGGTCAATAAACGGCTTGACACTTACTTGTCGGCAACACAGCTTGGCATCACGCTAGCTTCACTGGGTCTCGGGTGGGTCGGAGAACCCGCAGTGTCCGAGCTGTTAATTGAACCGCTGATGCATAAGATGGGCGCAACCGATCCTACCTTGATCTCCACGGTCTCGGTAGCGGTCGGTTTTGCGATCATTACGTTTTTACATATTGTTATGGGGGAGCTGGCACCAAAATCACTGGCGATCCAAAAGTCGGAAGCAACGTCCCTATGGCTGTCTTGGCCGTTGTTGATGTTTTATCGCATTTTCCTTCCTGTGATCTGGCTGCTGAATACGGCGGCGAACGGTGCGCTTCGGTTGATTGGAATTGAACCGGCCAGTGAGAGCGAAGCGGCGCATTCGGAGGAAGAGATCCGCATTCTCATGGATCAGAGCGCCAAAAGCGGCGTCATCGATCAAGATGAAATGAAGCTGATGGACAATATTTTCGACTTCTCCGACATGCTGGCCCGTGAGGTAATGCTGCCGCGGACGGATATGGACTGCTTATACACGAATTTGAGCTGGGAAGAGAATATGAACATCGTCGCCAACACGAAGCACTCGCGTTATCCGGTTGCCGTCGAGGATAAGGACCAGATCATCGGGTTCGTACATATTACCGACCTGCTGCTGCCTGATCCCGAGAAGCCGCTTCGTCTGGAGGAGATGGTCCGACCGATCCTGAACGTACCGGAGTCGATGGAGATCAGCCAGGTCCTTCGATTGATGCAGAAGAAGCATTCTCAGGTCACGCTGGTCGTCGATGAATACGGCGGAACAGCCGGCCTGCTGACGGCAGAAGAAATTCTCGAGGAGATCGTTGGCGATCTCCATGACGAGTTCGAGGATGAACGTCCGGATATCGAGAAAATCACCGACGATGTCTATTCGGTGGACGGCCGCTTGTTAATTGAAGAAGTTAACGAATTGGTTGGCAGCGACATCGAAGACGACGAAGTGGACTCCATCGGCGGCTGGTTGTTCAAGGAGTTGGAAGGAACCCCGGCCAAAGGTAAAAGAAAGCAAGTCGACCGCTTCTTATTTGAGGTTGAAGAGGCCAGCCGGTTGCGTATCACGCGCGTCAAGGTCATCCGTCTTGTCGTCGAGGAGCCGGATGAGGAAATTGAAGAGGAATAACGCCGGACAAGCTTCATCCGGCATCACGCTGTCTCTGGGTTCAGGGGCAGCGTTATTTTTTTTGTAAAAATACGTCTATTTCGGTTCATTATTTGGGCGATTGTCATATGTTATAGGTAGGATGCAGGGAAAATTTGGTGGCTTGCCTGCATGATCATGCTTGAAGTAAGGAGGAAGTTTCTTTGAACCATCCTCAGGAACGTGTGTGGACCCCGTTTATCGGCCCATTCGACCCGTGTCCGCCGATCACGCAAAAAACCTACAGCACCCCTCCGCAGCTGTTTATCCACTTCCAACCTCCGAATTTGCCGCAGTTTAGCCCGATGGACGCCTTAAGACACGGAACGTTATGGCCAGCTTTGTACAGCCCTTATGAATCCAAATGGGGAAAAGGACGGTGAGCCCATGTCGACAAATCCTAACAATCAACCGTTCGACCAGGAGTATTACGAGAAGCTTGAGAAGCTGCAAGCGCTGGACTTCGCACTGGTAGAGCTGAATTTGTATCTGGATACGCATCCGGATGATCTGGCCGCGATCCAGCAGTTTAATCAGCTGACCCAAGAGCGGACGCAGCACGCAAATCATTTTCAACAGTTGTACGGCCCGCTGCAAAACTTCGGGCGCGCGTATTCGAAATTCCCGTGGGAATGGTCGAAAAGCCCTTGGCCTTGGCAGGTGTAGCAACCTGCCTTCCATCTGTGACGGGAAGCTAAAGGAGGTTAAACAGGCGATATGTGGGTGTATGAGAAAAAGCTGCAATACCCGGTACGCGTCAGCAAATGCGATCCGCGGATGGCCAAACTGCTGATCGAGCAATACGGCGGTGCTGATGGGGAGCTGGCAGCAGCGCTGCGTTATCTGAATCAGAGATACACGATCCCTGATAAAGTGATTGGGCTCTTGAATGACATCGGGACGGAAGAGTTCGCCCATCTCGAAATGATCGCAACGATGGTCTATAAGTTGACCAAAGATGCGACACCAGAGCAGCTGAAGGCGGCGGGATTAGACCCGTATTATGTAAACCACGATAAGGCGCTGTTTTATGAGAACGCGGCAGGGGTGCCTTGGACAGCGTCGTACATCCAGGCCAAAGGGGATCCCATCGCCGACCTGTACGAGGACATTGCGGCCGAAGAGAAAGCGCGGGCTACATACCAGTGGCTCATCGACATGACCGACGACGTGGATATCCAGGACAGCCTGAAGTTCCTGCGTGAGCGGGAGATCGTGCACAGCCTGCGGTTCCGCGAGGCCGTGGAAATTCTGAAAGAGGATCGGGAGCATAAGAAAATCTTCTAGTTTCGGAAATGAACTTATTTTTTATCGTAGAAGGGGATGTGATGATGGCCAAAAACAAACGTGGAAAATCACTTTGGAATTTACCTTCGCGCGGTCGCGGCACTTGTCCGGTGTGTGGAAGCACGCGGATTAAGCTGTTATACGTCAAAAACACCAGCTCAGGGCAACAGCTGAAAGTTTGCAAGAAGTGCTCGAATGCCTCGCAGGCCAGAATTGATGCAGCCGGCCAGCAGGCAGGTTGAAGTGAAGAAGGAGCAGGGAATGAAATCGGAGAAGGGCGGCTATGTCGCTCTTCTCTTTTTGTATTACATTATCACTCATTATGGAAATACTAATATCTAACCCGCAGATGAGCAGCTGAAACTAAGGATATGTTAGCAGATCCGTGGTTTATTTAGAAGGTGGATGGTTTATACCGCTTTTTAACGAAATTTTTAAAAAAATGAGCCCAAACGAGGTTTGAGAAGTTTTGTGCTTTAACAAACTAGCAAGTATAATTATGGCGGAATATTTCTTACTTAATGTCAGTCGGTATAAAAAAGTAAGATATAAACTATTTATAAGTTGACTATATAAAAGAAAGGAACATGCCGGATGAAAGCAGCAATCATTCATGCAAAAGGGCAATCCCCGGTTTATGGTGAATTTGACACCCCAGTAGCGACCGATGGTAAGGTATTAGTTCATGTGAAGGCTTCAGCGTTAAGTAATTTGAGCAGAGCTCTCTCAGAAGGGAACCACTACAGTGCAGATGCCGTTTATCCTAAGGTTGCAGGTGCCGAAGGGGCTGGAATTACGGCTGATGGTCAACGTGTTTATTTCTTATTGCCAGAAGCTCCATATGGTGCACTGGCCGAGCAGACCCTTGTTCGACCAGATTACATGGTGAAGATCCCCGATACAGTCGATGATATTACAGCAGCTGCCATTCCGAATCCAGCCATGTCAAGTTGGGTCGCATTGAATGACCGCGCCCATTTACAACCGAATGAAACGGTTTTGATTAACGGTGCTACAGGCACTGCGGGGCGGCTTGCTGTTCAAATTGCGAAGCATCTTGGTGCCAAGAAAGTTATTGCAACGGGTCGAAATGAACGTGAACTTCAAGAGCTACATGCTTTAGGTGCTGATGTCGTTGTCCCATTTCAGTTGGATGGCACGGAGGGTGTTCAGAAGTTTGAAAAGGCATTAGAGGAACAGTTTGCTGAAGGTATCGATGTGATTATCGACTATTTGTGGGGAGAAAGCGCTAGATCCATTATCATGACTGTTTATAAGTGTATTCCTAAGGGGCATATCGTACGTTTTGTGAATGTTGGCGCGTCTAGTGGCCAAGAAAATATTGATTTGCCAAGCTCAGTGCTTCGTTCATCAGCTGTCCAAATACTGGGTAGTGGTCTGGGGAGCGTAATCATGCCTAAGTTTTTTGAGGCAATTCGAAATGTTTATGAAATAGTTAAGACAGCAAATCTACAAGTTAATACAAAGGTTGTACCACTTTCATCGGTTGAGAGTGTTTGGGGTGACTCTTCTGGTAAACCGCGTATTGTGTTTACCATCAATTAAGCTAATCCGGCATTTCGATTTCAGAGATAGGAGAAGACGGCTAGGGCCGCTCTTCTCCTATTTTAGATAGCGGAACTTTTCAGTCGAAATCCCCCATTTTATCTCCTTTTTCACAAAATAATGCCATAAAAGTCCTCTATTTTCTCGATTTACAAACGCACGTGAGAAATAAGGCCAATTTTTACCGCTAACAGGAATTTAACGTCCCCTCAATCTTGATCGATCGGGTGTCATTCCAACGAATTTTATTTTTGATCTGAAAACCAATAATATAGAATAGAGAACTTATTCACAACGAATTATACAAAGATAGGTGATGATGAATGAATTTGTTGGAAAGGTGGACACGTGGAGCAAAGTTTGTTTTGATTCTGCTGGCCATCGTGTATGTATTCTCCCTTGTGAGGCCGTTTTTTCGTCCAATGGAGGCTGTGATCGGGGCCCTGATGATTCCGATCTTGCTGTCCGGTTTCTTTTACTATTTGCTTCGTCCTCTCGTTCAGTACATGGAGAAGCATAAGATACGTCGGTCTTTGGCGATTCTGATCCTTTATGTCGTCTTGGCGATCTTGGCGATGGCCTTTATCGCGGTAGTCTGGCCGATGTTGCAAGCCCAATTGATTAATTTAGTACAAAACATCCCTCAGTTTATCAGCTTGCTTGAGGAGCGATTGCAGGAATGGGGAGATCTGCCGTTCCTAGCGTCCATTCTTCCTTCTGACTCCGGATTAGCCGCTGATTTTTCGAAGTATTTGAGCCAGGGGATTACCTTCTTGACTAATTACTTGAGCAGTTTCTTCACTTTCCTGTCCCAGTTTGCGATTGTGATGTTTACGTTCCCGATTCTGCTCTACTACATGCTGAAGGAAGGCCATCGCTTCAAACGCAGTCTGGTCAAGCTCTCGCCCATTCGCTATCGGAAAGAAGTGTATCGTGCTGCCACTGAAATGGACAAGGCGTTAAACGATTATATTATCGGCCGGGTGATCGTCAATGCCGCATTGGGTGTGCTGATGTTTATAGGCTTCTTGATCATCGGACTGCCGTATGCGCTGTTATTGACGACGATTGCGGTGATTATGAATTTTATCCCCCTGTTTGGGGCGATTATCTCGGCGATTCCGATTGTTATTATCGGTCTCATTGAGTCGCCGTCTACCGGCATTTGGGCGTTGGTGATCATTTTGGTGGCGCAGCAGATTCAGGATAATGTGATCTCCCCCTACGTGTTTGGTAAAAAGCTGGACATCCATCCGGTAACAACGATTTTGCTCGTATTGGGGAGCGGTAATTGGTTTGGCATCATTGGAATGTTGATCGTCATTCCGGTGTATATGCTGCTGAAAATTGCCTGGAGGCGGATTTACAAGCTGTTCCTCCGATCACAATGGGAAACATTGTGAGCCACTGGATCGAGTTCATATAGGCTCAATTGAAATACTTAGCTCAGTCATAAAGGTCTAGACGATAGAGATATCGCTTTGGCCTTTTTTTATTTGGGTTAAATAAGGGACGAACCAGGAAAAGGAAGGATAAAAAAGCTCTTTATGATAACCGGTTGACATATATTGTGTCAACCGGTTATCATAAAGGTGCGCAAATCGTGAAGGCGCATACAAAAGATGATTAGGAGGAAGGGTCTTGAAGAAATCAAAAGGGTTAAAATTGACGGTTTGCCTCGTGCTGCTGATGTCTCTTTTAGCAGCATGCTCAAAGGGCAGCGATGCTAACAACAATACTCCAGTTGCGGCAAACAACCAGGGTGGAAAACAAACGGAAAAAGAAGTGAAGCTTACCTTCTTTAACACCTCGGCTGAGGTAAACGAAGTATTCGAGAAGTTGTTCCAAACGTACCATGAGCTTCACCCTAACGTTACCGTTGAATTGATTCCGACGCCGATCGGCGGAGCGCAAATTGAGAAATTCCAATCCCTGTTGGCTTCCGGCAATCCGGCTACCATTGCTAATCTTGATGCGGGTACTATTTTGCAGTATAAAGATTCGTTCCTGGACTTGGAATCGGAGAAGGCCAAATATGAAGGGCTGACCAAACCCGGCGCAGTAGAAGGGGCGCTGCTGGATGGGAAATTCCTCGGCATCCCGTGGACCGCGCAAGGCTACGGTTTGCTGTATAACAAACGGGCGGTAGAAGAAGCGATTGGGGTAGCCTTTGACCCGGCTTTGATCAAAACCCGTGATGATCTGGAGGCGTTGTTCCAAAAGATTGAAGCGGCAGGCAAAGCGCCGGTAATGATCCATGGAGCGGATTGGTCGCTCGGGGCGCATTATCTGGGGCTGACATATTCCTTACAGTCTGCTAGTGTTGACGATAACCGGAAATTCATGGAGTCCTTGCAGAGCGGTGAAGTGAAGCTGATTGACAACCCGCAATTTAATGGGCTCATGGATACCTTCGACTTACTGAAGAAATATAACGCCCGGAAGAATGACCCGCTCGTGGCGGACTACAACAAAGACAGTGCAGATTTTGCCAAAGGTGATGCCGCATTCTACTTCATGGGTGATTGGACCTGGGCGGTAATAGGGCCGCTTGAAGGACGCGATCAAGAATTCGGCGTGATTCCGGTTCCAATTAGCAACAATCCAGACGACTATGGCAACAGCCAGATCGCATATAGTGAGCCGAAATTGTTTGCCATTGATAATTCTGGATCGACGCCGGAACAGCAGGAAGCGGCAAAAGCGTTTATCGAATGGATGGTCACCAGCGATCAAGGGCAGGAAGCGATCATTTCGCAGATGGGATTGTCTATGCCATATAAGGATGTCAGAGTGAAGGGCAGCAACATCATCTCAGATGCAGTATCTCAATATGTTGATCAAGGTAAAGTGATAAACATCGGCGTGATTAACTACCTGCCGCAGGATTACTGGGCTAAGACAGGTGCAGCAATGCAAAAATACCTTGTCGATAAAGTCGATCGCAAGGGCCTGGCAGACGAAGTTCAAGAATACTGGGAATATCAAGGAAAAAAATAAAGATTTGTTGATGGACAGAAGAAATGGCGGGAGGAGGCCTAGCCTTTCCCGCCTCATTTATCGATTAAAATAAATGCACTTCATAAAAAGGGGCGGCAACATGAAAAAGAAAACCGTGTTATCCAATGCCGGAACGTTCCTGCTGTTTGGCGGGCCCTCTATTTTTGCTTTCGCTGCCGTCGTTGTGATTCCGTTTCTCGTCGGCTTGTATTTAACGTTTACGAATTGGGATGTTCGAACGGCCAATAGCGAACTTATTGGATTTGCAAATTACTACGAAGTGTTCAGCGATAAAGTGTTTATGGGCCAGCTATGGTTTACACTTAAATATGTATTTTTTACGGTTTTGATTGCCAATGGGGCGGCCTTCTTCATCGCGCTAGCGTTGACTTCGGGTGCGAAGGGGGAGCAATGGCTGCGGACTGGCTTCTTTACGCCAAATCTAATCGGCGGGATTGTCCTGGGTTACTTGTGGCAAACGTTATTCTCCCAAGTACTCCCTTATCTAGGCAAAAAATATGGATGGTCCTTGTTCTCGACTTCCTGGCTGACGGATACGAATACCGCCTTTTGGGCGCTGGTGATCGCGACGGCTTGGCAGTTGATCGGTTACCTGATGATTATTTACATCGCTGGCTTTTCCGGGGTATCGGGGGATGTGCTGGAGGCTGCAAGTATCGACGGAGCCAATCGTTCGGCGGTCATCCGGAAGATCATTCTTCCGCTGTCCATCCCAGCCACCGTGATCTGTATCTTCATCTCCATTTCCCGTTCCTTCTTGACTTACGATATCAACTTGGCTTTAACCAAGGGGGGGCCCTTTAACTCTACCGAGCTGGCTACTTATCATATTGTGCAAAAGGCCTTTCTGTCTAACCAGTACGGGATAGGCCAAGCAGAAGCGGTGGTATTGTTTGCGGTTGTCGCCGTCATTGCGTTAACGCAATCTTACCTACTCAAGAAACTGGAGGTGGAATCGTAATGAAGGCTCGATCTATTGTCGCAGGGATGAAAACAGCACTCCTTTACATTATTCTGCTTATGTTTCTGACCCCGTTTCTGTTAATCGTCATGAACTCGTTCAAGACGACCCAGCAGTTCGTTGAAAACCCGTTATCCCTGCCAACCCGCTTCCACTTTGGAAATTATACGAGCGCGATAGGTAAAATGAATTTTCTGCACGGCTTTTTGAATTCTATGATCATCACGGTCGTGGCGGTTTTCATCATTCTGATCTTCTCGGCGATGACAGGGTATTTGTTTGTACGATTCAAATGGAAGGTGAATTCGTTCATTTTCTATGTGATGCTAGCTTCACTCACCCTTCCATTCCAAGTACTTATGATTCCATTGGTCATGCTGTACGGTAATCTGGGTCTGTTAGACTCAAAATTGACCTTATTATTTATGTATCTGGGATTTGGTGTACCGTTCGGGGTGTTCACGTTCCACGGTTTCATTAAAGGTGTTCCTTTCGAATTGGAGGAATCCGCGTTTCTTGAAGGCAGCTCACGGCTGCGGACGTTCTTCCAAATTGTATTGCCGTTGCTAAAACCGGTATTCGTGACGCTGATCGTCCTGGATATCCTCTGGATCTGGAACGATTATCTGCTTCCCAGCTTGGTACTGCTGTCTCCTGTACACCGAACCTTACCACTATCCACATTCAACTTTTTCTCTTCTTATTCCGTGGACTTTGCGCCACTGATGGCTGGACTGATTATGACCGTCATCCCGGTACTGGTGCTTTATCTATTCCTTCAAAAGCAGATCATTAAAGGGATCACGGAAGGTGCCTTAAAATAAGCTGACCTCCACAGCCTATCTGCAAAAAACGGAATAAACCGGGTATAATTGTTTATAAAAAGAGCAAGGTGGAATTTTATGCCCAGAATCGAAGATGTGGCGGAACGAGCCGGGGTTTCCGTAACTACCGTTTCTCGTGTACTCAACAATCGGGGATATATCAGCGAGAAGACACGTAATAAAGTGCATCAGGCGATGAAAGAGTTAAACTACCAGCCTAATGAAATGGCGCGTGCCTTGTTTCGCAGAAAGTCGAATATGATCGGATTAATTATTCCAGCAGTATCCCATCCCTTTTTTAGCGAGTTGACTTATTACCTAGAGTATTATGCTGATCAATATGGATATAAGCTGCTGCTCTGCAACTCAAATCGAAATATTGCCAAAGAGCGGAAATATATTGAAATGCTGAAGAAAAATCAAGTGGATGCCATTATTATGGGCAGTTCGGTTTTGGATATAGAGCATTATTTGAATTTGAAGTTACCCATTGTCTCCTTTGACCGTACCGTAGCTGAGGATATTCCAATTGTCACTTCTGATAATTACTTGGGAGGTAAACTCGCTGCCAAGTTGTTCATCGACAAGGGGTGCCAATATCCCGTATACATTTACCGAGGTATCGACGGACCACTTCATGAGGCTTTGTTAGCCAATGCACGTGCGCAAGGGTACGAAGAGGAACTAAAGTCCGTGGGTCTAAAGCCGATTCAACTGCAACTGGAGATTACTGATGACGATCAGCCACGCAATCCATGTGAGGTCGTTCGTTTTCTGAGCGAACATCCGCAAGTAGATGGGATATTTGCCAGCAGTGATGTGATCGCAGCCGAGGTCATTCAAGCCTGCCGCCAGTTGAACAAGGCTATTCCTCGTGACATTAAAATCATCGGCTACGATGACGTCAAAGTGGCTACATTGGTTTCGCCGCAGCTAACCACGATCCGACAGCCGATTCGTGATATGGGTGAACGGACCATCGAGTTGGTCGTCAAGCAATTAGATGGGGAGGAAGTGCCCAAAGTGAATTCGTTCCCGGTTGAATTGATTGAACGAGAGACGACTTAACCGGGCGGGGACCTAACCGGCAAGCCAAAACTTCAAGACGAAGCCGCCAAATACGACAGCGGCTTTTCATTTGTTCGACATGTCAACCGGTTATCACAATTTTTCAGCAGGAAAGGATACTTCCATGAAATCATTACCACGAAGCAAACCGGAGATGCAAGGCGTCTCTTCCTCTGGCATTTTGTCTTTCCTGGAGGAAATCAAGCAACGTAAGCTGGAGCTTCATGGCTTTATGTTCTTACGGAACGGCCATGTCCTGGCCGAAGGATGGTGGAAACCGTATCATCCGGCGATTCCACATGCCGTCTACTCGTTAACCAAGAGCTTTACGTCTCTTGCGGTCGGCTTCGCCGTTCAAGAGGGCAAGCTCACTTTAGACCAGCGGGTTCTTGCGCATTTTATGGAGATGGATCACGGCGCGATAAACGATAATTTAGGAGATATGAGCATTAGGCATCTATTGACTATGACGACCGGGCATGAGATGGACACCGCCCGCTTTGGAACTGACGGGTACTTTCTTCAATACAAGACGTTTGCTCGGGTTGGGGACCGGAGCGACCATGACTATATTCGAGGATTTATGGAGCTTCCTGTTACAATGGCCCCCGGCACTCATTACCTATATAACAGCGGCGCAAGCCATGTGTTGGGTGCGATTGTAGAGCGGGCTACGGGAAGTCGTCTAGTGGATTATTTACAGCCTCGCCTGTTTGCGCCTTTAGGGATCAACCGGCCGACTTGGGAGCGAGCACCGCAAGGCGAAAATACAGGGGGGTGGGGGCTCAAGCTATGTACCGAGGACATCGCCAAGTTTGGTCAATTCCTTCTGAACAAGGGCGAATGGAATGGGCAAAGATTGATCTCTGCCGAATGGATCGAACAAGCTGTCTCTACCCAGGTCGATAATAGACCGGTTAACTCTCAGAAAGGACAGCAGATCAACATCGATTGGATCCAGGGTTATGGATACCAATTCTGGAGATGCCGTCACAATGCCTATCGGGGAGACGGGGCATTTGGCCAATATTGCATCGTACTGCCTGATCAGGATGCGGTCATCGCGATGAATGGCGGCCTGCAAGACATGCAAGGGGTGCTGGACGCCGTTTGGCGGCATTTACTCCCTTCCATGAACGAGCCTTACCCGACAATAGATCCAGCTGAAAATGGCCGACTCGTCAGCAAGTTGGCTTCGTTGGAGCTCGGAGAACATGGGGGCTTGGGGAGCTTGCCTTGGGATGTCTCCCGCAAGCGTTATTCGATCCATACCAATGAACATGGCGTAAAGCGAATCGGTTTGACGTTTTCGGAGAAGCGTTGCGTCTTTCAATGGTGGGATACTTTGGGAGAGCATCAGATGATTGTTGGCATCGAGGATTGGAACATCAATAACCGGGGTGGCGATAAAGTCGCAGTTCGAGGCGTATGGTTGGATCACGGCCGATTTGAAATTTATGTCTACCCTCTTGACTCCCCGCATTACGATCGGCTCACCTTCCATTTCCAAGGGAACGGGGTAATCCTGCAGCACGAGCATCTAAGTTTTACCCCTTTGAAACACGAATTTATCGGTTTTGAGGAGAAATGAGAGATGAAGATGAGATTTATAGAGAGAGTTGCTCCAGAGTTGAAACAAGGCTTAGCGTTAAATCCGCAATTTCAACTGCCTGAGGATCTTGCAAAAGCCAGGACGATTCCGCCGAATGATGTGACCCAATCCCAACAGGTAAGGATCACGAATCGCCAAATCCTGGGGGCGGACGGGCAGTCTATGTTATTGCGGGTATACGAGCCGGCGGATAAAGACGAGGACGCCCTTCCAGCCTTGCTGTGGCTGCACGGCGGAGGGTATGTGCTTGGCAATCCCAGCGTGGATGATGGAATCTGTCAAAACTTTGTGGAATCCGCAGGTTGTATCGTCTTTTCGCCGGATTACCGCCTCGCTCCGGAGCATCCGTTTCCGGCGGGATTAGAAGACTGCTATGCGACGCTAGTCTGGGTTGCTGGAAATGCGGCTGAGCTTGGTATTGATGTACAGCGAATAGCCATCGGCGGACCAAGCGCCGGAGGGGGGTTGACGGCGGCATTAGCACTGCTGGCACGCGACCGCGGCGGTCCTGCTATTTGTTTTCAAATGCCGCTTTATCCGATGATTGATGATCGTAACATCACCCCGTCCAGCTATGAGATCACCCATCCAGCCGTGTGGAACCGAGCCAATAATCTGGCGGCCTGGAAGATGTATCTGGGTGAGCATGCAAATGGAGAGATTTCTCCGTATGCGGCCCCAAGCCGAGCTCAAAGCCTGGCTGGACTTCCACCAACGTATACCTGTGTCGGCCAGCTGGATCCATTCCGGGACGAGACATTAGAATATGTGGCGCGTTTGGCACAGGACGGTGTTGACGTGGAATTCCAGTTGTATCCTGGAGGCTACCATGCTTTTGAGCATAGTGTACCCGACGCAGAAATTAGTAAACGCACCAAAGACGGTTATTTGAACGCTTTGGTAAGGGCTTTCCGGGGCCAATCAAGGAACTCGGGGGGGAACTAACATGATACATCTTGAGGATAAATTCACATTTAAAGTTGCACCCAATGACCTCTTGACCATCGGCGAGTTTCTCGTTGACATGATATCCAATGAGTACGGGGAGGAGTCCCAGGGAGACGGATACACCCGGTTTCCTGGCGGCTCGCCCTCAAACATCGCAATTAATGCCAGCAAGTTGGGGATCCGGTCCCAGATGGTCTCCGCCGTTGGAAAAGATGGGCTGGGAACATATTTAACCAAGCACTTGGAAGCGGCTGGCATGAACACGGACGGAATTCAGCGTGTGGATGCCGCAACAAGCCTGGTTGTGCTGACCAAGAGTCAAGCTACGCCGATCCCGATCATATATCGGGATGCCGACTTTCGTCTGACCTATGACGCGAAGCTTGAGCAGTTCCTGCAACAATCCAAAGTAGTTCATTTCTCGTGTTGGCCAATTTCACGGGAACCCTCCCGGCGCGTCATCGAAAGAGTGATGGAAGAGGCCAAGAAAATGGGGCTACTGATAGGTTTTGATCCGAACTATCACCGGATGATTTGGGAGCCAGATGAGGACGGTGTAGAGTATGTGAAATCGATCATCCCCAAAGTGGATATCGTTAAGCCTTCGGAGGATGATGCGGAGCGATTGTTTGGCAAGGCGAATCCGTTTAAACAGATCGACCGATTTTTATATCTAGGCGCTGGGCTAGTTATCATGACGTTGGGGGAACAAGGGGCGATCGTATCCAACGGGAACGAGACGATCAGCTTCCCAACCATGGCAACCGAGGTTGTTGACACGACGGGAGCCGGGGATGCCTTTTGGTCTGGATTTTATGCGGCTTTACTCCAGGATTATACTGTCAGGGAAGCGTTGAAGTTAGGTTTTGCCGTGAGCGCCTACAAACTGAAGCGTTTAGGTGCTGTGGTCGATCTTCCGAAGCTTGAATCGATTAAAGCTCAGTTTGGATTATAGGAGGAATTAGCGTGTCGCTGAAAAATAAAGTTCAATTGATTACGTACCCCGATTCTATGGGGGGGGATCTTAGGACGTTAAACGCAATCCTGTCGGAGCATTTTCTCGATGTCTTTACGGGAGGCGTCCATATCCTGCCACCGTTCCCCTCGTCCGGAGACCGCGGTTTTGCACCGCTGACGTATCTGGAGATTGAGCCCCGCTTCGGGACGTGGGAGGACATTCGTGCGATCGGGGAGAAGTTTGATATTTTGATTGACTTGATGGTAAATCATATATCTAGGCAATCGCTTTATTTTCAGGATTTTCTGGCGAAGGGACGGTCGTCCGAGTATGCTGATTTGTTTCTGACGCTGGATAAAATATGGGAGGATGGGGTGCCGATTCAGGAGGATATCGATAAAATGTTTCTTCGTCGCCCTCTCCCTTATTCAACTTTTGAAGCTGGCGGCAAACAGGAGCGCGTGTGGACAACATTTGGCAAGACAGATCCATCGGAGCAAATCGATTTGGATGTCTGTTCAACTCAGACAAGGCAGCTCTTACGCACTTTTTTTGAAAATTTTAAGCGACAAAATATCAAGATTGTACGACTGGACGCGGTCGGATTTGTCATTAAAAAGCTGGGAACCAGTTGTTTCTTTGTAGAGCCGGACATCTGCGAGTTTCTCGATGAGGTCAAGGCATTAGCTGATTCGCTCGCCCTCGAGCTGTTACCGGAGGTTCATGCGCATTACTCGACACAATTCAAACTGGCAGAGCGTGGCTTCTGGATTTACGACTTTATCCTGCCTTATCGCATTCTCGAAGCGATCCTTACGAAGAATGCTACCGAACTTAAACGATATCTGACCATTCGGCCGCACAAACAATTTACGATGCTGGATTGCCATGACGGAATCCCAGTCAAGCCGGATTTGGATGAGCTTATCAACACCGAATTGGCGCGAAAGGTTGTAGATATTTGCGTGCAAAGAGGTGCAAACCTAAGTCTGATCCTCTCCGACGAGCATAAGGCAGAGGACGGCTTTGACGTTCACCAGATCCGTTGTACTTACTACAGTGCACTGGGGGAAGACGATGATGCTTACCTTGCTTCAAGAGCAATTCAGTTCTTTACTCCCGGGATTCCACAGGTTTACTATACAGGATTATTTGCGGGTGTGAACGATTTGAACCGCGTGAAGGAAACGGGGGAAGGCAGGGAGATCAATCGGCATAATTATACCGTAGAGGAAATAAACCTGGCATTAGGGGAGGAAGTTGTACAACGACTGTTAAAGCTCATTCGTTTCCGTAATACCTATCCGGCGTTTGACGGGGAATTTCAAGTGCTGGAATCGCCGGACAGTGAAATTCGACTGCGCTGGAGCAAGGCGGACAAGAGCTGCTTGCTCATCGTTGATTTGAGTAGTAAACATTCGGTGATCCAATATATCGACAAGCATGGGCTGTTGGCTGATTACCGGATTTGATTTCTGAAAAAGTAGGAACAGCAGCATGGCTGTAAAACTGGCCCCTCGTGAAGGACACTTTGAAAAAAAGCACCAGAGGACTCACTGCGAGAATCAGCCACTCCAATAATTCCATCGCGATCACAGGCCTCCCTCTATCGGTACTACCAGTATTCAAAAAGGTCTCCACAGCCTAAACACCTTTTTTCAAAGTGTCTAGTCTATGGGGACCAGTTTATTAGAGGGTCTTTTTTTGAGGGCCGACGTCTACAACAAGAGAATGGCACCGCCCAGCATGGGAGTGAGCACCATGCACGTTTTGAGCCAAGCCGCAGGTACGCGCTTCGTGAACTTGGCGCCAATATACGCGCCGGTCATCGTACCGATGACAACGGCGGCGAGCAAATGCACATCCAAGTAACCGATGGTAAAGTAACCGGCCCCTCCGGCGAGGGCAATCGGCATGATGACCAGCATCGTTGTACCGGCGGCATATCGCATGGACATTCCAAGGAGTAACATCAGCCCCAGTTGGATGAAAGGGGTTGACCCGATGCCGAACAGCCCCGATAAAGCGCCGGTCAGGAAGCCAACGAGCGGTGCATTCACCCAGAACCGCCAGCCTTTGACGGAGGAGGCATTCATGCTCTCGGGCGTCTGCGGTCGCCGGGAGACATAGGCCATGCGAAACCATAGGGCGAATCCGGAAGCAAACAGCATGCCGGAGGTCAAGTATCCCAGCCGATCTTCGGGAATCAGGGAGGACCAACCGGAGCTGATCCACGCACCCGCCGCACCGGTTAAGCCGACGACCACCCCAGGACGCAGCTTCATATTCCCTTCCCGGTAATGGCTGATCGAACCGGAGAAGGATGAGAAAAACATGGCCGCGAGTGCAGTCCCTAGCGCTGTATGAATCGGGTAACCGAACACGACGGTTAGAATTGAAATAATAAAACCCGATCCGCCGGCGCCTACGAAGCCAAGGAGCAGGCCAAGCGCCAACATGACCAAGGCAACTTCGAGCAGCGGAATCAAGGCATCCTCCAAACCGGGTGAGGAACGCAGATCCCCGCAGGAGCCGGCAAGTCCTGATGCACAGAGCTTAAGAGGTCCAGCACCATGGTGGCATGATTTGCTCCGTAGACAGGCCATGTTGGTAAAAGTTCCGTATTCGGGTCACCATTGCGGATAAAAGCACACCAAGCCGCCCTCATCCCGCGGGCAAGTCCATTCATTTCAGCTGTCACCAAATACGGATCGTCGGAGGGGAGCGCAGGGATGGAGCCGGGGTCACCTGCGGCTAAGGCCGTTTGGATCAGGCTTCCTTCAAACCCGTGGATCGCTCCCAGTCTTCCGCCGCACCGAAGCCGGTACATCCATACGTGCGCTCCCGCTGAAGCTACCGCTTCCGCAAACTGCATGGCCCCGATGGCGTACAGGTGCTCGGTTAACGTTCGATTCCATGCAGCTTCTGGTGTCATCAATGTCTGGTAGTGCTGATAAGCCATCCATGCCACTTCCGCATTGATTCCAAATAATCTCTCCAACGTCTCCCGGTCCGGAGATCTTAGCAACGGATCATTATGGATAAAAATCGCTGCCTCATCCTCGTTGGACCCGATCAAGAGCGGTGGCAGCCCCTCACTACCTTCAAGACTCGCCAGCGGATCCATAGGGATCATGAACCCATCGGCCACTGGGCCAAACATATGCAGACCGCGCGAGGTATCGAAGCCAACCGCCGATTGGGCTTCAATTAATTTCTCTGCGGGAAGCTCGAGCAATCGGTGCGCATCTGCCGGTGATATGTTTAGCTGCTCCAGTAGTCTTCGGGTTGTTATGTTAGCCGTCTTGCGATCGCGTATCGCTTGCGTGGCTCCGCTTTGGGCGATGGCTCGGTGAAACAGGCTGCGCGCCTTGGGCATGACGTACAGCGAAGCCACGCATTTGGCGCCAGCGGAGTTCCCGATCACCGTGACGCGCGATGGGTCGCCGCCGAATGCGGTGATGTTGTGCTGAACCCACCGCAGGGCAGCAACAATATCAAGCATGCCGTTATTGCCCGAGCTCACGTATTCTTCGCCCAGTAACTCACTCAACTCCAAGAAACCCAATGCCCCCAGCCGATAGTTGATCGATACATAGACGATCCCTTCCTCCGACGCGTATTTGGAACCGTCACAATCCGCGCCGGTTCCCCCTACGAATCCGCCGCCGTGAATATAGACCATTACGGGCTTCAGCTCATCGCCGAAGTCCTCCGGCATCCATACGTTCAGAACCAAGCAATCTTCGGACTGCGTTAGCTCCGATAGAAGGCCTTCCTGTGCCGGATTCTGAGGGGCGGCATGACCATACCGATCACATCGCCGTACGCCTTGCCAGGGAAGCGGGGGAGCCGGCGGCTTGAATCTTCGTGATCCTCCCGTTGGAGCGGCATAAGGAATGCCACGGAAAACGTAGGCGCCATCCAGTTTGACGCCCTCAACTTTGCCTGATAACGTCTGTACAATCAAGAGGATTCTCTCCTGTCCTGTCGTAGTTGTGACTATTATAGCTTGCTTATGTTGATGAACCATAATATATATTTGTTTATAAAGATCATAACTGATTGGTTATGAAGCAGGAGGCCAGATCGGAGTGGAGTTGTTGCAGCTGAAGTATTTTCAGACAGTGGCTCGCTTGGAGCATATGACGAAAGCAGCTCAAAGCTTGCATATCTCGCAGCCGGCACTAAGTAAAATGATTGCATCCCTGGAAGCGGAGCTTGGGACCGAGCTGTTCCACCGGGAACGCAAAACAATCCGCTTAAACGAGCATGGCAGAAGGTTTCTTCAGCAGGTAGATCTTGCTTTGGATGCGCTCGAGGATGGGAAGCGCCAGCTGCAGGATGCCAGCGGACTCGCCTCTCCCGTTCTTACGCTGGACGTTCGGGTATCCTCGCATTTGCTGCCAGACTTGTTGGCGGATTTTCGCGCGGAATGTCCACAGGCTCAATTCAACTTGCTGCAGCATGTTTCTCCGCTGGACACTCGGACGAATTACGATTTATGCCTTTCGGACGGAGCGGAGTCCCCTCCGGGAGCCGCAACGGTCTCCTTGCTGGAAGAAGATATTCTGGTGGCCGTTCCGGTTGACCATCCGCTCGCTCAGCGGCAGCAGGTAAGCTTAAAAGAGCTTCGGGAGGAAGATTTCATCATGCTTCCTTCCGGCAAGTCGTTGCGGGAAACGACGGATGCCTTCTGCCGGCTGGCCGGATTCAAGCCCCGGATTCGGTTCGAAAGCGACGATCCGGCCACCGTACGCGGACTCATTCGTGCGGGACAAGGTGTGGCTTTCCTGCCCGCCCTTACTTGGGCCGGATCCACTGGTACGGGGGTCCGCTTGCTCAGACTCGAAGAAAGCTGGTGTAAGCGAACCATTTCCTTGTCCTGGCCGAAGGATCGCTATATGAAGCAAATCGCGGCCAGATTCCGTGATTTTACCATTCGATATTTCGCGAGGTTGGCTGAAGCTGGGGGAGCTGGGACACATTACACTCCATAATGGAGTTCATTTAAGAACTTTTTTACTCGAACGAAATGCCACTGGAAAGGAATTGTTCTGATGAATCTAAACGAAATTTTTAATATCAGGCCCTCGAGCAGGCAGCTTTCTTGGCAAAAGTTAGAGTTTTACGGGTTTATTCACTTTGGGATGAACACGATGACCGGCAGAGAGTGGGGGACGGGTCATGAGGACCCGGTGCTGTTTAACCCGAAGCAGCTCGACGCCACGGAATGGGTGGCCATCTTAAAACAAGCCGGCATGAAAGCCGTCATACTGACCTGCAAACATCATGACGGCTTCTGCCTCTGGCCCAGCCGATACACGAAGCATACGGTCGCATCCAGCCCGTGGAAAGGCGGCAAGGGGGATGTGGTTCGCGATGTTGCGGACGCTTGCCAGAAGGCCGGGCTGAAATTCGGAGTATATCTGTCGCCTTGGGATCGGACCGAAGCCAGCTACGGGGAAGGGGCCGCGTATGACGATTTTTACGTGAATCAACTGACGGAGCTGCTTACTCAATATGGCGAGATTAGCTGCGTGTGGCTGGACGGCGCCAACGGAGAAGGCCCCTCCGGCAAGCGGCAGCAGTACGATTGGGACCGTTACTATGAGACGATTCGCCGGCTGCAGCCGCAATGCGTGATCAGCGTATGCGGCCCGGATATCCGCTGGGTTGGCAACGAGGCAGGGCATACGCGGCGGGAAGAATGGAGCGTTGTACCTCGGGCTTTGCAAGATGCGGAGAAAACGGCGGAAAAATCGCAACAAACCGATGACCCGTCCTTCGCTCGTTCGATCAACTCGATGGAAGAGGATCTGGGCAGCAGGCGGGCGATTGCTCGGTATGGCGGAGAATGGGTGTGGTATCCGGCTGAAGTGAACACGTCCATCCGTCCGGGGTGGTTCTACCATGCCGAAGAGGACGGGCAGGTGCGGAGCGACCGTGAACTGTTCGACATCTACTTGAAATCCGTTGGCGGTAATGCCATGTTCCTGCTTAACATCCCGCCTAACCGGGATGGGGTGATCGCAGCGCCGGATCGTGAAGTTCTGGCCAAGCTGGGACGCCGAATCCAGGAATTAAATGATCCAAGGCTGAACGAAGGGGCCGTATGGATAGGATCGAGTGCCGCTTCCCAGGAGGAGGCGGCCGAAGCTCTTGCCGAGGCCACACCGGATCGCGCTTGGAGACCGTCTGCGTCGGATGCTGAGCCTTGGGTACAAATCGTTTTACCGGAGGCGAGGGCATTTAACGCGGTTATTTTACAGGAACAGATTGAACAAGGACAGCGGGTAGAGGCGTTTGAGCTGTGGGCATCGGAACTTACCGAGGATAAGTCCAACGAGGAAACTGCACTTCTCGGTGAATGGCGTTTGATTGGAGAAGGTTCGATAATCGGTTACAAGAAGATTGTGATCCTTCCGGTTACGACAGCCCGGAGGGTGAAGGTTGTTTTTAAACAGTATCGTGAGTATCCGACTTTGGCGGCAATCCAACTCTCATTATTAAGCGAGTAACGATATAGTGACTGGAATCGAAAGGACCCCCTCATTCACATCACGTGATAGGGGGTCCTTTCGATTTGCACACGTTACGCCAAAGCTCCAAGAAACATGGCCATATCTTCCTCTACATTCGTAATGCCCCCGATGCCAAACTTGTCGATCAGGACCTTCGCTACGTTGGGGGACAGGAAGGCCGGCAAAGTAGGGCCGAGGTGAATGTTCTTGACACCGAGATGGAGCAGAGCGAGCAGGACGGTGACGGCTTTTTGTTCATACCAGGCAACATTGTACGATATCGGCAGCTCGTTGATATCCTCAAGACCGAACAATTCCTTTAGTTTCAGTGCAATGACGGCGAGTGAATAGGAATCATTACATTGACCCGCATCAAGGACGCGGGGTATCCCGCCAATATCCCCCAGGTCCAGCTTATTGTATTTGTACTTGGCACAACCGGCGGTCAGGATCACGGTATCCCGAGGAAGTGCCTTAGCAAACTCGGTGTAGTAGTTCCGCGATTTCATTCGTCCGTCACACCCCGCCATAACAAAAAACCGTTTGATCGCACCGCTCTTCACTGCCTGAACGATCTGATCCGCCAAACGAGTCACGGTATGATGGGCAAAGCCGCCGACAATATGCCCGCTTTCGAGCTCGGTTGGCGGCGGACAATTTTGGGCATGCGCGATGAGTGCTGAGAAGTCCTTTGGCTTCCCGTCCTTGCCATCCGGAATATGACGTGCTCCAGGATAACCGGTGTTCCCCGTTGTGTAAAGTCGATCCCGGTAACTATCCTTTGGCGGCACGATACAGTTGGTCGTCATGAGAATCGGACCGTTAAAGGCTTCGAATTCCCTCGTTTGCTGCCACCAGGCATTGCCGTAGTTGCCGACGAAATGGCTGTATTTTTTGAATGCCGGATAGTAGTGGGCTGGGAGCATCTCACTGTGAGTGTATACGTCCACGCCGGTGCCTTCCGTTTGGAGCAGCAGCTCTTCTAAATCCTTCAAATCATGACCACTGATCAATATACCTGGGCGATTCCGTACACCGAGATTGACCTGGGTTACTTCCGGATGACCATAGGTGCTTGTATTGGCTCGATCCAACAAGGACATGGCTTCGACGCCATGTTTGCCCGCTTCCAGGACCAAGGCGACAAGATTATCGGTTGTTAAGGTATCGTCCAAGGTTGCAGCCAGCGCCTGGCGCATAAAGTGATGAATCCTTCCGTCGGTATAACCCAATTGATAGGCATGGTAGGTGTAAGCGGCCATCCCCTTAAGTCCGTAGGTTAATAGTTCACGTAAGGAACGAATATCTTCGTTGGCGGTAGAGAGGACCCCGACCTGTTGGGCTTTACCTGCGAACTGGCTTTCATCTCTAGGCTCCCAGAGCGCGGCATCGGGTAAGACAGCCTCATCGTCAGAGTGCTTCTTCATCCAGTAGCTTCTAACAATATCTCGCAAGGCAAGAGCCTCCCGGATATGGCTCACGAAATAGTTGCGATCAAAATTAGCGTTCGTTATTGTCGCAAACAAGGAGTTCATGGTAAATACGGATAGCTGCCGGTCAAGCGGCTCCGGCAGGTCGCTGTCTAAGGCAAGGAATGACGCCCCCTTGAGGACATAGACCAACAAATCCTGCAGATTCGCAACCTCCTCAGACTTTCCGCAAACACCTGTGATGGTGCAGCCCGTTCCACCCGCGGTCTCTTGGCATTGGTAACAGAACATGGACGGCTCGTGACGCGTATCGGTTGGGATTTGACTTTGGTTCATCGAGAAACCTCCTTGATTGATTTCGAAGACAGGAGGTGCTGAAGGTTGTGTTGATTTTCACGTAGTTAGATTTGAGACACTGCACCTCCGTTTCTGCCAGAAGCATATCGCTCGATCGGCAGCGATTGAGTGACTGGGATCACAGTCATTTCCACAAAATAGCAAACAAATAACAGAATCTCTTTACCTAGGAAAAATATGCTATAATCCAATTAATAATAGATAAGGGGGGATATGGAAATTGGTAAAAAAGATCATGAAATCAATCCTTTGGGGACTATTGGGTATAGCGATCTTAGGTATTGTGATCGGGTTTGCCACAGACCATTTTACGTTGGCTTACCGAATTATGTTGGTGTTGTTCCTCGTTTTCAGCGGATGGGGTACCTTCTACTATGTAAAAAATCATGAGCGGCAGTATTTAGACGATTATCGGCGGTATAACCGTTCATACGATAACATCACTCGAGAAGATGACTTATTAAGATAAACGAATTTCGGATCAACTTCGGTTTGAGGCTTGATCATTGTGGGAGCGAGATCTATCTCGCTTCTTTTTGCATTTAGGTTCGTGTTCCTCTTTGCAGTACTCAAGTCACCGTGATGTTCTTCCTAGACGAAGTGTGATGAAAATTATACAATACGGGAAGTTAACCACGAGCTGCGTGAACTTTCAAATGAGGTGAAACGATGCAACGAACACAGAAATGGCGCAAACGGGCTGTACTTTTCGGCTTGACGGCAATGCTGACGATCCTCTTATCCGGGTGCGGAGGCGAGGCGAATCCGAAGGACAAAACGGCGGCCGCAGAGCCGACCTCAAGACAATATTATATTTTTGATACGGTGGTTAACATCAAATTGTATGAGGACCCGAAGGGCGAAGAGCATTTGGATCATATCGATGCGATGTTGAAAACGTTGGACGAGGAGCTTAGCCGGACTTTGGAGACAAGCCAGCTCTACAAAGTGAATCAGGAGGCAGGCGTAGAGGCGGTTGAAGTATCCGAAGATACGATAGAGGTATTAAAACGCTCGCTGAATTATGCCAAGGAGACGGATGGGCTGTTTGACCCAACCGTTGGCGGATTGGTTGATCTTTGGGATATTGGACATGAAGATGCCCATGTTCCGGCTCCGGAGGACTTGCAGCGGGAGCTTAGCTTGGTTGGTTATCAAAATGTGGTGATGGACGAAACCAAGCGAACGATTTTTCTGAAAACACCGGGGATGATTCTGGATCTCGGCGGCATCGGAAAAGGGTATGCGGCAGACAAAATCGCAGCTTATCTTCGTGAAGAAGGCGTAAAGAGCGCATTAGTTGACCTTGGCGGCAGCAGTATCATCGTGGTTGGAAGCAAGCCGAACGGTGACGACTGGATCGTTGGACTTCAGGATCCTGACAGCTCGCGCGGGACGACGATGGGGACTATTCGCTTAAACGATCAGGTGATTAATACCTCGGGAGTCTATGAACGGTATTTTGTTGAGGACGGGGTGATGTATCACCATATTCTTGACCCCAGAACTGGCGCGCCAGCGCAAAACGAGCTGAAGAGCGTAACCATCTTAACGGATAATGCGACGGATGCCGATGCGCTATCTACTGTGGTTTTTGTGATGGGCTTGGAGAAAGGGATGGAGTTTGTTGAAAATTATAATGAGGTAACGGAAGCCTTGTTCATCACGAAGGACGACAAAATTTATGTCACATCGGGACTTAAGGATCAGTTTAAAGTGACCAACGAGCTGTATACGCTGATCCAAGAATAGTGAACTCTGGACGTTCAAGCGATTGGACGTCTTTCTTGTCTTTCTTGCTTATCGGGCGCTGTCTTTGACGAGAAGCGCAGTGAAGATAAGAGATAACAGCAGGATCATTCCCATACCGACCATCTGAAGGATATTGGCATAAGGATCAGGAAACGTTAGCACTGCAAACAGAACATCCTTAAGGAGGAAAAAGAATATCTTCCATATGCCCCAAAAGACAAGAAGGATCACCGCCCATTTTTTGAAGGACTTCATGCAAGGTACCTCCGATTGATCAAGATTTCGATTGTATTTAGCCAGATGTTCTTCCTTATATACTAAAACGAAAGAGATAAGGAGTTGGTTTCGATGAAATTGATGTTGATTTCGGATATTCACGGATCAAGCGCTTGGCTGGACCGGGCGATGGCCAAAGTAGCCGAGGAGCAGCCAGACCAAATCATTATGCTGGGGGATTTCCTGTATCACGGACCGCGAAATCCGCTGCCTGACGGTTATGATCCCAAGCGGGCTGCGGCGACGCTGAACGAACATAAGCATCAACTCATCGCTGTGCGCGGGAACTGTGATGCGGAAGTGGACCAGATGTTGCTGGAATTTCCGATGATGGCGGATTATGCCATGCTCTACTTGGAGGGACGACGTATTTACGTCACGCATGGGCACGGATACAGCATCGATCAGCTTCCGCCATTGGCGCCGGGCGACGTGTTTATTCAGGGGCATACGCATGTGCCAGTAGCCGATATCAAAGACGGCATCTACGTCCTGAATCCGGGGTCCATCGCATTGCCGAAGGAGAACTTCCCCAATTCCTATGGCCTCTTGGAAGCAGGAGCGTTTAGGGTAAAAGACTTTACTGGTAACGTCATCAAACGGATTGAGCTTGCTCCATGACCAACGAACGGATCGAGCTGCAGCTTCGCACCCTTCCAGCAGCGCCGGGGGTTTATTTGATGAAGGACGCGGCAGGAGGCGTCATTTATGTTGGCAAGTCGAAGAACTTGCAGCAACGGGTACGTTCTTATTTTCATGTCTCCCGTCACCGCTCCAAGAAGGTCGAGAGATTGGCGCATAATGGGAAGGATCTGGAAATCCGCAGGACTGACACCGAATTTGAAGCGCTGATGCTGGAGTGCCGGCTGATTCAAGAACTGAAGCCGATATATAACAAAAAGATGAAGAGTCCACTCGGTTATGTTTATTTAGCGATCTGCGACACAGACGGGATCTGGGACCTGGAAGTTGCTGATGTGCCGGACGCCCCGGGAACCCGCCAAGTTTATGGACCGTATTCGGCGAGTCGGTATGCTGTTGAGGCGGCTGTCCAAAGCGTTCGCGAAGCTTTGCGTATCGCTTGCAGCCGTCCACGATCAGCGCCCATTGGATTTCCCTGTTTGAACCATTCGCTGGGCTTATGTCTCGGCGCATGCTTAGGCGGGGAAGCGGTTGAGCGCAACAACCGCATGATGGATCGGTTTACTGCGCTGCTGGATGGCTCGGATTCCAGCCTCCGGGAGGAGTTGGAGAGACGGATGCGGGACGCCTCTGAACGATTTGATTTTGAAGCCGCAGCCAAGCTCAGGGATGCTCTTCATGCCATCGATCTGTTCGCGAGGCAGGAGGAGATTGCCGGATTTATAGAGCAGAACGAGAATTTCGTAGTTGTGGAGCGTCTGAGTGAGCGGGAGACCAAATGGTTCATCTTGAAGCGAAATACGATTCTGTATAGCGAGAAAGTTGAGCTACTAGGAGAAAGCTCCCAAGCCTCTATGTCTCTGGAAATGGCGGAGCAGACAGTGGTCTATCTAAGTCAGAGTTCTTTTCTGACAGGCAAACCTACTCGGGATGAAATTGATGAGGCGCGGATCATCTACCGTTATTTACAAAGCAGCGACTGCCGCTATGCGCAGATTCCACAGGCATGGATTGATGCTCTGGATAAGGCGCGGATTGCACAGCTGATCGAAGAGATTCTCTAACAAAATCTATGAAATCATCTTCCTATTGACAGCGTTTACAATAATAGTTTATGTTTGATATGGAAATATAAACCATTATTGTAATTAAGGGGGATTTGTGATGATCATGAACCAACCGAATGCTGTCCGTGACATCCAGAGATTACTCCGAACCATCCTACTCACGGTGCTACTTACTGCAATGACCTTAAGTAACTCAATGTTTGCACCTTCGGCTCAAGCTGCGGAGGGAGATTCCAGTACGAACGTGTCAAGAATCGAGCAGAGCGGCTTCCTGAAAGCTAGTGGTGCGGTGCTGCGGGACAACTATGGCACAGGGAATATCGTCAATCTGCGGGGGACCAATCTTGGCGGCTGGCTGTTGCAGGAGAGCTGGATGTCACCGCTGGGCGTGAAGGATGAATGGACGCTGCGCGAAACGTTAACGAACCTGCACGGCGCGCAAACGGCGGAAAGCTTGATCAAAACGTATCAAGACGCCTGGCTGACTACACGGGATTTGGACAATATCAAAAACATGGGGATGAATATGGTCCGCGTGCCGATTCTTTACCTGGAGCTGATGGACAAGTATGGCAACTGGAAGGCGGATCCGTGGAGCAAGCTGGATTGGCTCGTCCGTGAAGCGGGGGAACGGGGCATTTATGTCCTGCTCGATCTGCACGGTACGTTTGGCGCCCAGAACACCTTTGATAACTCCGGTGAGGTCAACTCGGACCCGCAGCTCTGGAAGAACCAGCAATACCAGGACCGTACCGTTCGGTTGTGGGAAGGGATTGCCGCCCATTTTAAAGGTAATCCGACCGTGGCAGGTTACGATCTGTTAAACGAACCTGACCGGGTGAGCAAGGAGCAGTTAAACGCTTTTTATGACCGACTGTATAAGGCGATCCGCGCGATCGACCCTGATCATACGATTTTTATCGAAGCTGCTTGGAACTGGAACCAGCTCTATGACCCGGACACCTTTGGTTGGACCAACGTAGTGTACGAAATGCACTATTACGCGATGGCCGGCAACGAGGCTTCGGATTGGAATGCGCAGAACCGTCTGGTGAATACCGCCTTGCAAGGCTTGCGCGACCACCAAGCCCGGTGGAACGTACCGGTGTATGTCGGAGAATTTTGCCTGTTTGATTTTACCGATCTGTGGGAGAAGTTCCTGGCCGGAATGAACGCCTCCAACATTTCCTGGACGAACTGGACGTATAAGGTCAGCTCGAACTACGGGAACTGGGGGTATTTCAACAACAACCCCAATCCGGTACCTAACATCTACAGCGACAGTCCAGAGACAATCGCCGCTAAATGGAGCAAGTTTAATACGGAGAATTTTAGACCGAACACGACCCTGCAAAATTTGGTGAAAAAATATACGACGGGCACAACACCGTCGCCGACGCCTACCGGGCTCGTCTATTTGATCTCGGAAGCGAATAAGAAGATTGTCAGCGCAGAGAACGCTGGCAGCGCTCCTTTGGTCGCCAATCGCGATACCGCCCAGGATTGGGAGCTGTTCGAAGTGATCAACAATAGTGATGGAACGATTTCGCTTAAATCCAAAATCAATGGAAAATACGTCACCGCAGACTTGAACGACGGCGGCAAGCTGATCGCCCGCGGCGAGAGCATTCAACTCTGGGAGAAGTTCCGGAAGGAACAGCTGCCCGACGGGGCGATCGCCCTGTTCGCTTTGGCTAACAACAAGTACGTGAGCGTGGAATTGAATAACGGAGCTGGACTGGTGGCGAACCGGGATCAGGTCGGGGGGGCTTGGGAGGCCTTTTGGCTGATTACCCAGTGATCGGCAGCCTAAGCTCTGACAAAGGCAACGGGGAAGAATAGGTGTCCCCGTTGTCTTTTTTATGCATAATCAGGAAAGGTTCATTGATAAATTTTGCTTGAATTGGGAATAACATATCCAGACCCTTTGGTGAAAGGAGGAATTCCCTTGCAGATCAAGGAAAGCCTTCATTCTTCAGTTGATGAGAATATCGCATTATTCAAAAGCATCTTTCCCAATGATTCCACCATCAAATTTCGTAGATTTCAACACCCTCAAGTGAAGTCGTTATGCGGCTGTTTAATTCATATTGAAGGTATGGTCAGCACGGAGACGTTAAGCAACTACATCCTCCGGCCGATCTTTCATTTCCAGCCTTCCGAGGAAAACCGTGGTATTCCCTATTTACAGCTCTTGATGGAGGGGATCATCGAGGTCAGCATGCTCGAATTATCAAACGACATGAATGCCCTCTTAAGCGAGCTGCTGAATGGCAATACCTTGTTGTTGCTGGAGGGGCATGATCAGGCGCTGCTCATTGAGACGCAAGGCTTACAAACCAGAGGAGTTTCGGAACCGGGAACGGAAAAGTCGGTGATTGGGCCTCGCGAAGGGTTTACCGAAACGTTGATTACCAATTTGTCGCTGATCCGTCGACGGGTGAAAAACCCAAAGTTAAAGTTTGAATTCATGGAGCTGGGGGAAACAACCAATACGTCGGTTTGTCTATGTTATCTGGAGGACTCGGTTTCCCTGAAAATCTTGGAGGAGCTGAAGAAGCGCTTGGCGCGGATTCAGATCGATGCCCTTGTCGATTCCGGGGAACTGCAGGAATTGCTTCGGGATGACATCCTGACTCCGTTTGAGACAGTGGGCAATACGGAACGCCCTGATACCGTGGCAGGCAAAATTATGGAGGGGCGTATTGCTGTGCTGGTGGATGGGAGCCCGTTTGTACTCACGGTCCCGTTTTTATTTAATGAATACTTCCAGGTGAGTGAAGATTACTACAGCAACTACTTGTTTGGTTCGTTTAACCGGATGATTCGGTTCATTGGCGAATTTCTAGCGGTCAGCGTTCCGGCCATCTACGTGTCCTTGGTGACTTACAATCAGGAGATGATCCCAACTCCACTGCTACTCAGCATTTCAGCAGCTAGACAATCCGTTCCGCTGCCGACGGTGGCGGAATGCTTCTTGATGTTACTCGTGTTTGAAATTCTCCGTGAAGCAGGGACCCGAATTCCCAACTCCATCGGTCAGGCGGTCAGTATCGTTGGAGCTTTGGTTCTGGGGCAAGCAGCCGTAGATGCGAGAGTTGTCAGTGCTCCGATGGTGATTGTCGTTGGTATTACCGGGATCACAACGTTGATTAACGTCAAGATGAAAGCCGCCTCTATTTTTACACGTTTCACTTTGCTGACATTAGCCACGTTTATGGGGATCTACGGATATTTATTTGGCTTAATAGGTGTGGTCGTCCACTTGATGAGCTTGCGGAGTTTTGGTGTGCCTTACATGCTCACCATAGGTTCCATCAAGGATGATGACATTCAGGATACCTTAATCCGAGGCCCTTGGTGGGCATCGAGGGTGGGAACCCTCCGCATCCAAACGAAACGGCGGATTCGTAAGGTTATGAGGTGAGAACGATGTCGATCAAACTTGGGGCCAAGCTGCTGACCGTGATGTTGAGCAGCCTGATGGTTTTATCCTTAACCGGCTGTTGGAATTATCGGGAAATCGAGAAAATGACCACCATCGCCGGAATTGCAATTGACAAAGGCGAGAAGGAGGGGGAAATTCGGCTCACGCTCGAGACGGTCGACGGGTCCGGCGGACAAGACGTGCTGATGGTTGGTTATAGTCATATTTCTTTAACAGGCGAGACGATGTTTGACATTGTACGTCGAATGATTGCGGAGACGGGCAGAAAATTGTACTGGGCGCACGCCAAAGTGATTATTTTGAGTCAGGACATCGCACGGGAAGGAGCTGCCAAAGTTATTGATTGGTATATCCGCGATACAGAGACGCGGGCGGATATCCATATTCTGGTATCCAAAAATGAAAACGCTGCTGACGTGCTTCGAAGCGACAGCTACATGGATATGCCGTTGTCCTTTAAGCTGAATGAAATGCTGGATAATGAGAAATTGTTTTCCTCCGCCCCGGTCATGGAGTTGTTTGATTTCGCTGATACGGTGAATACGCCTGGCATAAGCAGCATACTTCCGCTGATTTACCTGAAGGAGCATGAGAAGGGGAAGATGGCATCGATTGGCGGATTGGCTGTGTTTGACCGAGATCGGATGCTCGGGACGATCAGTGAGGAAGATACCAAATATGTGTTGTTTCTACGCGATGAAATTCGTGGAGGCGTCTTAACGCTGGGCGGATATAATCATCCGCCGGGCATTTCCTTGGAAATTGTCAGGAGTAAAACAAAAGTAGAACCGGTCCTCGTGGATGGAGAGGTCGAAATCCGAGTCAAGACGCACACCACTACCTTCATAGACGAAGCGCAAGAGAACATGGTCGATTTTCTATCGGCTAAAGGGCGGGTAGAGTTGGAACAGCGGATGGAAGAGAAGATGGTCAAAGAAATGGAGAAAGTCATTCAGATCGCCCAAAAACAGTATCAACAAGATATCTTCGGATTTGGCAATCAGATTCATAAGAAGTTCCCAAAATTGTGGAAAAGGTTAGAGCCGGACTGGGACGAGCATTTTTCCAGATTAAAGGTGACGGTACAAGCGGACGTGCTCATCAAAGGCACGGCATCCACCAAACATTCGCTGAAAATGGAGGAAGAGATTCGATGATCCTGCTTACGATTCTCTTATACGCCGTTATCGTATTGTTGGATCAAGTTCAGACTTATAGAACCGCCCCCAAGAAGGATTTTATCTTTAGCTGCGTACTTGGGTTATTGTCGTTCGCAGCGGCATTGGTGGTGTCCACCGGTGAGCGGCTGCCGAGTCCTTCACCGTTAATTGAACGCATGGTGAGTTTGCTACTTGATTTGTAATACGGAGGTGTACTTGCGATGAGCAATGAAAGGATCAGCGGAGGTGAAGCTCGGGCGATTCTGATGCTATATGTCATGGGCAGCACGATGATTATGGGGGCTGCGAGTAATGCACTTAATGATGCCTGGCTCGCCATCCTGATCGGCATTATCCTAACCGTACCACTCGTGTTGATCTATGCGCGTTTGCTCGCCCTTTATCCTGGGCAAAATTTGTTCGACATCTGCTTACAGGTATTCGGGAAGTGGGCTGGGCGAGTGTTGATCCTGATCTACGTTTGGTATGCTCTCCATTTGGCGGCGCTCGTACTTCGGAATTACGGCGAATTTATGGAATCTGAAGCGATGCCGGAAACGCCGATGCTCGTCCCGATGCTGCTCGTTGCCTTGCTGTGCATCTTCGCCGTGATCAAAGGCATTGAAACCATGGGGCGAAGCGCAAGGCTGTTATTTAACATCTGTATAGCTACGGTGATTTTCGTGTTGTTGCTGACGATCGGACGAATTGAGGTGGAAAATATTTTTCCAATAATGGACCATGGCTGGATGCCGATTTGGAAAGGCGCGTTTTCTGCCTTTTCGTTTCCTTTTGCCGAAACGGTATTGTTAACCGGGATATTTTCCAATGTAAAGGATGGAAAATCGTTTGTTCGGATCTTTTTGTATGGCTTGCTCATTAGCGGGGCACTGGTTGTGTTTATTACGTTTCGTAACATTTGCGTATTAGGGACCTACACGATGAGCAACGCGTCCTTCCCCTCTTATGCTGCGGTAGGTCGGATCAATGTCGGCTCGTTTATTCAACGGATCGAAGGCACGGTGTCCATCGTATTCGTCATTTGTGTTTTTATGAAGGTCAGCGTATGCTTGCTTGCGGCAAGTCAAGGGATCGCCAAGCTGTTTAACCTACAGACATACCGGAGTGTGGTTCTCCAATTAGGGCTCTTAACGACGTATTTTGCCTACTCGTTATATGACGACATTATGGAAATGTGGAATTTTGCCATGAAGACCTATGCTTTCTACGCATTTCCGTTTCAGGTGATCTTCCCGATTCTGTTGCTGCTTGGGGCCGAGATCAAGAGACGCCTAAGAACTCAGGAGAAATCAGGATAAGGGTTCGGTTTACAAGGAATGCCGATTGACATATCATGAGGCTATATCATACATACGGAAGGAATGTGGAGATGGAGAGACAGGCTGTCAAACTTTCTAAGCCGGAAGCGATGATTTTTGACATGGACGGGACGTTGTTCAAAACGGAAACCTTGCTCGTCCCAGTTTTTCATAAGGTGTTTGATCAATTGCGTAAAGAAGGTCTGTATACCGGGGATACACCGCCGGAAGAGCTGATCCTTAGCTGCTTGGGGATGCTGTTGCCGGACATTTGGCGTCGAGTCATTCCGGACCATGATGAGCAGGTGCACCGCCGGGCCGATGATCTGCTGCTGGAATATGAACTGGAAGGTCTGCAACAGCTGGCGACCGAGCTGTATCCCCAGGTGGCGGAAACGCTGCGGGAGCTTAGTGCCAGAGGTGTGCGGCTGTTCGTGGCCAGCAATGGGTTGGAGCATTATGTCAAGGGCGTGGCCAAGGCGCATGGAATTGCTTCGCTGTTTGAAGGACTCTATAGCGCAGGGGAGTTCCAAACGGCAACGAAAGTCGATCTCGTGAAGCTGCTTCTGGATCAGCACGGCATCACCCGCGCATGGATGGTTGGGGAT
The DNA here is from genome assembly GCF_000403375.2 of Paenibacillus barengoltzii G22. Classification (NCBI taxonomy): domain Bacteria; kingdom Bacillati; phylum Bacillota; class Bacilli; order Caryophanales; family Paenibacillaceae; genus Paenibacillus; species Paenibacillus barengoltzii. Next base: position 732,817 of record NZ_KE159653.1, on the reverse strand, counting down.
CGTTCCTCGGACGTTGAAGCGGGCAAACGGAACGGACTCGTTGCAATCGGCTGCGCTTATGCCGGCTTCGGAGATGATCGGGAGCTGGCCGGCTCCGACGTGCGGATTCACACTTTCGATGAATTGATCTCGTTGTATGAGCAGGCGGAGGAAGTGAAATAGCCAAACCTCCCATGGAGCATAACAAAAGCCGCTGCCCTCCTAATTGGAGGGGGAAGCGGCTTTCTGTTTATGCAACCATAACGCATACTCCAGCGGCCTGACGATCGCTGCGCGGTACGCTTGGGAGTCACCCGATTGATGGAACACTTCGCGGGCAGGCTTGGGATTCACCTCAAGCAGGTAGATCTGTCCGTGGCGGTTGATGGCCAAGTCCAGCGCCAGCTCACACAACGCCCCAAACGTATTCTCCAGGTAGGCGGCGACCTCCAGACTGAGCTTCTCCGCCGCCCGGCGCACTTCCTGCCGCCGTTCTTCATTTGAGATCCACTGCTTTAGCAGCGTATTCATCGCTACGGCATGACCACCGCCGTGAAGATTGGACGTGACACTGCGGGGAGGACCGACCCTGGCAGCGCAGCCAGTCACTTCCCACTCTCCTTCACCGTTCTTCTGTACCAGCATCCGATAGTCGTGTACGCGGCCGTTGGGCAGCTTAATCTGGATCCCTTGCTGGGCGATGAAGCGTCCGCTTCCTTTCCAGCTTAGCAGGAACGTACCCAGCCGGGATTTATGGATTTTTTGCGGAGCGATGATCCTGCGGTTCTGTCTCCGCCCTTGGATCAGGAAGTGATCGCTGTCCAGGCGTTCTACGCGCAGGATGCCGCGGCCCCCTGTGCCGTTAATCGGCTTGACATAGACGGTGGAATACTTTTTGAGCAGGTGAAACACATCGCTGCTGCTCTGAAATAATACCGTCTCCGGGAGGTTGGATCGGAATCGGCTTTTGCGAGACAATGTTTGATATATCGTCCATTTATTGCGCAGCGGCCGGTTAAGGAAAGTCAGATGACGATAACGCGCCCGGAACTTCAGCAATTGCTCGAACCGCTTGCTGCGCTGGATTCGGCAGCGATCGAAGATTAGGTCGGGGAAGCTGCGCCATTTGCGAAACCATCTCTTGCCCTTGGGGTCATACTCGAGGGCGAGAATCTGCTTTTTCTGGTCATTCACGTCCATTGGGGTGAACACGAAAATGTCCAGGCCCATTTTTTTTCCCTCTGTGATCATGCGCTGGTAGATATGGCGTTCCTCCAGCAGCTTCTTGTCATTGAGGTACAAGGTTAGGATGCCCAGGACGGGTTGTGACAACGATATCACCTTCTTTGCTGGTATGGGAGACCGACGCTGCAGGCGTTGGGGAAACGGGCCGGGTCTCCAGCAAAAGCAGCGGTTTCCCGTTTGGATCCCGGGTCAGGCCCGAAGCGTACATCCCTGCACGAAAACACAGGCGCAAGCTCTGAATCTGATTTAACGCCACCTGGCAGCTAAGCTGCTTAAGCCGAGTCTGCTGGGCTTGAAGCAGCCCTGCGCCGAGCCCACAGCCGCGGTACAGGGGATGGACAACGACAACGCACAGGGTGCGGCCGTAATCCATGACGCAAGAGACGCCGGCCAGCCGCTCTCCATCCTCCGCCCGGATGCGGGCAACGAACATGGAGCCCCCCGGCTGCAGTAAGTCGCTTGGCGTCAACCGGAGCAGATTCCGAAGGACGGTGGGCGGAACGCGGCCGGAGTTATATTTACGAATGAAAGCTAAGATTTCGCTGTGCTGCAGCTCCCAAGGAGTCTCATCGTCCACGGTCACGGCTCGGATCTCCATCACGACCGTCCTCCTTTCGTGTTGATATTCGTTCGTTTCAAGGTTTGTGTTTCGGTTGGCGGTATAAATATTGGCTGTATTGAAAAATCCGCTCCAGCGATTTCTTGCGAATATGCGGCTCATCGAACTTCATCGGCTTAGCGTTCGCTTCGAAAAACCACAGGCGTCCGTCGGTGTCCACCCCAAGATCCATGGACATCTCCCCAAGCAGGAAGCCCGATTCCTTCTCGATTTGCTTGGCGATCAAGAGGGCGCTGGACTTAATCCGGCTGAGGAGCAGTGTCGTCATATCGGACCCGAAGGCGGGGAGAAGCATCTTCTCCGGGTCTTCAATGCTGCCGCCTTGCGGAACATGGGTTGTAATCCGTTTCGGTCCGGCCAGACGGGCGCCGATCCCGGTCACCATCCAAATGCCTTTGCCGTTCTTTTGCACGAGCACGCGCATGTCGAAGTGGCGGCCGTGATAGGAGGTCAGCTCGATGCCCTCCTGCATGATGTAGGGCGTTGCGCCAGCCTCCTTTTTAATTCTTTTCCACAGCAAGGGCAGCTTAGCGGTTCGATAAATGATGTTTCGGCGCTTCTTCCCTTGGATCGTCAGCCGGTATGGTCTCGGATGATTTACATCCAGCCGCAGCAGCATAATGCCTTTTCCGGCTTTGCCGCTTTCCGGTTTAAGGTACAGGGAGCCGTATTTCTCCAGCATCGTGGTTAGCGTTTTGGGCCCTAACATTTTTTTCGTGTCCGGCACCAGCGTTTTAGTCGCCCGTCCTTTCTTCAGCCATTCGAAGAGCCGTCGTTTGTTGAAGAAAAAAGGATTAAATAGATGAATCGATTCATGTTGGATGACCTCATCGATTTTGCGTCGTACCTCCGGCTTCTTCTCATCCTCCCGGAGGGGAATGCGGTTGTAGATGACGTCGGGCAAGGGGAACCAATGTTTCTTCCACGTCTTCTCCTCCGGGTGGAACAAGTATCCTTGAACGCGTTTGGCGCTAAGCTTCAAGTCTTTGGCTGTCAGAACATACACGGGACAATCCAGCTCTTGCCCGGTTTTGACGAGATCTCTGAAGTTGCTGCGATTCCCGCGGAACATTCGGACGTTATCATCCACGGTCAGTACGGCGACAACGGGCTTCTTCTCGCTCAATACTGGATTGATCATGAGCCATCTCTCCTCCGGAATTTGCTCAAATAGAGGCAATGATCCAGGATGTGATCGACCGATGCCTTCCCTTCAGCCCGAAGCGAAGGGTGCTTAAAGATCGAACGGCCTGGCTTGGCGTTGGCTTCGAACATCCAAATCTTCTCATCCCGGTCGATCCCGATATCAAATCCGATCTCGCCGATCAGATGCTGTTGATGGGATTCAATCGCTTCAGCTAACGTGATCGCAACGGATTTCGCGTTCCGCAGCACTTCATCGGCACGCGAGCCAAATGCGCGGGAAAGCGCCTGCTCTGGCGTAAGCAGGGAGCCGCCGTTCTTCAAGTGCGTGGTGACGCTGCCTTTGCCGGCTTTTTTCGCACCGATCCCCACGACAACCCATTGGTTCTTCCCGTTCTTATGCATGTGGAAGCGGAAATCGATCGGGCAGTTGTCGATTTCGATGAGACGAATCCCCTGCTGGGCCACGTATCCGCGGAGCGCCCGACCGTGTCTGGCTTGCAGCGTACGCATCAGGCTGTTGAAGGAAGAGAAGCGCAGCAAGGCGTTCCGTCCGTTTTTCCGATACCTGGCATAATAACCGCTTCTCGGAATATAGGATAAACGATAGATCCCGTTGCCCAGGCTGCCGCTGTTCGGCTTATAGTAGACCAGAGAGTGCCGATCCAGCATCTCCTTGATTTGCTCCGGCGTCGGACTCATGATCGATTCCGGAACGTAGCGGCCCACTGTGGGGTCTTTTTCCAGCAGACGGTAAATATCGGATTTATTAAAAAAACTCCAGTTAAAGAAAGGGATCCTCCGGCGGACGAACCGTTCCCGAAGCTGACTGATTGAGCTGGTTGTTTCGGCTCGGCGGCTGGGGAGACGGTTATAAACCACGTCAGGCAGCGGTACCCGCTTCCGCACGAACCGCCCCGCTTCGTTCAGAAAATAGCCGTTCACCGTTTCGTCTTCCCAATGGATATCCCGCGGGGTGAACGCAAAGATATAGGAAACTCGGCTTCCCTGCCGAAGGAGTTGCTTGATGAATGCGGTGCGCGAGCCAAAAGGGTTCGTTGGTGAGGACGTGGGTCCGTCGGACAGCACGCCGATGAGCGGGCCGATCTGCACTTCTCCCTCTTGCTGGCTGCGGAGGTAGACGCCGCCGGGTTTGGGGATTTTAATGCCTCTGCGAACGCCGCTGGCAAGGTACAAGTGGTTTCCCGCTTTATTAATCCGTTTAATGGCGGCGGGGACCCGTTCCCCCCCGAGTCTCAGATGAACCGACTTTCTTCCGGATAGCTTCAGATTCTTCATAAGAGCCCCTGACACGTAAACCACCCGGTCGGGGGCTTGCGTGAAATGGACGTTGCAAAAAGTCAAACTCATGGATTTTATCCTCCTAAAAGTGATCAGGGTTTGCTCAGCAGTAAATAGCGGGCATAGCCTATCGGATTTTCCAGCGACCTTCTGGCGGTTTCCGGATCGCCGATCCGAAAGAACGAGGAGCGCCCCGGTTTGGAGTTGACCTCCAGCACCCATACACGGCCTTGGCGGTCAACGCCGAAATCAAGGCCCAGCTCCGCCAGCCTGCCGAAACGGGTCTCCAGATAGGCCGGAATCAAGAGTGACAGTTTGCGGATTGCGGCTTCAGCGGCTTTGCCTTCAGACTTCCCGAGTTCGCGAATGAGATAAGGCAGTGCCCGATGGGCGGTACCGCCTCCATGCAAGTTGGAGGTGAGTGAATCTTTACGGCCCGCGCGGACCGCCATCCCCGTCAAGCTCCACTCGCCTTTGGCGTCTTTCTGCATGAGGACGCGGACATCAAAGGGTTCGCCGTCCGAGCTGTTCAACTGCAAATACGGCTGAACCAGGAACGGCTGTCTCCCGGTAAAGCGGTCAATCCAAACCAGCCCTGCTTGCTTGGTGGAAAAGCGACGCCGAAAGATCGTATTCCGCCCGCTGCGACCGACAACCCTGACTTCATCACGCGGCAGATGCCATTTAACGTATAGCGTCCGTTTGCCGTGCGTGCCGTTCCGCGGCTTCAGGAAGGCTTCCCCGTCATGGGCCTGCAGCCATTGGTCCAGCTGAGCCCGCCCTTGGTACAGCGCCGTTTCTGGTAAATGTTCGGCAACCTCCGGGCATTCCAGCAGAGCTTGGTATACCGCCCATTTTCCCGCAAGGCCCCGGGCCAAATAAACGAAGGGATGCTCATTCGCCAGCCGTTCGAGCAAACGGTGCTTGCGCAGCTGCTGCTTGCGGTCATGGACCAGGCAGCGATCGTAAATGATGTCCGGCCGGGGGCACCATTTGCGAATCCAGGTTCCGCGTTCGAAGGTATAGGCGGGAATGCCGGCAGCGTTCCCCGATGCGATCCAGCTCAGGCAGAAGACATACACGTGAAGCCCATGCCTTGCCCCGATGATGCATAATCTGCGGCAGAACGCAACTTCCGCGAAAGGGAGCGGTCCGCTGCTTTCGGAGACCAGGATGCCGACGTTTCCTTGTGGTGTTTTGTACATGGCAGATTCCCTCCTTCCAAGAGGCCCTCCAGGGGCAACCTCTAAAAGCCGGACAAATATCGGGTATATTCGATCACTTGCTTGACCGATGGGCGGATCTTCCCTTCGCCGATCGGGGTATTGTCGTTCTTGGACGGCTTGGAGTTGACCTCCAACAGCCACACTCGCCCGCTCGTTTCCACCGCCAAATCAATCCCGAACTCCCCGAAATGAGCCGGGATTTGTGCATCGACGCTCTGGGCGATATCCAAGGCAGCCTTCTTCAGCTTTAAGGCGAGCTTGCTCTTGATTCCCGCTGGCAGCGAGCTTCGGGCAATCGCGTCCTTCACCTTGCTCAGCGAGCCGCCGCGAGCCAGATTGGACACAAAATGATGGTTGCCGGCGATCCGGGCCACGATGGACGTCGTATTCCATTTGCCGTACAGGTTCTTCTGAACCAACGCCCGAAAATCAACTGGCCGGTGATCCACCTCAATCAAGTTCAGCCCTTGCTGGATTTGGTAGCGAGTTGTTTTCATTTTGCCGGACAATGCGTTGAACAGCTTCGCAAGGCTCGGATAAACTTGGCGCCGTGCGCCTCCAACCTGAGTCGATAGGGTCTGGAAGGCCCCGCCTTCAAGCCGCGAGATCCGGATGATGCCTTTGCCCAAGCTTCCCTTGATTGGTTTCAGGAAGACGACGGGATATTTGCTGCACATCGCTTTCAGCATCGCGTAGTTGCGAAACAGATGCGATTCCGGCAAATAACGCTGCACGGAGGCATCTCGGCTAAGCGCGTCGAACACTTCGGTTTTGTCGAGATATTTCTCGTTAAAAAAATGGCTCCCGTAGCGGGATTTTACTTCTTTCATAAAATGCTGTACGCTAGGTTTGTTCTCCAATTTCCGCGAATTCAGCCGGTTGTAGAATACATCTGCGGCGGGCAGCTGGGTTTGCTTCCACCCGTTGCCATAGACCCAGCCCGAGACCTGGCTTGCGCTGTTGCCGATATGATTGGGGGTAAAGAAATAAACGAATACCCCTTGGCGCGAGCAAGCGTTCACGAGCTCTCTGCAGAACAAGGTCATTTGGCCAAACGGCCGTTCCGGATTCCCGGGGAAATCCTGACTGAGCAGAACTCCTAACAGCGGACCCAGTTGAAGGGTCGAGGATTGCGGCCGATAGATGAGTCGCAGCGGCGACCGCGGTTGGATGCCCATTTTTCTGGCCAGACCCGAGCTCATCCGAACTCCATCGGATCTGGATAAGGGGATGACCTTCACGCGGTGCCGAAATGATCCGAAAGTGAGTAGAAGCGGAAGATGCGTTGGGATTTTCCATTGTTTGATCAGCATGTCTCCGAGCACGATCATGTCGTCTTCAAGAATGCCCGGACTCATGATTTGTACCGTAATTTTTTTGGAGGGCATGAATGCGGATCTCCTTCCAAGCTAAGCTAGAGTCTTGGATGCAAGTAAAGATCATCTGCGTAAAATGCATGTAATGCATCATATGAGGACATAGAATCCTTGGTGATTAACCTATGCCCGTTTTCGGCGGCATCCGGGCGAAGGAATGAAGCGTTCTACTCCTTGCCGGGCGCGGGCCGAGGACGGATATCGCGGAAGATAGTTAGGGCAGCAGCCTAAGAGAAAGAAGGAGGAAGAGAGGGTGCCCGATTGGCTTTACGTGTTGGTAAGCGTTGCAGTGGCTGCTTTTGTCGGCGGCGTAACCAACCATTTTGCAATTAAAATGTTGTTTCATCCGCGCAAACCTATACATATCGGCAAATTTCATGTTCCCTTTACGCCGGGACTAATCCCAAAACGCCGTGACGATATCGCCGCATCACTGGGGCAGGTGGTAGCTGAGTATTTGGTAACGGCCGAAGGACTGCAGGAAACGGTGTTGCGTCCGGCGTTCCGGAATAAAGCGGAGGACACGTTGCGCGGCTTCGTGGAACGCATCAGTTCCAGCGAGTTAACGCTTCGGAAAGCGGCACTCCGGGTGTGGAGCGAGGAGGAGTTCGAAGCACTGAAGTCTAAGCTTACGGCAGGGGCAAGGGCTACGGCGATGCGGAGTCTGACGCGCTTATGGGAGCAGGCGGACCTTAGCAGCCTGCCGGTGAAGCGGCTTGTTCCCGGTTGGTCCGAGGAGAACCGCAAAGCCTGGAGCGCCGCGCTGGCCAGCGCGCTATTGGGTGTCGTGGAGGAGGAACTGCTGTCGGCGAGCGGCCAGCGTATGCTGTCGAAAATGGCGGCAGGGCTGATGGACCGAGCCGGCGGATTCCTGGGCACGATGGCCGCGATCTTTGTGGATGAGGACAAGCTGGTGCAAAAAATGACCCCAGCGCTCGTTCAGACGCTGCGGGGCGAGGACGCTTTAAACAAAACCGCCCACGCGATCGAGACGCGGCTGGAGCTGTATGGCGAGAAGCCGGTGGCGGAGCTGCTGGCGCTCTTAACCGGCGAAGAGGCGCTAGGCTGGCTGAACGGCAAGCTTGAGCAGCTGCCGCTGGAGCGTTGGCTCGAGCAAGCGGAGAACCGGCCGGTTCGCTCGTTGATCGAGCCGTGGAAAGCGTCGGTGCTGGGCTTCATTCCGGTGCTGACCGAGCGAACGCTGCGCCTGATTGCCAAAGGCATTCCGGCGGCGATGCAGGCCGTGGATTTGCCGGGTCTCGTCGAGGAACAGGTGTCGAGATTCCCGATCGAACGGCTGGAGGAGGTTATCCTCAGCGTCTCCGGCAAGGAGTTTCGCGCCATTACTTGGCTTGGCGTGGTACTTGGCGGGATCATCGGCTTGTTGCAGTCGTTGTTGCTGCTATTGGGCGGGGTAGGCTGATGGCTAGCGGCTGTCGGTTGTCGGTTGTCGGTGTAGGGTCTGACGGTTGTCAGTTGTCTGCTGTCGCGGGCCATGAGTCCTCGCGGTACTTCTTCTAACGCTTGTGAGGAGCGCTATTGGCGCCGAAAAGAGGGAAATGAAATTCTAACGCTTGCCACAGAGCTTATTTCTCGTAATTTGCGCTAAACAGCGATGTTTTCGGGTCGATAAGCTTTGTGATCAGCGTTAGAATTTGGATTCCTTGTTTTTGAAGCAAATAAGGTTCCTGATCAGCGTTAGAGTGAAGCAGGTTGCTCTAGCGCTTATGAGCAAGGGTGAGCCAGGCCGAGCAACTTCTTCTAACGCTTGTGAGGAGCGCTATTGGTGCCGAAAAGAGGGAGATGAAATTCTAACGCTTGCCACAGAGCTTATTTCTCGTAATTTGCGCTAAACAGCGATGTTTTCGGGTCGATAAGCTTTGTGATCAGCGTTAGAATTTGGATTCCTTGTTTTTGAAGCAAATAAGGTTCCTGATCAGCGTTAGAGTGAAGCAGGTTGCTCTAGCGCTTATGAGCAAGGGTGAGCCAGGCCGAGCAACTTCTTCTAACGCTTGTGAGGAGCGCTATTGGTGCCGAAAAGAGGGAGATGAAATTCTAACGCTTGCCACAGAGCTTATTTCTCGTAATTTGCGCTAAACAGCGATGTTTTCGGGTCGATAAGCTTTGTGATCAGCGTTAGAATTTGGATTCCTTGTTTTTGAAGCAAATAAGGTTCCTGATCAGCGTTAGAGTGGGAAAGAAAGTTAGCAAGTCAGCAAGTAAGGCAAGTTAGCAAGCAAGTTTGCAGAAAAGTGAGTAAGTAAGTTAGTACAAGCAAACAAGTAAGTTGCCAGCAATCCGAAGTCAAGCAATTTTCATGCACCAGCAAGCAAGGGACAAGCCCGCCTTACGCCCGCTTGGATCCCACTAAAACAAATTTGGAGGTTTAATTTAATGAACATTTACGACAAAGCACATGAACTGGCGGCAGCCTTGAAGGACAGCCAGGAGGTAGCCGAAATTACAGCAGCAATGAAGCTAGTGGAGGCCGATCCTGAAAGTAAACGGATGCTGGACGATTTCCGGATTCGCCAAAATGAAGTTCAGCAGCGGATGATGACCGGAGAGATGCCGACGCAAGAGGAAATGGAGCAAATGGAGAAGCAGTTCGAGGTGCTGAGTCTGAACTTGAATATCCGTCGCCTGTTTGATGCTGAACGCCGCCTTAGTGTGATCATTCAGGACGTCAACAAGATTATTACGGACAGCCTGGCCCATCTGTACGGAGCGGGGATCTAACTTCGCGCTTTAGACGACCGCATTCTTGGATTCACAAGTTTCTATCATATTTCTGCAGCCCCGTTCATAGAGATAGAAGAGACAAGGGGAAGACCTAATCAACGGTTCTCGTAATCTATGAAAATAAAGGAGCTGCAGAGGATGAAAGTCGTAAAAAAACCAAGCAAATGGAAGCATGCCGTTTATCTGATTCTGGCATTAGCGATGCTCGTTTATGCCTTGCCGATGATTTCGTTTGAGCCTGGAGCCGGCTGGGTTTCGGTGTTTGGCGCAGTGTGGGCAGGGTTTGCCTTCCTCGTCATCGGGGCTCACCTCCATTTTCTTCTTGGAGTCAATGAAGAGAAGCAGCGGGAGCTGGACCGAATCCGGCGGGAGAAATACCGGGAATGGGAGCTCCAATGGGGCGCGGACGGAAAACACGGTGAACAAGCATAAGCCTGTGCCCAAAATGGACAGGGGCGGTTCTGGAAGGTTGATGATCTTCCGGAACCGTCTTTTTTTCGTCTAAGCTCGCTGAATACGCGGTACTACTTCTCGTCTTCGCCGGTCAGCATTTGATCGTTGCTGGCTCCAGGCGGGACCATCGGGTAGACGTTTTGCTCCTCCCGTACGTTAAATTCCATCAGAACGGGGCCGGGGTGCGTTAGCGCCTGCCGGATCACGGCATCGGCTTCCTCCGGCGTTTGCGCCCGCAGCCCGGGTACTCCGTAGGCGCCGGCAAACGCTACAAAATCCGGCGAAGTGAGGTGGACGGAGGAGTAGCGCCGTTCATAGAACAGCTGTTGCCATTGCCGCACCATCCCCAAATAACCATTGTTCAGGATGGCGATTTTGATCGGTAAGCCGTAATCCACGGCTGTCATCATCTCCTGCAGGTTCATTTGGAAGCTGCCGTCCCCGGTGATGCAGACAATCGGCGGAGCGGACGGACCTTCCAACGCGATGGCGGCACCGATGGCGGCGGGGAAGCCAAAGCCCATGGTTCCAAGTCCACCGGAGGTCAGGAAAGAACGGGGCCGGGAGAACTGGTAGTGATGGGCGGTCCAGATTTGATGCTGACCTACATCGGTTGCCACCACAGCATGGCCTTGGGTATGCTTGTCGATCAGCCGAATGACCTCCTGCGGATTCAGCGATCCTGGAGCCACCGACTCGTTATAATGCGGCACCTTTCGCTGCCATCCGGCCGTCTCCTCAGCCCAGCGGGTCGACTTGGGCGGGATCGCGCACGCATTTAACTTCCGCAGCAGGTCCCCGATATCTCCGCACAGCCCCAGATCAACAAGAATGTTCTTGTCCAGCTCAGCATCATCAATGTCCACATGGATCTTCCAGGCATGGGGAGCGAACGACTTAGCCTTGCCGGAAAGTCGGTCGTTGAGCCGCGTTCCTAGACATATCAGCAGATCGGCGTGATGCACCGCCCGGTTGGCGGCATACGTGCCATGCATCCCGAGCATCCCGAGATAGAGCGGATGGCGGGCAGGGAAGGCTCCGATGCCCATCAGCGTAGTCGCAACCGGAATTTGCGCGGTTTCTACAAGCTGGAACAGCGGCTCGGCCGCACCGGATGCCACGGCGCCGCCCCCGACAACGAGCACCGGGCGCTCGGAGCTTTCGATCTTGCTCGCAATCAGCCGTACGGCCTCCTCATCGATCTGGGTTGAAGGCACGTAACCGCGGATGTGGATTTCGGCAGCCGGACTCAAGTTGGTTTGAGCGGTCATGATGTTCTTGGGCAGATCGATCAGGACCGGCCCCGGTCGTCCCGTAACAGCGAGATGAAAAGCCTCTTTGATGATTCTAGGCAACTCGCGGATATCCATCACGGAATAATTATGCTTGGTCACGTCCATCGTCATGCCAAAAATGTTGACCTCCTGGAAGCTGTCCCGACCGATCAGATCAGTCGACACCTGACCGGTCAGCACGACCATCGGGACCGAGTCCATGTAGGCGTTGGCGATCCCTGTGACCGCATTGGTTGCGTCTGGTCCGGAGGTGACGAGCGCAACCCCCGCCTTCCCCGTCACACGGGCGTAGCCGTCCGCCGCGTGTACGGCTGCCTGCTCATGCCGGGTCAGAATATGCCGGATCTCTCGGCAATCGTACAGCGCATCGTAAATAGGAATCACTGCCCCGCCCGGGTATCCGAAGATCGTATCGACCTGTTCCGCAAGCAGGCAATCGATTAACAGCTCCGCTCCGCTTCGGGCGGAGGTTAACTTGGATTCTTGGATGTTTCTCATTAGGTCAGACCTCCCGGTGGAATTTTGACTATTTTATCGCGGGAGATTCGCTTGTGGAGTGATCCCAGTCATAATTCGTGGGACGCCTTGGCCGGAGGAAGCAGAGAGGCAGCGCCCAAACGTAAAGATCTGCTCGGCCGCTCGCCGAAAGGTGTAAATGACGGAGACGGGTTCGTCTTCATTAGTCACATTGGCGAGGTGTATCCAAGCGGGTTCCTGCCTGTTAGCTGCGGGAATGTCCGGAACGCTTCATTGGTGGATATTTATCGGAACTCACCGATCCTTCGGGAGCTGAGGGACAAATCCTTGCTGAAGGGAAAATGCGGCGTCTGCGAATTTAAGGTGCTGTGCAGAGGTTCAAGAGCGAGGGCTTATGCGGTTACCGGCGATTATTTGGAGAGCGATCCGTATTGCGCATATATTCCACGAGGATTTTCACAACAACAAAAATAATAAGGAGGCCGAGCGGCCTCCTTTTCTTGTTCTGCAAAAACTTAAGCTTGCATCGGTTCAAATGTCACCTTCCAATGATCTTCTGCCAGCTGCTCGCATTCATGACGGTAGCCCTTACCTTCAAGCACCTTCAGAAGCGGGACCGGCTTCATTGTGGCGTGCAGAACCAAGCTGTCGCCTTCCTGCAGCTTCCCAACGGTGTCCATGATGACGCTGAACGGCTCCTCGCCGCGGCGAAGAATCGGCCGAACGTCGAGTTCAACGATTTGGTTGGCCATTATAGATTCACCTCCAGGTCCGTCCGTTCTGCGGCAAACGCTTGGCAGAGCCGAGCTGCGCCGCTAAGTCCCTTCATGCCGCCGTACAGCGTATAGAAAAACGAATCCGGCGCATCCAGCGAGAAGGACAAATACTGCTTGGGATCGATCCCCAGCATTTTTTCAAACAAAGCGGAGGTGTCGTAGGCATAGAAACAGAAATAGGTATATTGAAACTCCGGCATTTTTTCGGCGATGGTGAGGATCTCACTGGCATAGCGTTCCAGATTGCTTTCGGCTTCCTCGATCATCCTTAGCGCATCCTCAAGCTCGACGGCGATCTGAATCGTTTTCTCATCGACAACCGTAATTGTTGCCATAGGGCATTCCCCCCGTTTAGTTTTTGCCGATTTTCACCTGGAACATCTCCGGTCCTTGCTCAATGTACTCCCAAGTAAAGCCGCCGGGATGCATGGCCTCGAACTGAAAACGGAGCGGTACCGGGTCATGGTCATTAATCAGCAGCATCGCTTCCCCCGGCTCCAGAGAATTAAAGGTTGCGAAAATGGTCTTATGCTTGAGCTGGGGCGGATATTCGGTGGCGTTGACAGTAGCTTTGAATTGACTCATGGGAAGTCCTCCTAAATGTTTAAAATTTGCGATTCGCCCCCATTATAGCAACGGACCGAGGCGGGATTGTGATATCAATCACAAGATGAGAACCCGCCAAAAATTTCTCGGCGGATTTGTCCGGAAGCTGCCATGAATCAAGTGATTTCTGTCACTTAGGTGCTGATGCCCAGCGATTATAATGTGCGTAATTTGAAGTTGACGGCTCACGATGAGAAGGAGGAACTGATAACATGCGCGTCCGTGATTACATCCCGAATCAACATGGTGCCTGGGCTATGCTGATCGTTCCGTTTCTGTTTGGCATGCTCGCCTCTACCCCCGGGGCGATCCACAGTTTGTTGTTTGTGTGCTGGCTGCTTATTTATCTGTTTATGTTTCCTTTGCTGCAATGGATTCGGATGGGAACAGCCAAGACCAAGGTCAAAGCCGACCGATACCGCAAGCCTTTGCTGTTCTATGGTGCGCTGTTGGTCCCTGCGGCGCTCGCATTAATCCTGCTTCGGCCCGAGGTGCTGAAATTGGCTCTGCTGTTCGTGCCGCTGTTTGTGGTGAATGCCATCTATGCCAAGCAAAAGCGTGAACGTGCATTATTGAACGACATTGCGGCAATTGTGCAGTTCAGCTTAATGGTGTTTATCTCGTATCAGCTTGGAGGAGGTACCGATTTTAGGCTCGCCACGGAACTGTTCCTGATCAGCACGTTGTATTTTGTAGGCACTGCTTTTTACGTGAAAACCATCATTCGCGAACGGAATAATAAGCGATTCTATGTTTACTCCGTAGCCTACCATGTTCTGCTGTTGGCCTTGGCCGTATGGCAGCTCCAACCGGCGCTGTGGATTGCCGCATTGATCCTGCTGGCCAGAGCGGCCTGGTTCCCGAGAACGGGGATTACCGCCAAGCAGTCCGGCATGCTGGAAATTGTCTATTCTGTTATCGTTCTTGCCGCCTTCTGGATGACCTACGCCTGAATGTGTATAATGAATACAGAATAGTACAGATTCGGGCAGGGGGGTATAACAGTTGGAGGGACCGGAAGAAAGCGTAACAAAGCACGAACAGCTACTCCAACATATCGAAGGACTTAAGATTGGAACGAAAATCTCCGTGCGCAAGCTGGCCAAAGCGCTGGGGGTAAGTGAAGGCACCGCCTACCGGGCGGTGAAAGAAGCGGAAAATCTCGGGATCGTGATCACGAAGGAACGGATCGGCACCGTTCGCGTGGAGAAGAAGCCGCGCAACATCTCGGATCAGCTGACCTTTGGCGATGTGGTGGAAATCGTCGAAGGCCATGTGCTGGGCGGCGGAGAAGGACTCAACAAAACGCTGAACAAATATGTCATTGGCGCGATGAAAATCGATGCCATGGCCAGATACATCGACGCTGGCAGCCTGCTGATCATCGGGAACCGCGACAATGCCCATTCGCTGGCCTTGGAACAAGGCGCCGGGGTATTGATCACCGGTGGCTTCGGAACGAGTCGTGAAGTGAAGACGCTGGCGGACAAGCTGGCCTTACCGATCATCTCCTCGCGCCACGACACGTTTACCGTCGCATCGATGATTAACCGGGCGTTGTTCGACCGTTTGATCAAGAAGAAAATTATGCTGGTCGAAGACATCGTCAGCCGCAAGCCGCGGGTGAGTATGCTGAAGGCGACCAGCAGCATTTCTGATTTTGACCAGTTGTCATTGGAGACGGGACATCAGCATTTTCCGGTGGTGGACGAGTGGAACCGAGTTATCGGGATCGTCAGCCGCAAGAACGTCGAAGAGCTAAGCGGCGATCAGCCGATTGAGAAATGCATGACCCGCCATCCGATCACCGTTGGCCTGCAGACCTCGCTCGCTTCCGCCGCGCAAATCATGGTCTGGGAAGGGATCGACTTCTTGCCTGTCGTGGACCGTAACCGGAAGCTGGTCTCGTCGGTGACGCGCCGCGAGGTGCTGCAAGCGATGCGGGACGTACGAAATCAGCCGCAGCTGGGCGAAACGTTTGAGCACTTAATGTGGAACGGGTTTGCCGAGGAACGGGACGAAGAGGGGAAATTGTTCTTCCGCGGAATGATTACACCACAGATGGCCACCGATTTGGGGACGATCTCGCATGGGGTCTTGACTTCGCTGATGACGCAAGCCGGACTTCGTGCGGCCAAAGACGCCAGTGGCGGCGACTTTGTGGTCGATAACCTGACGACCTATTTCGTTCGCCCGGTACAAATTGAAAACCCGGTGGTCATCACCCCTGTGTTATTGGAGATGAGCCGCCGGGCTTGCAAACTGGAGATTATATTAACCTATCAGGATTCGCTGGTCTCGAAGGCGGTCATGACGCTGCAGTCCATTGACCATGCCTGAGCAGGAGAAGCGAAGGATCCTGCAGTACAAAGAGGGATAGCCTGACGGCTTGGGCCGCAAGGTTATCCCTCTTTGCGTCGGGCATATAAGCCATGGTTACGGATGCCGGCGAAAATGTTAAACGCCCCCAGCACCATAAACACAGCGCCGATGACAACCCGCAGCGTCGAACCGCTAAACAGGAACATTTGAATGAGGGCCAGGACGATCAACATCAAACCCATGCAGATGTTCATTTTGGCAGCCGCCATTCCCCGCGTCTTCGGATCAAGCGAACGCCGGGACTTAAAGCTGAAGAAGACCGAGCCTACACAGCTGATGATCAAAATCACGTAAAGAATGGTTTGGATCGTTTGGATCATAAGAGGTCCGTACTCCTTTAATCAATAGAGTGGATACGTGCTTGGACAGCAACACACGTCGATTCCTGCAAAACTTGCTGTCTCAAGTGAAATCTCTCTTATTTTAGCATGATTTACTAGAGACGAATATAGGGCCGCATGTCCACCCAAACCTGAAGTACCCCGTCACTCACCAGCATCGTCTTGATTTGAATGGTGTATTCCTTGTCACGAACGACATAGATTTTCCGGTTCAACAGCGTGCGGGCCATTTTGGCATCCGAGTCGATGTCAAAAATATTCCGCCCCCGCAACACCTCCAGCTCGTTATGAAGCTGCTCGGTGACCTCCTTTACTGCCAGCGAATCGAGCGGCGGATCACGTTCCTCCACACGCACCTTGATCTCTTTGATGACCGTGGAACGGTTGTTGTATTTTTTGAGCGTCCGAATATCCTCTTCGGCTTGATGCAGCTGGATCGTCAGGTCTTTGTTCTGGATCCACAGCAAATTGTAGCTGGTCTGATAAATGACGTTATATACGATACTGCCGGTAACCATGCCAAGAATAAACACGGCGGTGAGTTGCATAAACCTGCGAAAGCCCGTAAGCTTCGGTTGTTTCGCGTCGTCCTTCATTCATCCCCGTCCTCCCCCGCACATCCAGCGCACCAATTCCGAACCCATATGCGCCCCAAGAAAGGCGAACAACAGGTACAAGATCTGCTTGATGGCCGGAGACAGGTTCCCGTCAAAAAAATTGCTTTCAATGACCCGCATCGGGTCGATGGTTCCGCCAACTGCGGCCGCCAGCGCCCATATTTTAATGCGGTCGGCAATGTCCAGCATCGTCTGCGTCGGAGGCTGCAGGGATACGACTGCGCCAATGCCGCCAACCATGGCGCCTCCCACCACAATTCCGAAGGCGATAAAGAAATCCATGACCGCTTTGGTCAAAAACGTGCTCATGCGCGCTTGCCCCTTTCCGAGGTTTGTCCGGTCTTTCTACCATTCTATGGGCGGGCAATGCCTATGTATGATAAAATATTAGAGATAAATCGATGGAAAGGAAGGGATCGCATGGACAGCTTTGTTCATTTGCACGTACATAGCGAATACAGCTTGCTGGACGGAGCAGCCCGGCTTGAGGATCTCGTCGCCAAGGCGGCGGCATCCGGCATGAAGGCGCTGGCGCTGACGGATCATGGGGTCATGTACGGCGCGGTTCCTTTTTATAAATTGTGTAAAAAACACGGCATCAAGCCGATTATCGGCTGTGAGGTCTATTTTACGGCAGGCTCGCGCAAGGAACGGGGGAGCCGGCAGGATCAGCCGATCCATCACTTGATTTTGCTGGCTAAGAATGAAACCGGCTACCGCAATCTGATGAAGCTGTGCTCGATCGGTCATCTCGAAGGCTTCCACTATAAGCCGCGAATCGACTGGGATGCGCTGCAGCGGCATCGCGAGGGCCTGGTCTGCCTCAGCGCTTGCTTGGGCGGGGAAGTTCCGTTCCATCTGCTGCGCGGTCATTATGAGGAAGCGAAGAAAGCGGCGCTGCGTTATCAGGCGGCGTTTGGCGAGGATTTCTACCTGGAGCTTCAGGATCACGGCATCCCGGAGCAGAAGAAGGTGAATCCGCTTCTAGTCCAACTGGCGGGAGAAATCGGTGCCGAGCTGGTTGTCACCAATGACGCCCATTATCTAAGTAAAGAAGACGCCGAGGTTCAGGACGTGCTCATTTGTGTAGGTACAGGGAAAACGGTGGATGACGAGGACCGGCTCAAAATGCACACCAATCAGCTCTATCTGAAAACCGCGGAGGAAATGGCTCAGTTGTTCCCTCACTTGCCGGAGGCGTATGCCAATACCGCGAAAATTGCCGATTCCTGTGAGCTGGAGTTGGAGTTCGACCGACATATTTTGCCGGCATATCGACCGATTCCGGAAGGGCATACCGCAGGCAGTTACTTGGCAGAGCTATGTCAACAAGGATTGGTGGACCGCTATGGCGAGCTGGATGTTTGGCGTAACCCGGCGGAGCGGGAGAAGCTGGAGCAACGGTTGCGGTACGAGCTGGAGATCATCGCCAGCATGGGGTTCTCGGATTATTTTCTGATCGTGTGGGACTTCATCGCCTTCGCTCACCGGAACGGGATCGCCACTGGTCCGGGACGGGGCTCGTCAGCGGGCAGCTTGGTAGCCTACGTGCTGCGGATTACCGATGTGGATCCGATCAAATATAATCTGCTGTTTGAACGGTTTTTGAACCCGGAACGGGTGACGATGCCGGATATCGATATCGACTTCAGCGACGAGCGGCGGGATGAAGTCATTGCCTATGTGGTTGACAAGTATGGGGCAGAGCATGTCGCGCAAATTATCACGTTTGGTACGATGGCGGCGCGCGCGGCGGTCCGCGATGTAGGGCGGGCGTTGAATGTACCGTTTGGCGAAGTGGACAAGGTGGCGAAGCTGATTCCCGGCCATCTGGGCATGACGATTGAGCGCGCGTTGAAGGAAAGCCCGGATCTCAAAGCGATGTATGACGGGTCTGAGCGGGTGAAGCGACTGCTGGACATGGCGATGAAAGTCGAAGGTATGCCGCGGCACGCCTCGACCCACGCCGCCGGGGTGGTCATCTCGCGCGATCCGTTAACCGATGCCGTTCCGCTGCAGGAAGGCAGCGAGCATACGGCGTTAACGCAATATTCGATGGAAAACTTGGAAGCGATCGGTCTGCTGAAAATGGACTTCCTGGGCCTTCGCACCTTATCCATCATCGAGCGCTGCATGAACTGGATCAGGGAGCAGTCGGGGGATGCCCCTGATTTCCGGCTGGTTCCGGACAACGATCCGGCCACGTACGAGATGCTGGGGCGCGGGGAGACGACCGGCGTATTCCAGTTGGAGTCTACGGGCATGCGCCGGGTGCTGAAAGAGATGAAGCCGTCGGTGTTCGAGGATATCATCTCTCTGCTGGCATTGTATCGCCCGGGGCCGATGGAGTTTATTCCGAAGTACATCGCTGGCAAGCACGGGCAAATCTCCGTGGAATATCCGCATCCGGATTTGGAGCCGATTTTGAAAGATACGTATGGCATCATCGTCTACCAGGAGCAGATCATGCAGATCGCTTCTCGCATGGCCGGCTTCTCACTGGGTGAAGCGGACCTGCTGCGCCGTGCCGTCTCTAAGAAGAAGCGCGAGGTGCTCGACGAGCAGCGCGGGCATTTCGTCAGCGGCAGCGTACAGCAGGGCTATACCGAGGACGAAGCAAACGTCGTTTATGACATGATCGTTCGGTTCGCCGATTACGGTTTTGCGCGGGCGCATGCGGCGGCCTATGGCGTGCTGGCGTTCCAAACGGCGTACCTGAAGGCGCATTATCCGGTGCAGTTTATGGCGTCGATGCTGACTGCGGTTACCGGCAGCCACCGCAAGGTGGCGGAGTACATCGTAGAATGTCGGCGAATGGGGATCGTCGTGCTGCCGCCGGACGTGAACGAGAGCAACGTGCTGTTTACCCCGCAGGTTGGGGCTGGTTCTGCGGAAGCGGTCCTTTCGAGCGATGCGAAGGACGGCCACGCTGGATCTGGACAGGAGGCGCCGGCCCTTGGGGTCATCCGCTTTGGCCTTGCCGCAATCAAAAATGTCGGCACGCAGGCAATTGAGAGTATTTTGCGCGAGCGGAAGGAGCGTCCTTTCGACAGCTTGCTCGATTTTTGCCGGCGGGTAGATTTGCGGACGTGCAATAAGCGGGTGATCGAGTCGTTGATCCAAGGCGGAGCGTTCGACTCCTTGCCGGGGCATCGGGCGCAGCTGCTGGCGATGCTGGACGAGACGGTCGATGCGGCGCTGAAGTGGCGCAAGGAGAGGGATGATCTGCAGATCCAGCTGTTTGATTTTGTGGAATCGCCGAACTGGGACATCGAGTACCCGGATGTCCCGAAGTTTACGGCGGCCCAGCAGCTGGATTTGGAGCGTGAGCTGCTGGGGCTGTATTTGTCCGGCCATCCGCTGGACGATTTCGATGCCTTGCTGGAGGGCGAAGGCGTCGATCGGCTGATGGATTTGGCCGAAGCCCCGGACGACACCCGCACCGTTGTGGCGGGGATGGTCGTGTCCGTGAAGACGATCACAACCAAGCAGGGGAAAGCGATGGCGTTCATGGAGCTGGAGGACCAGATCGAGCGCTGCGAGGTTGTGTTGTTCCCCGAAGTGTGGCGGCGCTCGGCCGCCCACGTCGAGAAGGGGGCTTTGCTCGCGTTGCGCGGCGTCGTCCAGCAGCAGGACGAAGGCTTTAAGCTGCTGGCCGACGAAGTGGCTCCGCTGAGCGAGCAAAGCCTGGCCCGGCTGCGCCGCGGCCTTGCGCGCGGGCGCGGGCCCAGCGCCGCCGGCGGCACCGGCGGCGCACGCGGTTCGGCCGCGGGGGCTCGCGCGGCCGA
>NZ_KE159653.1:711855-712400 GCF_000403375.2 Paenibacillus barengoltzii G22 | reverse complement strand
CTGCGGGCGCTGCGGGCGGGCTTCGCCCCGCCGGCGCCCCAGGCGCAGGCGCCGCTGCGCGGCCGGCGGTACCGGCCGCGGCGGCGGGAGCCGCGCCCGCGCCGGGCGCGCGGCGCGGGCAGGAGAAGACGCCGGCGCAGCGCGTCTTCATCAAGATCACAGCCGCGGCGGAGAACGCGCGGCTGCTGGAGCGGCTCAAGCTGCTGCTGGAGCAGCATCCCGGCCCGATCGCGACGGTGCTGTTCTACGAAAGCACCGGCAAGCTCTTGGCCTTGACGGAGCGCTACAGCATCAAGCCTTCGCCCGCTTTGATCCGTGAAATGGAGCAGATGCTAGGCCCTGACACGGTCAAAATCAAATAACGGCGATCTGCCGACCAAGGATCGCCATGATCCGGTTGCCATAACCCGGTTCTGCATAGGTGCAGGGCCGGGTATTTATTTTGCACCCGATCTAGCTAAGATGAACGTAAAACAAAGACAGCCCTCCAAATTGCTACATCTCGTAGGTTAAAATGGATAGTGATTAACCCAAACCATTTCAGA